>NZ_JBPAXW010000003.1:0-540779 GCF_050877045.1 Nitratireductor sp. PBL-C9
TGACGTTGCCCCAGTGAATTAATCCAGGTTGAAGTAGGCTCTGGCCCCACGCGAAGGACCAGAGATGAAGCGCAACCGATTTTCCGAAGAACAGATCATAGGCATATTGAAGGAGCACGAGGCCGGTGTTCCGGTTGCGGATTTGTGCCGCAAGCACGGCGTCAGCAACGCCAGCATCTACAAGTGGAAAGCCAAGTATGGCGGCATGGACATCAGCGAGGCGAAGCGGCTGAAGACGCTTGAAGACGAGAACGCCAAGCTGAAGAGGCTCCTTGCCGACAGCATGCTCGACAACGCTGCGCTGAAAGACCTTCTGTCAAAAAAATGGTGACGCCCGCCGTCGAGCGAGAGGCCGTCGCACATCTCCAGATCGCGTTTGGAATGAGCGAGCGGCGGGCGTGCAAGATCCTTGGCTGTTGCCGCATGACGATGCGCTATCAGACCAGGAGAACCGAAGACGTGGTTCTGCGCGAGCGGATGAAGGCGATTGCCCATGAGCGGCGACGGTTCGGCTATCGACGGCTACACGTCCTGCTGCGCCGCGAAGGGCATGTGGTCAATCATAAGCGCCTGTTCCGCATCTACCGGGAAGAGAGGCTGTCGGTACGTCGACGAGGTGGCCGGAAACGGGCAATGGGCACAAGGCGGCCGATGCTGATCCCCATGGCCCCGAACGAGAGATGGTCGCTCGACTTCGTCTCGGACCAGTTGACCGACAGCCGGCGCTTCCGGGTCCTGACAATCGTGGATGACTGCACCCGCGAGTGTCTGGCCTTGGTCGCCGACACATCGCTCTCGGGTCTTCGCGTAGCCCGCGAACTGGAAGCGCTCCTGGCACGGCGCGGCAAGCCGAAGATGGCGGTCAGCGATAACGGGACCGAGTTCACCTCGAACGCCATCCTGGGCTTCGCTGATCGAATGCAGATCGACTGGCACTACATTGCGCCGGGAAAGCCCATGCAAAACGGCTTCATCGAGAGCTTCAATGGCCGGCTGAGGGACGAACTGCTGAACGAAACGCTGTTCCCGTCGCTCTCGCACGCCCGAGCAACTCTTCAGGCCTGGAGGAACGACTACAACCTCAACCGCCCACACTCCCGGCTCGGTTGGCTGACCCCGACCGAGTATGCCGACACCTTGAACCCGAAACGGGATCTGCCGCTCCGCTCGCTCGCGAGCTCCGCGTCAGACCCCGTCAATAGCCCCGGCCATATCGGCCAAACCCACCGCCAGAGTCTCCGTCAAACTGGATAAAACTTGGGGGCAACGTCAGAGCGGACGCTTTAGTTCTCAGACCGAAATCAAGCGTTATCTTGAATCTAAACCCGACTTTCCGAAAAGCGCAGTCACCGGCATCGTTCGGATAACGAAAATCACTGAGATGCTTCAAAGGGCAACTTACGCAGGTTATGTGGAATCGCCGAATTGGGGGATCACGCTGCGCAAAGGGCATCATGAGCCCCTTATTAGCTTCCAGACCTATGAGCGAATTCAGGCACGACTGAAAAGTACCGCTGTTGCTCCTGCGCGCAAAGACATCAACATGGATTTCCCTCTACGCGGTTTCGTACTGTGCGATGATTGCGGGGAACCAATGACATCCTGCTGGAGTAAGGGGCGAAAGAAGCATTACGCATATTACCTGTGTGATACGCCGGATTGCCCATCAAAACGCAAATCCATTCCCCGCGCCAAGATCGAGGAAGGTGCAGAAGATATTCTCCGCAAGCTACAACCCACACGAAGGCTGTTTAAGCTCGCTAGAACGATGTTTGAGGATGGCCGCAAAATACTCCTGGCTGAAGCCGAACGCGGACGAGAGACGCTTAGAACTCAAATTATCGACACGGAGCGTGAAATCGAAACCCTGCTTGAGCGGATTGTCGATACATCGAATAAAACGATGATCAGAGCGTATGAAACACGAATCGAAAAGCTGGAGCGTCAGAAAATCCGACTGACTGAACAGGCCGAAAACTGCATCCCGTCGAAGGGACACCTAAACGAATTTATCGAACACGCCCTGACTTTTCTCGCAAGCCCTTGGACTATATACGAAAAAGGCGAGTTTGCGCTGAAAAGAACAGTGCTGAAATTAGCTTTTGCGGAGCCGCTACGATATAGCCGAGAAAACGGTTATCGAACCGCAGAAACCACCTTTCCATTCAAGGTGTTAGCGGATTTTAGTTTAATAAAGTGCGGAATGGTGGGCCCGGAGGGACTCGAACCCCCAACCAAGCGGTTATGAGCCGCCGGCTCTAACCAATTGAGCTACAGGCCCGGTGGGCGATGGATTAGTTGCTTTTTCATCGCTGCACAAGTCATCTTGCCGCAATCGATACACAATCGCTGTCTACTTGCCGTATGCGGACATCGCAAAAGGAGATTTCCATGACCAAATCCATCTTCCCCGCCGCCTTCGCAGCCCCGATGCTGGCCGCTTCGCTGCTGGCAGCCGGCCCGGCAGTCGCCAGCGACAAGGACGGACGAATCATCGTGACCGGCGAGGGAGAAGCCGCCGTCAGCCCCGACATGGCGATCCTCAACATCGCCGTCGTGCGAGAGGCCGAGACAGCGCGCGAGGCGCTCGACGCCAACAATGAGGCAATGACCGCCGTCATCGACGCGATGAAGGAAGACGGCGTCGAAGCCCGCGATCTGCAGACCGGCGGCCTGTCGATCAACCCGCGCTATGTCTACCCCAACGACAAGAATGACGAGAAAGCCCCGCGCATCATCGGTTACGAGGTGGGCAACACGCTCACCGTGCGCATCCGCGATCTGGACAAGGTCGGCGCAATTCTCGACCGCTCCGTGTCGCTCGGCGTGAACCAGGGCGGTGGCCTGAACTTCACCAATGACGATCCGTCGGAAACCGTTACCGAAGCGCGCAAGCGTGCGGTGGCAAACGCGATGGACAAGGCGAAGACGCTTGCAGAGGCCGCCGGCCTGAAGCTCGGCGACATTGTCGAGATCTCCGAGCAGATGCAGCAGCGCCCGCCCATGCCCTATGCCGGCAAGGCCGTGCGGATGCAGGCGTCGGCCGAATCCGTTCCGGTGGAAGCAGGCGAAAACACCTATCAGGTGCAGGTCAACGTCACGTTCGAACTGGACAACTAGGCCTACTTGGCTTTCCCGTCAGGCCCCTGCCTGTCGGGAGAGCGCTCAAGACAGAGCATGTGACGCACAAAAAAGCCGCTGGCGCCCTGCCAGCGGCTTTTCTCTTTTTGAATGGGTGTTTCTTGCCGGTCGACAGACTGGCTAGAGACACTCCCTAACCAATTGTTTTTACGCAATTCTGCGCGGAAAAACGGCTCCCACTTTTCCTGGAATTGCTCTAACGGATCACCGGGCAACGCGGGGCGCGTGCAAACACCATGTGCTGGCGGCCCCAATGGGTGCGTCCGACAACGCGGATGATGTTGCGGTTGGCCTTCACCACGCGCGCCCGGCGCATGCCGAAACGCTCAGCCTTGCGAACTGCCTGACGCGGCGTGCAGGCGCGGTTGCGGCGGGGGCGTTCTGCGCGATGGCCGCGTCCGTTATGGCCGTAGACATAGCCACCCGAGGGGCCGCCGATGCCGAAACCGAAATAGAGATTGTCCGCCTGCGCCGTGGTCGGGGCCGCTGCCAGCGTGCCGAGACCGATCATTGCCGAAAGGGTTGCGATCTTGAGCTTGTGTAACATGGTGCTTTCCTCGGTTGGTCAGGACTTCTTCCGCGCCCCGTGATGAAAAGCACTTTGTCAGGGTGTGCCTGAACGGCCCGGGAATGAGCCGTTCACATGGCATTCAGCGACTGGGCGACAATGCGGCGCGCCACTGCACCGGGTTGCGCTGCTCGCTGATGCGGGTGATTTCGCCGCCATCGATCTCGAAGAACATGCCACCCGGCAGCGTGTAATTCTGGCCGGTCGCTTCCGGCAGGCCTTCGGCCGTTGCGCGATAGGTCCCGCGCACGGTGAACTCGGCCGCAGCCCGCACGCCGCCCGGTGCGCTCATCAGCGCAATGTCGGCGAAACGTTCATCGAAATGCCGCGCCTCGAGCCCCAGTCGCCAGCGCAGCCTGTCGCGCCCGATCTCGCGTTCACCGTCGAAAGGATCATGCGCAACGTCTTCGCTCACCAGCGCCAGTGCGGCATCGTGATCATTGGCGTTCAGCGCATCCAGAAAGGACTGCACGAGGCTCAGCGTTTCATCGTCCGACATGGTCATTGCTCCGTGTTTGCTCTTTCGCCTGAAGGAAAGCCGCGTTCGCGGCCTATGGTTCCTCATCCAGAATGAAAGAGAAATAATCCTCCGGCTGCGCCAGATCGTCTTCGCTGGCCTTCACGCGCCCGCGCATGGAGATGCCGGCTTCATGCACCGTTTCGGGATCACCGGAAATAAGCGGGTGCCACCAGAGGAGATCCTTGCCCTCCGCCACGAGACGATAGCCACAGGTTGCCGGCAGCCAGGGGATGGTTCCGACATTCTCGGGCGTCAGCTGGACGCAGTCGGGCACGCGCGCGAGGCGGTTTTCATAATCATGGCACCGGCAGCTTGCCCCGTCGAACAGGCGGCAGCCCACACTGGTCCAGTAGATGTCGCCGGTATCCTCATCCTCAAGCTTGGCGAGGCAGCACTTGCCGCAGCCATCGCACAGGGCCTCCCATTCCCTGTTGCTGAGCGCGGAAAGCGGTTTGGTTTTCCAGAATTCATTCGTTGTCATGGCAGAGCTTTGGACCGCCTTTTCGCGCGCGTCAAGCGAGCTGTTGGGCGCATTTTCGCCATGCCTGCGCCATCGCCCCGCCATGCTTTCACACGCAGCGGTGTCAAATGCACCGAAATGGGAACCGATTGCCCGTGAAGCGGTTTAGGCGGCGATGGGACGCCCACACAGGAGAGATTTTATGACGACGCGAAAGCGGATCATGACGACCACGGCCCTTGGCCTGCTCATCGCGGCCACACCGCTTGCCGTCCAGCCGGCGCTCGCACAGGAGCGCAATGCCGGCATGGTGCTGGCGCAGGCGGAAAAGCCCGAGGGCATGTCGGAAGAAGCATGGCGCGCCCTTTTGAAGAAGCGCGGCGGCGGCAAGCAGGAAGAAAGCGCTGACGAAGAGGCTGGCGAGGCAGAAGAGCCCGCCCCGGAAGCGCCTGCGGCAGCCCCAGCACCAGCCCCTGTCGATGAGGCGCCTGAAGCGGCGCCCGAGGCTGACGAGGCACCGCCCGCGCCCATTGCCGAACCGGAAGCCGAGGCCCCGGCCGAGCCGAAGGCTGCACCGGCTGCTGAAGAAACGCCCGTGCCAGAGGCGCGGCCAGAGAACCCCGCAGCGGAGGAGGCTGCCCCCGAAGCCGAAGAACCAGCGGTAGAGACAGAGGAGGAGCCTGCGGCGGAGACAACCGAACCCGCTCCGGTTGAGGCTGAGGAAGAAGAGCCTGCGGCACCCACTGAGGAGCAGCCGGCAGAACCCGCAGCTCAGGAAAGCGAAGAAGAACAGCCGGCGGCCGAGACGAGTCCCGCTGAAGACGCGCCTGCTGTCGAGACGGCGGAGCCCGAACCGGCTGTCCCCGAAACGGCCACCGAAGAGCCGGTCGAAACGGAGACTGAGCAGCCGGAGGCCGCCCCTGCCCCGGATGAGCCTGCTGCCGATGAAAGCCAGGCAAACGAGGAACCCAAAGCAGACAGCGCAGAGGTAGAGGCGGAAGCCGGGACCGATGTGGAGGCGGCTGAAGAGGACGTGCTGCCGGAAAACGCCGCACCTGTTCTAGACAGCCAGAAAGAGCCTGAAGTGCAGGACGAGGTGCCGCCGGAAGGCAATGCGGACGCTCCGGCTGAAACCCGAACGACAGCTCCTGAAGCCGAAGCTGCCGCACCGCCGCCTGAAAGCGATGCGGAGGCGCAGGCCGAAGCACTGGATCCGGAGGCGCTGCGTACCGAAATCCGCAATATTCTTGAAGAACAGGGCGAGCGGATCGAGATGGGTACGACGCGCGAAGAGCGCCGCGAACGCCGCCGGGAGCTGCGTCAGCAGCGCGAGGATGCGGAAATCGTGCAGGAGTTCAACGACAACCGCACCATCGTGGAGATCAACAACCAGATCTTCGTTGAAAGCCCGGACAGCGACCGCCTGATCCTTGATGAGGACGAGGTCTATTACGAGGAGTTACAGCGCGGCCGCGTGCGCGAGGTGGTGACACGCCCCAATGGCGTTCGCCTGATCACCGTGCGCAACCGCTATGGCGATGTGATCCGACGCGTGCGTGTTGCGCCGGACGGGCGCGAGCAGGTGCTGGTCTTCGTGCCGGATGAGCGTCTGGACACGGTCGATCGCTGGCGCGATCCGGCACGTGACCTGCCGCCACTGCGACTCACGATCCCGGTGAGCGATTACATTCTTGAGGCAGAGCGCGTGGAGAACCCCGACCGCTATTACACCTTCCTTGAGAAGCCGCCGGTGGAGCCGGTGCGCCGCATGTATTCGCTCGAGGAAGTGAAGCGCTCGGCCCGGGTGCGCGACATGGTGCGCCGCATCGACCTCGACACGGTCGAGTTCGGGTTCGGCTCGGCTGAAATTCAGGAAAGCGAGATCGACGAGCTCGAGGCAATCGCCACGGCCATCGACCGCATGCTGGAGAGGAATCCGGCCGAAACCTTCCTTATCGAGGGACATACGGATGCGGTGGGCTCCGATCTCGCCAATCTGGCGCTTTCGGACCGTCGCGCGGAATCCGTCGCCCGCGCACTGACCGATGTGTTCGGCATTCCGCCGGAAAACCTGGTCACGCAGGGCTATGGCGAGCGCTACCTGAAGATCGACACGCAGGCGCGCGAGCGTGAGAACCGGCGTGTAGCGCTCAGACGCATCACCCCGCTTGTCGCACCGGTCGCGAGCGCTAACTAACCAGGCACAGCTTTCCGCCGTGAGCCCGGGGCAACCGGGCGGGCGAAAAGAGCCCGGCCGGACGTTCCCTCCTCCGGCCGGGTTTTCATTTGCCGGCAGCCGGGCGGCCCGGCTCAATGGCCCAATGGTCGGTTGTTTCCTGCCCGGCGCAAAATGCTCTACACATCGAAGCGCATATCCAAAGGAGTTCTTCCGTGACCTCTAAACGCTTAAGCGGTGTCATTGCCGCCGTTCCCACCCCCGTGACCGAAACCGGCGATCCCGACATCAAACGTTTCCTGCGCCATGCAGAATGGGCGCTCGACAATGGCTGCGATGCGCTGAACGTGCTTGGCACCACTGGCGAGGCGAATTCATTCTCGCAGGATCAGCGCATTGCGCTCATGGAAGCCGCCGCCGGTTCTCTCGACAAGGCCCGGCTGATGGTGGGCACCGGCACACCCGACCTCAAAACGACCATCGCACTGACGCGGCGCGCGCACGCGCTTGGGTTTGCCGCAGCGCTCGTTCTGCCCCCCTATTACTACAAGGGTGTCAGCGATGACGGCCTGTTTGCCTGGTTCGAGCGCCTCGTCACGGCCACGGCGGACGCACCCATCGACATTTATCTCTACAATTTCCCGCAGATGACGGGGCTGACCTTCTCGCCGGAATTCGCTGCCCGGCTGAAAGCCGCCTTCCCGCAGCGCATCATCGGCGCGAAAGACAGTTCCGGCGATCTCGATTACGCCTCGAAACTGGCGAAGATTGAAGGGTTCGACGTTTTCCCAAGCAATGAGGCCGCTCTGTCAAAGGCCGAGGCGGAAGGCTATGCCGGCTGCATATCGGCCACCGCCAGCGTGACGGCTCCGCTCGTTGCGAAGCTCTGGTCGGAACCGACCAATGACGATGCGCTGGAAGCGGCCTCGGCGGCGCGCACGGCCATTTCGGCGCAGCCGCTCATTCCGGCTGTGAAATATCTGACGGGCAAGCTGCACGGGGATAGCGGCTTTGAAGCGCCGTTGCCGCCGCACATGCCACTCACCAGCGCGCAGAAGGCGGCGCTCGACGAAATCCCGCTCTGAATATCGTCTCCCACCGCCGGTGCTGCGTCACCAAAATGCACCGGGCGGTGGAAGCTTCTGAAAAATGAAAGCGGCAGTTCCGACCAGCCGAACTGCCGCTTTTTATTTTTACAGGCCCGGAGGCCGGAAGGCTCTCGATCAGCCGGCCTTTTCACCAAGCTCGGCGATGCCGCCATTGGCAGCGGACCATTCGAGCGGCTTGTTGAGGAACTTCTCCACCTCGTCGAGCGTCTTCTCGTCGAACAGCTTCTCCGCACGCGCAACTTTCAGCACATCCCACCAGGTGGTGAGGTAGTGCAGGCGCATGCCGGCGTCTTCCAGACGCTTCGGCGTTTCGGGGAAGATGCCGTAGTAGAAAACGGCGAAGGTGTCGGTTACCTCGGCGCCGGCCTTGCGGACGGCTTCGGCGAATTTCAGCTTGCTGCCGCCGTCGGTGGTCAGGTCTTCGACCAGAAGAAGGCGTGCGCCCTCATTCAGATCGCCTTCGATCTGCGCATCGCGGCCAAAGCCCTTGGGCTTCTTGCGCACGTAGAGCATGGGCAGGCCGAGCTTGTCGGACAGCCAGGCTGCGAAGGGAATGCCTGCCGTCTCGCCGCCGGCAACGGCATCGAACTTCTCGAAGCCCGCGTCGCGAAGCACGACGGAGGCCGCAAAGTCCATGATGGCCGAGCGGATGCGCGGGTAGGAAATCAGTTTCCGGCAGTCAATATAGACGGGGCTCTTCAGCCCTGAAGTGAAGGTATAGGGTTCATCGGCGCGAAAATGCACCGCCTTGATCTCGATCAGCATCTTGGCCACGGTCTCGGCGATCAAGGCGCGATCAGGGAATGTGTTGGCGAACATGGCTGGCTCTCGGTTGGTGACGCGGCTTTCAGCTATCAGGATTGAACGCCGGTAGGAAGTTTTCTTGACAATATTCCGGTGGATGGCTTTGCGCCATCCGCAGAAGTTTTTTCTCGACGCCTCGTGTCGGACTGCGGCAAGCTTCGCCGTCTTCCAATCGAGAAAGGAACCGGAATGCTCTATGCAATTCTCTGCTACCACAATGAAGACGTGGTCATGTCCTGGTCCAAGGAAGAGGATGACGCGGTGCTGGCCAAGCGTCGCCGGGTCCAGAAAGAGCTTGTCGACAAGGGGCGCATGGGTCCTGCGATCCGCCTCATGCCCACATCTGCTGCGACCACGATCCGCGCATCCGGCAGCGAACAGCTCGTGCTCGACGGCCCCTTTGCCGAGACCAAGGAACAGCTTCTCGGCTTCTACGTGGTCGATTGCGACAATCTCGACGAAGTTGTCGATTTCGCCAAGCGAATGAAGGAAGGCGAGAGCGTCACCTTCGAAATCCGCCCGATGCAGATCTTTGAAAAGGGCAATCTCACTGGAAAGGAAACCCTGACCTTATGACCGAACTGGCCTGGATCGAGAACGCGCTGACAAGCGCACGCCCACAGGCGATGGGCGCGCTGCTGCGTTACTTCCGCGATCTGGACCGGGCCGAAGAAGCCTTTCAGGAAGCGTGCCTGCGCGCCCTGAAGACCTGGCCGCTCAAGGGACCGCCGCGCGATCCGGCTGCCTGGCTCATTTTTGTCGGACGCAATGCCGCGCTCGACAGCGTGCGGCGCGACCGGCGCAACACCGCCCTGCCGCCCGAGGACCGGATTTCCGATCTTGAGGATGCGGAAACCGATATCGCCGAACGGCTGGACGACGCGCATTATCGCGACGACATCCTGCGCCTCATGTTCGTGTGCTGCCACCCGGACCTGCCTGCCACGCAGCAGGTGGCTCTGGCGCTGCGCATCGTTTCCGGCCTCAGCGTGCGGGAGGTGGCGAGCGCCTTTCTCGTCAATGAACGCGCCATGGAACAGCGCATTACGCGCGCCAAGCGTCGGGTGGCGGAAGCGAACATTCCTTTTGCCGCACCCGATGCGGTGGAGCGTTCGGCACGCCTCGGCGCAGTGGCGGCCATGATCTATCTCGTCTTCAACGAGGGCTATTCAGCCTCGGGCGGCGATGAGACCGTGCGCGCTTCACTCTGTGACGAGGCGATCCGGCTTTGCCGCCTGCTGTTGCGCCTGTTTCCGGCAGAACCCGAGATCATGGGGCTTCTGGCCCTGATGTTGCTTCAACATGCCCGAAGCCCCGCCCGCACGGACCCCGAAGGCAAGGCCGTGCTTCTGGAAGATCAGGACCGCACACTCTGGAAGAGGGCGAACATCGATGAAGGGCTGGCGCTGGTCGACAAGGCGCTGCGCCACCGTCAGCCGGGGGCCTATCAGGTTCAGGCGGCGATTGCCGCACTGCACTCTCGCGCCGGGACGGCTGCGGACACGGACTGGGAAGAGATCGACCTGCTCTATCAGATGCTCGAACACCTGACGCCTTCCCCGGTCATCACGCTGAACCGGTCGGTTGCCGTGTCGAAGACGAAGGGGCCGGAAGCCGCATTGAAGCTCATTGCCCCGCTTGCCGACCGCCTTTCGGGCTATTTCTATTTCCATGGTGTTCGGGGCGCATATCTCAGTGAGATCGGACGCATGGCGGAGGCCCGCGAGGCCTTCAACCGCGCAATCGCCCTTGCGCGCACGCCCGCCGAGGCGAGCCATATTCGCGAACATCTCGACAGGCTGTCCCAACGGGTCTCGGCAGACTGAAGCCTCTCTCCCACTTTTTTTTCAAGAATACACACGCTCACTGTCGGAAGGGCGAAACGCTGTTCGTCCTTCCGACATGGGCCGACTTTCCGGTCCCCAATGAGGAGAGAGCCATCATGTCTGAAACCAGCGTAACCGTTGATGAAAATCAGGAGCTGCCCAAAGTTCAGGGCGGTGTCGCCCCCTATCTGATGGTGGACGGCGCATCGAAGGCGGCCACGTTTTATGAGCAGGCCTTCGCCGCGACCGAAATCCATCGCCATCCCGAGGATGAGAGCGGCCGCACCATGCACATCCACCTCCTTATCCATGGTGGCTCGATCATGCTGAGCGATGCCTACCCGGAATACGGCCAGCCACTGCGTGAGCACTCCGGATACACGCTCACACTGGCCGTGGAGGATGTGGACGGGTGGTGGTCGCGCGCCGTTGGCGCGGGCGTGGAAGTCGTGATGCCGCTTGAGCGCATGTTCTGGGGAGACCGCTACGGGCAGATCCGCGATCCGTTTGGCGTGAACTGGGCCATCACCGGAAAGTAGACCGTCAGAGATCGCGGCGGTTGGTCCGCATCAACCAGCTCCCCAAGCGCCGGGCCAGAAAGAACTGCCGCAAAGGCCGGGGACGCCGCGCTGTCCCCGGCCGTTTTGCCACAATCGCTTTACAGGGCCGTATCTGACGCACTAGGCTGTGTCAGCAAGGGGTGAAGGGCGCTGCCGCACCCCCTGTTCACCGACGCTGAGCGCTATGCCGCGTCACCATCTTCTCACACAAAAGCGATTGAGAGACAGACATGAGCCAGGTCAAAAGCGGCGATGTCGTGAGGATTCATTACACTGGCAAGCTGGCTGACGGCACGCAGTTCGATTCATCAGCCGGACGCGAGCCGCTTGAGTTCAAGGTCGGCAGCGGCCAGATCATTCCCGGCCTCGACCGGCAGATTCAGGGCATGAAGCAGGGTGAGAGCGGAACGCTGACCATTCCTGCCGCAGAAGCCTATGGCGCACGGGACGAAAACCAGGTTCAGGTGGTTCCGCGCACGGCGCTTCCGCCGGAGATGGAAGTGCAGGTCGGCTCCAACCTTCAGGCCACCACCCCGGACGGCAACCAGATTTCGCTGACGGTTGTCGGCGTTTCCGAAGCCGAGATCACCGTCGACGCCAACCACCCGCTGGCTGGGCACGACCTGGTCTTCGAGATCGAGATCGTCGAAGTCGTCGCCGGCTGATTGAGCCGGCATGGGAGCCGCCGGTGCAGAACCATCGCGGCTCCCCATATGCCCCCCCCCGCTACTGCGGCAATGCATCCTGTGCATACTGCTCCGCGAATTCCGCCGATGGCGGGATCGGCTTGATTACATCAATCAGGACACCATTGGGGTCGGCCGTGATGAAGTGGCGCTGACCGAATGCCTCGTCGCGCAGTTCGAGCAGGATCGGCAGCCCTGCCCCCTTTAACCTCGCATATTCGGCATCGGGATCTTCGACCTCGAAATTGAGGATCAGGCCCGTCACGTTACCCTGCGCCGCCTCCGGCACCGTCGGGTGCGATCCATCCAGTATGGCGAGATTTACGCCCGGATCTTCCTTTGACTGAAGATGGACATACCAGTCAGCCTCAAATGCCGGCTGGAAACCGAAATGATCGCAATAGAATGCAGCCGTTTCGGCCACGTTTCCCGTCATAATGACCGGGTAGTAGCTGGTGACTTTCATCGGTCTTCTCCCTCACCGCGTTTCTCATGCAGCCGCTTTCCCTGCAGGTCGTCGCCACCGCCCCTTTGCCCGACCCTCGCCGCTGCCCGGCCTCCTGCCGCCCGGCAGACAGGCTGGAGGTCTTGGCAAGACGCGGGCGATGCGCCTATAAACATACAGACTGCATGTATTATTGATTAACATACAGGCTGCATGTATGCAACAGACCACACCCCGCCGTTCAAACCGCGAACGCAGTGAAGACACGCGCGACAGGCTGATCAGGGCGGCCCGCCGCCTCTTCGTCGAGAAGTCCTACGCGGAAACGGGCACGCCGGAGATCGTCCGCGAAGCCGGCGTGACACGCGGCGCGCTCTATCATCACTTTGCAGACAAGCAGGCGCTGTTCGCCGCCGTAGCGGAACGGGAAGCCGAAAGTGTTGCGCGTGAAATCGAGACAGGCGCTCTGGACACGACCTCCGCAACAGCCGCGCTGATCGACGGCGGCGCAGCCTACCTCAACGCCATGACCCACCCTGGAAGAACACGCCTCCTCCTGCTTGACGGCCCGGCCGTTCTGGGACGCAGGCGGATGGATGAAATCGAAGATCGCCACGGCAACAGAACCCTGCGTGAAGGGCTCCACGCAGCCATGGAGGCAGGCGCGCTGCGCAGCCTGCCACTGGATGCACTGACGGGCCTGCTGGCAGCCGCCTTTGATCGGGCAGCCCTTGCCATCGACGCGGGCAGCGATGCGGATGCGCAGATCGCGGCCCTGAACGGGCTTATCGAAGGCCTCGCCACAGCCCCGGCTCCGGTCTCCCCTCCGGCCCCCACTCCGGCCCCCACTCGGCAAGCCTGACATAACCCGACTTTCATATCGGGGCGCCAGCCCCTCCCCCCCCTGACGGCTCTCTGCAAGGCGCGGTGCATCGCGCCTTGCAGCGCTTCTGGCCGCCATAGCTTCGCCCCCGCAACACGCGGTCGGGGCGCCAAGCGCACCACATCACTGCTCGCCTGCCAGAAATTTCAAATTCACCAAAGAATTACTTTGAAATACATTCATCATAACAATGCAATCATTAAAAATAACTTTTACAAATCAAAGTAAGTATAACAAATATAGTATATCACTTACATTGTTTTTTATTTATAGATGTTGAAATCAAACGAAAACAATATTTAAATAGATACGCGCCTCAGACGAGACGCGTGAAAATTAGTGGAGACGAAAATGACCTACGAAAATATCCGCGAAGTTATCCTGAAGCGCCACTTCCTGAAGCTTCTGTCCTACGGACACTCATGCTGCGCCGTTAATCAGGAAGAAGAATACCAATTTGTATGAGTGCAAAGACAGGGCGCTTTCAAGCGCCCTGTCTCCGACAACGCAGGAGAGTCATATGCTTGCCGAAAAATATGTAACTGCGAAAATGTGGGATGTCCTGAAAGAAAACCTTCCCGAACGCAGTGACGCCGTGCTCGTTCTACAGGTTGAAGAGTTCTTGAAGTTCATGACGATTGCCTCGGATGAAGACACATCCTTCATCCCGCTGAACGCCGAAGTTGATGACATCTGGCATGAGTTCATCATGCAGACCGCGTCCTACGACAACCTCTGCAAGAAACTCCCCGGAAAGCGCTTCATACACCACGAAACCATCAGCATGGAGGAATACAGCAAGAAGGTAGGAAAAGAACAAATGGTAGATCAGATGCTCGAATGGCTACCAAAATACATAAATAGATTTGGACCGTTTACCGATAAAATATCCGACTACTGGACCATATGTCGTTTTCTCAAGAACGAACTCGGCCTTTCACTGGCTCAAATCAATGATATCGGCTCAAAGCAGGCGCAGGAAATCCCACCGCCTCAATCTGGCGAAAAATGAACACACGATTCCTGCAGCGCACGACGCGCGATTTTCTCAAGAGAGGCGGCCAACTTTCATTCGCGATATTTGCAGCCGGCATCAGCGGACTTATATTCTCGGTCGCGCTGGCGACAACCAGCACCCAGGCCGCAGCCGCGCATGGCATGGGGTGGTTTCTCTGCGCCGCCTTCTCCGTCCCACTCTCCGGCTTTCGGATCGTTGTGATTTCTCAACGCAGAAAGCAGTCCCGCCCTTTCAGAATCAAGGGAATGGCAGAAGCCTTTTATCTCCTCTGCGGAAGCCTTTTGCTTCTTTTCGGCGTGACATCAACGACCATTCTCCTCATCTCGGACGATCTGTTTTCGCTGCTCCCAGCCTATCTTGTCTTCTGCGCGATTGGTTTTCCCATCACCGGCCTGAACGCACTCATGGGAGGCTATCTGGTACGTGCACAGATGGAAAACACTCAGCTCGCCGTCACCTTTCAGGCAATTCTCCTGCAGTTGACGGCAGCAAGCGCCCTTCAGTTTCTTCCAGCAAATCCCGCACTTCTGCTCAGCTTTGTGGGGTTGATCAGCCTCACGACGCAGCTTTACATCAGCCTGCGCTATTGCATAGCGCTGCGCATCACCAATCACCTCAGAACCCTGTTCCAGCCGTCAGGCTCATGGCGCGCAGGCTACGCGATCTCCGGCCAGGCGCTCGCTTCCGGCAGCGATATCATCGTTCTCTCCTCGACATTCTGGCTTGTACTGACAGCCCTGCGTGCAACCGACCCCGCCGCCGCCACCTACACGTCGATCGGCTTCACGATTGTTCGCACCTTCATCGTGCCGCTCAAGTCTTTCGGCGTGGTCGCAGGGCGAATGCTGCGCTCCCTCGACAGAACAGAGAACCTTGAAGCCACCGAGCGCTCCATGTTCATGGCGATTGTTTCGATCTGCGCGCTTCTCTCACTGACACTTCTGGGAATAGCAGCCTGGAATGCGGGCCTGTCTCCGTTCAGCACGAGCTGCTTCTGGACGACAAGCGGACCACTCATCCTGTGCGCCATCGCCATACAGTTCCTGATCGAACCCTGTGCGGCATTCAGGGCCGCAGTGATGAAGGTCACGATGTCGCCGTTTCAGGTTCTACTGGCGCTTGCCGGCTCGCTCTGGGGCTTTGTGCTGCCCATTGTCGGAGGGCTGTGGTTCACAGGTCGCCTGACACTTGAAGCCACCTGGCTCACCCTCCTCTTCGGACGCCTTCTGTTTGCCTGCCTGCTTCAACTTCAAGCCAGCAATGGCTTACTGGCGCCGCGCACCCTGCCCGACCGTTGAGAAGGAGACGAGACGTGACAACCAAGATCTATGAAGAACCACCCGGGGGCATCGACATGACCCTGTCAGACTGGTCCTTCCCCGATGCATTCAAGGAGGCGGTGGCGTCACGCCTGCGCAACCTGGACTGGCGGCGCTATCCCGCGAATTCCGCCATGGCCGCGCGGCAATGCATCGGCGCAAGGTTCGGCATGGCTCCAGAAAATGTGCTTCCAACCAATGGCTGCACGGAGGCACTGGATTTGCTGGCACGCTTTGCAGCGACCGAAGCTGCAAGCGTGGCGCTGCCCTCCCCCGGCTATTTTGCATACGGGACGATCATGCAGGCGAGCGGATTGGCCGTCGAGCATTACGACCCGGCGTCCCTCATGAACTTTGTTCCCGACGCCAACAGCCACCTTCTGGTCTGCAACCCGAACAATCCGACAGGCGACTGGCTGTGCGCAGAGGATCTGCATGCCATCCCCGTATCGACCAGACGCCACATCGCCATCGACAGTACGTATGCGTTTTTCCGGCCCGACTTCAGCCCGGCGCTCTTCAGATCCTATCTGGCATACGGCTTCATCAATCTCCTGTCGTTTTCAAAAGCGTTTGGGGTGGCTGGCATGCGACTTGGAGCAATCATTGCTCCGGCAGTGCTTTTGCAGAGGATTTCGAGAAACCAGCCACGCTACATGCTGGATTTTGCGCAGATCACGGCGCTCGGGACCCTGTTTGAGGAGAACTGGTACGCACTCGCTATCCAGGAGGGCCGGCTTGTCCATCAGGCGGCAGTCAGACTCAAAAATCTGCTTGAAACGATACGGGGGCTGAAGGTCTATCCGGCCAACGCGAATTTCGTGAGCTTTCAAAACCGCACGCCGGATGGCAAGGAAATCCTGCCGCGCAGACTTCTTGAAGACCTGCCCTGCAAGATCTGGAACAATGGACTGGTGCGCATGACCATCGACCGAACGCGCGAGGCCGATACGTTCGCAGTACTCAGCCAATGGGCTGATGCTGCCAGACAGAAAACCGGACAGGCATAGCCAGCTTTGAACAGAAGCCGGTCAGGGCTTCTGCGCACCCGTCTTCTCGCCCACCGTCTTCGCGCCCACTTGGCTCTTTTTCCCAGCCGGTTCGATGACTTCGACCTTGAGACCCGCCACGAGCTCGCGTGCGGCGGAGAAGAATTCCCGGTAGAGAATGGAGGCGAAGATGACGAGACTGACCGCAATCGCCGCCCAGGCGGAGACAAACCACGCAATCATGCCGATCGAGAAGTAGTAGGCGCGAATGCCCTGATTGAAGTTGCGCGCCGCAATCGTGTTGAGCGCGGCCATGATGTAGATTTCTTCCGGGTCGCTTTCCTCGGAATCGTCGGCAGCGCCAAGCATGATGCAGAAATGGTTGAACTGGCGCAGCGAAAGCGTGAACGACAGAAACGCCATCACGAACATCAGCAGAAAGATCACCAGATGCCGCTCGACCGCCGCCTTGTCGACATCGAGCGCCGGCTGCATCACCGTCACCGCGTCCAGCACCGCATTGACCTGCCCGAAGACGGCAATCATCGCCAGAATGATCAGCACCGTCGTGGAGGCGAAGAAAGACACCGCCCCCATGAGATTGCCCGACAGGATTGCATCCATGGGCGTTTCGCGACGGACGGCATTGCGCACCCAGCGATGGCGCTGCGCGCCCATGATGATGGACAGAGACGGCCGGCGCTTCTCCAGCCAGCTGGCGAAGACGGTGTAGAAGATCCAGCACAGGATCGGAAACAGCGATGCCGCGAGCGTCAACGTGCAATCCCTTTCAGCACAAAGAACCAGCGAGTCAGACCCGCTCGTTGAAGATCAGGTGAAGATCTTCTCGCCCTGCTCATCGATCATCTGCCGCGCCTTGCGGATCGACTGATCGGCGGCGAATTCAGCGCTGGGGAAACGGTCCGCGCGCACCAGCCGGTGTTCCCTGCGTTCGCCATCCACGTCCTTGGTGATAAGCGCGCAGGTCTGGAACTGGCCGCCTTCGGAGAAGGGCGTCGGCTGGATCGTGAAGCCCTTGTGCTCCACCGCGTCTCCGACAGGCTTTGCCTCACCCGTTTCCGGCGCGCTGCCCCCGCCCCCGAAAAGCCGCTTCAAGAATGACATACGCTTACTCCCGTCAAATTCGATATTTGATATCGTTTTACCCGCAGAAGCATTGCTGCGAAACCATTGCGAACACTCTCTCCTCAGGAGAGGTGCAATACCACCTCGCGCTGGTGCGGATGTGTGCGGTGCTCGAAGAGGTAGATCCCCTGCCAGGTTCCAAGCGCCAGACGCCACCGCACCACCGGAATACCGATGGAAACCTGTGTCAGCGCCGCCTTGATGTGGGCCGGCATGTCGTCGGGACCTTCCAGACGGTGAACCACCCAGCTCATTGAAGCATCATCCGCGGGCGGCACGAGACGGCGAAAGAACACCTCCAGATCCCGCTTCACATCCGGGTCCGCGTTTTCCTGAATGGTCAGGGAGCAGGATGTATGACGCACGAAGACCGTCAGGAGACCGGCCTCAACACCTGCCTCCCTGACGAAATCCTCAACCCGATCGGTAAATTCGTAAAGCCCCGCGCCCATGGTCGACACGGAGAGAATTGCCTGTCGCATCCGGAGGTGGTGCCCCGGCGAGCCGAACCTGTCAAGCGCACCGGAGCGAGCTTATCCCTAACCGAGCGAGCCGATGATGTCGCGATAGGCGGCTTCGGGGAAGGCCTTCACCACCTTCGTGCGCACATTGCCGCCCATGCCGAGCGTCAGCGCAAAGCGCGCCGCAACCTCATCATCAGGGGCCTCGGACACGGCGACCATGTCGTATTCACCCATGGTCAGATAGAACGCCCGCAGGGTGCCACCCATTTTGGAAAGCGCAGCCTTCGCGCTTTCCAGCCGGTTTGGCGAATCCTTCACATTCTTGATGCCCTGGTCGGTCCAGTTGATGAGAATGATGTAGGTGGTCATGTCACACCTCCCTGCGACGCACACCGGCCACCGACCGGATGCGCCCTTCATCGCCCATACCGCCTGCAACAAATCCTGCCGCCTGCCACACTGGCGTTGCAAGCTGGGCTTTGGAGGTAAAACAGGACCTTACGGAGAATGAAGGAGGCCGGACATGAAGCCCGGCCCTCATCATTCCGAATATGCCCGCGCATGCCGGCGAAAGAACCTGATGCCAATCACTGCGAAGCGAGGATGAAGCGCCGGTTTGACTGGCGCACGGGCCTTGCATTGCCCGAATAGAGCGTTGTGTACCGGCGAATGTCTTCAGCCGCGACGCGCTTTGGTGCGCGCAAAACCATCCAGTCGACGATTTCGGAGCAAGGCGGCGTCGTGAGCGAGCCCTCATAGAACCAATAGGCAAGGTCGTCCGGCAGGAGCCCGCCCGGGTCGACATCCGCAACCGACGCACTGCCCTGCACCTTGCCAGGAAAGACAGGCGCGAGGCTTTCAAAGCATCATCACGCTCTCCCGGCTCAATGAAAACGCCGAGCACGCCAAGGGCGCCGCTTAAATAAACAGAACAAATCAAATTATAGATCAGAAAGGAAAGGCGATCACGGACGAATATAGAATTATTGTTTTACAAATTTAGATTACAAAAAACCCGGCTTTGCAGCCGGGTTTTTATCGCAGGTCGTGAGTGACCTCTGATTAGCTGTCCAGGAAGCTCCGCAGCTTTCTGGAGCGGCTCGGGTGCTTGAGCTTGCGCAGCGCCTTCGCCTCGATCTGGCGGATACGCTCACGCGTCACCGAGAACTGCTGACCGACTTCTTCCAGCGTGTGGTCGGTGTTCATGCCGATGCCGAAACGCATGCGCAGCACGCGTTCCTCGCGCGGGGTCAGCGAAGCGAGAACACGGGTGGTGGTCTCACGCAGGTTCGCCTGAATGGCCGCGTCGATCGGCAGGACAGCGCCCTTGTCCTCAATGAAGTCGCCGAGATGCGAATCTTCCTCGTCACCCACCGGGGTTTCGAGCGAGATCGGCTCCTTGGCGATCTTGAGCACCTTGCGCACCTTCTCCAGCGGCATGGCCAGCTTTTCGGCCAGCTCTTCCGGGGTCGGCTCACGGCCGATCTCGTGCAGCATCTGGCGCGAGGTGCGGACGATCTTGTTGATCGTCTCGATCATGTGGACCGGGATGCGGATCGTGCGGGCCTGGTCGGCAATCGAACGGGTGATTGCCTGCCTGATCCACCAGGTCGCGTAGGTGGAGAACTTGTAGCCGCGGCGGTACTCGAACTTGTCCACCGCCTTCATCAGGCCGATATTGCCCTCCTGGATCAGATCCAGGAACTGAAGGCCGCGGTTCGTGTACTTCTTGGCGATGGAGATCACGAGACGCAGATTGGCCTCGACCATCTCCTTCTTGGCGATTGCAGCTTCGCGCTCGCCCTTCTGCACCTGGTTCACGATGCGACGGAACTCGCCGATGGAGATCGCGGTTTCCTGCGCGAGATTCTGGATCTCGGTGCGCAGATCTTCGATCGCCCTGGCTTCGTTCTTCGAGAACTCCTTCCAGCCCTTGCCGGAAAGCGTTGCAACGCGCTCGGTCCAGTTCGTGTCGAGCTCGGACCCCTGATACTCCTTGAGGAAGGATTCGCGCTTCACGCCATAGCTTTCGGCGAGCCGCAGCAGACGGCCCTCGTTCTGCACAAGGCGCTTGTTGATGTCGTAAAGCTGCTCGACCAGCGTCTCGATACGCGCATTGTTGAGCGAAAGCGACTTCACCGAAGTGATCAGCTCGCCCTTCAACTGCTTGTAGCGGCGCTCCTGGCTGCTCGACAGGCTGTCGGCGTCGGCCAGGCTCGATTCCACCTTCTGGTCCTGCAGCTTGCGCAGTTTCTTGTAGGTGTCGGCGATGAAGTCCAGCGTCTCCATGACGCCGGGCTTGAGTTCGGCCTCCATCGCGGCAAGCGACAGGTTGGCCTCATCCTCTTCGTCGTCCTCTTCCTCGCTCTGGCCCTCGCCGCCTACATTGGTGACGTCGTCGCTGCGCGAACGCGCGGACTTGTCATCAGCAGGCTTGTTCTCTTCATCAGGGCGCTGAACGACCGGCGCCTGCTTGGCTTCCGGGCCGGCATAGGTCGCTTCGAGATCGATGATCTCGCGCAGCAGGATCTTGCCTTCGTTGAGTTCGTCACGCCAGATGATGAGCGCCTGAAAGGTCAGCGGGCTTTCGCAAAGCCCCGCGATCATCGTCTCGCGGCCAGCCTCGATGCGCTTCGCGATGGCGATTTCGCCTTCGCGCGACAGAAGCTCGACCGAGCCCATTTCGCGCAGATACATGCGCACCGGATCGTCGGTACGGTCCGTCGGCTCTTTCTTGGTCGTCGTGGCGACAGCCGTTCCCGACTGCGTGGTCAGCTCGCTGCTTTCCTCACTGTCATTGGAATCGTTGTCTTCCGCAGCTTCCTCATCCTCGACCACATTGATGCCCATATCCGAGAGCATCGCCATGGTGTCTTCGATTTGTTCGGAACTGACCTGGCCAGAAGGAAGAACGGCATTAAGCTCGTCCATTGTCACATAGCCGCGCTTCTTCGCGGCCTTGATCATCTTCTTGACTGCGTCATCGGAAAGGTCGAGCAAAGGGCCGTCGGTGCCCTCGCGTTCGGTTTCGACCTCTTCCTTCTCTTTTGTCGCCATGCTTTGCCTTCTCCAACCGAGCGGGGTTCCATGCCACCCCGTCGCCGCCGCTGCAACGGCTGTCCGTCACGACATCCCGCAACCTGATTCGTGGTCTAGCGCCGGCCGCGTTAATGTCGGATTAACCCTGATACTTAGGTGGACTCCCTATCGTGTCCAATTTCAGTATCTTTTCTCTTGCGTGCCGCGCTTTTCGCGGCGTCGGCACAGCCCATTCTCGAATCGAACCTGATTCCTGCATTCCGGCGCAACGTCAAGCCGAAGCACCCTGATTCGGAGTAAAAAAGCGAATCAGAGGGTGATTCTCGTGCTTTTTCCCGTTTCGGCCGGTTTTTAGCCAACCAGATAGGTTTGTCACGCTCAAGATCGATTCGCACGCCCTGATAGAAGACCGAAGCCTTCAATGAGCGCTTCAGTTGCCTGCAGATTGCTCAGCTCCGCCTGGATCTCAGTCAGATGCCGCGCATCCTCTTCATTCCAATCGTTTGCGAGCGCCAGTTCGGCCGCTTTCAGCTCCTTATGTAGAGAGCCTGCGCGCCGGTGCAAGTAGAGGGTCTGCGCAAAAGCCTCCCGCGCATCGTCCAGAGCAGCATTCTCAAGGGCCGGCCACATGTAAGCGCCCTTCACGCGCGCCTCCGCCTGCTTCCAGATCCCGACCAGTCCGTCATCCTCGATCTTTTTGAGGATCATGTCCCGGTCATGCGCGGGGTTGTGCGCCACCGCATCCAGAAGAGACATGCGCAGCCGACCGAGATCGGCACTGGCCAGAAGCATCTGATCGAGCGCATCGAAATACTCATCCAGAAGGCCCGGATGATTTACCAGCGTCACGAGGAGGGTTGCCTCGCGCAGCGGCATTGCGGGTTTGGAACTGCGCACCAGAGCCGAGCGGGCCAGGCTTTCGGAAACCGCAAGCCGTCCTGACGCCCCACCGGGCCTGCCGCTGAAACCGCGATTGCGCCCACCACCACCGCCGCCATCGCGGTAGCCACGCTGGCCGCCACGCTTCGACTGCTCGCCCCCAAAGAAGGTGCGCGCACGCTCACGCATGTCCTGGCTGTAGTGGCGCTTGAGGTTTTCGTCGCGGATCTGCGCCGTCAGCGCCTGCAGATTGCGCTCCAGCTCAGCGCGGCGTTCGGGTGTATCGAACACCTTGCCGGAGGTTTCGCGCATCCAGAGCATGTCGGCCAGCGGGCGCGCGCCGGACAGAACCGCCGCAAATGCGTCCGGCCCCTCTTCGCGCACCAGATCGTCGGGGTCCTTGCCCTCGGGCAAAAGCGCAAAGCGCAGGCTGCGCCCCGGCTGCACCACCGGCAGGGCGAGATCGGCAGCGCGCCAGGCAGCGCGCAGCCCCGCCTCGTCGCCGTCGAAACACAGGACCGGCTCACCGGTCATGCGCCAGAGCAGTTCGAGCTGGTTTTCCGTGAGCGCCGTTCCGAGCGGCGCAACGGCGTTTTCAAAGCCCGCCTGCGCAAGCCCGATCACGTCCATATAGCCTTCCACCGCGATAACGGTGTCGCCCTTCGCGGACACACGGCGCGCGCGCGCCAGATTGTAGAGCACCGTTCCCTTGTGGAAGAGCTCGGTATCGGGCGAGTTCAGATATTTGGCAGGCACATCCTTGGACATGGCGCGACCGCCAAAAGCGATCACCCGTCCCCGTGCATCCTCGATGGGAAACATGATGCGATCACGGAAACGGTCATAGGAAACCGGGATATCGGGGCCGAACACGACAAGACCGCAGGCCTCGATCTGATCCTTCCCAACGCCCTTGCCGGCAAGAAACTCCTTGAGCGCATTGCGGCTCGACGGCGCGTAACCGATGCGGAAGCTCTGCTGCGTGGCGCTGGAGAGCCCGCGCGAACGCAGATAGGCCCGCGCCTCGGCACCCTGCTGCTCCTGCAGCATACTCTGGAAATAGCCTGCCGCCATTTCCATGACCTCGGAGAGTGAGGCGCGCTTCTGCTCGCGACGCTCCGCCTGCGGATCGCGCTGCGGCATCGGCACACCAGCCATGTCGGCAATGCGCTCGACCGCTTCGGGGAAGCTTATTCCATCGAGCTCGGAGAGAAAGCGGAAATGATCGCCCGACACGCCGCAGCCGAAACAGTGGTAACGCCCCTTGCGGTCCTCGCAGTGAAAACTCGGGGACTTCTCGCCATGGAAGGGACAGCAGGCCCAATAGTCGCCGCGCGAGGCGTTTGTCTTGCGCCTGTCAAACGTCACACGTGTGCCGATCACCTGCGAAATCGGAACGCGGTCGCGTATCTCATCAAGAAAGGAATTCGGAAAGCGCATTGTTCAGTTCAGAGCCTCTAGCCGCTCCATATAAGCACGTTCGTCGGCGACGGCGAATCGAGATCCGGCTTCTTCACGGTATTCACAGCCCTGCCCCGTCAGGCTGGTACTTCATAACCGCCATACAACTTAACCGATTATTCAAAACAGTGATGCTAAACGCTGGTTCAAAGAACAGCGCGCTGCGCCCGAATGCACGGCCAGCGACTGACAAAACGATCAGGTGGCGGGACACAAAGTGCTTACGGTTTACAATTGCATCGTCAATGAACACGACCCGGGAATGGTGCTTCTCGCCGGGGTCATTGGAGCCATCGCATCCTTTGCAGCGATAATCCTGCTCCAGCATTTATGTAAATCCACCGGCCGCACGCGCTGGTTATGGACCGCCGTTGCCGCAATCTGCTTCGGCTTTGGCGTGTGGGCGACGCACTTCATCGCCATGCTCGCCTTCGCTCCGGGCCTTCCTACGGCATATGACGTGCCGCTCACAGCCGTCTCCCTTCTGCTCGCCATCCTATTCAGCGGACTTGGCATGTCGGTCGCCGCCCGCCAGAAACTCGATCATCATCTGGTCGGCGGCGCGATTGTCGGCTCCGGCATCGCCGTCATGCACTTTACGGGCATGGCAGCGCTCGAGGTTGAAGGCCGTCTCGTGTGGGACATGGGGCTGGTCGCCGCTTCACTGATTGCCGGCGTCGTTCTTGGCGCACTGGCGATGCGCATTGCGCTCTCCCGCAGCAATGAAGCCAAGACCATCGCCGCGAGCCTGACGCTCACGCTGGCCATCTGCACCATGCACTTCACCGCGATGGGCGCCGTTTCGATCATTCCCGACCCGACGATCACCATCTCGCCCTTCTCCATACCGTCCATGTGGCTGGCCATGGCAGTCGCGTTCGCAGCCTTCATGATCTTCCTGATGACGGCCGTAGCGCTGTGGGTCGATATCCGTGACCGCAGCCGTGCAATCACCGAAGAACGCCGCATGCGCGGCCTCGCCAACGCCGCCATGGAAGGGCTTCTGGTATGCGATGACACCACCATCATCACCGCAAACCAAAGCCTTTGCACACTGAGCGGCCGCCCGCTCGATGAGCTCATCGGCATGGACTTCACCAGGCTCTTCACCTCCATCGAGAAGAATGGCGTCCTTGCCGATGAACCGGTCTGGGAGACCACGCTGAAACATGCGGACGGCACCACGCAGCCTGTTGAACTTCTTTCGCGCGTCATCGATTACAGCGGCAAGCCGCACACCGTCGTCGCTGTGCGCGACCTGCGCGAGCGCAAGAAGGCGGAGGCCGATATCCGCCGGCTCGCCATGCATGACACGCTGACCAACCTGCCCAACCGGCGCAACTTCACCGCCCGGCTGGAAGAAGAGATGGAAGCGCTCCCGGAAGGCAAATCCATCGCGCTTCTCTGTCTCGACCTTGACCGTTTCAAGGAGGTCAACGACCTGTTTGGCCATGCGGCCGGAGACACGATGCTGCGCAAGGTCGCCGACAATGCTGGCCGTGCGCTTCGCCATGGGCAGATGCTCGCGCGCCTTGGCGGCGATGAGTTCGCGATCATTGCACCGGGGCTTTCTGATCCGCGCGAGGCTGCGGCACTCGCAGAGGAAATCCTTCACGCTTTCCGCAAGGAAAACGAGCAGGCGAGCAATGATGGCCTGATGTCCACCAGCATCGGCATTGCGCTTTATCCGCAGGACGCCAGAGATCAGGAGACCCTGATCAACCATGCAGACACCGCGCTCTACCGCGCAAAGTCCGAGGGCCGCGATACCTATCGCTTCTATGAACACGAAATGGGGCAGGAAGCGCGCGCGCGGCGCATCATGGAGCATGAGCTGCGCCATGCGGTGGGCCGCAGAGAGTTTCACCTCGTCTACCAGCCACAGAAGAAGCTCGATACGGGCGAGCTGATCGGATACGAGGCGCTTCTGCGCTGGAAACACCCCGAGCGCGGCAACATTTCTCCGGGCGTCTTCATTCCGGTTGCCGAGGAAAGCGGCGCCATCGTGCCGATCGGCGAATGGGTTCTGCAGACTGCCTGTAGCGCAGCGGCCAGCTGGAAAGACGATCTCATGATCGCGGTCAACGTCTCCGCCGTGCAGCTGCACAGTGTGAACTTTCCGCAGACCGTACATCGCGTGCTTCTGGAAACCGGCCTCTCGCCGCATCGCCTGGAGATCGAGATCACCGAAACGGCCCTGGTGCGCGACATGCACCGTGCGCTCACCACGCTGCGCCAGCTCAAGGCGCTCGGCATCAAGGTGGCGATGGACGATTTCGGCACCGGCTATTCCTCACTCTCCAACCTGCGCGCCTTCCCGTTCGACAAGATCAAGATCGACGGCAGCTTCATTCGTCAGGTGGACACCAACGAACAGGCCGCAACCATTGTGAAAGCGGTTCTGGGCATCGGGCGCGGCCTCGGCCTGCCGGTGCTGGCGGAAGGTGTGGAGACCTCCGGCGAGCTGAGCTTTCTCGCCAGCGAGTTCTGTCAGATCGGACAGGGCTATTATCTGGGTCGACCCAGCCCGATCGAGGATGTGCTCCGGGAGTTCGAAACGGGGGAGCAAAAGCGCTCCGACGCGAACGCAGCCTGAGAGATCTCAACAAAAAGCCCCGCTCAGGACGGGGCTTTTTCATTTCTGGCTTCGCGAAGAACCAGATCTATCCGAGCTTCACGGTGCGAAGGCGCAGGGCGTTCGCGATCACGGAAACCGAAGACAGGCTCATCGCCGCTGCTGCGATCATCGGTGACAGAAGCGTGCCAAAGACCGGGTAGAGAATGCCAGCGGCCACCGGCACGCCGAGCGCATTGTAGACAAAGGCAAAGAACAGGTTCTCCTTGATGTTGCGGATGGTTGCCCGCGCCAGAGCGCGCGCCCGCACAATCCCGTTCAGATCGCCCTTCACCAGCGTGATGCCGGCGCTTTCCATAGCCACGTCTGCACCGGTCCCCATGGCGATGCCCACATCGGCAGCGGCGAGTGCAGGCGCATCATTCACGCCATCGCCCGCCATCGCCACGCTGGCTCCCTTGGCGCGCAGCTCCTCGATCAGCGCCTGCTTGCTCTCCGGCAGCATGTCGGCGCGCACTTCATCAATGCCGAGGCGTTCTGCGACCGCCTTCGCCGTGCGGGCATTGTCGCCGGTCGCCATGATGATGGTGAGGCCGAGATCATGAAGCGCGCGGATCGCATCGGCCGTCGTCTCCTTGACCGGATCGGCGACGGCAATGAGGCCGGCTGCCTTTCCGTCGACAGAAACGAACATGGCTGTCTTGCCATCGCTGCGCAGTGCGTCGGCCTGTTCAACCAGAGTATCAACCGTGACGCCGGCCTCTTCCATCATCGCCCTGTTGCCCAGTGCGACATGGTTGCCCGAGACCGTGCCGGAAACACCCTTGCCGGTGATTGCCTCGAAATCGGAAGCCGTTTCGAGTGTGACGCCACGCTCTTCCGCGCCAGCGACGATTGCCTCGGCCAGCGGATGTTCGGAACCTCGCTCCAGACTTGCCGCCAGTTTGAGGAAGCGTTTTTCGTCGATCCCCTCGGCAACCACCACATCGGTCAGTTTCGGACGCCCCTCGGTCAGGGTTCCGGTCTTGTCCACGATCAGCGTGTCCACCCTGGCAAAGCGCTCCAGCGCCTCTGCGTCCTTGATGAGGACACCCGCCTGCGCGCCCCTGCCCGTGGCCGTCATGATCGACATGGGCGTGGCAAGCCCAAGCGCACAGGGGCAGGCGATGATGAGCACCGAGACCGCCGAGACGATGGCGAAGACCATTGAAGGCGCAGGACCGAACATCGCCCAGACGACAAAGGCAATGATGGCGACCAGCACCACCGTTGGCACGAAGTAGAACGAAACCCGGTCGGCCAGCCCCTGAATGGGGGCGCGCGAGCGCTGGGCTTTGGCCACCATGTCGACGATCTGCGACAGGACCGTTTCCGAACCGACCCGGTCGGCGCGCACGATCAGCGTGCCATTCTTGTTGATCGTACCGCCCGTTACCGGGTCCCCTTCGGCCTTTTCGACGGGAACGGGCTCGCCGGTGATCATGGATTCATCGACGGAGGAACGCCCCTCCTCGACCGTGGCGTCGACGGGAATGCTGTCGCCGGGGCGCACCCTCAACCGGTCGCCTTCACGCACGTCATCCAGCGGCACATCGGCCTCAGAACCATCCTCGGCAATGCGCCGCGCCGTTTTTGGCGCAAGATCGAGCAGGGCCCGGATGGCCGAGCCGGTACGCTCACGCGCTCTCAGCTCCAGCACCTGACCGAGAAAGACCAGCGCCACGATGACGGCCGCTGCCTCGAAATAGACCGGCACCACACCGCCTTCGCCGCGAAACTGGGCCGGGAAGATATCCGGCATCAGGGTGGCGACGACGCTGTAGGCATAGGCCGCGCCCACACCGATGGAAATGAGCGTCCACATATTGGGGCTGCGATTGACGATGGAATCGTAGCCGCGACGGAAAAACGGCAGCGCCGCCCACAGAACCACGGGCGTTGCCAGCGCGAATTCCAGCCAGACCGCAAGCGGCTCACCGATCCAGTGGCGGAAAGGCAAGCCAACCATCGGCCCCATCGCAATCAGCAGCAGCGGAACCGCCAGAACTGCGCTTACCTTGAAACGGCGGGTGAAATCCACAAGCTCGGGATTGGGCCCCTCCTCGCCGGTGGGCACGCCCATGGGCTCCAGCGCCATGCCGCAGATCGGGCACGAGCCCGGCTCGTCGCGAATGATCTCGGGATGCATGGGACAGGTGTATTGGGTACCCCTGGGCATGGGCTCCTGTTGCCGAGCGCCATCCAGATACCGCTCCGGATCAGCTTCGAACCGGTCCTGACAGCGCTGCGAGCAGAAATAGTGACGCTCACCGCCGTGCTCCAGCGTGTGCCCGGCTCCCTCTATCGTCACGTCCATACCGCAAACCGGGTCACGCGCCGAGGCTTCGGTGTGAGCCTCCTTATGTCCGCCGCAGCAGGCTTTTTCAGCGTGATCATGTTTATGCGCATCGGCCATTGCACACCTCCAGAGATATGTGTTCGCTCCTGCGTTACTCCTTCCAGCCGCTGGAAGGTCAAACCCCTCTTCGCCTCAATGCAAAAAGGGCGACCCGATCGAGCCGCCCTGACATCCTGTTTCCCGCAATATGTGAAAGGCGCTAGCGCAGCATGCCCTTCACGATGCCGCTGGCTTTGCCGAAATCCATACGGCCGGGGAATTTTTCCTTCAGAACGTTCATGCAGCGCCCCATGTCGCGCAAACCGTCTGCGCCGACTTCCTGCACCACCTGGGCGCAGGCCTGCTTCAGATCGTCTTCGCCAAGGGGTTTTGGCAGAAACTCGGTGATCACCACGATCTCCTCGCGCTCCTGCTCTGCGAGCTCGAGGCGGTTGCCTTCTTCGAAAGCCTTTGCCGATTCCTGACGCTGCTTGGCCATTTTCGAGAGAATCTGGAGGATATCCTCATCACTCACAGGATCCTTGCCGGCTCCGCGATTGGCTATATCGCGGTCCTTGATAGCGGTCTGAACCAGACGCAGCGTCGAAACGCGGCGTTTGTCCTTCTGTTTGACGGCATCGTTCAACGCCCTGGCGAGTTTCTCGCGCATCATAACACCTGTCTCCAGTCACTAGGATGAACATAGCCCCGGCCGAATCTCGAAGCAAGCCGCAACGCCCCCATAAGTCATTGGAAACATTGGCATAAATATTTATTTGCTACAGATTGACCGTTTTTGAGCCTTTGCCTATTGTCCGCGACCTGCATGGACAATTTCCGTTTCGGCCTGAATCCACCGGCGATTTCGCCCGGGGCTGGACCCATGTCGATGGGCCATATGGCCTATAAGGCACTTTCTTTCAAGGCCCCTCGGGCGCAAGCCTCTTGCGCTCGGCGGCAAAAAGTGAGAACCGGTCTGCTCGCAGATCATGCTAAAGGAACCTGAACGGAGCGCCCGGTCATATGACCGTGATCGCGCCCGGGCACACGAAGGATGGAGACTTCCCAATGGCGACCAAGACCGCCCCATGGAGCACGACCCGGCCAACGGCTCTCATCGTGCTTGCCGATGGCACTGTCATAGAGGGCAAAGGCATTGGCGCTGGCGGAGAGGCCATTGGCGAGCTCTGCTTCAACACCGCGCTCACCGGCTATCAGGAGGTTCTGACCGATCCGTCCTATGCCGGGCAGATCGTCACCTTCACATTCCCGCATATCGGCAATGTCGGCGCCAATGACGAAGACATCGAAGACCTGCACCCGGCGGCGCGCGCTGGCGCGGTCGGCGCTGTTTTGCGCGCTGACATCACCAACCCCTCGAACTACCGCTCCGGCGGCCATCTCGATGGCTGGCTGAAGCGCCGCGGCATCGTGGCCATCAGCGGCGTGGACACGCGTGCGCTGACCGCGCTTCTGCGCGAAAAGGGTGCGGCCAATGCGGTGATCGCACATAATCCAGATGGCGCGTTCGACATCGAAGCCCTGAAGAGCAAGGCGCGCGAATGGTCGGGTCTGGTCGGCCTCGACCTCGCCAAGGAGGTTACCTCCGGCCAGTCGATGGGCTGGACGGAAACGCCGTGGGTCTGGGATGAAGGGTTTGGCGCGCAGGACGAGCCGACCCACCACATCGTCGCTGTCGACTATGGCGCGAAGCGCAACATTCTGCGCCTTCTGGCCGGTCTCGGCGCGAAGGTGACGGTGGTGCCCGCCAAGACCAGCGCCGCAGACATCCTCGCCATGAAGCCCGACGGTATCTTCCTCTCCAACGGCCCCGGCGATCCGGCGGCAACCGCCGATTATGCCGTGCCGATGATCCGTGAACTGCTTGAAACCGACATCCCGGTCTTCGGCATCTGCCTCGGCCATCAGATGCTTGCCCTGGCGCTTGGCGGCAAGACGGTGAAGATGCATCAGGGTCATCATGGCGCAAACCACCCGGTCAAGGACTTCACCACCGGAAAGGTGGAGATCGTGTCCATGAACCACGGCTTTGCAGTGGATGGCGACACGCTGCCGGAAGGTGTGGAAGAGACCCATGTCTCGCTGTTCGACGGCAGCAATTGCGGCCTGACCATCGCCGGACGCCCGGTCTTTTCGGTGCAGCACCACCCGGAGGCCTCGCCCGGCCCGCAGGACTCACACTATCTCTTCCGCCGCTTCGCCAATCTGATCCGCGAACGGCGCGGCGAGCCCGCACTGGCGGAATAACGACACAGCAAAAAGGGCGGCTCACAGGCCGCCCTTTCTTTTTCAGCACTCCGGCTTCCGTCAGGTCGACAGACGAAGCCGGACGATCTTCTCGCCAATGTTCTCGAACACCTTCTTGAGCTGACTGCTGGAGGGGGTGTCGTAATACTGGTCCGGCCGGCTCGCGCAGGCGCTCATCAGCGTACCTGTATCGGAGTCGTCCTCTTCAAGCCGGATCGTATAGATGTCGATCCCGTCCGCTTTGGCATAGGTGCAGGCTTCAAGCGTCTTGCTGTTCATCAGCTTGGTCGACTTGCTGGAGCTGGCGTTCACTTCACCATCAAGGCGGCCGTCGACCATGTATCCAAAGCTCGAGTAGCGCGACCGCAGCCTGTCATCACGAACACCGAAAATGTTTTTGCCGTCGGTCAGCACAACCATCACCTTGATGATGCCGTCATTCGGATCGCCGCCGGCAAAGGGCTCGTGCGGCGAGAGAACCCGCGTGCCCCACGCCACACCTTCCATGATGTTGGTGTTGCCGCTTGCCTTGAGCTTTTTAACCTTCGTTTTCAGATCGGCGTAGTCGTTCGTCAAAGGCGTCAGGGGCTCGGAAACGCACATATAGTTCGGACCGCGATTGTCCTCCAGGTCTTCCAGCGCGACGCGCTTGAAGATTTGCTTGTAGCCGTTGTAACCGTATTTCTTGAGCTTCTTTTCCCGGTCATTGCCGCGCGGGTCGACCTCGGACTCGATGTAATCGTTGCGATAATCCTCAGGTTCATCAATCGCAAACGTGGGTACGAACAGTGACGCCTGATGCGTCTGAACGGCCTCGGTGTCGGCGACATCGTGACGTTTGTCGCCATCGGGCATGCGTGTCTCAACGCAACCTTTCCATTCAAGCCCCATATTGTGATAGGCTTCGAAGCGGCTAACCCCGGCTTCCAGCTCAAGCTGCGGGATTTCGCTGACGCCTTCGAGATCAAGCCATGGAGCGCCAGTATCCTTGACGATCTTGCCGTTCTTGTCGAAATCCGGTGCAAATTGCGGACCGACATTGACGAAAGTCGAGAATGGCACAAGCGAAAACCGCAGCCGCTCGGGATCCTTGACCTGCGCAGAGATGTTGTCGATCAGTCCCTCGACCGCCGTTTTCATGTCGCGGAGTTTGCGTCCGCTCATGGAGCCCGTCGTGTCCAGAACCAGAGCGATTTCATAGGAAATCAGCGCCACATCCGCCTTCGACAGGGCGGAAACCGGCATGCTTTCCTTCCCCAGAATACCGCCGAAGAACAGCTTGACGTCCACGTCCGCCGTTACGGTGACGGATTCACCGACACGGTCAACGTCCAGATTCTTGAAAACAACGGGAAGATTGCCCGCAAGATAGGATTCGGCGATCGCGCGCGCCTCGGTATCCGTGATCGTCTTGCCCTTTTGCGCGACAGCAAGTGCTGCGCTGTCCAGACTGTTCTGGAGACTTGCGCGCACGCGGCTCATATTCGCGTAGTCCAGGGCAAAGCCAGAGCCCCCGATGAGGGCCATCGCCGACAGAGCCGTGATCATTGCAAAATTGCCGGATCGGTCCGCTCCGAAACGCTCACACAAGCGCGTCCCGGAACGCAAAAAGCGTTCTAAAAGAGAAATCATATGCCCACCCAAGCTTTTATTGTTTGGGGCAATCTATTTCTCTGCTTTTAAAAACACGTTAAACGCGAGTTGTAAATTTTACACGCGTAAATTGTGAGCCGGGTAATGCTTTTTTCTACGGAACAGTAGTCCCAGGAGCCAGACTACAGAAAAGCCAAATAGAACGCCCACGCCTGTCCAGATAAATCCGTGCAGCGTCAGTGGAACGGCTGGCTCATAATCATCCAGCGCGCCCTGTAGAAGCGGTCCATCGGGAGAGCGCGCGACGATAAGCGGCCGCAGAACGGGCGAAGCCTCGTCAAATGCAGCCGACTGCCGCTCCAGATCGCCAAGCCGCCCGATCGCGACACGAACGGACGTGGCGCGGTCACGCAGAAAGTCGCTGCCAGCCTCTTCGTAGACGACAATCGCTCTCTCACGGGTGAGGTTGTTCCGGGTGGCGTCGGCATCGAAAGCCGAGACCACCAGCCTCAGTTCATGCAGGGCGCCATTGAGGCGCTGGCGGTATTGCTGTGCGAACTCCGGCGCCTGCGAGGTTGCGGCTCCACATGCCAAAGCCACGGCAAGGCCGAGAATTCGTCCTGGTCCAAACATGTTCAGATCTACCTCTTGGGTGGCAGCAGAACAGCCGGCTTCGGCTTAGATCGGATCGTTGAACGTATCGCAATCGGCCAGCCGTCCGCTTTTGAGCCCCCGCGCAAACCATGTCCGCCGTTGCTGCGACGTGCCATGATTGAAACTCTCCGGCACCACATATCCCTGGGTGCGGCGCTGCAAGGTGTCGTCGCCAATCTGGTTGGCAGCGTTCAGCGCTTCCTCGATATCGCCATCTTCCAGAAGCCCTTTCTGGGCCGTGTAATGCGCCCAGATGCCGGCGAAGCAATCCGCCTGCAATTCGACACGGATGGACATGGCGTTGGCCTCGGCCTGGCTCATGCGCTGGCGCATCTGGTTGAAGCGCGGCAGGATGCCGGTCACGTTCTGCACGTGATGCCCAACCTCATGCGCCACGACATAGGCCTGGGCAAAATCGCCGGTCGCGCCGAAACGCCGGGCAAGCTGATCGAAGAAGCTCAGATCGATATAGACCTTCTCATCGCCCGGGCAATAAAATGGCCCGGTCGCCGCCGAAGCAAAACCGCAGGCCGAACGCACGGAATCGCTGAACAGAACCATCGAAGGTTCTTTATAATCGAGGCCCTGGGACTCGAAGATGCCGTTCCAGGTGTCTTCCGTCTCGGCGAGAACGACGCTGACGAACTGCTTCATCTCGTCGCTTGCGCCACCTGTTTCCTGACGCTGTGTCGTGGTCGTCTGGCTACCACCGCCCGGCTCGCCAGTGAGCATGCCCAGCGGATCAATCCCGCAGGCCCGCAGAACGAAGAACAGGACGACAAGAACAATGATCCCGGACAAGCCGCCGCCAGCGCGCCTGCTACCACCGGAAGGCAACCTTATGCGCCCGCCGGATCGACCAAACCCACCCGGTAAAGAACCACCGCCGCTCGAGCGGCCCCGGCGGTCTTCGACATTGCTGCTTTGACGGCGGCCTTTCCAGCGCATGCGTGCAATTCCCAGTTGTCTTCAGTGAACTCTAGTTATCGGCTTATACACCACAACGCCAGAGATTGTTTCCCGTCAGAATCATATCCGAAGCGGCTCAGGACATGATGACAAAGTCCTTGCCCGAACGTGTTTCCGGATGAAGCGGGGCGTCAGTTAAAATCATCACCATGCCCGGATGCATGCGGTCATGCATGGCTGCGGAAAAGGCATTGTCCGTGGTCAGCCGCGACAGAAGTCGCTGCTCGGGCTGGAAATTGCCATCCGCGCCACTGTCATGGCTGATGACATACCAGCTCATGCCCTGCGCCTCTCCATCAGCGCCGTGAAGCACAAAGGCGTGGCTGCCAAGCTTCCCGCGCCCGGAGATGTTCAGATCTCCCTCGGCCAGAACGCGGCCATTCTCGACAAGCATGATGCGCCGGTCGGCGGATGAGGCAATCACCGAGGTAACGGGATATTGCTCGGCCGCGCTCCAGTCCTTCGGGTGCTTCTTGCCGTCCAGCGAGGCTTCGATCTTCTCGAACTCATGCTCGGCATAACCGGACAGGACCATGCCCGGATGCGTCAATTCCCAGGGGTCTCCATGCGCGCCGGAAATGATGACCGGCGTGCCCAGATGGGTAACCTCAAAGAGTTTTTCGGAAAAGGCCATCGGCAGGCGCACACAGCCATGCGAGGCGGGATATCCCGGCAGATTGCCTGCGTGAAGCGCGATGCCCGACCAGGTCAGCCGGTTCATGTTCGGCATGGGCGCATTGTTGTAGGTGCTGGAGCGATGGTCCCTGTCTTTCTGAAGAACCACGAAAACACCGGTCGGCGTCTCATGCCCCTGCTTGCCCGTCGAGCAGGTGGAGGCAGCGATGCGGATGCCGTTGCGGTAGACATGCACGCGCTGCTCCGGCAGCGACACGACCACCGCAACCGGCCCTGAAGGCTGACGGTCCGGGTGCCAGGTGAACTCACCGGGCTTCAGCGCATTCATGTCCTTGAGCACCTGCTCTGCGGCCACTTCCAGCCCGATCAGGCCTGCCGCTCCAAAGGCCCCTGCCCCGACCATAAAGCGCCTGCGGTTCACGCCTGACATTCCCCAGTCGCGCATTCCCATCAAGCTGGCTCCTCTCCCCGATGCCCTCCAGAAGCGCGGGAAGCGCGGAAGGCTTCAAAGACAGCATTACAGCCAAGCTTTCCACCCAAGTAAAGCAACCATAGGCGGTGAGGCGCTAATCCGTCCGGTCAACGCAGAAGCCAACTGAAAGCCCGCTTCAGCGCTTCCGCACCATCACGTTCGAACCAGCGACCATGTGCAATGATGACACGCTCCGGTCCCCAGCCGATCATCGTTTCCACGGCCCGTTTCAACGCGGGGCGCTGGCTGGCGAAGGTGAGGCGCATGTCGCGCGGCATCGCGCCTTGCGGCGCAAGAACGCCGCCAAGCCGCGCCATAATGCGCCGCCACCAGTTGAGTTTCTGCGGCTCGAAATTCTCGATGAAATCCGTCAGGATCAGCGTTCGGCTTTCGATGTGGAAGAGTTCCACCTCCGTCATGAAGCTGCCCGCAACCGGCAGGGTGCGGATTTCATCATCCCACGGATAGCCGTTCTCGTCCGTGAGTTCGCGTGTCGGGAAGTCGATGTGGCCCCCGGCCTGTTCGCGAATGCGCGGGGCCATCCAGATTTCGGCATCGGGAAAGGCAGCGCGCCACACCGGCACCCACCAGTAATGGATGCGGTTCGGCGCGACGATGAAGCAAACCGGCCCCAGCGTCTCCACGGCCGCACGCAGATCCTCCGTCATATGCGTCGGCGAATGCACGAAAAGACCGCCACCGCGCAGCCGGATGATCGTCATGCGCGTGGGGAACGGCATTTTGAGACCGGGCGGACCAAAGGGAATTGTCGGGCCGTCAACAATCCAAAGATTTTCCGTCACCGGCTTCAGCGTGTTGAGCGGCGGATAGGTGGCTGTTTCTTCATGTGCGCCCATGGCCTGTTCCCAACGGTTTGATGCCGGCTTGAGATGCCGCGCCTGCGAGAATCGGGGCAGCAGAAATGAGCGTCCCCCGCTCCGATACGGTGCCACCCGCCCCTCACAAGCGCAACTTGCCGTGTACAATATGCCTTCGTAACCTTTGGTCGCGTTGAAATCGTCATTTTCGGGTCGCGTTGAAATCGTCATTTTCGGGGTTCCGTCAGGGCCGCCCATTGCCTATAAGGCGCGCCTAGCCCGACAATTTTTTGCCCGGCCTGCGCGCGGCATCCGCCCGTGCGGCGACGGCTTCTACGCGCGAGTGTACTTCCATGCCCAAACGCACCGACATCAAGTCGATCCTGATCATCGGGGCCGGCCCCATCGTCATCGGCCAGGCCTGCGAGTTCGACTATTCCGGCACCCAGGCCGTCAAAGCGCTGCGAGAAGAGGGCTACCGAGTCATTCTGGTGAACTCCAACCCGGCCACCATCATGACCGACCCGGAGCTTGCCGACGCCACTTATATCGAGCCGATCACGCCGGAAGTGGTCGCCAAGATCATCGCCAAGGAGCGCCCCGACGCGCTGCTCCCCACCATGGGCGGCCAGACCGCGCTCAACACCGCACTCAGCCTGCGCCGCATGGGCGTGCTCGAGCGTTACAATGTCGAGATGATCGGCGCACAGCCCGACGCCATCGACAAGGCGGAAGACCGCTCGCTGTTCCGCGAGGCCATGGCCAAGATCGGCCTCGAGACGCCGCGCTCGATGCTGGCCAATGCATCCGACGTCAAGAACGCCGACCGCCAGAAGCACGAGGTCAAGCGCCAGGAGCTGAAAGACACGCTCTCCGACGAAGCGCTCGACGCAGCCCTGGACGATCTGGAAAACGAGTGGAACCTCGGCGAGAGCGACCGCAAGCAGCGCTACATGAACCACGCCATGGGCGTGGCCGCGCAGGCGCTCGACTTCGTCGGCCTGCCGGCAATCATCCGTCCCTCCTTCACGCTGGGCGGCACGGGCGGCGGCATCGCCTACAACCGCGAAGAGTTCTTCGAGATCGTTTCTTCCGGTCTCGACGCCTCGCCGACCACGGAAGTGCTGATCGAGGAATCCGTACTCGGCTGGAAGGAGTATGAGATGGAAGTGGTTCGCGACCGCGCGGACAACTGCATCATCATCTGCTCCATCGAGAACGTCGATCCGATGGGCGTGCACACGGGCGATTCGATCACCGTGGCCCCTGCCCTGACGCTGACGGACAAGGAGTACCAGATCATGCGCAACGCATCGATTGCGGTGCTGCGTGAGATCGGTGTGGAAACCGGCGGCTCGAACGTTCAGTTCGCCGTCAATCCGGAGAATGGCCGTCTCGTCGTCATCGAGATGAACCCGCGCGTGTCGCGCTCCTCCGCACTTGCCTCCAAGGCGACGGGCTTCCCCATCGCGAAGATCGCGGCCAAGCTCGCGGTCGGCTACACGCTGGACGAGCTGGAGAACGACATCACGGGCGGCGCGACGCCGGCATCCTTCGAACCATCCATCGACTATGTGGTCACCAAGATCCCGCGCTTCGCATTCGAGAAATTCCCGGGCTCCAAGCCGGTTCTCTCCACGGCGATGAAGTCGGTCGGCGAAGTGATGGCCATTGGCCGCACCTTCGCGGAATCCTTCCAGAAGGCGCTGCGCGGCCTTGAGACGGGCCTGACCGGTCTCGATGAGATCGAGATCCCCGGCTATGTCGTCGATGGCGATCCGTCGGAAAACAAGAACGCCATTCGCGCGGCCCTTGGCACGCCCACGCCGGACCGCCTGCGCATGGTCGCCGAAGCGATCCGTCTCGGCACCAGCCTTGAAGACGTGCACACGATGTGCCGCATCGACCCGTGGTTCCTGGAGCAGATCGCCGCGATCCTCGCCATGGAAGAACGCGTGCGCGAACATGGCCTGCCGGAAGACGCGGAAAACCTGCGCCTGCTGAAGTCCATGGGCTTCTCGGATGCACGCCTCGCGTCGCTTACGAAGAAAGAGGCGGAAGAGATTCAAAAGCAACGCCATTCGCTTGGCGTGCACCCCGTCTACAAGCGCATCGACACCTGCGCGGCCGAGTTCGCGGCGCCCACCGCCTATATGTACTCGACCTACGAGCTTCCCTTTGCGGGCGAAGTGGCCGATGAAGCCCGCGTTTCGGACCGCAAGAAGGTGGTGATCCTTGGCGGTGGCCCCAACCGTATCGGCCAGGGCATCGAGTTCGACTATTGCTGCTGTCACGCCGCCTTCGCGCTGGCCGACGCCGGTTACGAGTCGATCATGGTGAACTGCAACCCGGAGACGGTTTCCACCGACTACGACACGTCCGACCGCCTCTATTTCGAGCCGCTGACGCCTGAAGACGTTCTGGAGATCCTGCGCGCCGAACAGGCGGCGGGCACGCTGCATGGCGTGATCGTGCAGTTTGGCGGCCAGACGCCGCTCAAGCTTGCCGACGCGCTGGAAAAGGCCGGCATCCCGATCCTCGGCACCGAGCCCGACATGATCGATCTGGCCGAAGACCGCGACCGCTTCCAGAAGCTGCTTATCAAGCTTGGCCTCAAGCAGCCGAAAAACGGCATCGCCTACTCGGTCGAGCAGGCCCGTGTCGTGGCCTCCGAACTCGGCTTCCCGCTGGTCGTGCGCCCGTCCTATGTTCTGGGTGGTCGCGCCATGCAGATCATCCACAATGACACGATGCTGCAGACCTATCTGCTCGACACCGTGCCCGGCCTGGTGCCCGAGGAGATCCGCCAGAAATATCCGGCCGACAAGACGGGCCAGATCAACACGCTGCTCTCCAAGAACCCGCTTCTGTTCGACACCTATCTGACCGAAGCGATCGAGATCGACGTGGACTGCCTGTCCGATGGCAGCCAGACCTATGTGTCGGGCATCATGGAGCACATCGAGGAAGCCGGCATTCACTCCGGCGACTCCGCCTGCTCGCTGCCGGTTCACGGGCTCGACGCGGAGCTGGTCAGCGAACTGGAGCGCCAGACGGCAGCCCTAGCCCGCGCGCTCAAGGTCGGCGGCCTAATGAACGTGCAGTACGCCGTGAAAAACGGCGAGGTCTACGTTCTTGAAGTCAACCCGCGCGCTTCGCGTACGGTGCCCTTCGTCGCCAAGACCATCGGCCGCCCGATTGCCAAGATAGCAGCCCGCATCATGGCCGGCGAGACGCTGGGAGACGCCTTCTCGCATTACGGCTCCATGCCGGATGCACGCGAGCTGGGCCACATCGCCGTCAAGGAAGCCGTGTTCCCGTTTGCCCGTTTCCCGGGCGTCGACACGCTGCTTGGACCGGAAATGAAGTCCACCGGCGAGGTGATGGGCCTCGACACCGATTACGCGCTCGCCTTTGCCAAGGCGCAGCTCGGCGCCGGCGTCGACCTGCCGCGCGAAGGCACGCTGTTCGTGTCGGTGCGTGACGACGACAAGGCTCGCGTCCTGCCGGCCGTCAAGCGTCTGGCCGATGCCGGCTGGCATGTTCTGGCCACCGGCGGCACCGCCCGCTTCCTGCGCGAAAACGGCATCGAAGCCGAGAAGATCAACAAGGTTCTGGAAGGCCGCCCGCACATCGAGGACGCCATCCGCAACCGTCAGGTCCAGCTCGTCTTCAACTCGACGGACGGCCAGAAGGCCATGTCGGACTCCAAGTCGCTGCGTCGCGCAACGCTGATGCAGAAGGTGCCCTACTACACCACGATGGCGGGCGCTGAAGCCGTGGCCGAGGCCATTCTGGCGCTCAAGGCCGGCAGCCTCGAAGTCCGCCCGCTGCAGAGCTATTTCGGCTAACCGCAAGCAACACTACGCAGCCGCCCGCAAATGACAGGCGGCTGCGCCTTGCTCTCCTTATGGAAGCGCGCGCTCATCCGCCCCGGCAGTGCGAAACTGCCGTCGATAGGCCATGGGTGAAATGCGGAACGCATCAACAAAGCGCTGCCGCATCGTGACGGCCGACCCGAAACCCGCCGCCTCGGCAATGGTTTCCATCCGCCTGTCCGTGGTTTCGAGAAGGCGTTGAACAAGCGCCAGCCGCTGCGCAAGAATCCACTGCGACACCGTTGTGCCGGTTTCCTTGCGAAAGCGGCGCGAGAAGTTGCGCCGGCTCATTGCCGCCTTCGCGGCCAGACGGTCAAGGCAGAGCGGCTCGCTGAGATTACCGGCGGCCCACTCCAGCGTTTCCTTCAGAAGATCGCCCTGAAGCGTCTTGTGCAGCGGCTGTTCGATATACTGCGCCTGTCCGCCGCTGCGATGCGGCGCCACCACCATGCGCCGCGCAACGCGATTGGCCGTCTCTGCCCCGTGGTCACGCCGCAGGAGATGCAGGCAGCAATCGATGGCCGCAGCCGTTCCCGCCGAGGTCAGAACATCGCCTTCATCCACATAGAGCACGCTGCGATCCAGAAACACATGCGGATAGCGCTCGGCGAAATCCTCCGCAAACACCCAGTGGGTGGAAGCCCGCCGCCCATCGAGAAGGCCCGCCTCGGCCAGAACAAAGGCCCCGACGCACAGCCCCACCAGCCGCGCGCCGCGTGCATGGGCGCGTTGAAGAGCCTCGAGAAGCGCCTCAGGCGGTCTGATCTCTGGCCCTGGCCAGGCCGGTACGATCACTGTATCCGCAGTCTCAAGCGCCGAAAGACCGTGTTCCACGAACAATGAGATCCCCGAGGTGGTCCCGATCCGCCCCGGTGTCTCGGCGCACACGATCAACGCGTAACGCGGTGCCGTCAGGCGCGCCAGATCGTCGGCAAACACCATGCAGGGCACCGAAAGGTGGAACGGGCTGATCCCCTCAAAAGCCACGACCGCAATCCTGTGCACCCCTTCACTCCCCTTCATGGCCCAAATCCATCGCTCTTTGTCGTCCGGGACACTTGTGACTGAAAGGCAGTTAAACGATTTTCCGGATCGTTACAAATCGACTGGTAATCACGCAGCGAATTATCGTAACTGAACCTGTAAACGAGAGGCAGATTGATGACCGAAGCATTGCATCCGACCATTAGAACCATGACAGGAAGCACGCCGAAAGAGGTGATAAATCCGGGAAAAACCGCACTTATTGTTATTGATTTTCAAGAAGAATATTTTTCCGGCAGAATGCCTGTACCCAATGGCGAAGCAGCGCTGTCCAAAGCGCTTGAGCTGATCGCATGGGCCGACGCGAACAAGATTGCCGTTTATCATATACAGCATGTAACCCCGAAAGGTGCGCCAATCTTCGCGCAAGATGGAGAAACGGTCGCATTTCACCCGGGAATCGAGCCGGCAAAGCATCATCATGTCCTTTGCAAGACGTCCGTCAGCGTGTTCCCAAGCACCGATCTCGATGCCCGTCTCAAGGTGGATGGGATCGACACGCTCGTCATTGCCGGACTGATGACCCATGCCTGTGTTTCGGGAGCGGCGCGTGATGCGGTTCCGCTCGGATATGACGTGATCGTTGCCTCCGACGCCTGCGCCACACGCGACATCACCGGACCGGATGGGAAGGTGATTTCCCACGACGTTCTGCACGAGGCATCGCTGGTGACGCTTTCCGACACCTTTGCCGAAATCCTCGACACGAAGGCCATTCTCGCTCTGAAAACCCGTTAGAGCGCGAATCCGGGGCTCCGTATTTCAAGGCCCCGCGCACACATTTAAAGCACCAAGGACTTTTCTGAAATGAAGCGCTTTGCAAGACATGCCCTGCCTCTTGTGGCAATGCTGGCTGTGATAGCAGCCTGTACGGACCAGGCATTGATCAAGAAAAGGATGATTTCCTTTCCCGTATCCGAACTCGAATGGATCGAGCTCCCGGATTCGGGCGGCATAAAATACGCGAATGTTCGGGGCGACCTTGCAGGCGAGAGCCCTTACGAGGCTTTCGTCCTGTTTCCGGCCGGCAAGAGCAATCCGTATCATTATCACAGTCGGGACATTTCGACGGTGGTGATGCAGGGCACATTTTACGCCGTGGTCGACGGCGAGCGTACAGAATATCCGGCTGGATCATTCTACTTCCTGCCGGGACGACTGGACCACTTCAGCGGTTGCGCTGAAGGCCAAGACTGCCTTCTCTACCAGTATCAGGACGAAGGGTTTGACCTCGTCCCGCAAAAGGTGAAGGCCAAGGCAGATTGAATGAAGCAGAGCGCGCCCTTCCAAAGGGCGCGCTCTATTCTCTCACGCAAAGAATGCACCGCCTAACGGCGACGGTAAAGCCACAGAACGACTGGCGAAAGAACGACCGTCAGCAATGCCGGTGCAAGAAGCGCCAGGAGCACTTCACCACCTGTGGCCGTTCCCGCCATCAGCCCCCTCAAAGCCGTCGTCATATGCGAAACCGGGTTCCGGACCACAAAGGCCTCCAGCCAGCCAGGCATTGTTTCGGGACGCACCATGATGTTGGAGGCGAAAACCAGCGGGAAGATGAAGGTGAAGCCGATTGTCATCACCGTCATCGGCGTGCGGATCAGAAGCCCGAGCACGATGAAGATCCAGCCCGTGCCAAACCCGATTGCGATAAGCAGCAGGAAAGAGGCGACGATGCCCGTAAGCCCGGCTTCGGGCCGATATCCCAAAACCAGCCCGACGGTCAGTATGATGAGGCCCGCAATCGTGTGGCGCAGGACATCTCCGACCATCAATCCGGCAAAGGGTGAAAGGGACCAGATGGGCAGTGAGCGAAAACGTTCGAAAAGCCCCTTCGACAGATCTGTCGAAAGCCCCATGCCCGAATAGACGGAATTGAACACCACCGTCTGCACGAGAATGCCCGGCAGGAAAAACTGGAGGTAATCGCTGGTCGAGCCCGCGAGAGCGCCGCCAAACACGAATGTGAAAAGCAGCGTGAACATGAGCGGCGTCATGATCAGATCGAACAGCTGCTCGGGCACATGCTTGAATTTCAGCACCGCCCGCCAGCCAAAGGTCAGCGCATTTGCCAAGGCCGAAGGCCGCGGCGGCCGAGCCACATTGGAAAGCATGGCAGGGCCAGTCTCTATGGCAGGACCAGTCTCGGCGGAACTCATGACACGTCTCCCTGTGCATCCTCTTCGATGGGCTGGCCTGTCAGCGCGAAGAACACTTCATCAAGGCTGGGCGAGCCCATGGAGAAATCGGAAAGTTCAATGCCAGCCGCAAGCAGCCTGGCGATTGCCTCATTGGCGGCTTTCGGAGACCCGGCGACAATGGAGAGCGTCGCCCCCTCGGCGCTGCGCTGCGCCGTACCGTCCAGCGCATGCTCCAGAATGGCCTCGGCCTCATCCAGACGCTCCGTATCGGCAACGGCCACATGCAGAAAGCCCGAGCCGATTGCCGACTTCAACTCGCGGCTCGTGCCCTCGGCGATCTTGCGGCCGTGATCGATCACGGCAATGCGGGCGGCAAGCTGGTCGGCTTCCTCCAGATACTGTGTTGTCAGGAGAATGGTGACGCCCGACTTCGCCAGCGCGCGGATCATCTTCCAGACACCCTGGCGCGCCTTGGGATCAAGACCGGTGGTCGGCTCATCGAGAAAGAGAACACCCGGCGTTACGATCAGGGACGCGGCGATGTCGAGACGCCGGCGCATGCCACCCGAATAGGACTTCACCTGCTTCTTCGCCGCAGCGGAAAGCTCGAAGGCGGAAAGCAGCTCATCCGCCCTCGCCTTTGCGGTGCGCCCGGCAAAGCCCCAGAGCCGCGCCAGCATGATCAGATTTTCGCGCCCCGTGAGATCCTCATCCAGCGAGGCGAACTGCCCGGTCAGCGCGATTGCGCCGCGCACGGCATGCGGCTCGGTCGCCAGATCGTGCCCCATGACGCGCGCGGTTCCACCATCAGGCTGCGCAAGCGTCGCCAGCAATCGTATGAGCGTTGTCTTCCCCGCGCCATTGGGGCCGAGAATGGCGAAAATCATGCCGCGCGGCACGTCGAGGTCGATCCCGTCCAGCGCCTTGACGTCACCGAAACGCTTGACCAGCCCGCGCACTGAAATGGCGAGCTGCGCGGCGTCCTGCGCCGCTGCACCGGTCTGAACCGGTAAAGTATCGTTCATGCCTGTTCCTCCGGCAGCCTGTTGTCAGCTGCAAGACGGATCCGGGGGGCGGAATCCGACAGGGCGGAGAAATACACCAATGAGCAATTGCCCTGAACCGCATTTCGCGGGAAGCGGGCAGGTTTGCTGACATCTCTTGCCGTCAGCTGACGTCAGTTGCGCAGGCCGGTTTCCTTAAGGATACCCTTGCGCTTTGCGTCGTAATAATAGCCGCTTGCATAGAAACGAACGGCTTTATCCTCATTGCCGTCGGCCGTCATATAAGCGCCGCGCAGATATTTGACGGCGTATTTGAGGTTCGTTTCCGCATCCAGAAGACCGGAAGCAGGCCCACGGTAGCCCATGGTCTGCGCGGTATCATGACGGATCTGCATGAGACCCCAGTAGATACGGTTGCGGGCAGCCGGGTTGAAATTGCTCTCGCGCTTGACGACACGCCGCACCAGCCGCTCGGGCACCTCGTAAATGCCCGCATATTGCGCGATCAGTGCATCGAGCTCAGCGCTGCGCGGGGCAACCGGCGACACCTTTCCGCCAGCCTCCAGCGCCGTCAGGGCCGCGCTGGGCGGACGCTGGCCTGCAAAGGCATCCGGCGTCACATCTCCATCGCTGATCTGGGCGTCCTGCTCTGCCACCAGGCTGTTTGCCACAAGCTGCGCATCGGCACGGCTTTCAGCGGCATCGGTCTTCGCCTGAACGTCGCTCCCCGCGGTCGTGCATGCAGCCAGCGACGGCAGCGCGATCACAAGTCCGGCAACGAGATAACGGGAGAAAAGAGGCAAGGCGCATTCCTTCGATCAACGAGTCCCCACCCGCGCGCCTTCTATCGCGCAACCTTGGGTAAGGCAATCATTTGTCAGCTGACCCTTCGTTCACTCTTCGTGCCAGAATGTATCCATGTTAGAGCTGGGCCGCGAAACGATCGGAATGGAAGCGCCATGTCCGTGCCCGGCCATCATGTGTTTGAAACCGCCTTCGGCTTTTGCGGCGCGGGCTGGAGCGATGCCGGCCTCGTGCGCTTTGTCCTGCCAACGCCAGAGCCTGACGCGGTTGAGCAGCAGCTGAAAGCCCGGCTGCCGGATGCCGCGACTTCCACCCCATCCGGCGCGATGGCCGGGCTTGTGGCGGCAACGCAGCGCTACTTCGCAGGAAGCGAAGAGGATTTTTCCGGGTTTACCCTCGATCTCTCGGGCATCAGCCCGTTTCACCGCACGCTCTACACGGCCATGCGAAGGCTCGCCTATGGCGAGACCACGACCTATGGCGCGCTTTGCGAGAGCGTCGGCTTTCCCAGGGCCACCCGAGAAACGGGCGCAGCCATGGGGCGTAATCCCATGCCGCTCATCATACCCTGCCATCGTGTTCTGGCAGCCGGTGGCAAGATCGGCGGATTTTCGGCTCATGGCGGCATCGCCACCAAGCAGAAGATGTTGGCCATGGAGAACGCCCGCTCTCCGAATGCGGAGCCAGCCCAGGCGTCATTCTCGTTCTAGCCGGGCTCCAGGGTCAGGGCCCTAGCCTCTGGTTGAATCTTGCTCTTGCGCACAAACACAGGTCGCGCATAATTGCAGCGATTCTGGCGGTCCCGGTGGTTAGTGGGGACAGCCACAATCTTGCCGCCAATCGGTCGATTTCTTGGCGGTATTCTTGTTCAGCGTTGGGTCTCTTTTGCGTCAGTGTCATTCAAACCGACGAGAATTCCATGCGCCATTCAACCGACAACGGTATCAAGGACCGCCTGACCGAACCTTCCGAGATGGTTGCGGAGGTCAAACGCCTCCTGTCCAGCGGCATAAAGCTCGATCAGGTCCCCGCCGAGCTCTCCCAGCTGTATTACATCGACGTTGACCTCTTGAATGCCGTCCTGCGTGTCGTGCGCAAACATGCCAGCACGAATGCAGCAAAAGCCGGAAGCGCTTCGAGCCAGCGTCCGGATATTGACTCTCAGGCAGCGGCCTGAACAACAGGAAAGCCCTGAAAGAAGGGCTTTTTCATCAAATTGTAGAGAAGGCAGACACGGTTTCAAAATCCTCCTCTGGTAGCAAGAGAACAACGGGCGCAACCAGCCGCCCAAACGCATCGACCAGAAAAGAGGATAGACCCTGTTGCTCGGCAATATCTTGAATCTGCCGCTGATTGGCGGACACACCTCCAGGCCACCGGCCCCGGCCCCCGCGCCCTCCACTTCCGAACCGTCTTCCGCCACGCCAGCACAGGGTGGAACCAGCCAGTCGCCGGCGGCGGCGGACACGTCCGGCACACCGGCATCAGGCGCAAGACCGGGCGCGCAGCCAGCGGCGGCGTCACATGCGCGCGGCGGCCCCTCCACATATCAGGCGAGTTCCGGAAGCTTCGCACCGGCAAAGGCCGATGACGACATAGCTGTTGAAGCATGGGCAAGACGCGCCGCAGTCGAGGTGCAGAGAAACGAACAGTTTGCCTCCATGCTCTCGCGCATTGCAAAACCGGAGGCATCAGAAAGCATCGTGCTTATGCAGAACCATCGGGAAGGCACGACGGATCTGGCATCCGCCACCGCCGCCTATGGCGAGAACGAAGCCTATGATGCACCGCCGGCAAGGGACAAGGCAGGCGCGTAGCTGCTCTCAGTTACAGGCCCGGTACAAGCCGGGCCTGGATCGCCGGTCGCTTCTCTGGAGGCCAAGGAACGATACAGGCCCGTGATGGAACATCGGGGTGCCCGAAAACCGGATTCCACTTTTTCGGCCCGACGCTCTAACGCAATGAAACGACAACCTTTTCAGGATCCCGGAAAAAGCGGTCGATTTCGAGTGGGCCAAGCTCCTGCACCGATCCGGCCATTGCCCGCCTTGCAAGCAGATCGCCCTGCACCAGATCTGCCCCGGCTTCCAGCGCCGCTTCGAGCTGCGGGGGTGTCTCCACACCCTTCACAAGAACGCTGGCTCCCTGCCGCTTCAGCCCTTGCACGAGCTTTGCAAGGAGGCGTCTGGCAGGCGCAACGGGCGCGATCCGGCGGAACCAGCCCCCATCAATCTTGACGATTTCAGGCCGCAGCTTCTCGACGCGCTCAAGCGCGCTCTGCCCCGGTCCGAAACCATCGACCGAGAGGCGCACACCGCTGCTGCGCATCGTCTCCAACAGGCGCTCCGACACTTCTGCCAGCGGATCCGGAGCAGCCCGGAAACCGCAGACAAGCGCCTGAGGCGCAACGCCGGTCTGCGCAAGCCGCGCGAGCATGAAGGCAAGATGGCTCATCGCATCCGCGTCGCTCTGCCGCTCTGTGTCGAACCCCAGATGCAGCGACAGACCGTCCTCACGCATCTGGTGGCAGTTTCCAATGTGCAGGAGACTGCAAAGTGTTCGCACCTGCCGCTCGCGCTCCGGGGCGACCGACAGCAGGAACATTTCTGTCTCGACGGACTGTCCATCGAGCATTGGCTTTGCGCAGGCATCCAGCGCCTCCGGCTCAAGGCTCTCGCCGGAGACACGGAAGACCGGCTGATAAAAGGATTTCAGCCGGTAGGCTCCATAGAATCCTGTCTCCAGACCGATTTCATCGGCGATGATGGATCCGGCAGGCGCGCCGGGGACAGTCACGGCTCCCATGACATTACGCTCCGCGCCGGCCAAATGTGCGCCTTGCACGCGCAGCAGGCGCAGACGAAGTGTCGTCCGCTGGCTTGCTCCGCTCCAGACGGGCCGCTGCATTGGAAAGGATTTCCTTGCGCGCAGTCTCGCGCGCAACTTCGAATTCATCGAACGCACCCGGCGCAAGCTGCGGTTTCGCCAGCGCAAAACCCTGCACCATCGAAACACCACAGCGCTCGGCCAGCTGAAGCTGCTCGCCGTTCTCGATGCCTTCGAAAACCGTGCGAATGCCTTTTTCGGAAAACGCGCTGACCATGTCGGTGAGCAGGCTGACGCCGGAGGCGGAAGCGAGCAGGCGCGCCGTCCACGCCCCGTCGAACTTCACGATGTCCGGTCCCAGAGCCTCAATCCGCTTCATGTCGGAATTGTCAGCGCCGTAATCGTCCACCGCCACGCGGTAACCAAAGCCCTTCAGGGCGCGCACAAACTCAAGCAGGGACGCATCGGAACCGGTTTCCTGCTCGGTGATCTCACAGACCACGCGGTGCGGCTCGACGCCTGCCTCGGCCAGCACTGTCTGAATGTCCCGCAGGGCGATTGTCGCAGAAGCAGCATCCACGAAATGCGACGGGTCGAAATTGACGAACAGGGAAGCCCCCCGGTTCAGGCATACACCGGCATTCAGAAGATGCACGGTTCGCGCCAGCGTCTCCACGTGAAAACGGTCGACTTCGGGAATGCTGGAGAAGAAAATGCCCGGCCCCACGGGCTGGCCATCGCGAAAAGGGCGCAACAGCCCCTCATAAGCGCTCACCAGAAGTCGTCCACCGCGAAAGGAGAAGATCGGCTGGAAGGCGGTTCTTAATGTGTAGCCACCCCAGACACCCACTGCACTTGCGTCCGCCTGTCGGACGATGTGGGCCAGGCCGATGCTGCGCGACATTCTGCGCTTCCTTGCAAGTCGTCATTCAATCCCGGCAGAATGGCACCCCAGCCTTTATTCGCGGTTAACGACTGGTTTAACGCTGCAAATTCGCTGGCGGCTTGCGATTTTGCTCGTGATCGGACAAGAAGGGAAACGCTGATCCTCAGCGTAAAATCTCACAGGAACCGGAGTCTTCCATTATGGCTTTCCTTGCCGATGCCCTTTCACGCGTAAAACCCTCCGCTACCATCGCGGTTTCCCAGAAAGCGCGCGAACTGAAAACGCAGGGCCGCGATGTTATCGGTCTTGGCGCAGGCGAGCCGGATTTCGACACGCCGGACAATGTGAAGAATGCAGCCATCGACGCGATCAATCGCGGCGAAACGAAATACACGCCGGTCTCCGGCATCCAGCCGCTGCGCGAGGCGATTGCCGCCAAGTTCAAGCGCGAGAACAATCTCGACTATGACTGGAAGCAGACCATCGTCGCCACCGGTGGCAAGCAGATCCTATTCAACGCCATGATGGCGACGCTCAATCCCGGCGATGAAGTTGTCATCCCGAGCCCTTATTGGGTCAGCTATCCCGAGATGGTTTCCATCTGTGGCGGCACGCCCGTCTTCGCCGAGACCAGCATCGACAATGGCTTCAAGCTGACGCCGGATGCGCTTGAAAAAGCCATCACGCCGAAGACCAAATGGCTGATCATGAACTCGCCGTCCAACCCGTCGGGCGCAGCCTACACCGAAGCCGAGCTCAAGGCGCTCGCCGACGTGCTCATGGCGCATCCGCATGTGTGGGTGCTGACGGACGACATGTATGAGCACCTCACCTATGGCGACTTCAAATTCTTCACCATCGCCGAGGTGGAGCCGAAGCTCTATGACCGCACGCTGACCATGAACGGCGTCTCCAAGGCCTATGCCATGACCGGCTGGCGCATCGGCTATGCGGCCGGCCCCATCGAGCTCATCAAGGCGATGGACATGATCCAGGGTCAGCAGACCTCGGGCGCATGCAGCATCGCACAGTGGGCCGCCGTCGAGGCGCTCAACGGTCCGCAGGACTTCATCACCAAAAACAAGGCGATCTTCCAGGGCCGCCGCGATCTGGTGGTTTCCATGCTCAACCAGGCGAAGGGCATCAACTGCCCGGTGCCGGAAGGCGCATTCTACGTCTATCCTTCCTGCGCCGAGCTGATCGGCAAGACCGCGCCTTCGGGCAAGGTCATCGAGACCGACGAAGACTTCGTGTCCGAGCTTCTGGAAGCCGAGGGCGTTGCAGTGGTGCATGGTTCGGCCTTTGGTCTTGGCCCGAACTTCCGCATTTCCTACGCCACGTCGGAAGAGCTTCTTGAAGAAGCCTGCAACCGGATTCAGCGCTTCACCGCATCGCTGAAGTAATTGCCTTAGGGGGTGTTTTGATTGCGCGGCAAAATATCTTTTTTGCCGCGCAACATTCTTAACGCCCCCTTAGAGTTTCGTATTGTTCTCTCCGTCTCCAGGGGCCTTGGGGAGAAAGCGGGGGCATGAGCATCCTCTCCACCGTGCAGCGTAATGGCGAACGGTTTTACAGCGGCGTTCAAGCGCTTTTGATTTCGGCGACGGCGATGGTGGCCATCGCCTATTTTGCGCCGCCTGAGGAAAGTGCTTTCACGACCTGGCTGCTGCTGACCTGCATGGTGCTCAGTGTCGCAGGTCTGGCCCTGCTCACCTATCTGCGACGCACCGTTTCACAGCAGCTTCAGGATGCCGTGCGCATCGAAGCCGAGCGCCACAGGGTCACCGAAACCGACCTCATGACAACCGCGCTCACACGCGGCCGTTTTCTTGACGAACTGAGCGCAAGCATCGGCACGCTGTCCAAGCCGCGACGCATCATGCTCCTGCTCGTCGATCTCGACCATTTCAAGCAGCTCAATGACGGTTTCGGCCACCAGTTCGGCGATGAGGCGCTTGCGCATCTGGTCGCCTGCGCGCGGCATTGCTTTCCCGACTGCGCCATTGGCCGGCTGGGCGGCGATGAGTTCGCCATCCTGATGTACGGCAATGACCTCAACCGCTGCCGCACGCGCGCCCAGAAGCTGCTTGCCATGCTGCAGGACGGACGCGCCTGCGAAGGACATCAGGTGCCGCTCAGCGCTTCCATCGGCATTGCCGTCGCGCCACAACACGCGAGCAGCCACAAGGAACTGCCGCTTCTGGCGGATCTGGCTCTTTACGAAAGCAAGGGCGCAGGACGCGGCAGGGTGACGGTTTTCGATCCGGACATGCTGTCGGAGAAACGTCAGCGCCGTCTTCTCGAGCGTGAACTCAGGGCGGCTGTCTACCTCAACGAACTCGAGCTGCACTATCAGGTGATCACCGACACGGAGCGAAACCGCGCGGCCGTGGAGGGGCTTGTGCGGTGGCGACACCCGGTGCGCGGAATGATATCGCCGGGCGAGTTCATCCCCATTGCCGAACGGTCAAGCCTGATCGACATGATCGGCGAATGGGTTTTCCGCCGGGCCTGCCTCGATCTGCACCGCTTCCCCGACAACCGCATCAGCATCAATGTCTCGGGCGAGCAGCTGAAGCGTGATGGTCTGGTGCACATGCTGGACCGCGTTCTGCAGGAGACGGATGCGCAGGCCAACCGCTTCATTCTCGAGATTACCGAAACCGTGGCCACCGCCGCCACGCCGGAGATCATCGCCCGCATCGTTCGGCTGCGCGAGATGGGCTTCCACATTGCGCTCGACGATTTCGGCACGGGTCACTGCGGCTTCAACTATATCAAGACGCTGCCCATCGATGCGATCAAGATCGACCGCAGCTACATTCACAATCTGGACGATGACCGCATCGCCCAGGTGTTCGTCTCCGCCCTCACCCAGATCGCGCGCATTCAGGATCTCGTCATCGTGGCGGAGGGGATCGAAACAGAGGAAGAGTTCCGGCTGGCCCGCTCCGCCGGCTGCAATCGCTTTCAGGGCTATTATCTGGGAAAACCGCAGCCTCTGCCCCCTTTTCGAGAAGCGCCCGGCCTCACTGAACGTCGGGCGCTAGCTCTCTCGGCCTGACGCCCCTTGCCCAAAACCCGCAGCCGTGTGACGATATTTTCACGGAGAACGTCGGCGCTCCGGCATGCAGATGCCACGCACGGGTTTCTCAAGGGCGCAGAATGCTCCTGATCATCCGTCAACGCGCCACGACCGCGCGACGGCCGCCGAGGCCGGCCGCCGCTCATGAAACGTGTGGGTGAAACGCGTGACAGGAGACCGCCAGCCATGGGAACACGCTCGGGAGAAAGAAGCCGCGGACCGAAATGCATCGCCATTGTCGGTCCGTTTGCAAGCGGTAAGACCACCCTTCTTGAAGCCATTCTGGAACGTACCGGCGCCATAATGAAACAGGCCGCGACCGGCTCCGGCGCGACAGTCGGCGATCATTCGGCAGAGGCCAGAGAGCACCAGATGAGCGTCGAGGCGAGCATCGCCACGACGGAGTTTCTGGGCGAGAGCATGACCTTCGTCGACTGCCCGGGCTCGATTGAATTCGCCCATGAGGCCGATCCCGTTCTGGCGGCTGCCGACATGGCCATCGTCGTGACGGAACCCGACGAAAAGAAGATCGCCGCCCTTCAGCTCACCCTCCACCGGCTGGACGAGCTGGGCATTCCGCGCATGATCTTTCTCAACAAGATCGAGCATGCCACGCTCGGCGTGCGCGACATGCTGAAGATGCTGCAGCCGACCAGCGACACACCGCTGATGCTGCGCCAGATCCCGCTGCGCAAGGACGGCATTGTCATCGGCTCCATCGATCTGGCGCTTGAGCGCGCCTATATCTACCGCGAACACGCCAGCAGCGAGATCGCGCCCATCGACGACGACGACAGGGCGCGCGAGGTGGAGGCCCGCTTCTCCATGCTGGAAACACTGGCCGACCACGACGACAAGCTGATGGAGCAATTGCTCGAAGAGATCGAACCGCCGCGCGATGCGATCTTCGACGATCTGGCGGCCGATTTGCGCGACGGCAGTGTTACGCCGGTGCTCATCGGCTCGGCGGAAAAGGGCAATGGCATCCTGCGGCTGCTGAAGTCGATACGGCACGATTCACCCGACATCGAAGCCACCCGCGAGCGTCTTGGCCTGCAGGAGACGGACGACACGGTTCTTCAGGTCATGAAGACCATCCACACGCCCCATGGCGGCAAGCTCTCGGTCTCGCGCGTGCTGTGCGGCACGCTTACCGACGGAACGGAAGTGCGCAACGAGAAGGCATCCGACAAGGTCTCGGGCATCTACACGCTGCTTGGCCGCGAGCAGAACAAGGTCGCCAGCGCACAGGCCGGCGAAACGGTTGCTCTCGGCAAGCTGGACGACGTGCGGACAGGCGATACGCTCACCACCGGCAAGACGCCGATTGCGCCGCTGATCGCGCTTGAGCCGCCTCAGCCCGTCTACTCCATGGCTGTGCGGCCCGGCGACAGAAAGGACGAGGCAAAGCTCTCGCTCGGCCTGCAGAAGCTGGCGGAGGAAGATTCAGCACTTGGCCTCGAACAGCGGCAGGAAACCGGAGAGACGGTGCTGTGCGGCCAGGGCGAGATGCACCTGCGCGTCACCCGCGAGCGGCTGGAAGGCAAATACCAGGTGCCGATCACCACGGCCCCGCCCAGCGTCGCCTACCGTGAGACGATCCGCAAAAACACCACCCAGCGTGGCCGCCACAAGAAGCAGTCGGGCGGGCACGGGCAGTTCGGCGATGTGGTTCTGGATATCCGCCCCCTGCCCCGCGGCTCGGGCTTCGAGTTCACCGACACGATCACCGGTGGCGTGGTGCCCAAGCAGTACATCCCGTCCGTGGAAGCCGGCGTCATCGATTATCTGAAATGCGGGCCGCTTGGCTTTCCCGTCATCGATGTGGCGGTGAACCTTGCAGACGGCTCCTATCACAGCGTCGATTCCTCCGACATGGCCTTCCAGCTTGCCGGCAGGCTGGCCATGAAAGAAGGGCTTGGCGACTGTTCGCCTGTTTTGCTGGAGCCGATCCTCAAGGTGGAGGTTCACACGCCGTCCGATGCGACGGCGCGGGTGACCGCCATCCTCTCCCAGCGACGCGGGCAGATACTCGGTTTTGACGCGCGCCCCGGCTGGAACGGCTGGGACGTGGTGGAAGCGATGATCCCGGCATCGGAGACCGGCGACCTGATCATCGAACTGCGCTCGGCCACGGCAGGCGTGGCGGGCTATCGCGCAAGCTTCGATCATATGGCCGAGCTTACGGGACGGCTGGCAGACGCCGCAATGAACGCGCAGGGAAAGGCGGCGTAAGCGGCAACAGCCTCAGGGCTTCAGCCCCTGCGGCACACAATCGTGAAGTCGTGTGATTTTGACAGGCGGGCATCTGGCCCTACCACTTGGACAAACTGGAAAAGCAAGCTGGAGAAAGCCATGCCCGCCATCCACCGCCGCCCGCGCTGGGCGGTCGCCGAACATGCGGCCACGCCGGAAGACGTTTTCGCCAACCGCCGGACCATTCTGAAAGGGCTGGGGCTTGGCATGGGCGCGATTGCCGGCGCCGGGTTGCTGCCCGGGATGGCACGGGCGCAGGGCGGGGATGACGCCGCAGGCCGCACCGCCGCGCTTTATCCGGCAGAGCGCAACACGGCCTACACGATCGAACGTGACGTGACGCCGGAAGACGTCAGCAGCGCCTACAACAATTTCTACGAATTCGGTTCCCACAAGCAGATCGCGCGCGCCGCACAGGCGCTGCCCACCCATCCGTGGGACATCGAGATCGGCGGCCTGGTGGAAAAGCCCATGACCATCGCCTTCGAGGATCTGGCCAAACGCATGCCGCTGGAAGAACGTCTCTACCGGCATCGCTGCGTTGAGGCATGGTCGATGACCGTTCCGTGGACGGGTTTCCCGCTTTCCGCCCTTGTGGCGCTCGCCAGTCCTCTCTCATCCGCCCGCTATGTGCGTTTCGAGACGTTCAACGACCCGAGCGTTGCCGGCGGACAGAAACAGGTCTGGTATCCCTGGCCCTATGTGGAAGGCGTCACGATGGAGGAAGCGGCCAACGACCTCGCCTTCATGGTGACGGGCGTCTATGGCAAGCCGCTTGCAAAACAGTTCGGCGCGCCCCTGCGCCTCGCCCTGCCCTGGAAATACGGCTTCAAGTCCATCAAATCGATCCGGCGGATCAGCTTCACGGAAGAGCGGCCCGTCAGCTTCTGGGAAGAGATCGCGGCCAGCGAATACGGCTTCTGGGCCAATGTGAACCCGCAGGTTCCGCATCCGCGCTGGAGCCAGGCGGAAGAGCGTGTCCTCCACACGGGAGAGACCGTGCCCACGCAGCTCTTCAACGGCTATGGCGAAGAGGTTGCCGCGCTTTATGCGGGGCTCGAAAACGAACAGCTCTATCGCTGACAATCGCGGTTTTGGGATGCAGATAAAAAAAGAGCCGGATCAAAAGAGATCCGGCTTAGTCATTGGAAGTGCCATATAGGCGAAACCTCCAGAGGGGAACACTCGCGGGGGCAAATGGGAGGAGAACGCCCCCGGGAGTGCTTCTCATATGGGCAATCGCCGCCTAAATAACAACCACATGATTTTGCAATTCACCCATGCAATTTTGCATGACACGCCGTATTTCTTTGGAAATACTGCGTCAAAATGCCCAATGACGCGATTTTGAAATCAAGAAATCGCGGAAGGCATGCAGCTTTGCCTGATTTTTCATCACGTTCGGATAGCAGAAATAGGTGTCGAAGGATGGCACCGCCGTTTCGGGCATAAGCTGCACGAGATCGTTGCTCTTGCCGACCACATAATCAGGCAGCATCGCGATGCCGGCGCCACGCTGAACGGCCAGCTTGATCGACAGGATGTTGTTGATCTGAAGCGCTGTCTGGCGCTTTTGGCCCTCCGGTCGGCCAGCGGTCTCCAGCCAGTTCATGTCGCTCAGATGCGGCGGCACTGCCTCGCCAAACGTCACGATCCGGTGCTTGTCCAGATCCGCGATCGACGACGGCTTGCCATGCTTGTTCACATAGGATGGCGATGCGAACAGGTGGAAATGCACGGTGAACAGCTTGCGCTGAATGAGATCCGGCTGCTGCGGCTGACGCATGCGAATGGCGCAGTCGGCCTGCCGCATGGTCAGATCCAGCTCCTCATTGTCGAGGATCAGCTGCAACTCGATGTCTGGATAGAGTTCGATGAACTCCGGCAGACGCTCCGTCAGCCAGCCCGTGCCAAGCCCCACCGTGGTGGAGACCTTCAACAGGCCGGATGGGCGATCCTTCGCCTCGGTCAGCCGCACGCGCACGCTTTCGAGCTGCATCAGCACCTCATGCGCGGTGCGGTAGAGCATCTCGCCCTGCTCGGTCAGAACGAGGCCGCGCGCGTGCCGATGAAAAAGCGGCACGCCCACTTCCTGCTCCAGCGCACTCACCTGGCGCGAAATGGCCGACTGCGAAAGATGCAGTATCTCAGCGGCGTGCGTAAACGAGCCAGCCTCTGCGGCAGCGTGAAAAACTCTGAGCTTGTCCCAGTCCAACGCCTCGTTCTCCTCTGTCAGGCGCTCGTACCGTTATGGGCGTTGCCGCCCGGCTGTCGTTGCGTGTTGTTCCCGCTCTATTCGGCAGCCGCCTTTTCTGTTTCCAGCGCCGCCAGGTATTTTTCCGCTTCAAGCGCCGCCATGCAACCAAGGCCCGCCGCCGTGACCGCCTGGCGGTAGACATCGTCGGCCACGTCCCCCGCTGCAAACACACCCGGCACATCGGTCTGTGTCGTGCCCGGCTGCGTCCAGAGATAGCCATTCGGCTTCTGCTTCAGCTTGCCTTCAAACAGCTCAACCGCCGGCGCATGGCCAATGGCCACGAACACGCCATGCGTTGCCAGCTCGGAAACCTCGCCCGAATGCACATTCTTGAGGCGCACGCCCGTTACCGATGCCGGCATTGGCGGCTTGGCCGGGGTGCCGGTGATTTCATCGATCACCGTGTCCCACATGACCTTCACATTCTCTTTCGCCAGCAGGCGCTCCTGCAGAATGCGCTCGGAGCGCAGTTCGTCGCGGCGATGAACCAGCGTTACGGTCTTGGCGAGATTGGAAAGATAAAGCGCTTCCTCGACCGCGGTATTGCCGCCGCCGACCACCACGACGTCGCGCCCGCGATAGAAGAAGCCATCGCAGGTGGCGCATGCCGAGACACCGAAGCCCATGAAGGTCTCTTCGGAGGGCAGGCCCAGCCACTTCGCCTTTGCGCCGGTGGCGATGATGAGGGCGTCACAGGTGTATTCCGTGCCGGAATCGCCCTTGAGCCGGAAGGGGCGCGAGGAAAGATCCGCTTCCACGATCAGGTCGTTGGCGATTTCCGCGCCGACATTCTCCGCCTGGCCGCGCATCTGCTCCATCAGCCAAGGGCCCTGGATCGGATCGGCAAAGCCCGGATAATTCTCCACCTCGGTGGTGATCATCAACTGACCGCCCTGCTCCATGCCCGCAACGAGAAGAGGCTTCAGCATGGCGCGCGCCGCATAGATGGCGGCCGTGTATCCGGCCGGACCCGAACCAATGATGAGAACGGGTGCATGACGACGTGACATGGAGTGAATCCTTTCTTCCTCGATGGCCCGCAGAAGCTGACATCTGGTCGCTTGCCGGCTGCAATTCTGGCTCTGCGCGCATCAAAGCAGCCACCCGCCAACGATACGCATTTTTTGGACGGCCGACCTATTAGGCCACCATCCGGACAATTCGGTGACATGATCTAAGTATTCACCACCCGATTGTGCAAGGCGAGGAATGCGTTTCCAACAGCTACCGAACGCCGCTACCGCTGTTTATCGCAGTCTGCATACCCTCAAACACGGTGGATAGAGCCGGTCGCAAACAAATGCATTGCTTGGCTTGCCATGACGCATGCCCTAATTTCGGTCTGCGTGCAGGAGAGATTCTCGCGCGCTGGGGCGTTTCCGCTTTTCGGGCTGTTCCGATGCTCCAGTAAAATGTAGATCGTCCTTTGTGCGCCGAGATGGACGCACGGCGATATGGCAACAGAATTGGGAAACACAATGCCGCTACAGGCCGATCTTGACGCAATCGACTGGAAAATTCTGCGCGAGCTTCAGGCCGACGGCAAAATGACCAATGTGGAACTGTCGCGGCGCGTCGGCATTTCCGCCCCGCCCTGTCTTCGCCGTGTCAAACGGCTCGAAGAGAGCGGCATCATCAAGGGGTACCGCGCCCTCCTGAATTCACCGGCCCTTGGTCTCGACGTGGTGGCGTTCTGCCTCATCGGGCTGCATTACCAGTCCGAGACGGAGCTCAAGACGTTTGCCGAGCGCACGCTCAAATGGCCAATCGTGCGCCGCGCATGGATGGTGTCAGGCGATTCCGACTTCATGCTGCATTGCGTGGCCCCGGACCTCACCACCTTCCAGACCTTCGTGATCGAGCAGTTAACCTCCGCGCCCAATGTCGACACGGTGCGCACCGCGCTCACCATCCGCCAGGTCAAGGACGAAGGCCTCGTCGCCATAGACTAGGCACGCGGAAGCTGCATATCGCGACTTCCTGCACTTACCCGGCATTGCTATTCGTAGTTTTCGAAATCGGGCGCAGGCACCAGTTGCAGAATGCGCCGGTGATATTCGAGCGTGAGCGGCGCAAGCACATCCCCAAGCAGAAAGCTCCACGGCACCGGGTAGCGTGAAGGCCCGTCGCCATAATCAACGCCCGGCACTTCCTTCGGGTATCGCGCGGGATTGGCCTTGAGATGCGGCAGAAGAATATCCAGCCGCTTTTCGACAATCGAAAGCCAGCGACCGGTCAGTTCCGTGTCAGGCCGGAAGATGAAAGCGCCGTTGCCGATCACATGCCCACGCAGCCGCTTTGTCCTGCGATAGCGCCAGGCCATCTCCAGCGCACCGGCCGGCCTATCCAGAAAATACCGCTGGCCCGCGATTTTCGACTTATGGAAACGCGCCGTGCCACCCGGCACTTCACCATATCCCGCGCCAAGCGCTTCTTCCCGCTCGATTGCCTCAAATGCGGGTTTCCATGAAGCGTGGCAGCGCTTGATGTCCGTATAGCCGCCACCGAAATGATGCATAAAATAGGCGCGCAGATAATCGGACTGGTGGATCGGCGAAAGAAACGCGAACGCCGCATGGAAGGGCCGTCCGGGCAGAACAAAGCTCGCAAGCGTCTGCTCGGTCACGAGGTGGACCCTGCATTCGCTTGTTGTCAGTGTTCGCAGCCCCTCAAGCCGCGTTTCGGAAAGCTCCGCTGGCCCCAGCCAGAACACGAAAATGCGGTCTCGCCAATCAGGTGCGATCTGATCACGGCTGGAAAGCCAGGAAGACGGATCCTGCATCTTAACGGAACTCCACGACCTGCCGCCGGCGTTTACCGGCAAGTCCCATGAGTTTGTTTGTCAGCGTCCGGCTTTCCTTGCCCCAGACCTCGCGCAGCCTCTCGCCTGGCGGCAGCCTGCGCTTCACCTTGTCGTCGCGCCCTTCAATGCTGGTGTGCGGGTCATGCGTTCTGCCGTCGCCCGTCGTTTCCCATTGCTGAACGCAGATCGCCGGTGAAAGCTGATAGATCCTCGATGACTTGAAGACCGGCGAGAGACCACTGAAGAGAAAATCGTCCAGCGCCTCGCAGAATGCTTCGCTCTGCGACAGAAGCCTCTGCGCGCAATCGCGCGAGACGATGTAACCCGCCGCGCAATAGTGCGACGAACGCAGACGATGGAGCGCTCGATCATCGACAGCACCACGGGCTTCTGCGTCCAAAAAGACACGGGATGCGGTCGTCTCGATCTTCACGATATCCGCGTCCTCGGGGATCCAGGCAGTGTCGCCCAGAACCGCGCCGGCATTTTCGCCAAGCAGAACATCATCCTCAAAGACAGCGCCAAAGCGCCCGCCATCCTCAAGCAGGGCGCGCCAGCAGGCCCGATGGCTCAGAAAACAGCCGACCTCGCCCGGCGTCAGCCGTCCCCAGCGCCCTTCCCCGGAAATGTGCCGATCCAGCTCGGACTGGTCCAGCAATCTGCCGTCGACGCCTTCGACGCGCGTAACCTCAAGCCCCGCCGCCCCGAAACGCTCGCGGAGCAGCGCCAGGCGATCTTCTGCCCTGCGAAGGTTTATCAGGTATAGCTTCATTTACTCGACACTGCCAATTTATTGCAGAAATCAGATTAAACCGACTCCTGAGTCGCAATAAACGACCTTATAAAATATCAATTGCCGCATAAATCGGGCGAGATCTAATTTAACCAACAAGAGCCCATCATTGTGGTGAGATCCGTCCCTTCCTTTCAGCGGAAAGGGACACGCACCCAGCGACGGTCGGAGAAAAGTCCGGTTACCACGCCGCTGATCACCCCACCCAGTTGCTCGAAGGGGCGCGCCGCTTCACGGCGCAGCTTGTCAAAGCCCGTACGCCGCTTGGTGCGCCGCTCACCCTGCAGAGCGCTGCCAAGCGCCTGACCGGATGCCGGTTTCAGAAAAACTTCCTGGATCGCCACTGCGGGCATCAGCTGATAGATCGGCCTGCCATGCCACCCCGGCACCGTACGGTTGAACAGAAACTGATCCGCAGGATCGCAAAACGTCTCCGTCAGCGCCAGCAGTTCGCGCGCGCAGTCGCGGGAGATGATGTAGGCACCCGCACCCGCATAATCGCGATGAAGCGCAAAGACGCCATGGTCCGCAATTTCCGCTACGGGAACCTTGCCCACAAGGGTCTTGAAGCGTGACGCTTCCACCTTCACGATCCCGCCGTCGGCAGGCATCCAGTCTCCACTGGCCAACACTTCCCCGGCATTCTCGCCCAGAAAGAGGTCGTCCTCGCACACAAGCGTGTGGTTTTCCGCACTTTCCGCCGCGATTTCCCAGCATTTTCGATGGGAAAGAAAACAGGCCACCTCACCGACGCCGAGTTCGTAGAAATTCGGTTTGCCCTTTCGATACGCAGCAATCGTCTCGTCGGAAAGCCGGGCGGCATCAACCGCCGCAACACGCTGAAACGCGAGCCCATGCGCGGAGAACTCCTTGCGCATGTGTTGAAGACGCTTTTTCTCCCGGTCGAGATTGATGACCAGGATCAGCATCGGTCTGCAGCCGACAGGCGTCGCACGGCCTGCCTGTACATGAAGCGGTGATACTCACGCGAGACCCGCTGCCAGGGCGTCTTGCCGCCCTGAATCGTGCTGCCGCCCGTCTCTTGCGTGCGATCGGAAACGCCAGACGGAACAACGCAGACCGGCGTAATGCCCGTCAGCCAGCGCATCTGGAGAAAGGTGTCCACCGGACGGTCGAAACGTTCGCTGAGACTGAGCAGTTTTTCCGCCGTTTCGCGCGAAACCAGCTGGGCAGACGTGCGCAATTGCGTGATTTCGGGCGAAACCACGTCAATCCCATCACCGCGTGCGACAGTGCGAAAAGCGCCTTTCACAGGCCGCGTCTGAAACTGCACATAGGCAGCCCCCTTGCAGGCGGCCTTCCCCATCTCGAAGCAGCGCCCGAAAAGCGCGACGTCGAGCGCCACATCGTCTTCGATGATCAGCCCCGCATCGAGCCCGCGCTCCACGATCATGCGCCACACCTTGCGGTGCGACAGGAAGCAGGCGACTTCGGATTTGCGCAGGGCGAACGGATAAGCCGGCCTGTGAAGCTCCTTCACATAATGGCCTGCGATCTCTTCATCGCTCATTGCCTGACCGTCCACCGCGTCCACCACGCTGGCCTTGACCGGCAGTTCTTTCAGAAGATGATCCACCTGCTGTCGCCGGGCGGTCGCGCGCTGAAGGTGAATGATGAAGCCTTCGATCTTCACTTTGAAGCCTTTCGCCACAGATCCTCATAGATCCCGTTCAGCGTTTTTGCCTCACCTTCAAGGGGAAAATGCGACCGTGCATGCAAAAGCGCTGCATCGGCTGCCCTGCCCCGCAAGGCGTCGTCATCCATGTAATGCGCTGCCGCAGAAACCATCGCTCCGAGATCATCAACGGCAACAAGCGTGCCCGCACCGCTATTTTCCAATAACTCGGAGAATGCGCCCACATCCGTGGCGACGACAGGCACCGCCGTCGCCATCGCTTCAAGCGGCGTCAGGCCAAACCCTTCCCAGCGTTGCGGCGCGATGAAAAGCGAAAGCGCACGGTACCAGGCGGGAATGTCTTCGCGGGTGCCGACGAAATGAACACGGTCGGCAAGTCCGGCAGCGCGCACCTTTTCCTTCAGCCCCGCCTCGAAAGCGGCGTGCGGCTGCGTCGCCTGACCGGCGATGATAGCAGACCAGCCCGGCCGCTCCGGCAGCAGCGCAATCATCGCATCGACGAAGAGATCCGTGCCCTTCTGATGCCGAACCCGGCCAAAGCAACCCACATAACGCTGCCCTTCGGGCATGCCGACGGCCGCCGCAGCCTCGGCGGGGCCTGACGGCGGCGAGAAGCGCGTGGTGTCGATGCCATGCATCACCACCTGATTGGGGACCTTGAGATAGCTCGCCGTCTTGCGGCTCGTCGCCACCACGCGGTCCATGCGGTTGATCAGAAAGCGCGTCCAGCGCGTGTGATGGCGCTGGGAGGCGGAGGTGAAAACCAGTTTCAGGGGCGCGCGGAAAACATCGCGCAGCACCACACCGGCCAGCATCTCCGGATTGCGCCGGGCATGCCAGACACGGAACGGACGGTTTTCGGGTTTCAGCAAAAGACCCGGCACCTGCCACCAGCGCAGCTTCGGCAGTGTGTCGGGAAGGCCCGGCCCCACGGTTGTGATGGCCAGGCTCTCGGCCTGTTTGGGCACCAGTTGCACGATTGTGCTGGTGACGCCCGAAAGCCGCTTCTTGAAGTTCGGGGCCACCACTTCCACGTCTCTGACGGGAAGTGGCTGGCCGCTCGCGCTTGCGGGCACTTTGCCGGACATGGTCAGCCGTAGCGGACTTCTATCACTTCGTAGCCCCGTGCACCGCCCGGAGCATTCACTTCGATGGAATCACCAACGGCCTTGCCGATCAGTGCACGCGCGATGGGCGAGGAAATGGAAATACGACCGGCCTTCACATCGGCTTCCTGATCGCCAACGATCTGGTAGGTCTTTTCCTCTTCCGTGTCTTCGTCGACCAGCATCACGGTTGCACCAAACTTGATGGTGTCGCCGGACAGCTTCGACACGTCGATCACTTCAGCGCGGGCGATGTAATCCTCGAGTTCGCCGATGCGGCCTTCATTGAGGCTCTGCGCCTCCTTGGCTGCATGATATTCAGCATTCTCCGAAAGGTCGCCATGCGCGCGCGCCTCGGCAATTGCCTCGATGATGCGCGGGCGCTCTTCCTGCTGACGCCAACGCAGCTCTTCCTTCAACGCCGCAGCTCCGGCGAGCGTCATCGGAACCTTGATCATTTCATTCACCTTCCAGACATGAAAACAGGAACAGCTTCCGCACGCGATGCGCGAAACGCCGCCCTGCCACAGGCGCAGACATAAAAAGAAACGGTCCGAAAGCTTCTGCCTGCGGAACCGCTTCTCATGACCCCTGTCAATATAACAAGGTCATGACGTTTTTCACGCAAATTTTTGCGTTCCGAACGTACAACTGCTCCAATCGCGAACAAATCTGTCTTGCCTGAATGTGGCTACATCCTGTCTGTTGACGGAATCGCGTAATGGGAGAAAGTTTCATGCACAACCTGGTCCTGCGAACAGCTCTGGCTTCCGCCCTTCTGGCCCTGCCCTCATTTGCGGCTGCCAAATCGTTTGCCACGGACAAGGTGACCGTCTCCTCCGAAACGCTCGCGCGCGGTCTTTCCAATCCCTGGGGGCTCGATTTCCTGCCCGACGGCAGCGCTCTCGTCACGGAGCGGTCGGGCCAGTTGCGCCTTTACGCCGATGGCGCCCTCTCGGCTCCCATTCCGGGTGTGCCCGCCGTCGCCGAAACCGGACAGGGCGGGCTTCTGGATGTTGCAGTCGCGCCGGACTTTGCCGAGACGGGAACGATCTTCCTCTCCTATTCAGAACCTGGTGAGGGCGGAGCCGGCACGGCCATCGCACGCGCCACACTGGTTCTGGACGGCGAGACCCCACGACTTGAAGACGTGACCACCATTTTTTCGATGAACCGGAAAACCGGGGCCGGTCAGCATTTCGGCTCGCGCATCGTTCTGCATCCCGACGGAACGCTGTTCTTCACCATCGGCGACCGTGGCGAAGGCGGCCGCGCGCAGGATCCCACGGATCATGCCGGCTCCGTCCTGCGCATCAATCGCGACGGCAGCATCCCGCAGGACAACCCATTTGCAAACACGCCCGACGCCGCGCACGAGATCTGGTCCATGGGGCACAGAAACCCGCAGGGCATGGTCTTCGATCCCGTCACCCAGTCGATCTGGACGGTGGAACATGGCGCGCGCGGCGGGGATGAGGTCAATCGCCCCGAGGCCGGCAAGAACTATGGCTGGCCGGTCATCTCCTACGGGGTCAATTACAGCGGAACGCAGATCGGTCAGGGAACCGAAGCCCCCGGCTACGAACAGCCGGAATATTACTGGGACCCCTCCATCGCCCCGTCGGGGGCGGCTGTCTATGAAGGCGAAATGTTCCCCGAATGGGAAGGTGATCTTCTGGTTGCGGCCCTTAAATACCACCTCGTTGCCCGTCTCGAACGCGATGAGGACGGGGAAATCACCGGTGAGGAACGCCTGTTCCGGGGCGCGTTCGGCCGTATCCGCGATGTGAATGTCGCGCCTGACGGTTCGATCTGGCTTCTGACCGACAAGCGCAAGGGTGAGATCATCCGCATATTCCGACCGGAATAGCCCGAAACTTTCCTGCCGTTCTGGACCATAGGCCGCCGGGCCTGCGGCCCTTGCGCCGCAGGGTTGCGCTGCGTAAGGAATACGCTCTTTCTACGATCCGGATACGCGCATGACACGGGTTCAGGCCAATCTTCTTCTGCTTCTTGCCGGCGCCATGTGGGGCATGGGCTTTGTTGCCCAGTCCACGGCCATGGATGCGATTGGCCCGTTCCTTTTCATCGGTCTGCGCTTTGCAATCGCCTGCCTCTCGGTGCTGCCCTTCGCCCTGTGGGAAAGCCGCCGCAGCACAGCGAGCCTGACGGTTCTGGACAAGCGCAATTTCGTGGTAATCGGCGTGCTCCTCTTTGCCGGCATGGCTGCGCAGCAGGTGGGGCTTCTTACAACGACCGTCACCAATTCCGGTTTTCTGACCGGACTTTATGTGGTGATGGTCCCCTTTCTCGCCGTCCTCCTGTTTCGGCAATGGCCGCACCGGATTGTCTGGCCGGCAGCACTTTCCGCCCTTGCCGGCATCTGGCTCCTTTCCGGCGCAGGCAAGGTTTCGCTCCAGATCGGCGACTGGCTCACGATCCTCTGCGCCCTGTTCTGGGCTCTTCAGGTGATCATGATCGGGCGCAGCGCCAGCCACACGGGGCGTCCCGTCACCCTGTCCGTGACACAGTTCGGGGTAACTGCCGTCATCGCGCTCGCCATCGCTTCATTCATAGAGCCCATCGATCTTGCCGCCATCCGCATCGCGCTGCCGGAAATCCTCTATGCAGGCGTCTTTTCCGGCGGCATCGCCTTCACGCTGCAGGTCATCGGCCAGCGCTACACGACAGCGCCGCAGGCAGCCATTTTCCTCTCCACCGAGGCCGTGTTTGCCGCCCTGTTTGGCGCGATTTTCCTTGGCGAACGGCTTCCGCCGCTCGGCCTTGCGGGCTGCGGTCTGATCTTTGCGGCGATCCTTGCCGTCGAGATCGTTCCCGCCATCCGCAGCCGCCGGCGAAGCGTGGCCTGAGGGTTTTCTCACGGAGCGATCGACAGGCATCGCGCTTTCAACATTTTCTGCGCTATCATGACAGCGTTTGCTGGAGGATATGGACGTGCAGAAGCCTGTCGAACGAGAATGGGAACTGTCGATCGATCCCGACACAGTGCGCCTGCTCGCAGGCAAGGCGCGCGCCATCAGCGCCGGCCTCAACAGCGACTATGACGATGGCCATGAGCATGAAGTGGAGATCGATGGCGAAGCGCGCGACACTCACCAGCATGACGGCCTCATTGAAGAGGAAGAAGAGGATCTGACGGAAGAGGAGTTCCGCGAACTCGTGGCCGACCTCAACGTGGATGAAGCGGCCGAACTGATGGCGCTCGCCTGGATCGGTCGGGGCGACTACGACATCAGCGAATGGTCCAATGCCGTCAATGACGCCAAACAGCACGGCGCAAAACGGGTGGCGACCTATCTTCTCGGCATGCCGATGCTCGGCGACTGGCTGGATGAAGCCCTCGACGCCATTGGCGCGCGATAAAATGCCGATCAGAAAAAGCGCTTATTTCCCGATTATCGGGTTTTGATGCAATCAACCCGCATGATCCACAGACCTGCCGTCCGGCGCGCCTTTCGGCCCATTCTGCTCAGTCTTTTCGCGCTGACACTGTCTCCGGCGCAGAGTGTCCTTGCCGAAAAGGGCGGGCGCATCACGCTTCCCCCTTCGGGACCCATTCCGCATATGCGGGGTGAGGTAAAGCGTCAGGAGATGTCGGTCGTTGTGCCGATCCCCTCTCCGCGCCCGACCGACAAAGACAAAGGCAAAGAAAAAGAAAAGGCCGGGACCAAAAAGGATCAGCCCAGACCACAAAGCACACCGAAGGAAGAAACAGCCTGCCGCAAGGCGCTGTCCGAGCTTGGCGTCACCTTCGAGGATCGGGAGCCGATTGGGGACAAGGACATCGGCTGCAGCATCCCGCATCCCCTTGTCATCAAAGACCTGTCGCGGAAGATTTCGCTGGAGCCTGAAGCCACGCTCAACTGCACGACTGCGCTGGCGCTGGCCCGCTTCTTCGCCGGACAGGTGCCTGCCCTTGCACGCAAGCACCTGAAGCAACCCATTCGTTCCGTGCGTCACGCCTCCGCCTATGTCTGCCGCGCGCGCAACGGCACGAACACGCTCTCCGAACACGCCTTCGGCAATGCGCTCGACATTGCAGCCTTCACGCTGGCAGACGGCACCACACTGACCGTCTCCAAGAAGGACGACCCCAAGAGCGACGGTGCGCGCTTTCTCGACGCGTTCCGCAAGGCGGCCTGCGGCCCGTTCCTCACCGTGCTCGGTCCCGGCAGCGACGCGGACCACGCCGATCACTTTCATCTGGACATGAAATCGCGACGCAACGACCGCCCCTATTGCCGATAGGTCCTCCCCCTCGCCACAAAGACGTCACAGGTCTGAACGGCGTCACTGATACTTCCTTTACCTTGACGCGCTAAGCTTCAGCTTCTCTCAGCAAATTCGAGAGGTGACGGGGGCGTGTTCATGGCGGGTATTCGAGTTGACAGGCTGGTTGCACCGGTGCGGCGTCCGCGCGTGCGGCTCATGCTCGCCGGCCTGACGCTTGCAACCCTCTCCGCCTGTTCCGTCAGCGATGTGATGTCGCCGCGCCCGTCCGTGGATCTCGGTGTGCGCACCGCTGCCGTTCCCACGGCCACGGTGAGCCAGATCGCACCGCCAGCGCCAGTCATGCAACAGGTTGCGCCGCCGGCACCGGTTCAGGCTCAGCTGGTGCAACCCCCAGCACCTGCTGCATCACCGGCGCCGGCCAGGGCGCAGGGCCTTCAGGCGCTCGTCCCGTCCAATCCGATGATGGTGTCCTATCCGCGTTTTACCGTACCGCGTGACGAAAGCTCCGCGCGCGTCATGCCGCCGGAAGAGGTCGCATGCCGCAAACGTCTGAAACGCCTGGGCGTCCAGTATCAGGATCTTGAGCCGATCAATGATGGCGGCGCATGCCGCATCGACTGGCCGATCAAGGTCAGCGGACTGTCCGGCGGCATCGAGATGGCGCCCGCCGCAACGCTTAACTGCCAGATGGCAGAAACCTTCGCCCGCTGGACAAAGAACGAGCTCGCACCAGCCGCACGCACCCGCTATTTCACCGGCATCGGCAAGATCCGCCAAGGCTCGAGCTATTCGTGCCGACGGATCGCCGGAACCAGCGTCGCCTCGGAGCATTCCAAGGGCAACGCGCTCGACGTGATGAGTGTGGAACTGAAGAACGGACGCGAAGTCGATGTGCGCAAGCCCGGCTTCTTCGCCTTCCGCCAGCGCGGCCTGCTCAACTCGGTTCGCGCCGAAGGCTGCGACTATTTCACCACCGTTCTCGGCCCCGGCTACAATTACGACCACCGCGATCATTTCCACTTCGACCTGAAGGGCCGCCGCAACGGCTATCGCGCCTGCAAGTAAAGCTGTGCGCTGAAACAGTCATACACACACGCCAAGGCTCGCGCCGTTCTTTCCGGGGTGCTAAAGAGCAACCATGCTCATCGTTGAAATCGTCATTCTGTTCGTCCTCATTCTCTTCAACGGCTTCATGGCCATGTCGGAGCTTGCCGTGGTGTCGGCAAGGCCCGCGCGCCTCAAGTCGCGCGCCGATCAGGGGCAGCGGGGTGCGGCCCGCGCACTGGCGCTTTCCGCCGATCCCGGCCGTTTTCTCTCCACTGTGCAGATCGGCATCACGCTGGTCGGCGTCCTTTCCGGCGCCTTCTCCGGCGCAACGCTGGGCACCCGGCTTTCGGAATGGCTGATTACGCAGGGCTTTTCGACCAGCGTGGCAAACCCGCTTGGCGTCGGCATCGTCGTGGCGCTCATCACCTATGTGTCGCTGATCGTCGGCGAGCTGGTGCCCAAGCAGATCGCGCTCAAGAATGCCGAAGGCATTGCGGTCAAGGTTGCGCCGATCATGGGGCTCCTGTCACGCATCACCCTGCCCCTCGTCTGGCTGCTCGACGTGTCGGGCCGTCTGGTTCTGGCGCTGCTCGGGCAGAGCGCGGAATCGAGCCAGCGCGTGACGGACGAGGAGATCAGGACCCTGATCGCCGAAGCAGAGAGCAGCGGCACCATCGAATCCGACGAACGCCGCATGATCGCCGGCGTGATGCGTCTTGCCGACCGCAAGGCGCGCGCCATCATGACGCCGCGTGGCGAAATCGACTGGCTGGACCTTTCGGCGGGCGAAGAAGCGCTGGCGGGCAACCTGAAGACCTCGGGACACTCACTCCTGCCAGCCGGCGAAGGCTCGATCGACGAGATTGTGGGCGTCGTCAAACTGCGCGACCTTCTGGCGTCCGATCTGGCGGGCGAGCCCCTCGACATTCGCGCCCATGTGCGCCCTGCCCCCGTCGTGCATGACATGGCGGATGCGCTGGATGTGCTTTCCATCCTGCGCGAAGCCGACATGCCCATGGCGCTTGTGCATGACGAGCACGGTCATTTCGAGGGCATCGTCACGCCGTCGGATATTCTGGAATCGATTGCCGGCCTGTTCCGCGCCGATGCCGAAGAAGGCGAGATGGACATTGTCGAGCGCGCTGACGGTTCGTGGCTGCTGCCGGGCTCCATGCCCGCCGACGAAATGGCGGACCATCTGGGCTTCACCCTGCCGCTTGAGCGCAGCTACACGACGCTCGCCGGCTTCCTTCTGTCCGAGTTCACGCATCTGCCGAAGACCGGCGAAAGCACCGATGCGATGGGTTGGCGGTTTGAGATCATGGATCTCGACAATCGCCGCATCGACCGTGTTCTGGCGACCCGCCTCGACGAGACGCCGGAGGCCTGAGCGCCGTGCGTCCATTCGGACGCACAAAGGACGCTCCAGCCTGTTGAATCTGCGCACCGTGCTTTCTGAAAATCGATTCCGATTTTCGGGCCGATGCGCCAAGCCTCACTCCTCCGGCGGGACAGGCGTCGGCTTGCCATTGACGTCGAGCGCCACCATCACGAAATCCGCATGCGTCACCATCTCGATGGTCGGCGACAGATAACGCTGCGCCCAGGCTTCCACCTTGAGCCGGATCGATGTGCGCCCCACGCTTTCGATGTGCGTGTAGATGCACAGCGTGTCGCCCACCTTCATGGGCTTGGCGAAGGCCATTTCCTTCACGGCTGCCGTGACCACGCGGCCATGCGCGCGCTCGGCAGCGCGTATGCCGCTGGCAAGGTCCATCTGCGCCATGACCCAGCCACCGAAAATGTCGCCGGCGGCATTGGCGTCGCCGGGCATTGCCTGCGTGCGCAGCGTCAGATCGCCGGTGGGGTTTTCCGGTGCATTCATGGTTCCTGGTCCCTTCATCCTGTCTGAGCCGGGCGTAGCTGCGCGCCAATGACAGGTCAAGAAACCTGCCGCATGGCCCCGCGCCAATATCCGGCACGCCGCTCCTTTACGCAAAGAATGCAGCGCGATTTTTCGATTCTGCGTCAAAGCCTTGGCGCAACAACGTGAATCAATGCGCGAAAAACGTGAATCAATACATCAACATCTTGAATCGATGGATGAGGTTTTACCGTAAACGTGCGGCAACGACTCGCATAACCGCAGGCAGCGCCCGCCGGTCTCGCCACTTTTCACCAGAAATGCTTCACGGGGAAAATTTCGGTGGTGGTCTGCCGCCGCTCATACCGAACGGCGACACAACACGATCTTACCACAACACGGTTAATAGCCGTTTAACAACGTCCTGACGGTGCGCTCCAGAAGCGCTTCACCGCCGGGGTTCCACCCCAGTGCGCGCAGCCGTTCGGTGTGCATCGCGTTGACGGCACTGCGGTCGGCAGCCTCCGGCAGCGCATTACCGCATCCTGTTTCACGCACCACCAGCGCCAGAAGATCGCGACGGTCGAGCACCAGATCGGACACGTTGAAGAGGCCCTGCGCAAGCGCCGCCACCGGTGCTTCCAGCATCAGCCGCACCGCGGATCCGACATCCTCGCCATGCACCTCGGTCGCCGCGCGCGGCGTGATCTCACGGCCGGCCAGATAGTCTTCGAAGAGCCCTGCCCATTTGTGCCGGCGGCCGATGCCAGCCGGCCCGTAGACGCCGGTCACCCGCAGGCTGACGCCGAGAAAACGGTCATCACAGAGCGCTGAAAGCGCCTCTTCGGCAGCGCGCTTCACCTCGCCATAAAGCGTATCGGGAAGGCAGGTCTCCATCTCGTCCAGCATCACGCCGGGCGCGCGCGGCCCATAGACAGCGCGCGTGGAGAGGAACACCGTTCGGGAAACCCCAGCGGCCCTTGCCGCGCGAAAAAGGGCAAGGCTGGCATCGAGATTGCGCCGCCGAAACCCTTCCGCGTCATCGCCCTCGCCGCCCCGGTATTTTCCGGGTGCATGGTCGAAGGCTGCATGAACGAAGAAATCCGCCCCTTCGAAAAGGGCAGTCGATATCGACGCCGGTTCGAGGCGAAGCGGGGCAAAGGCAACGGGCTCAGAAAAGAAACCATCCGGCGGGGCGTTGCGCCCCATGATTGTGACCCGGTGCCCGGCCGTCAGCAGCGCCTCGACGATGAAGCGGCCGACAAGCCCGGTTCCGCCGGAGACGATGCTGTGCGGCATGCTCATGGCGCAGGGTTCGCCAGCGTATCGATGTCGGGAATGTTCTCGCCCGAATGATAGGCGTGCCAGAGATCGATGAGCGGCTTGAGCTCGCCCGCCCTGGGATGATCGCGCTCCCACGGCTTTTCATACTGGTAGTGAACCACGGAAACGGACGTCCAGTCCCACAGCTCCGGCAGGTTGAACCAGACATATTGCAGCATGTTGAAGAACACCGGCAGGCCATGCCAGTCGGGAAAGAAATCCTGCAGGAAGGTCTGGTCGGTGCGCCGCCAGAAGGCGTCGGGCCGGTCGAGCCGCTCAAGCATCGCAGCGAAGGTCGCCTGCGAAGGCTGCGCGACAAACACGCCGGAGTTCAGCCGGTGAAAATCCGCCAAGCCCTCATAGACATTGGGGGCGGCGGAGAATTCGGGATAGCCGAACAGCCGGTCGATGTTGCGCACGACAACGGCGTCGGCGTCGATGAACACCACCCGCTCATATTCGGTGAGCTGCCACAGGCGCAGCTTGGCGAAATTGTCGAGCGGTGTGTGGAAGGCCGGCTTGTTGCCCTTGGTGAAGGGCGCATTGGCGTGAAGCCGCGCCCGCTGATGCCGCTCATTGAAGGCATCGGAGGTCGGCAGAAGCTCCGCCGGCACCAGAAGCGCGCCAAGAGCCGCAAGCGGCTCCAGCGCCTCGGCCGGCGTGCCGCCGGTGTGCATCACCACAAGATCGGCATCGGTGCCCGTCAGCCGCAAGGAGCGCACCAGAGCCAGCGCGCCCATTGCATAATCGGCATTGGTGACGAGCGTCACATAGGCCTGTTTCGGCATTGGGAGCGCCGCTTAACCGACGCTCTTGAGGCGCTTGCCCTCGGGATCGCGCTCGATTGTCGGCGCGATGTCCTTGGTCCATGCGGAAACGGCAGGGATGCGCGAACGGTCGACGCGGTAGTCGAACTTCTTGGCCACATCCACCACTTCAGCCAGAAGCCCTTCCTCGAGCGTGATCGGGTTGAGGCCCAGCGCAAGGAACTTGTCGTTCTTGACCACGAGTTCGTTTTCAGCGGCTTCCTTGCGCGGGTTGGGCAGATAGGCCACCTCGGCGCCGGTCATGCGGGCGATCATTTCGGCCAGATCGCGAACGCGGTGCGTCTCGGTCATCTGGTTGAAGATCTCGACGCGGTCGCCGCGCTTGGGCGGATTGGCGAGCGCAATCTCCACGCAGCGCACGGAATCCTGAATGTGGATGAAAGCGCGCGTCTGACCGCCCGTGCCGTGAACGGTCAGCGGGTAGCCGATGGCCGCCTGGATCAGGAAGCGGTTGAGCACCGTGCCATAGTCGCCGTCGTAATCGAAGCGGTTGATGAGCTGCGGATGCTGCTTCGTCTCTTCCGTGTGCGTGCCCCAGACGATGCCCTGGTGCAGGTCGGTGATGCGCACGCCGTCATTCTTGGCGTAGAACTGGAACAGAAGCTGATCCAGCGACTTGGTCATGTGGTAGATGGAGCCCGGATTGGTCGGGTAGAGGATATCGAGCGAAGCCGTATCGCCCGACAGCGTCTCGACGCCAACCGGCAGATAGCCTTCGGGAATGGCTGCGCCGACCGAGGAATAGCCGTAAACGCCCATCGTGCCCAGATGCACCAGATGCGCGTCGAGGCCGATCTCCGTCATCGCGTTGAGCAGATTGTGCGTCGCGTTGACGTTGTTGTTGACCGTGTAATTCTTGTGCCGGTCGCTCTTCATCGAATAAGGCGCGGCGCGCTGCTCGGCAAAGTGCACGATGGCGTCGGGGCGATGCTCATCGAGCCACGCCTTCAGCACATCGTAATCGCGCGCAAGATCGATCAGGTGGAAATGGATGCGCCGTCCGGTCTCCTGATGCCAGATGCGCGTGCGCTCCTGGATCGAATCCATCGGGGTCAGCGACTGGACACCGAGCTCGGTGTCGATCCAGCGCCGGGACAGATTGTCAACGATATGAACATCATGTCCGCGTGCCGACAGGTGAAGCGAGGTCGGCCAGCCGACGAATCCATCGCCGCCAAGAACTGCAATCTTCATGGAATTCTGCCTCCGGTAATCAAAGCATCGGGCTATGGGAACCATTCGATTCCCTTTCAGAGAGCCCCCTTAGCAAAGTTTTATGACAGTTTGTTCCGAAACAACAAACAAAAGAAAACCGGCCTCGCGTGGAGACCGGCTTTCCGTTCAGGTGAGAGTGGGCAGGATTACATTTGCGCGTCTACGGACGTCACCTCATTGGTCGTGTCATCGATGGTCAGCGTAACCGCCGCTCCGGACGCTATGCTGGCAAGATCGACGCCCTCACCAGCGGTGTAGACCGTGCCGTCGTCAAGCGCGATCGTCCGGGTCTCCGCATCCACGGATTGCACCGTGCCCTGCACTTCGGCGGCATAGGCCGAGAGCGTGAGAAAACCGGTGGCGGCCAGGGTTGCGAGGATCTTCTTCATCAACAGAACTCCCTTTGTTGCTCAACTGTCGGCCCAGTCCCCGGTGACAGTTCTTGGGGGAAGCGGGAACCAGGCCGACGGACAGAAAGATGGGGCGGAACACCGCCAATCTCAAATCAATCAGAGTGACCATCCAAAACACGGCCTGCGCCAAAGCTTTGCCGCAATCGCCACTACGGCGGGCACTCTCCGCGCAACAACGCGCAATGGCAGCTTTGGTTCAATCAAGCCGTGCTGCAAAGCAGACAAAATCCATGAAATGCGCGTTCACATCCGCGCGTGTTTTTTTCCGCGTTCGGGCAAAGCCCGATAAACAACGGTTACCGAACGCACCCGACACGTGAATCGGGCCGGCGCCTGAGGGAAGCACCGGCCCGCGAATGACCGCGATGAATGGGAGAGAGGGAGAAAGCGGTCATCCGGCGTCCGCTCGCACCTCCTTTCCTTTGTTGCACTTCAGAAATGAGGGTTACAGGCGACAGCGATGACGGTAGCCGTCGTAACCAAGGAACGTATCACTGTAGGCGTCATAAGAGCGGTACCGCGCATGACAGCGCGCCACATGGCGGTCCCAGGCGGAAGGAACGCCGTAAACAGGTGCAGGGCCGTAATACCGGGCGCGGGAGTCAGCTATCAGACCACCGGCGATGAAGCCGCCAAGCCCGGCAATCGCAGCCGCCTCACCCGGAGACAGGCTGCCGGCGCGACTCTCTGACGGCGCAAACGAAAGCGCGGAAGCGGTGAGCGCGAGAGCCAGCAGGCCACGGGTAACAGTGCGTTTCAGGGTCAGGGTCATTTCATCATCCTCCTTTTGCAATGAAGGGCCGGCCATCCCGGCCGTCCGATATGCGTCTGTCGCGGAGGTAAGCGAAAAGGTTCATGCGCCCGGGCATTTTTTCTTGCCGCAGGGCTGTCGCATGGGCGCAACATAGATTCGCCATAATGGAAAGAGGAAATAAACGTGTTACCGTATAGCGTGGGGCGAAGGTGGACGGCGGCAGAGGAGGTAACGCACGCCGACCGCAGCTCAACGACAGAGGAGGGCCGGACGATGGCCAAGTCTGGAGTACCGCATATCAGCGCCGGCATCTATGACGCAGCAGAGATGGCTGAAATGGAAAGCGCCATCGAAGCTGTCTGCAGCGAACTTGGCATAAAGCGTAGCGACAACAAGACCCGCGAACGTGTGGCAGGACATGTCATGCGATCATGGGCCGATGGACGCCGCACACCGCTCAACCTGGTTCAGGCCGGACTGGACGGCGGAACGCGGCTGGAAGCCTAGAGCATCAGCCGAACAGAGACTGCCCGACGCGCCGTGGCGCGAAAGGGTTTTGCTGCGCCCAGCTCCTCCCCCGAAAACTCTCGGAGATCCAGCGGACGCTGTCCATGACTGCGTCTCTCGCTTTGCCCGCCGTCAGGCCAGAATTACAAGCAGTGCGGCCAGCAACCATGGCAGCGCTGCAATCGAAACGCACTCCAGATTCAGAAACTCCGATGGCGTAACGGCGCAGTCCGGCCGCCAGCCATTGCGACCGCACATCAGGCTCTTCGCCATGCGCCAACAGGCAACCGATGCGAAGAAGGCGATCATCGCCTGCCCGGAACAAGAGAACTCCCGCCTTTCCCCCCGGGACCCCGGGCCTGCTGAGGAGCCCCTGCATTGCCTCCTATGGCATATCGACAACAGGGCCGGGCGAAAACGGAGTATTTCACACAGAAACACGCCGTGATCATTCCGCCCGCGCTCCGATCATTCTATCTTCGTGGGCGTGTTCGTCCCAAACGATGACCGGGGCCTTTCAGGAATGTTCTTCGCCCGCAAACGCTCCACCCCCGTGGTGGCGGCGCTCGCCATGACTGTCGCATTATCATCCGTGCCTCCGGAAGGAGCACGTGCGGCGGAACTGTCGTTCGACATGACGGCGATCCATGCGCGGCAGCGGGCGCGCGCGGCTGACAGCGAAGCGCGGCAGCTCTCCATCGTTCGTGAGCGGATGGCCAATACGCGCCAGCTCAGGGCGCGTGGCGGCAATGCCGAGGCAAGCCTCGTGCGGCTGCATGTGAAGCGCAGGCACGGTCATGATGCTGAAAGCCGGCTGCTCGACACCCGCCGGATCGTCGCGGCGGAGAAGCTGCGACGCACACCAAGGCTCGCCCGCTGGATGGGCGGCAAGGCCGTGCTGAGCGAGACGCGCGCCAATGACCGCCGCGCTTCGGCGTTTTCCACCAAGGGGCTGGCGTTTGGCGCAGATTACCGGGTGAGCCCCCGGCTCCTGATCGGCCATGCAACAGGCCTTGCCTATGACCGCTCGCCGCTTGCCACCGACATGACCTATTCGACACGCATCCTGAGCCAGACCCTTTATGGCACGCTGTTTACCGGCGACCGGACCTATCTGGATGTGGCGCTGGGCGCATCGCGCAGCAGCTTTTCGGGATGGTCTTCGCGTGGCGTCCGGGCTCCGGGCGGCGATGGCGACCGACTGTTCGCCATGCTGCGCGCCAGCCGCGCCTTCACACTGGATCGGCTAAAGCTGCGCAGCTATGGTGAAGCCACGTTTTCGCACATGCGCTTCAGCGGCGCGGCCAGCGGCCACCGCAATGAAGCGGCGAAGATGAAACTCGGCCTGACCGGCGAAACCCGGATTGAAACCCGGCGCGGACGGGTCACGCCGCGCGCAGGTCTGGAATGGAGCGCCGCCCGCAGCGAACGCACCGCGCCCGTCGCAACGCAGAAGGTGCGCCGCCTGGAAGACAGCGCAAAGATCACGGCCCGGGCGGGTTTCGACTGGGCGCTCAATCCGCGCGCGACGCTGACCACGGATTACGGCCTGAGCGCCGACACGCGCGGCAGCGGCAGAAAGCAGACGCTGAAAACCCGCTTCACTCTCCGCTTCTGACGCCGCTCCAGCGCATTTTTGGCACAACCCTGCCGACGCTTTCCGGCCCTGCCTCCTCCATTCAGAGCGCGTAACGCACCCGTAAAATTGCCTCCAGAGTACTTCCTCTACCGGGGGGCACCTCAATCATGGGGTGCAACCTCACGCTTACCCGGAAACCGAAAACCGGGCGAACATCCAATGGGAGGGGAATTTGAGCGGAATCAAGGATGCCATCAGGCGTCAGATCGACACGAGTGGAACACTGCTATTACGTGTATCCAAAACACTTTCAGACGACGGCTTTTTCGATGAGCCCGCCAATGGCGGCTCCATGGCCTGGACATTGACACATCTCTTTACGCTGCAGGACTGGGCGCGGAACCGCGTCTTTGGCGGTGTTGAACCAAGGGTCGACCGCGCGTCCCGCGAAGCCTTCAAGGGTGGGCGCGCCGTTTACGATGAAGACCGCGACCGGTTCGGCACAAGGCGAGAGATCGAGAACGCCTTCGCCAATGAGCAGTACCGCACGATTGCTGCACTGAACGCCTTCGATGTGGCCAAGTGGGACCAGCCAACCCCATCCGGTTGCCGTTTCCCGGCCTATGGAGCCCTGTGGGAACACCTCGCCGCGCACAATTACTGGCATCTGGGCGCACTCTCGGTGAGCCATCCCCACATCCTGCACCTCACACTGGTGGCGCCCCGCTTCTACAGCGTGGATCCGGAAGAAATGGCTGCTGAGGGAGTATGAAAATGCCCGGACAAGACACACATCACGCAGCAGCTGCCGAAGAACTGGCGCGCTTCTTCCAACTCCATGTCGCGCTCGACCGCCCGATCGAAATGTGGTCGGAGCGCATCGACAGGCACTGGCACGACATGTTGCCCGGCAGCGACACCGCCGAGCCGGGCACATCCTCTTCGAAAGCCCATGAAGCCTATGACCGGTTCTGCATCGAGGCATGCGGCCGGCGCATCATCCACGCCGAAGGCAAGGGCCACGGGCTGATTTCATGGACTGCTGAATATGAAGAGCGGTTTGGGAAACTGCCCGAGATCTGGTTCATGAACGAGGGCGGTGTGGTGGATCGCCCTGCCCGCGACCACTATCTGCAAACCGGCATGGTCATCGCCTCGTGGGATTGCAGCCCGCTTCAGCCCGATCCGATGGAACGCAGGCCAAAGGATGACGGCAAGGACAGCGGGAAGACAGCACCTCCCAAGCCGATACGCGACAGCGACAAGGACAAGAAAACCTCCTCGCGCGGCGGGTAGGCCCGGCAATGCGCAAAGTCCGGGCACGGATGCGACTTGCGGAGACGGGAGGAGCCGAGATTGACGGCTTTCTCACCGCCTCCGCCCGCTATTGCCCCTTCATCCAGCAGGCACGGGCTGCGGGCACGATCAGAACGTTCAAGCTGGCGCAGCGCGACGCCGCATGCGCCCCCACATACGACCCCACATGCGCCGCCGGCACGGCGCATCTGGAGCTCTTTCGTGATGCTCTCCACGGTCTGACCCACGCTTTCCTTGCCGAGCGCAGAAGGCTTGACCGCGTTCCGGGACGCCTGCTCTGCTACAATGTGGTTCTCGCCGACCTGCCGGAAAACACCGATCACGCATCCTTTCTCGGCGCGCTGCACTGGCCATTGAAGCGGGACTACACGAAAGCCGGCCTCATGTTCGGCAAGTTCTGGCCCGGCGAAGACAGTCATTCCCCAAAACACCGGCAGGTAATGCCAAATGCCCCTTTCCCGCTGATCTCGATACGCAGCGCGCAAAGGCGCGGTGACGGGCGGTTTTTCAGCCGTTCAGCCGATCTGCTTCAGGATTACATAAGCTGGCGGGCAAGCGCTGAGACAGACCAGCCCCTCTCCCCCCCCTGCCTCACAGCCCCCGTGAACGCTTGCAGCCTTTCTGATCAGGCGTCAGAGTTCGCGCAACGTATCGACAGCGAAGGAAAGGCGGCATGGATCATTTTGCAGGAGGGTGCCTGTGTGGCGCCGTGCGCGTCGAAGCGAAGGGCCAGCCCGACAGGGTCGGGATCTGCCACTGCCTTGACTGCCGCAAGCACCATGGCGCGCTGTTCTATGCTGCGGCGGTCTTCCCGCAGGACAGGGTGACCATCACCGGCGAGACACGCGATTATGAGGGGCGGCATTTTTGCCCGCGCTGCGGTTCATCCGTTTTCGCCAAGACCGGTGATGAAACCGAGGTGCATCTCGGCACGCTGGACGAACCCAACCAGTTGAGCCCCTCCTATGAGTTGTGGAGCATCAGGCGCGAGGCCTGGCTCCCGCCCTTTCCGGTTGAAGAACGATACGAGCGGAACCGGGAAGACGACCAGCCACACTGAACCGGCCCCGCATCCGGCGCCCGTCCCTCATCGGACAGGCAGACCAGCTTCCCTGCGCCTCTTGCGGATAAGATCGCGGTTTCCGTCCACCTGCACGATCAAGTCGCGCAGTCCCGAGCGGATCGCGGCGAGATCCGAGGCATGGGTCGTTTTCGAGGTCAGGGCATTGCCATGGGCGGCGTCCCAGTCCAGCGCCCACTTCATCGCCTCGATCCACTCATCAGGATCGGCGGCGATATATTCGTTCACCGGACGCCCGACGGATTCCGTCAGGGCGGAAAGCAGGATGTTTTCATCCTGCCCGGCATCGCCGAGCGCCGTTACAAGAAACCGGTAGCGCAACTGGCCGGCATACATCCACTTTGCCGCCTCCAGTCCGCGCCCCTGCGCCATGAGGCGCGAAGAAAGAACGTAGAGTGCAGCCGGATGTGCCTCCGGCGCGACGTCAATCAGCTCCGGCGTGGACAGTGAATCAAAATCATCAATCGGCTGCGCCACCACCGCGCCCGACAGAAGAAGCGCGAAGGCGCAGGCAAGAATACGTTTCATGATGCACTCGATTTCAGTCGCTGTTCGATAGGTGTCCGTACTGGATAGAGCCAGGCACCCTCGCCCTTCGACAGGCTCAGGATGAGGGTTACTTCTACGCTGGCGGAGGCCCCGAAGAGGGACGCTTCACATCTCAAGACCCCTCATCCTGAGCCTCATCTCAACAGCCCTCATCCTGAGCCTGTCGAAGGGCGGGGGCGCTTGGCACCGACCACAGATGAAACGTCCGTCCCCTAACGCACCACCGTGAAAACCCAGCTCCCTACCGTCCCGGCCGCCCGGTCTTTCCTGGCCGGCGCTTGCGGGCGCGGTCGTCGGCCGGGTCCTCATAAGAGCCAAGGCCGATCTTATGGCGTCGAACGGGCTTGGCGTCATCCTCCGGCTTCTGCGGAACCGGCTTGCGGACCGGCTTTTCCGTGCGCCCGACCGTCATCTCATCCAGATCGTTCTTGCGGAAGAGCCCCTTGCCAGCCGGCACTGCATGCGCGCCGGACGTGCCCATTTCATCGAGATCCGGCTTGTGGAAGAGAGAGGAAGCGGAGGCCGCTCCACCCTCACCCTGCGCCTGCTTCTGCGGTGCCTTCCTGCTGCGCGCCTTGTCGCGGCGGGACTTCTGGGTGTTCTCCACACCGGCGTCGCGGGCCAGCGGGTCGTCCATGATGGCGAGCTCAGTCTCCTTGAGGCGCTTGATCTCGTCGCGAAGGCGCGCGGCCTCCTCGAAGTCGAGATCGGCAGCCGCATCGCGCATCGCCTTCTCCAGATGCTCCAGATGTGCGGCAAGATTGTTGCCCACGAGGTTGTTGAGGTCCTCGCCCTTGCCGCGACCGCCGATATCGGCGCGGACATGGTCGCGCTCATAGACGGAGTCGAGAATGTCGGCGATGTTCTTCTTGACGGAAGCCGGCGTGATGCCGTGCTCCTCATTATAGGCGAGCTGCTTGTCGCGGCGGCGGTTGGTCTCCTCCATCGCGCGCTCCATGGAACCGGTGATGCGGTCGGCATAGAGCATGACCCGGCCATCAACATTACGCGCCGCACGGCCGATGGTCTGGATGAGCGATGTTTCGGAGCGGAGAAAGCCCTCCTTGTCGGCATCGAGGATGGCGACAAGACCGCATTCGGGAATGTCGAGGCCCTCGCGCAGAAGGTTGATGCCGACCAGAACGTCGAACGCGCCAAGACGCAGATCGCGAATGATCTCGATGCGCTCCAGCGTGTCGATGTCGGAGTGCATGTAGCGCACGCGCACGCCCTGCTCGTGAAGATATTCCGTGAGATCCTCCGCCATGCGCTTGGTCAGCACGGTCACCAGCGTGCGATAGCCCTTGGCTGCGGTCTCGCGGATTTCGCCCAGAACATCGTCCACCTGGGTCTTGGCGGGACGCACCTCGACGGGCGGGTCGATGAGGCCCGTGGGGCGAATGACCTGCTCGGCGAACACGCCGCCAGACTGCTCCATCTCCCAGTTTCCAGGCGTGGCCGAAACGGCGACGCTGGCGGGGCGCATCGCGTCCCATTCCTCGAAGCGCAGCGGACGGTTGTCCATGCAGGAGGGCAGACGAAAACCGTATTCGGCAAGCGTCGCCTTGCGGCGGAAGTCGCCGCGATACATGCCACCGATCTGCGGAATGGTGACGTGGCTCTCGTCGATGAAGACCAGCGCATTGTCGGGAATGTACTCGAACAGGGTCGGCGGCGGCTCGCCCGGCGCACGGCCGGTCAGATAGCGCGAATAGTTCTCGATGCCGGCACAGGAGCCAGTCGCCTCCAGCATTTCCAGATCAAAGCGGGTGCGCTGTTCGAGGCGCTGCGCCTCCAGCAGACGGCCGGCGCGCTCAAGCTCCGCCAGACGCTGTTTCAGCTCGGCATTGATGCCCTTCACGGCCTGATTCAGCGTGGGGCGCGGTGTGACATAGTGCGAATTGGCGTAGATCTTGACCGACTCCAGGTCGCCGGTCTTCTTGCCGGTAAGCGGATCGAACTCGGTGATGGTCTCGATTTCATCGCCAAAGAGGGAAATGCGCCAGGCGCGATCCTCAAGGTGGGCAGGAAAGATTTCGATCGTGTCGCCGCGCACCCGGAAGGAGCCGCGCACGAAATTGATGTCCTGACGCTTGTATTGCTGGGCAACCAGATCGGCCAGAAGCTGGCGCTGGTCCAGCCGGTCGCCAATCTGCATCTGGAAGGTCATGGCCGTGTAGGTTTCGACAGAGCCGATACCGTAGATACAGGACACGGAAGCGACGATGATCACGTCATCGCGCTCGAGCAGCGCGCGCGTGGCCGAGTGGCGCATGCGGTCGATCTGCTCGTTGATCGAGGATTCCTTCTCAATGAATGTGTCGGAACGCGGAACGTAGGCCTCCGGCTGATAGTAATCGTAGTAGGAAACGAAATACTCGACCGCATTGTCGGGGAAGAAGGACCTGAACTCGCCATAGAGCTGGGCGGCCAGCGTTTTGTTCGGCGCGAGGATGATGGCCGGACGCTGCGTCTCCTCGATCACCTTGGCCATGGTGAAGGTCTTGCCCGAGCCGGTAACACCGAGCAGCACCTGGGTGCGCTCGTTCTCGTTCGCGCCCGCGACCAGATCGGCAATGGCCGTCGGCTGGTCGCCGGAGGGCGTAAACTCCGTGACCATCTTGATCGGCACGCCGCCTTCCGACTTTGCGGGCCGGGAGGGGCGGTGCGGGGTCCAGTTGGACTGAAGGTTGGGATCGCCACCCTCGATCAGCCGCGAAAGAGCGGCGACCGTGGCGGTAACGCCCGAGGAAGAAAGCCCCTCGGCCTCCTCCAGCGTGACGTCGAGACCGGCGACGGGCATCATGCCGGCAGCCGCGCGCTCTCGCGCAGAGGCCGCGCCGCCCATGGAGGTGCCGCGCGCGGTCTTCGAGCCGCCGGCGGAACGCTCAGCCGTTTTCTTCGGTTTCTTCGCCTTGTCCCTGGCCTTCGCCGGCGCGGGCTTCTCTGCTTCCTGCGCTATCTCGCTTGCCCAGTCCGCGATGGAACCGGTCAGCGGCGTGCCCGAAAGCTCGGGCTGAGGGGCTTCGGCGAAGCCGCCATTCTTCTTTTCGGATGATTTGGCCATGCCCTGAATATGGAATCGCTGCCCTCAAATGGAAAGGGGTGACGCATGGGGAAAGCATCACCCCGCACAGCTCCTGACACAAGGGTGTCAGGAGCCCCCGCCTGTCCGGATATCAGGCCGGGTAGCGCAGATGCAGAACCGGCTCGCCCGTGGGTTCGTCGATGCGCTGCTCCACTTCGGCAAAGCCGTAGCGTTCATAGAAGCGCCTGCCGATGTCATTCTTCACGAAGACATCGAGTTCCAGCGCGCCCATGCGTGCAACCGCATCGTCCACCATCGCCCGGCCCAGCCCCCGACCGTGACAATCCGGGTCGAGAAAGAGGCCACCCACCTGGTTACCCAGAAGCGAGATGAAGCCGACAAGCCGGTCATCCGCCCAAACGGTGCGGGTGTCAGCCATGGGCAGATAGACATTGCGGATGTTTTCGGCTTCGCGCGTCAGGAAATCATCATCCAGAAACGCGTGGGCGAGCCGGCTCGCCTTGAGCCAGATGTCGACAATGGCGTCGTCATCGACGCCGGGTTGATAGGTCTTGATCATTTTCGTTTATGTCCAGCTATGCAGCATCAAGCGCGTCGACAACGGCACGCGCACTGCAGAATAATTTGGTTTGAAAGCGAAACGGATGCGCGGGACGGAACTGCGCCATCCATCATCCATTTCCGGGGCGAGACCCGCCCCCGCTTCACCGGGACATAAAACCTCCAGACATTTTGGCGCGATCTAGCGCGATCATGTAGGAAAGGCAAGCTTGCAGAAGCCACGCGCGGACATGTGAGGGTGATATGCTGCGCGCCACAAGAACAGTCGAGCGCCACTTCTCATGCAACTGATCCTCGCGAAAAACACCGACAGGCCGCTGATCGACCGGATGCTGCGGGAATACCTTGAAGAACTCTCGCCCCATGGCGGCGTCGATGACGATTATCCCTATCTGGACCTCTACTGGCAGGAGACCGACAGGCGCTGGCCCTATCTCTTCCGCGACAGCGAGACCGTTACCGGTTTCGCGTTCGTGCGGGCGCTGAAGGAAGATGGCGTCACCTTCTCCATGGCGGAGTTCGCGGTTCTGTCGAACGCACGCCGCAGAGGACTTGGCCGGTCGATGGCCGTGAGCACCATGCACCGGCACCCCGGCACGTGGGAGGTCAGCATCATGGCCGGCAATCAGGCAGCACAGATCTTCTGGCCAAAAGCGATCATTGCCGCCGGTGCGGAGAACATCGAGAAAAGCAGCGACACGGACGAAACGATCTATCGTTTTTCGATTGCGTCGGCTGTCAGCTAGAGCGCCGTGCGTCCATTCGGACGCACAAAGGACGCTCTAACCTGTTGAACCTGCGCATGGTGCTTTCCGAAAACCTGTTCCGATTTTCAGGCCGATGCGCTGAAATCTTTCGGCTTCATGAAATGGAGCAGTCGCGCACCGCCAAAGGCCAGAGCGTCCCACCGTCCATCAAAGGCGAACCGGGCAAGCGCAGCGGTGGGAAATTTCTCGCGCATGCGCTCCAGCGCGTCTTCCCCGGAACCGTTTCCGGCCAAAAGGCTGGCGAAGTCCTCCATGCCCGGATTGTGCCCGACAACGAGCACGCGCCCCGCCTCTTCCGGCACTTTGTGGAGAGCGGCCAGCAATTGCCCGGGCGTTGCCATGTAAAGCCCGCTTCCATCGCCAATCGCCGTAGCAGGCCCCTTCAGCGCTGACGAGACCAGTCGCCATGTCTGCTGCGCCCTGCGCGCCGGCGACACCAGCACCAGATCCGGCAACCAGCCACGCTGCGCGAGTTCTCGCCCCATGCGTGGCGCGGCGCGTCGTCCACGCGGCGCAAGCGGACGCTCGGCATCGCTCAGGCCGGGCTCATCCCAGCTCGATTTCGCATGCCGTAAAAGCAGAAGCTCTTTCATTCGCCCTCCAAGAAACGCGTTGAATCAGCCTTCAAGCGCGCCAGAACGCTAGGCACAGAGGCTCAGCCAGCGTCAAGGCTGCATTTTATCCGGGTATATTGACAGAAATATTATACCCGGGTAAAAGCCATTCGACATTCAACGGAGCCCCACCCCGATGTCCAGCTTCACAGGTTTTCATGGCGAGAAGTTTCTCGCAAGCGGCACCGCAACCGAGGTTGCCCTGGCAGCCAAAGCATTGCTCAGCGACTATCCCGGCGCGGATGTGCTTATCTTCAATGATGCGACTGGCCGGCAGACCGACTTCAACCTGACGGGCAGCGAGGCCGAGGTTCTGGAGCGGCTGGCCGCGAAACCGCAGGAGGCAGCGCCCGAGAAGCGCGCGCCGGGGCGCCCGAGGCTCGGCGTGGTGGCCCGTGAGATCACCTTGCTGCCGCGCCAGTGGGAATGGCTCAGTGAACAGCCCGGCGGCGCGTCGGCAACCCTGCGCAAACTGGTGGACGCCGCCCGCACAGCCGATATGCCGCGCGAGCAGATCCGCAGGGCGAAGACCGCGGCCGACAGGTTCATGATGGCGATGCTCGGCGACAAACCCGGCTACGAGGAAGCGGCGCGCGCGCTCTATGCAGGCGATGCAAAAACCTTCAAGAGCCGGATCAACAACTGGCCGAAAGATCTCAGAACACATCTGGAGCGCCTTGCGGCGCCAGCCTTTGACACGAACTGAAACTCAGTTCAGTCGTTCAACAGGCAGGCCAGCCGCTTTCCAGTCCGGGAAACCATCGGAAAGACGGCTGGCCGCCAGACCTTCACGCTGGAGCAGAAGGGCGGCGTCCAGCGACAGCATGCAATAGGGGCCGCGACAATAGGCGATGACCTCGCGGTCTCGCGGCAATTCGGCAAGGCGCTTCTCCAGCGCATCGAGCGGCACATTCACCGCACCGGGCAGATGCCCCTGCGCAAACTCCTCCTCCGGGCGGACATCGAGCAAAAGAACCGTCTCGTCGCGCAGGCGCGAGAGAAGCTCGTCACGCGAGACGGTTTCCACCGCCCCCATGCCGTTTTCGCCCCCGGTGACCAGCGCCATAACCTCGGCATGGGTGTGCGCCACCTGCGCACGCAGGGCTGCCAGAAGCGGCACCACCGGCCCCTCCCCCAGACGATAAAGCACATTCTTGCCCTCGCGCCGGGCCAGAACGAGGCCGGCACGCCGAAGATGCTGCAGATGTTGCGAGGCATTGGCCATGGAAAGCCCTGCCAGCGCGGCGAGCCGCTCCACCGGGCGCTCACCCTGAGCAACATGCTCCAAGAGCGCAATGCGGTGCGGGCTTGCGAGCGCGCGGGCAAGCTCCGCCGCCTGGGCATAAAGCTGCTGCCCGGTTCGATCCGCCATTGACAAGTCCTCCTTCATTACGCAATCAATCAATAAAACAATTGAATGTTTATGTGAAGTGCTTTCACCAAGTGAGATGTGCTGCTGCGCGCGCCTTCCCAAACGCGGGACACGGCCATGTGCGGCAAAAAAAAGCAACGCCCGGTCAGGGCAACGAGAAAACGGAACAAGCATGACGGCCGAAGCAATCGAGTTCAGCATACGCGCATTTCTGATCGGCGTGGGCGCTACCGCCTTCATGGATCTATGGGCGCTGTTTCAGAAACGGGCCTTCGGCATTCCCGCCCTCAACTACGCAATGGTGGGACGCTGGATCGGACATCTCGGCTCGGGAACCCTTTGCCATCAGGCTATCGGCGCTGCCCGGCCCATCCCCGGCGAGCGCGCCATCGGCTGGGCCGCACACTATGCCATCGGCGTGCTCTTCGCCGGTATTCTGATCGCAATGGCGGGGCTGGGCTGGGCGCGCCAGCCAAGCTTTCTGCCCGCACTCGCCATGGGCATCGTGACCGTGCTTGCGCCCTTTCTCATCCTGCAGCCCGGCATGGGCGCGGGCATCGCCGCAGCGAAAACGCCAGCGCCCAACACGGCGCGACTGCGCAGCCTCATCGCCCACACCTCCTTCGGTATCGGGCTTTATCTGGCCGCACTTGGCGCGAACTGGCTGACCGGAGGGTGAGCCGGATCAGGCCCCGCCTCTGACATCATCCCGGTTCGGGAAATACTGATAGAGCCATGTCTCGGTCAGCGCGCGGTCATCCCCGCCCTTCACATACATGCGCATATCGACGGGGTCCGTACCCTCAATCCGCGCATCGAAGAAAGCGCGGTAGAGGCCCGGCTGACCGACAACGGGATGGGCGTCCGCCAGCGTCACCTCGCCGCGTGAGAGATCGACCACCGGCTCGGCATCGCCGCGCTCCAGCGCGCCCACCTCTCCACCGCGATAGTCAACCACGAAGCGGGTCGTGTTTTCCGGACGCGGCTGGCCGGGAATGCCGCCAATGCCGGTATAGGTCGCCATGACGCGCCCGAGCTCTGCCGGGAATGGCTCGTCCGCCGTCCAGTAAAGACGATAATCGAACTGGAGCGGCTTGCCCGGCTCGACCGGAGCATCCGGCACCCAATACATGACAATGTTGTCGTGGATCTCGTCATCGGTGGGTATTTCGACAAGCTGCACCTGACCGGAAGCCCACTCATTGACCGGCTCGATCCAGGCGGAGGGACGTCGCTCGTAGAAGACGCCGTCATCCTGATAGTGGTCGAAATCACGGTCGCGCTGCAGCAGGCCGAAACCGCGCGGGCGCTCATCCATGAAGGCATTGGTGACGGTTTCGGGCGGATTGTTGAGCGGCCGCCAGAGGCGCTCGCCATTACCCATCCAGATGGCAAGCCCGTCGGAATCGTGGATTTCCGGCCGCCAGTCGACAGCCTGTTTTCGGTTCGTTTCGGAATACCAGTACATGGAGGTGAGCGGCGCAACGCCCAGCCGCTCGACGGTTTTGCGCGGATAGAGCCAGGACGAGACATCCATCACCGGGCCGTCGCCCCGCGCGCAGTCAAAACGATATGCGCCGGTGATACCGGGACTGTCGAGCAGCGCATAGACCAGAACGCGGTCCGGCTCTCCCTCCATGCGCTCAAGCCAGATGCGGCTGAACCGGGGAAACTCCTCCGGCTTCGGCAGGGCCGTGTCGATGGCAAGACCACGCGCAGAGAGACCATACTGGTTCAGCTCGCCTGAAGACCGGAAATAGGATGCGCCGAGGAATGCCAGCCAGTCGGTCTTCTGCGACGGCTCATGCAGGCGGAAGCCGGAGAAACCGATATTGTCGGGCAGTTCGCGCGCGGGATGATCTTCGGGCAGATCGAAATAATCCGGCCGGTAAAGCACTTCCCGCGCCTCGCCATTCTCCACGACATGCATGAGAACCGGTTCCTGAAAGTAGCGCCCGAGATGGAAGAACTGCACCGGCGCGCCGCCTTTCCCATCCGCCCAGAGCGCATGATCCTTGCGAAAACGGATCTTCTGAAAGGCGTCGTAATCGATCTGCTCAAGGATCTCGCCATGGGGCGAGCGGCCATCCTGCCACGGGGCCGCGGCCAGCGCCTCGGCCTCTTCTTTCAGTGCATCGAAGCTGAAGGTCTTTGCGGGACCGAAGGTCAGCCCCGGCGCTTCGGCTGCGGCAAACGCGCTGCCCGACAGTCCTGCGACCACAGAAGACGACAGCGCGAACGAAAGAAAATCCCGTCGGTTAAGATCGGTCATGGATGTACAGTCCCTTGCTCATTCATGAAATGCTGGAGTGAAATTGCGTGAACCGCCGGACGGCGGATCACTTGGCGGGTGCGGCCCGGGCTTTCACGTCATCAGACGAGGCCCGGTCACGCAGAAAAGGAACCCTGCTGAAATAGGTTGCGCGCTCGCGATAAAGCGCCGGCACGGCAAGCGAGGCGATGGCCGAGAGCGCAATCGCCGTCTTGGTCCACTCCGAGAACGGACCATAGTGATGCTCGAACCCTTTCAGGAGGTAGATCACGATCACGTGCCAGGCATAGACCTGCAGTGAATGGCGACCGATCAGCCGCAGGAAGGAAAGGCTGAATATCCAGCGCAGGCCATTGCCCAGCGCCCGCACGATCCGGTTGTCCGCGAGTGACCCCGCCATGACCATCCAGGCCACGAGGTAACCGGTGGCCATGAAGTTCACCAGATAGACGAAGCTGAACTCGGTTCGATTGTCGAGGCTCCTGAAGCGCTCCATCATCGGCTCGGGCAGAAGCTTGAAGGTGAAACCGAAGCGGAAACCCATGAAGACCAGCACCAGAGCGAAGGCCAGCCAGACGAGCGCCGTGCGCTTCGGGTTCATCACCTTTTCCCAGTCGATCCTGCCGGTGGCGGTGAGCGCACCGAGAACGAGGCCCGACATGAAGACCGCCTGCCAGGCAAGCACATTAAAGGCCGTGCGAAACATCTCGCCCTCATGCACCTCATCAAGCAGCGCGCGAATGCCGCCGGCAACCGGGAAATGAAGGCCCAGCTGAACGGCCGCCCAGAGAAACGCGGACAGTGCCGCAACCCACATCCAGCGCCCTGTGACGCAAAGCCAGATCAGCGGCGGAGACACCAGCATGTAGACGATGTATTGCGGCAGGATATCCATATAGGTGGGCTGGTAGAGCAGAAGCAGCGAGGCCAGCGCATAGAACGGATTGTGGTCGGCGAGATCCCAGAGCCACGGCTCCCAATAGGTGGAAGAGGCGCTGAGCACCAAGCCGAGCAGAAAGACGATCACGAGGCAGGCCACCGCATAGCGATAGATCTCGAAAGCGCGCTTTCTTACCTTCGCCGCACCCGCAGCATAACCATCGCGGAGCATGCGGCGCGCATAGACCATGCCGACAAGCAGGCCGGACAGGAACACGAAGCCCTGCGCATCCTGCACATATCCCAGTTCGCCGTGATTGAATTTGACCAGCAGATATCCGCCGGCAAAGGTCAGGTGGTTCAACACCATGAAGACGAGGAAATATCCTCGCATGCCGTCCAGTATTTCCAGGCGTCGCATATTCTCTTCCGCAGACTTGGAACCACCCCCGTGGACAAGCGCGGGTACCATGTGCGGGTTCCATCAACGCCATCACGATCTGTTCGCAACGGTGTCAGGCGCGTGAGGTGGAGCACCGTCCGCCTACGGAAAACAGGGCCCTGACCCTAGACCTCCAACCGCTTGTACATCACCGTCGTTGGATCGAGACGATCATCAAAGGGATCGCGGCAAAAATCCGGAATGACGCCCGAAACCGCGTAACCAAGTGCTGCGTAAAGCGGCTCGGCGCTGTCGCCCGTGCGGGTGTCGAGCGTGATGAGGCTGCGGCCACGCATGCGGGCTTCGGCCTCGAGCGCGAGCATCAAAGACCGGGCGAGCCCGCGACGACGGAACGCCGGACTGACCAGAAGCTTGGAGACTTCTGCCCGGTGCGGCTGATTGGGCGGCATGTCCACCACAAGCTGAACCGTTCCCGCGAGCACCGCCCCCTGTCGCGCCACGAACAGCACGCGATCACCGGATCTGACCGCAGGCAGGGTCTTTTCACGCCAGAAGCCCTCCGCCTCATGCACATCAAAGGGCAGGACAAAGCCGACGCTTGCCCCGTCATGCACGCATGCATGAAGAAGGGACGCCAGTTCGGGCAGCATGCCTTCAGCCTGCGAAGCGTCGAGGCGATCAATCGAAAAGGCGGCGGCATCCTGCATGGTCACACCGTAAAGAGGAGATAGCGCGCGCCGCCCTCTTCCCCGGCCTCGAAACGGCTGGGGCCGCGCAGCTGATAGCGAAGGCAATCGCCCGGATGAACCATATGAACAGCACCATCGACCGTGATGCGGAGCGCACCTTCAAGCATGACGAGATGATGCTCCAGGCCCGGGCGCGGCGGACCATCATATGAGACGGAAGCGCCCGGACGCAGGCACCCCTCCATCACCTCTCCGGCAAGCGCACGGGCCGGTGGCGAGACGACGCGGCGAACGAACCCGGACTGCGCATCTTCCCAAAGCGCCTGCGCCGCGCGTGGCGCCAGCGGCGGGAAATCGTCTTCCACGAGATGCATCAGCCGCGAGAGCGTCATGCCATAAGCGGCGCAGAGCCTGCCCAGCACATTGGCCGTGGCGCTCACCTCCGCATTCTCAAGCCGCGAAAGCGTGGCGCGACTGACGCCACTGCGACCGGCAAGATCGTCAAGCGACCAGCCACGCTCCTGACGCAGCGCCCGCAGGCGCTCTGCAATGCGCTGATCAATCGTGGGGTCGGGTATCGAGACAGAATCCATATTTGAGAAATTATCCCGGATATGAAATCCGTCAAGCGTCGGGCGAGCTGCCCATCCATCCGAAGCCGAACGGGGAAGCGAGAAAGATGGCTCGACAAATCAGCGCGAAGCAAATTATCTATAATCATGAGTGATCGCAAAGAGACCAAAGCCGCACAGATCGCGCGCACGCTTGCCGACCGCATCGTCTCCGGCGCGCTGGAGCCGGGTGCACGCCTGCGGCAGGACCACATAGCCGAAGAATTTGGCGCAAGCCATGTGCCCGTGCGCGAGGCCTTTCGGCTGCTCGAAGCGCAGGGGCTGGCCAAGAGCGAACCGCGCCGCGGCGTGAGGGTGGCGGCGTTCGATCTGAACCAGGTGCGCGAAGTGGCCGAGATGCGCGCCGCGCTCGAAGTTCTCGCCCTGCGCAACGCAGCGCAGCACCTGACACCGGCGATCCTCAAGGCTGCAGAAGAGGCAATCCTTGAAGGCGATCAGGCGCGCGACGTGATCGCGTGGGAGACCGCAAACCGGCGGTTTCACAGACTTCTGCTCACGTCGTGCAGCATGCCCCGCCTGCTGGCGGCGATCGACGATCTGCATGCGGCAAGCGCGCGCTTTCTTTTTTCGGCCTGGCGCTCGAACTGGGAAACCCGCACGGACCGCGACCATCGCGCGATCCTTGAGCACCTGCGGCGCGGCGAAGTGGATGCGGCCTCGGCCGTGCTCGCGCGGCATGTGCAATGGATCGGACGCAGGCCAGTTGAAACCGCATCCGGCAAGCGGCGCGAAGCCTTCGTGATCGAAGGCTAATTAAGGCTCATTCCGGCCCGACGGCCACACCAAATCGCGTCCAACCTGCTCCCCGAGCGTCACACTGCCCTGCCGTGGCGCAATTGCGTCTGGGCGCAGCGCAGAAGACGCAATGCGTGAGATTTTGCACACCCCCTTGCCAAGCCGACGCGAATATGGACTCAATAATAGATGAAGACTCATAATTATCTATAATTTGAGAGAGACCATGCCTCACAGCTTAGCTTCACAGCAGACCACCGGCCTCATCGGCCATGCCGGCGCACTCCGGCTCAACGAGAAGTCGCTCGCCTTCAAGGCCGGGGCAGTCGTGCTTGGCACGCTCTTCCTGGTAGTGGCGTCACGCATCGAAGTTCCAATGGTGCCCGTCCCCGTGACCATGCAGACATTCGCCGTCGCCATGATCGGCGCACTTTACGGCGCAAGGCTCGGCACCCTGACGGTGCTCGCATGGCTCGGCGAAGCCATGATCGGCATGCCGGTTCTGGCCGGCGGCGCAGGCGGCCTTGCGCATTTCGCAGGCCCGACGGGCGGCTATCTCGCCTCATTCCCGCTCATGGCGCTGCTTGTCGGCGCACTCACGGAACGCGGCTGGAATGCGCAACGCCCGCTCCTTGCCTTCACCTCCATGCTGGCCGCGAACGCCCTCTGCCTCGCCATGGGCGGCCTGTGGCTTGCCGGCATGATCGGCCTCGAGAAGGCAATCATGCTTGGCGTAACCCCCTTTATTATCGGCGCAATCCTGAAATCGGCACTGGGCGCTGCGTCGCTGGTGGCGCTCTCGCGCACCGCAAAACGGGGCGATGCGTAATGACGGTGCGGCTGCGTGCACACCATCTCCTGTGCATGCTGACCTATGTCGGGCGGGGCTACAGCCCCGCCTTCACCGCCAATTACGACCGGATCATCGAACGCCTCAACGCAGGTGAGCAGATCCTGATCGTCGACGGTCCGGACGACATCTGCCAGCCCCTCATCGCGGAAGAGGCAACGCCGCATTGCCTGAATGTCAGCGTCCGCGAACGCGACCAGCGCGCCGCAGGGGCGCTGACACGCTGGCTGGGACAACCAGTCGAAATCGGCCATTTGCTGACGCCCGACCGAAAGCTTCTCGACCGGATGCGGACCAGCTTCGCCAGAGGCGCGACACGCCAGGCATGCCTTGGCTGCGAATGGACTTCGCTCTGCTCATCGGTTGCCGGCAACGGTTATGCCGAAAGCCTGCTGACACTCACTGCCAGCGACTGAAACAACATCAGCCACGACCGTCACCGCATCCTTCTGTCGGAAAACCGCTCTCTCCTTCGTCCTTGGGGTTCACACCCCCAAGGCAAACAGAAGGAGAGGACGCGGCCATGAACATCATACAACACCTCTGGTTCGAGAAGGACATGGAGGCCGCAATCGGCCTCTACACGTCGCTGATACCCAATTCCCGGATCGACAACGTCACCACGCTGCCGGCAGAGACGCCGGCCGGACCTCCAGGCAGCGTGAAAATCGCAGAACTCACACTTGCAGGCCAGCGCTATCAGGCGCTGGAAGCCGGGCCGCTCGACAGTTTTAACCACAGTTTCTCCATCGTTGCCGAGTGCGAAACGCAAGCCGAGATCGACAGGCTCTGGGAGGCACTGAGCGAAGGCGGCGCGACAGAGCAATGCGGCTGGCTGAGGGATCGCTGGGGACTGAGCTGGCAGATCGTTCCCGCAATGCTCAACGCCCTCATCAGCGATCCCGACCACCCCAAAGCGAGACGGGTGACGGAGGCAATGCTGGAAATGGTGAAGCTCGACATCGCGCTGCTGGAGGCCGCAGCCCGCGATTGAAGCCGGCTCAGCATGCGTAAATCATAGACAATTAGCTAGTACACGCAGTCTTGTAGCCATTTCCCTTTCGTGTCATAGATTCCCCGCGCTCGGGTGATTGCAGACCCGGAGACTGGAAGCTTTATGATTTGGACGGCCCCTTTCCCCGATTTTCTTCAAACTCTCGAACCACCGCTAATCTGTGCACGTTGCGCAGGCGCGAACTCTCAAAGGGAAAAGGAGTTTCCCAATGGCCCAGACAGGCACCGTTAAATTCTTCAATGCGAGCAAAGGCTTCGGCTTCATCACCCCGGACGATGGCGCGAAAGACGTTTTCGTACACATCTCCGCAGTTGAGCGCTCCGGCATGACCACGCTCACCGACGGCCAGAAGGTTTCCTTCGAGGTCGAGCCCGATCGCATGGGCAAAGGCCCGAAGGCAGTCAACCTTTCGGCTGCCTAATACCGGGTTATCTCGGTTGTAGAGTTTGAGCGCGGCGTGCAAACGCCGCGCTTTTTCTTTGCTCGCTGGAATTGCAGACGCAGACACCTTCGCAATTCGTATTATTCATAAAACTTTCTCTTGATACCCTTGAAAAAATCGGGGAAGCTCCCTGCCATTCGGGCATTTGCGGGCCCGGAGACTGGAATGGCATGCCCCAATAGCGGGTCCATTTAGGCCCGTCTGGGAAGTCGCACCGATAGTAAGAGGACAATATGCTTGTGCGGGCGAAGAGCCCACAATCACGGGTCCCCACTGCGAGGCGCGAAGCTGACTGTTTCTTCTCCCCCAGTAAACGACCGATGACGCCATGGGCCTAAAACCCTTCAAGAGGTTGGCCCGCCGAAACCAGCATAAAGGGAGAAAGGACTCCTTCCTATGTCGCAGAGTGGTACAGTAAAGTTCTTCAACCAAGCCAAGGGATACGGGTTCATTACCCCGGATGATGGCGAGAAGGACGTTTTCGTTCATATTTCAGCAGTTCAGGCTTCCGGTCTGGCGGGACTGGAAGACGGGCAGAAGGTCACGTTCGAGACCGAGCCCGACAAGCGTGGCAAAGGTCCCAAGGCCGTCAACCTGATGGTTGCCTCCTGACCAGGGCCTGCGGCGCCTGAGGCGCCGTATTGCCTGCCCTCCGTGGCAGGCCCACCTGCACCCGGAGAGGGTGAAGACGCACGACCACCAGATGGTCGCGCGACGGTTCTATTCGGTCAGATTTGGGCTTCTCCAGCACATTGAACTTGAGGCGTTGAAGTTCAGGCGCTGCCTCAGCGAAGCCCGGCCAAATCAAGACGGTAAAGACGAGGCGAGCGAGAAGATCGCGGCAGCGTCAGCCCGAACCGCGCCCGGCCCAAACGCCCCATCCTTTTAACAGTTATGCGAATACCCCGCGCCAGCAGATCTGGCACGACTTCACATCAGCGTTTCAAACCGGATCTCGCCGTCATGCAGAAAGCAGGCTCTGCTGAACAGGGCCAAATCAAGCGGGTTTGGCAGACGGATATCGGCCATGCCCGGCATGGCCCGACCGGAAAGATCGAACAAGCGATCAATCTGGGCAATGAAGACAAAGACGATGCCCCGCCTGCGCGCAAAAGCACGCAGCGCACGCACCTGATCCAGAAGATCCGGGTTGGAACGCTTCTGATCGAGCAGCTGAAGATAATCGATGGCGGCAAGCGCGCCCGGCTCGGCATTGGCGAGCACGCGCGTGATGTGCCCGGCGCAGATCCCGTCCGAATTGTCAAAAGTGAAGCGATCTGCGAAGCCATCCGCCTGCGCCGCCAGCGAACCGAAGCGCTCAACAATATCCCGCTGCGTGTATTCAAGCGTGAAGAAGACGCCCTGGCGTCCATTCCGCATCGCCTCGATTACAAGCTCGAAAGCGAGAAGCGTCTTGCCCTGCCCGGGACGCGCAGCCAGCAGAAGGCAATCGCCGGGGTGCAAGACGGGGAACAGCCTTGAGGCCGGCGAAGCCGCCGACATTTTCGCTGCCAGCAGGCTCCACGCGCCATAGCCCTCTTCTTTCGCAATGCGGTCGAGAGCAGCATGAAGCGGCAGGCCATCACGGCGGGAGATAAGTTTCGCCCTGCGTTTCAGGACATAGAGCGGTGCAGTGAGTTTCATCTGAAACCTCCTATCGCGAGCGGATTTCGCAATCCCTCCTTATGCGCTTGCCCGAACAGTCGGTTCGAAACGGGAACGCCCTTGCATGAACTGTGCTTTCCCGATGGAGGGAGGAGGCGCGGGCCGCACCGGAATCGAATTCTAGCGCAGGCGCGACGACGCGGAAATGACAATCGCGATACCCGCACCGACCGCCCCCGTAAAGCCATCCTCGCGGCAACACGGAATATGTGGCCCCTTCATAACGGTTGAACACAAGGTGGCAGCCTTATTCAGGCAGCATTCAGGTGCCAGTGAATAAACCCTCTGTGACAGCTGCCCCCTCCCCCTGAACACGGCAGCGACACTTGAAGAGGTAAGGTCATGAAACGCATCCTGAAGACGGGCATTCTTTCGCTTGCCGTGGCTGCAACAACGCTTGGGGCGATCTCGACGGCCGACGCCGGCCACCGCAATCGCCACCGGCACAACAACAACAATGACGCCATCGCTGCTGGCGTGCTCGGCCTGGCTGCGGGCGCCATTGTCGGCGGTCTGCTCTCGGAATCGAGCCGCGGAAATGAGCGCGTCTATATCGATCCGCCGCGTCGTCCGCGCTACCCGGATTACCAGCCGGTCTACCGTGATTACTATCCGAGCGCACCCGCCTACCGCGAACGCCCGGCCTATCGTGAACGTCCCGTTCAGTATCGTGCGAGCATGGAACCTTGGTCGCGTGAATGGTTCCGCTATTGCTCAAACCGCTACCGCAGCTTCGATGGCCGGACCGGCACCTTCATGGGATATGATGGAAACCGGCATTTCTGCCAGCCGCGCTAGACACCCGGAGTTTCCCTGCTCCAGAAAAAGAGGCCGGGCTTTGCCCGGCCTTTCTTCATGAAAAAGCTGATCAGGGCGTCAAGACACAGCCCGGATAACACGCATGCGTAAAACGAGATCAGAACACGAGAGACTGACGCGGGACAGATTACGCGTCGCCACTCCGGAAATCGCCAACACGGACAAATGCGATTTTCGGGACAAATGCGACCCTCGGAACAAATTCTGCATTCTCAGGATGCAGAATTTACCTATAGATGATTCTTAATAAAAAATTCAACCCTGAGACGCATTGGCGCATAGCACCCTGAAAGCAGCCAAAGCGCCAGCCACCCTGTCCGCAACAAAGTCCGCACCGGGTTCTGGCAGCACCCCGATGACCCGCCTGATCTGCAGATCACCGATGAGAAGCCCGAGAAACCACTCGGCCGCCGTCGCAGCGGAAGGGGCCCGGATCGCACCGCTTTTCATAGATTGGCGAAGCAGCGCCTCGATCAGCTGCGCAACCGCATTGCGCCCTCCCTCTGCCAGCGCCGCTCCAAGCTCGCCGGTTTCATCGGCAGCGGCCGCGCGGTTGAGCAAAACCGCCTTCTCTCCAAGAAGCATGGTGAGGAGAACCGGCGCGACTTTCTCAAGACTGGCCAGAGGATCAGCCCCGCTGTCGATTGCATCGCGGAGCGCGGCCCGGATATCACGCGCATTGGTCTCGACCATCGATTTGAAGAGCCCGCGCTTGTCGCCATACCAGCGATAGAGCGTTTCATTCGAGGCCCGCGCCACTCTGGCGACACTGAGCATCGATGTTGCGCCATACCCCTTCTCGCCAAGCAGCGCGTAGGCAGCCTCTTCTATCTGGAGCTGTCTCTGCGCCCGCGTTTCGTCCCGCATCCGAATCTCCGGTCTCGTTGACTCAAATCGTACATCAATGTACGGAATTACAAAACCGTACATATGTGTACGAAAGCCGAGGAGATGATGATGCGCGCATTGACCACTGCCGTTTCAGTAACCGCGATCCTGTTTGCGGGGGCGATTTTCGGCTTCTTCTATGCCTGGGTCTGCTCGACCATGTGGGGGCTCGATCAGGCAGATCCCCGCGTGGCAATCCAGGCCATGCAGGCGATGAACGCCTCCGTGCGCAACACGGTTTTCTTCCCGGCATTCTTTCTGACGCCGGTGGTGATGGGGCTTGCCGCGTTCCTGATCCTGCGCAGCGGGCAGAAGACATCCGCAGCCTTTTTCGGCGTCGGAGCGCTTGTCTATCTCGCACTGGGGCTGCTTCTGACAGCGGCAATCAACGTGCCGATGAACGAAGCGCTGGCTCTTGTCGTCGTGCCCAAGGAGCTGGATGCGGCGCAGGAAATCTGGACCGACTATTCTTCGCGCTGGCAGTTCTGGAACCAGACGAGAACGATTGCATCAGGCATCGCCCTCGCCCTGGCGGGATATGGCCTCGCACGACTGAACCCGAACCGGGCCTGACGTACGAAGCAACCCGCAAGTCAGCCAGATAACCGGCCCTCGCGGGAATGCGCGAGCAGTAAGGAGAGATGGCGTAAGCAGCGTTTCCATGAAACGCTGCCTGGAACTAGACGAGGAAGGGATTGCTGCGGCGCTCGTCCCCAAACCGTCCGCCGGGACCATGCCCGCACAGAAAGCCGATATCATCGCCCAGCGGAAGGAGCTTGTCCTTGATCGACCGGATCAGAGCGTCGTGATCGCCGCCCGGAAGGTCGGTGCGGCCGATGGAGCCATTGAAGAGCACATCGCCGACATGGGCAAAACGCGCATCGCGATTGAAGAACACCACATGGCCCGGCGCATGCCCCGGGCAGTGAAACACTTCGAAGACATGATCGCCGAAGGAAACCGTCTCGCCTTCGTTCAGGTAGCGATCCGGCGTGACGTTGCGCACACTTTGATCCAGCCCGAACATGCGCGCCTGATTTTCCAGATTGGAGAGAAGGTCGCGGTCATCCTCATGCGGCCCGATCAGCGGCACGCCAAGCGCCTCTTTCAGGTCCATCGCGCCGCCCGCATGATCGATATGACCATGGGTAAGCCAGATGGCCTCGACGGCAATGCCGTTTTCCTCAATCGCGGCACGGATGCGATCCACCTCGCCGCCGGGATCGACAACGACACCAACCTTCGTCTCTTCATCGAAGAGGATCGTGCAGTTTTGCTGAAATGGCGTCACGGGAATGACACCGGCGCGAAGATTTCCCATGAAGCCCTCCAGGTTACAGATGCCGCAATGCGGCAAAAATGCAAAACGGGCAACCGCAAGGCTGCCCGCTTCGAGAATTCGACAGAACTCAGCTCTTGTTCATGGCGCCCATAACGACACCGACAAGGCCCGTCAACACACCGCCACCGACAGCGCCGCCAACGGCATCGCCGAGCAGACCGCTCAGCGCGCCGGCGTCACCGCCCATGCCCGACAGCAGAGCACCGCCGCCAACACCGCCAATGATGCCGCTCAAAATCTTGGCGCCATGGCCCATCGCGGCTTTCTTCACAACTGTTCCGATGGCTTCGCCACCGAGCACACCCGTTACCGCCTGAATGATAATCGGAAGTAGAGCTTCCATATTCGGTCCCTCATCTAGAGCCGACCGTTCGTGGCCGGCGCGCCCATGAAAACGCGAATCCGGCCCATGTCAAATAAAGGGTGTATAGAATCAGAGGATAAACCTCTGATTGCATCCCTTTTACTCCGCAGCGACGCGCAGGCTCGGACGAACCTCGCTGGCGTAGTCGTTCATCAGAAGACGCGTGATTTCACCGACTTCGAAACGGTACGGCCCGATCTCTGCAACCGGCGTAACTTCGGCGGCCGTGCCACATAAGAAGCACTGCTCGAAGCCTTCCAGCTCTTCAGGCATGATCGCACGCTCGACAACCTCGATGCCGCGACGGCGCGCGAGCTCGATCACCGTGCGCCGGGTGATGCCATCCAGGAAACAGTCCGGGGTCGGCGTGTGGAGAACGCCGTCCTTGACGAAGAAGATGTTCGCACCGGTCGCCTCGGCAACCTGACCGCGCCAGTCAAGCATCATCGCGTCGGCATAACCCTTGGCCTCTGCGGCGTGCTTGGACAGGGTGCAGATCATGTAGAGACCGGCAGCCTTGGACCGGGACGGCGCAGTGCGCGGGTCCGGACGGCAATATTCTGCGATATCGAGACGGATGCCCTTCAGGCGCTGCTCCGGATCGAAATAGCTCGGCCACTGCCAGATGGCGATGGCGAGGTTGATGCGGTTCTGCTGGGCCGAAACGCCCATCAGCTCACTGCCGCGCCAGGCAATCGGGCGCACATAGGCATCGGAGAAGCCCTGACGCGCCAGAAGCTCGCGGCACGCATCGTCGATTTCTTCCACCGACCAGGGAATGGTGAAGCCGAGAATCCGCGCCGATTCATGCAGACGCTCTGTGTGCTCGGTGAGCTTGAAGATCTCGCCATCATAGGCGCGCTCGCCCTCGAACACCGCGCTTGCATAATGCAAGCCATGGGTCAGTACGTGAATCTTGGCGTCTGCCCATTTGACGAATTCACCATTGAGCCAGATAAAGCCCTCGAGCTGATCAAAAGGAACCGCTGCCATGTAACCTCTCCTGCCGGTCCGTATTCCAACGACCGGACAAACCGAAATGCCGCCCCTCGGGCGGCGCCTTCAATCGTCTTAGCCTACCTGTGGCGGACAGGAATTTGAAGGAAGTTCCGTAAAAGCTTCTTCCAGATACCAATTTGTGCGCTACAGGCCTAAAACGTTGTCAAAAATTATCAACGCGCCGAAATTATGTCAATAAGGCTGACATAATTTCTTCGCCAACAAATGAAATCGACTGCAAGCAGCCCATGAGCACAATCGACGATGAGCCGATCAAAACCCCGCTGACGCTGGACGATGGCGTGGATTTTGCCGTTATCGAGCATCTCTTCTTCGCCTATCGCGACTTCACCGCCGATCCGGACGCCATCCTTGCCGAGTATGGTTTCGGGCGGGCGCACCACCGGGTGCTGCACTTTGTGAACCGGTTGCCCGGCCTGACCGTGGCCGAATTGCTGGATGTTCTGAGGATCACCAAGCAGAGCCTGGCGCGCGTTCTGAAACAGCTGATCGATGATGGCTACATCGTGCAGGTTCCCGGCCCGCGCGACCGCCGCCAGCGCGAGCTCTATCCCACGCAGAAGGGGCGTGACCTGGCGATGGAACTCGCCCTGCCACAGTCCCGCCGCATCCGTGCGGCACTTGAAGAGGCGGAGCCGGGCGACGTCGCCGCAGTGGAGCGCTTCCTGCGCGCCATGGTGAACCCGGAACTGCGCCCCCAGATGGACAAACTGCCAAACGGGCGTTCTAAGTAAGGCACCGATTCAGGCGCCACAAGTTCAGGAGGTCATCACGATGAGCGAAACCGGCAATCTCGAAAAGGACAAGACGGTCCTGAGCGATGATGCGCCGCATTTGCTGGTCGTGGACGATGACACACGCATTCGCAGCCTTCTCAACCGCTTCCTGCGCGAAAACGGTTTCCGCGTCACCATCGCCAGCAATGCCGCCGAAGCGCGACGCAAGCTCGTCGGGCTCGACTTCGATCTGGTAGTTCTCGATGTGATGATGCCGGGCGAAGACGGCGTCTCGCTGACCAAATCTCTCCGCGAGGAAAAGGAAACCCCCATCCTGATGCTGACGGCGCTCTCGGAGACCGACAGCCGCGTATCGGGGCTGGAAGCCGGCGCGGACGACTATCTGCCAAAGCCTTTCGACCCGCGCGAACTGGTTCTGCGCATCAACAACATCCTGCGCCGCAGCAGCCCGCAAACCACGCCAAAGGTGGAACAGGTCGTTTTCGGCCCCTACTCGTTCCAGATTGCCAAGCGCGAACTGAAGCACACGGGCAAGCTCGTGAAGCTGACAGATCGCGAACGCGACATCATGGTCATTTTTGCCGAACGCGCCGGGGAGACCGTGCCCCGGCACGAGCTTGTGGGCGAGGATTCGGAAGTGGGCGAGCGCACCATCGACGTGCAGATCAATCGCCTGCGCCGCAAGATCGAGCGCGACCCGTCCAACCCCGTCTATCTCCAGACCGTGCGCGGCATCGGCTACCGGCTGAGCGTGGAATAGTCTTAGACCGGCAACGCCCGATAATTGGCGATGTCCGCCCGGATACCCAGACGCTCCATCATTTCATGACGGTCGAACCCGGTTTCCCGGTGCATGCTGGCGACAGCCTGTGAGGCTCCGGCAAAGGCTGCTTCATCGCGCCATTCCACCAGCGTGACAAAATTGAAGTCGCCCGGCCCCGAGGCCTGCTCCAGCACGACATCGCGCACAAAACCATCCTGCCTGCGCAGGGCATCGTGGGTCGCTGATACGCGCTCCAGAAATTCCTGACGTCCGGCCGCCGGCACGGCGAACTTGTCGACCCGGTAGACCGGTGCGAACGCGGCATCTGTCGAAATCGTCGACATGCATCTTTCCTTCTGAAATGCCGGCGGCCCATCCACCGACAGGCAGAGTGTCGAAGTTCAAGTCGACTTGAAGTCAAGCGCAGAAATTACCCTCTGCCAGAGAGACAGTGTTTCGGGTACCTGATGTGGCAAGACCGGATTCCACTTTTCGGCCTGATGCTCTACGATCAAACCGAAATCGCATCTCGGGAATGGGCGCCCACAGGGCGGAAGGCGAACTTGCAGGTTAACTCGAACGAAAAGATCACGCCGCTGGCGCGCCTGAAGCAGGCACTGGGGGCGATGCGCAGACCATGGCGGCGCTTCTGGCGCGTCATCTCGCGCTATATGCCAAAACAGCTTTATGCGCGCTCGCTGATCATCGTGATTGCGCCGATGCTGCTTTTGCAGTCGGTCATCGCCTTCGTGTTCATGGAACGTCATTGGCAGACCGTCACGCAGCGCCTCAGCCAGGCGGTGACACGCGACATCTCCGCGATCATCGACATGATCGAGACCTATCCCGACGACGACGGCTACGCCCAGGTGATCCGCATTGCGCAGGAGCGGCTGGCGCTGAAGATCGACCTCCTGCCGCCCGACCCCCTGCCCGCCCCCGGGCCCAAGCCCTTTTTCTCCATCCTGGATCAGACGCTGGGCGAAGAGATCACACGGCAGATCAACCGCCCCTTCTGGCTGGACACGGTGGGCAATTCCAACATTGTCGAGATCCGCATCCAGCTCGACAACAGGGTTCTGCGCGTCTTTGCGCGGCGCAGCCAGGCCTATGCCTCAAACACGCACATCTTCCTGTTGTGGATGGTGGGCACATCGCTTGTCCTGATCGCCATCGCCGTCGCCTTCCTGCGCAACCAGATCCGTCCGATCCTGCAACTGGCGGAGGCTGCCGACAGTTTCGGCAAGGGACGGCCGACGCCAAGCGGCTTCCACCCGCGCGGGGCGGAGGAAGTGCGCCGCGCCGGCAGCGCCTTCCTGCTGATGCGCGAACGTATCGAAAGACAGATCGAACAGCGCACGGCCATGCTGACCGGCGTGAGCCACGACCTGCGCACCATCCTGACCCGCTTCAAGCTGCAACTGGCCGTGGCCAGCAGCAAGGAAGACATTGAGGCGATGAATCAGGACATCGAGGACATGCGCTCGATGCTGGAGGGCTATCTTGCCTTCGCCCGTGGCGAGGCTGCGGAAGATCCGGGCGAATTCAATCTCGCCGCCTTCTTCGAGCGCGCGCAGGAAGAAGCGGGCCTGCGCGACTGCGAGCTGAAGATCGTGACAACGGGCGACACGCTTTTGCATGTGCGGCCCAATGCCTTCAGCCGCCTGCTCAACAATGTCATCGGCAATGCGTTCCGCTATGCCGACAAGGTGGAGATCACGGCGCGCAATGCAAACGGCATTCTGACCATCACCGTGGACGATGACGGGCCGGGCATTCCGCAGGACATGCGTGAAAGCGTGTTCAAGCCGTTCGTGCGGCTGGACGAGGCGCGCAATCAGGATGAGAGCGGCACCGGGCTCGGCCTGTCCATCGCGCGCGACATTGCGCGCAGCCATGGCGGCGACGTGTCGCTGGATGACAGTCCGCTTGGCGGTCTGCGGGCGGTGATCCGGGTTCCGGCCTGAGGCCGGGCCGCAGAACCCGCTCCGTCCGGTTCAGCGCGTGACCGGTCGCGCCGGATGATCCAGTTTGAAGACAAGCGTCTGACGGCCATCAGCCTCAATGCGGATGCGGCGCGCGTGGATGATGAAGACCAGAACCCCGCCATCGCCTGCGAGTTCCACGAAGTCTCCCGTCTGCGCCCATTCGCCAAGCACCAGCCGGGCGACACGGTCACCGAGGCCTTCAGCGTCCACCTTCCGGAGCGCGGTTTGGGTCAGTTCAATAGCCGTTTTCAAGAATTCCGCTCCAGACTGTCGAAACTTTTGTCGAAAAATACGCGCGCGCTTGACGTTTTGCTTACAAAAGATTGCACCTACGCCTTTCGTCTAACACACTGAGTCGCGCCCGGGCCACAGACGAATGGTTTTGCCCGGTCGCTTATCGGAGGGAAGGGGCAAATGACCTCACGTTACGCAAAAATCGCCATGACGCTGGCCCTCGCGGCTTTCGCGTTCATGGTTACGTTCAACAACATCACCGACTACGGCTCGAACTTCGCGTTCGTGCAGCACGTGTTCAGCATGGACACGACGTTCGAAGGCAACTCGGCCATGTACCGCGCGATCACGACGCCCGCGTTCTGGCATGCCGGCTACTGGCTCATCATCGCAGGTGAAGGCCTGACCTTCGTCCTGTTCCTGCTCGGCGGCCTGAAGATGCTCGGCGCCCGCAACGGCTCGGCCGCAGAATTCAACGCTTCGAAGAAGCTGATGATCGCGGGTGCAACCATCGGCTTCCTCGTATGGTTCTTCGGCTTCATGGTCGTTGGCGGCGAGTGGTTCCTGATGTGGCAGTCCAAGATCTGGAACGGCCAGGACGCTGCCTTCAAGTTCTACGTCGCGATCCTCGGCGTTCTGATTTTCGTCAACCAGCGCGACGAAGAACTCGCCTGACGCAAATCACTGCATTCGGCCCATAAGGTCGTCTGGGGCCGTGCGGAATGGGACCTCCGCACGGCCTTTTTCATGCGCGAAGAACGGTCGGTTCAGCAAGGAGTTGGCGGATCAGAAAACCGGCTTCGCCAGCATCAGCAAGAGACCGGTGATCGGCTGAGCGCTCAGGGCGCCGCAATGAAGAGAAAATCGGCGACTGCGACCGTTGACGCCAGATGCGCGGGCAGAAGTCTGGATCGTCCTTCATGCGCCCGGATGAACGCATGGCGATCTAGTGCAGGCGGCTGCCGTTCGGCACCTTCTTGTCGGAACCGGCCAGAACAATCGCGCCGTCTTCATCCGAAAAACCCATCACGAGGATTTCGGACATGAACTTGCCGATCTGGCGCGGAGGGAAGTTGACCACCGCCACGACCTGGCGACCGACGAGCGCCTCCGGCGTGTAGTGAGCAGTGATCTGCGCCGACGATTTCTTGATGCCGATCTCGGGACCGAAATCGACCTTCAGCTTGATCGCCGGCTTGCGGGCTTCGGGATAGGGCTCTGCCTCGACGACCGTGCCGATGCGAATATCGACCTTCAGGAAATCGTCAAAGGTGATTTCCGGTGTCTTGTCGGAGGACATGCCCGCTCCCCTGCCCTGCAGCTTATGCGTTGCCGTGCGTTTCGAACAGGACGCTGTTGAGCGCTTCCTGTGCGGTGCTGCCGGACCAGATGACATACTGGAATGCCTGATAATAGCACTCGCATGCCTCAAGGGCGCTGTTCAGCATGGTCTCCACCTGCTGGCCCGTGGGCTCGACGCCACCGGACAGAACGAGCGCCTGGCGGAACATGACGACGTTCTCGCGCTCCCAGAGATCGAAATGACCGAACAGCATCTGTTCGTTGATGAGCGAAAGGAGCCGCATGACCTCGAGCGTGCGCTTCGCGGGCACCTTCAGATCGAATGCGCATGCCACATGCAGCGCCTCGAACTCCTCCATCCAGGAGAAGGACACGTTGTAGTCGGTCCAGGTGCCGGCCACGGCGATGGCGATCTCGTCGTCGCCATTGCGCTCGAAGCTCCAGTCATTGGTGTTCGCGACATGTTCGATGACATCCACGGGATGCGCATCACGGGTCATGTCGAGTTCAAGAAGGCTCATTAATCTGCTTTCCCGTATCTGGAGGCACCGAAGCACCCCGCAAGAATCCACGGCGGGAGGGTTCCCCCGCAAGACGTTTCAAACCTGAAACACATTGTGGAGCGACAACGACAACGCATGGAACTACTACGGGCCCGCCCCTGCCCAACTGCATGACCAGTTACGAATCACGCTGTAAATTCAGTCTATTGATGCAGAGTCGCGTGACCAGACCTTTTTTGCCGAAAGGACCGGGGGCGTGTGGATAGAAACGCCGCGCTGCCAAGGGCAACGCGGCGTAAGCGACTCTCGAACAAGGATTTTTCGACGCCATACACAGGCGACGGTAATAAAAAATTATTTTTTCGTCCGGGTGGATGACGCCGGCTTAGAATCAGTTTTCGCAGCCTTGGACGCTCCGGCGTCAGCAAGCTGAGCCTCAAGTGCTTCGATACGCGCTGTCAGGGCAGCGTTTTCTTCGCGCGCCTTGAGCGCCATTTCGCGCACCATCTCGAATTCTTCACGCTGGACGACGTCCATCGCGTTCAGGGCCCGCTCGGCCTGCGCCTGAAATGCGGTCTCCACCTCGCGGCGCACGCCCTGGGCCGCGCCTGCGGCATCGGTCATCAGCTTGGCGAATTCGTCGAGGATCCGGTTGCTTCCGTTGGTCATGGCGCGCCTTTCAGGTTGATCCATTTGAGGTAGTGGCCCAGCGCGCCGAATGCAAGGTCATTTGCTGTCGCAGCGGCATCAAGAACGCAGCCTAAAGCGTGCCGCCGGCAAGCACCCAGATGCCGAGCGCAATCAGAACGCCACCGGCCACGCGCGACACCGGCCAGCGCGGCGGCAACAGCTTTTCGGCAAGCACGAAGATCGCAATGGCGGCAATCCAGAGAACGTTCATCACGCCGCCGACAAACAGAAGCGCCATCAGCGCCCAGCAACAGCCGATGCAGTAAAGCCCGTGATGGAAGCCAAGCGCCAGCGCACCCAGAGGCTCGCGCCGGAAGCCGCCATGGGCATGAACAAAGGCAAGCGGCGCCTGACAATGGCTCAGACAGGCATCCTTCTGCGGGGTCCACTGGAACAGACCGGCGGCAATGAGCACAAGTCCACTGAAGAGCGCGCTCGCGCTTGCCATCATGGGTGTCAAAAGAAGCGCCTGCTCCAGCGCCCATTGGCCGAGGGTCGCGATAAGGGAGAATGCGGTCCAGGCAAGAAGATAGCCGCCGGCAAAGAAACCGGTCGCCGCAAGCGGCCTGCCCTTTTCTTCAGCGGCGCGACCGACGCGGGCATAGATGAGGATCATGGGCGCGGCGGATGGCGTCATCATCCCGACCATCATCACCGCCCACATGACGAACATGAAGACGAAATAGGTGAAGCTCCACGGATGCAGGCCCGCCATCACCGTCTCGCCCATCGCCATGTCGCTCATCGGCGCAGCGTCCTGCATGGACGAGGTCATGTCGCCTGCAGGCATGGTCATGCCCATATCCATGCTCTCAACCAGCCACAGTATGTAGAGCCAGGAAACGACCGTCAGCGCGGCAAGGGCCGCGCCAACAATCAGGCGATCACGCCGCAGAGTGATTTCCAGTGCGGTGGAAGCCATGCCTTTGTCCTCCTCGAAGGATCAGGTCAGTGAACAACGCCCTCGCCGGTCATGTGGACCCTGGAAAAGTGGGCGTGCGAGTCGGGTATCGACATTGCAATCGGCCCCTGCGTGTCCGCCCAGCCGCGTCCGACCTCGCAGACATCATATTCAAAGCCGTTCGGCAGGTTGATGCGTGCGTTGTGTGGCTGGCCGCTAACCGGATTGATGATCGGCTCACCGCGCGCCTCGATCAAGCCGGGCACGTTCAACGTCGCCGAGCGGCCAGTGACGTCCACATCGGAATCGATCTTTGCGAAAACAGGATCATGCACTTTCTCATAGGTGGTTGAGAAAACCTGGAAGAAGGTTGCGCCGGGCTCCGTATCCTCACCGCTCATGATCCGCAGCATTGCCTCGCGCTGCTTTTCATCGGCGCGCTCATCTATGATGGGCACGACACTCCCATGGCCTTCGTGAATGGCGCCAGGCCATGACACGATCATGGCCATGCTCAGACCGTCGAGTTTGACGTCGCCATGCCGGCCTTCATCGATATGCACCACCCCGACAGCGTGACAGCCTCCATGTGTGGGCCGGGCATTGAACTGGCATGGACATCCATAAGCGCAGTTGCAGTGAATAAATTCACGTCCCCTGATCATCCACTTGGTATCGGTCATCATTACCTCCCGGGGTTGATACTGCTCCTTATCGAGAAATCTGTTGCCGAGACTGAGGAGCCGGAATTCTACGCCTCGGGACTTGAGGTAGCGACTAGGCTGAAAGCCTTAGCGCCTTCTCCAGATTGAAGATGGGAAGCCGCGGCACTGCGCGCCTTGACCTCGCCCCGATGCTCCGCAATACCTGCCGCGTCTGAATTCACGCGCCGGGAGGCCCGATTGACCGACTATCTGATGACGCCGCTGGCCGCCCTGCCCTTTCCCAACATAGACCCGGTGGCGCTGCAGGTGGGACCGCTTGCCATTCACTGGTACGGGCTTGGCTATGTGGTCGGCATTTTGCTCGGCTGGTGGTATGCGCGACGGCTGGTTTCGAACGAACGTCTTTGGGCCGGCGGCAAGCCGGCAATGACGGTCACGGATCTCGACGATTTCGTTCTGTGGGCCGCCATCGGCATCGTGGCCGGCGGACGCATTGGCTACATTCTCTTCTACGATCTCCCCCGCTACATCGCGAACCCGCTCGACATTCTCGCCGTGTGGGAAGGCGGCATGTCGTTTCACGGCGGGCTGCTCGGCGTCACGCTCGCCATGCTTCTCTTTGCGAAAAAGCGCGGCATCAATGCATGGAGCCTGTTCGACACGATTTCCGCCGTTGTGCCCATCGGGCTCGGCCTCGTGCGGGTTGCCAACTTCATCAATTCGGAACTGTGGGGCCGGGTGACGGACGCGCCCTGGGCCTTCGTCTTCCCCAATGGCGGGCCGGAGCCGCGCCACCCGAGCCAGCTTTACGAGGCCGCACTCGAAGGGCTGGTGCTGTTCGTGGTTCTGCGCCTTCTCACCCATAAGGGGCTGAAGCTTAAGATGCCCGGCTTCGTCGCCGGCGCGTTTGTGTGCGGCTACGGCCTGTCGCGCATCATCGTCGAATTCTTCCGCGAGCCGGACGCGCATATCGGTTATCTGGCGGGCGACTGGCTCACCATGGGCATGGTGCTCTCGACGCCGATGGTGCTGGTGGGCGTCTGGGCAATGCTGCGGGCGCGGGCCAAGGCCGCTCCGGCGACAGCCCCATGAAAACACTGGAGGAGCGCATCAGGGCGCAGATCGCGACGACGGGACCGATGAGCGTCGCGGATTACATGGCGCTTTGCCTGTTCGACCCCGAACAGGGCTACTACACGACGCGCGAGCCTTTTGGCGCGGCAGGCGACTTCACCACCGCGCCCGAGATCAGCCAGATGTTCGGCGAACTGTGCGCCGTCTGGCTCTACACCGCGTGGAAGGCCAGCGGTGCGCCGGGCAATCCCATTCTTGCGGAGATCGGTCCCGGCCGGGGCACGCTCATGAAGGACATGCTGCGAACCTGGGCAAAGATCGACCCGGCGTTCAGCCGGCAGATGCGCCTCTACATGATCGAAGCGAGCCCAAGGCTGAGCGAGGTGCAGCGCAAGACGCTCGCGGCATCCGGCGCGTCTCCCCGGTGGATCACCGATATCGACGCGCTGTCGGACGGCCCGCTCTTCATCATCGGCAATGAGCTTTTCGACGCCATTCCGGTGCGCCAATACGTAAAGACCGATTCGGGCTGGCGCGAACGCACGGTCGGCCTCGACGCCAATGACCGGCTTTCATTCATGGCCGGCGCAGGCGCAGCCGATGAGACGCTTCTGCCGCCCGGTGCAAAAGAAGCGCCCCCTGGAGCCATTGTCGAGCTCGCACCGGCACGCAACGCGCTGATGACACGCATGGCGGAACGCATTCGCACTGAGGGCGGCGCGGCCCTCTTCATCGATTACGGCTATGCCAAACCCGCACCGGGCGACACGCTTCAGGCCATGCGCAGCCATGCCTACACGAATATCCTGAAGGACCAGGGCAAGGCTGACCTGACCGCGCATGTGGATTTTTCCGCCCTTGCACGCGCTGCACGGGACGAAGGGCTTGCCGCAGCGCTGATGGATCAGGGCGACTTCCTCATCGGGCTTGGCATTCTGGAGCGCGCCGGGCGACTGGGCGCCGACAAGAACGGCACGGAACAGCAGGCAATCCGCAACGCCGTGGAGCGACTGGCCGGGCCTGAGCAAATGGGCACGCTGTTCAAGGTTCTGGCCGTAACGTCATCCACAGTGACGGTTCCACCATTCGTTTCGCCGCATTGACTTGGTTTCGCCCCTGCCTCACGATCCGCCCGCTTGAGACTATCTGAGAAGGCGGCGCATGCACGAGAATACGAGACCGGAGCCCCTGCGGTCGCCGCTTTTGGACCGCGCCGGGAAAAATGGCGTGGCGCACGGGTTCTTCACCCGTGCAGGCGGCGTCTCGACCGGACTTTATGACGGGCTGAATGTCGGCTACGGGTCCAGCGACGAGCGCGAAACGGTGACGGAAAACCGCCGCCGCGTGGCCGAATGGCTGGGCGTTGCGCCCGACAATCTCCTGACAGTCCATCAGGTTCACTCGCCGCATGCGATCATCGTCGACGGGGCATTCGGTTCCGAACGCCCGCAGGCCGATGCGCTGGTGACAAACCGGCCGGGCCTTGCGCTTGGCGCGCTGGCCGCCGATTGCGGGCCGATCCTGTTTGCCGACGACACGGCGCGGGTCATCGCCGCCGCCCATGCCGGCTGGAAAGGCGCGCTGACCGGCATTCTGGAAAACACGATTGCGGCGATGGAGCTGCTTGGCGCGGAGCGGGAGAACATCACCGCCGTGCTCGGCCCCTCCATCAGTCAGGCAAATTATGAAGTGGGGCCGGAGTTCGTCGAGCGGTTCGTGAACCACAATCCGGCCAATCAGATCTGGTTTCGCGCGTCGGACAAGCCGGGCCACGCGCTGTTCGACCTCAACGGCTACACGGTGGCGCGGCTGACGGCGGCGGGCGTGAACGCCGCACAGCTTGGCCGCTGCACCTATGAAGAAGAAGAGCATTTCTATTCCTATCGCCGCGCCACGCATCGCGGTGAAGTCGATTACGGACGCCAGATTTCAGCGATCGTCTTGGAGGACATTTGATGGCGCTTCATTTTGAACAGGCAGAATTCGATTCCCGACGCGATCGCCTCGTCATCGAAATGGCCGAGCGCAAGCTCGATGCGATGCTGCTTTTCGCTCAGGAGAGCATGTACTGGCTGACCGGATACGACACGTTCGGCTTCTGCTTCTTCCAGTGCCTTGTGGTGAAGGCCGATGGCTCGATGGTGCTTCTTACGCGTTCGGCCGATCTGCGGCAGGCGCGGCACACCTCCACCATCGAGAACATCGTTCTGTGGACCGACCGGCACGACGCCAACCCGGCCGCCGACCTGCGCAATCTCCTCAATGATCTCGATCTTCTGGGCGCGCGCATCGGCGTGGAGTATGACACACATGGCCTGACCGGTCGCAACACGCGCCTGCTGGACGAGCAGCTCCAGACCTTCGGCAAGATCGAAGACGCTTCCGACCTCGTGAGCCGCCTCAGGCTCTTCAAGAGCGAGGCCGAGATCAAAAAGGTGAAGCGGGCCGCCAAACTCGGTGACGAGGCGCTGGACGCCGCCCTCCCCCTGATCAAGCAGGGAGGCGACGAGGCCGCCATTCTCGCCGCCATGCAGGGCGCGGTTCTGGCCGGTGGCGGCGACTACCCGGCCAATGAGTTCATCATCGGTTCGGGCGAAGATGCGCTTCTGTGCCGCTACAAGGCTGGCCGCCGCAAGCTCAACAAGAACGACCAGCTCACACTCGAATGGGCCGGCGTCTATCACCATTACCACGCGGCGATGATGCAGACCGTGCTGACCGGCAAGGTCTCCAAGCGCCATCAGGAACTGTTCGACGCCGCGCGCGATGCGCTGACCGCCGTGCAGAAGGCGATGATGCCGGGCAACACATTCGGTGACGTGTTTGACGCGCACGCCCGCGTGATGGAGGCCCATGGCCTGACCAAGCATAGGCTGAATGCCTGCGGCTATTCCCTTGGTGCCCGCTTTGCGCCTTCCTGGATGGATCCGCAGATGTTCTATGCCGGCAACAGCGAACCCATCGCGCCCGGCATGACGCTGTTCGCGCACATGATCATCATGGATTCGGAATCCGGCAACGCCATGTGCCTTGGCCGCACCTACCTGACAACGGATGAAGCCCCCGAGCCGCTTTCGCGCTACGGGCTGGACCTGATCACCCGGTAGAGGCAATATGACGATGCACAACCAAGAGTATCCGGGGGACCGTCGCATTCACGCAAAGCGCATCATAACGGGTCTTGCCCTTTTGGGTGCTGCAAGCCTTACCGGCTGCAACACGGGCTCCGTGCTCGACATGAATTCGGGGCCGACGCCGGACGCATCCGTTCCCGGCGCGGCTACGCAGCAGGCGGCGACACCACAGGAAGCGCCTTTGGCGACTGCGCTCGCAGCCACGTCCGAGCCCGCCACACAGGCTGCCGCAGCACCCATTCAGGCCGTCACGGGCAACCAGCGGATCCAGTTCGCCCCGGTTGTCGGCGCGACCGCGCAGGCCGTACCGGCGCTCTCACGCCGTCTGGAAGCGCGGGCCCGCCAGAGCGGCATAGCAATCGTGCCGCAGGGCACCAGCGCACCGATGGTGATGAAAGGCTATTTCTCGGCGATCGCCGATGGCGGCAAGACCACGGTGATCTATGTCTGGGATGTGCTCGATCCGTCCGGCAACCGGCTCCACCGCATTCAGGGCCAGCAGGCAGCTCCCGGCGGCAGCGGCGATGGCTGGTCTTCCGTTACCAGCACGACGATGGAAGCTGTGGCAGACTCCACGATGAGCCAGCTCACCGCCTGGCTTGCGCAGCGGCAGGGCTAGCCGCAGGCCCCCGAGGGGCCTAAACTGCCTTTGCAACTCGATAGCCGACAAAAACTGGTTCGGGAAGAAAACCGGATAACAGACGCGAAGAACAGCAGGTGGGACATTTCCACACAGTTCTGCCTTAAAATGCGTTTTTTTCCGTCATTCCCTTTGCAATGCAGTCTCACCCCGTTAAAAGCGCGGGCAAGCGTCAAGGCGTTCTCCGAGGACATTCCATGAAGCTCTTTGCGGGCAATTCCAACCGGGTTTTGGCAGAGGCCGTCTCCCGCTATCTCAACATTTCTCTTGGCAAAGCGACGGTCAAACGTTTCGCGGACCAGGAAATTTTCGTCGAAATCCAGGAAAATGTGCGCGGCGAGGACGTCTTCGTCCTGCAGTCGACCGCATATCCGGCCAACGATCACCTGATGGAACTTCTCATCATGATCGATGCCTTCCGCCGTTCTTCGGCCCGCCGCATCACTGCGGTGCTGCCCTATTTCGGCTATGCAAGGCAGGACCGGCGCACATCGGGCCGTACGCCGATCTCGGCAAAGCTGGTCTCGAACCTGATCACCCAGGCAGGCGCTGACCGCGTTCTGACGCTGGACCTGCATGCAGGCCAGATCCAGGGCTTCTTCGACATCCCCACCGACAACCTTTTCGCCGTGCCCGTGATGGCGCGCGACGTGAAGGCCAACTACACGCTCTCCAACGTCATGGTGGTTTCGCCGGACGTGGGCGGCGTGGTGCGGGCGCGCTCGCTGGCAAAGCGCATCGATGCGCCGCTTGCCATTGTGGACAAGCGCCGCGACCGGCCGGGTGAGTCTGAAGTCATGAACGTGATCGGCGATGTGAGCGGCAAGGACTGCCTGCTGATCGACGATATCGTCGACTCGGGCGGCACGCTGTGCAACGCGGCCGACGCACTGCTCAACAATGGCGCAACCAGCGTCACCGCCTACATCACCCATGGTGTGCTTTCGGGCGGCGCAGCAGCGCGCATCAGCGGGTCGCGGCTCAAGGAGCTGGTCATCACCGACTCCATTCAGCCGAGCTCTGCGGTGGAAGCAGCACCAAACATTCGCACGATCACCATTGCCGACCTGATCGGCGAGGCGATCTCGCGCACGGCATCGGAAGAATCGGTTTCGAGCCTGTTCGACTGAACCAATGCTATCGACACAAAAAAAGCCGGCCCCTGTGGCCGGCTTTTTTTATGCCTCTTGCCTGATGAAGTCAGGCGGCGGCGCGCTCCGCATCAGCGCCGACCCACGCAGAGAACCTGTCGACAAACCCGGCCAGGAAGGCCCTGGTGTCCTCATTGGTGATGTCGTTGTTCCCGTCGATGAGGTCGGGCTTCATCTGCAGATAGACCTCGGGGCTGGTCATCAGCGTTGCGCCAAGGCTTACCAGAATGGAGCGCAGGTGGATCTGCGCGGCGATGGCGCCCATTGCGCCCGGGCTGGCGCCCACAACGGCGGTCGGCCGACCGGTCCAGCTGTTCATGCCCCAGGGACGCGAACCCCAGTCGATGGCATTCTTCAGAATGGCGGGAATGGAACGGTTGTGCTCCGGCGTGACGATCAGAAGACCATCATTTGCGCCGATTCGATCCTTGAGGTGCTGAGCAGCCGCAGGATAATCCGCAGCGTCGTCATCATTGTACATCGGCAGCGTGGACAGGTCGAAATACTCGAATTCGAGCCGACCCTCCGCAAGCTTCTCAAGCGCCTGCGCGAATTTGAGATTGATCGACTCCCTGCGATTGGAGCCGACGAGAACCAAAACTTTCTTCATTTTCATTCCTCTGTCCGGCCGGGGTCAAAATCCCGGTGGTATCCTTTGGTAACCAGGCCTATATCTGACAGCAGGAAACCCGTTGCAAGAAGGCACCTTTATGAAACCGCGTCATGGGCACATATCCGAGAGCTGCCGCCCGATCAGCGAAATCCTGTCCCTCATCGGCGACAAGTGGACATCGCTCATCATCGGACGCCTGCGCGGGGAACCGCTACGCTTCAACGAGCTGAAACGGCGCGTGGACGGCATCTCCCAGAAGGTGCTGACCGCATCGCTGCGCGCGCTGGTGCGTGACGGTTTCGTGGAGCGCATCGAATATCCGACGGTGCCGCCCAGCGTGGAATACCGACTCACCCCGTTCGGTCACGAACTCGCCGAACCGCTTTCCGTGCTGCAACAGTTCGCACTCGACAATGCGGGCCGGATGGAGGCCGCACGCGCTGCGTATGATGCGCGTACGGGCGGTGAGAAGCCGGGTCGGCAGGAAACACAGCCGATACAGCCCGCCGCCGTGCCGTAAAAGGCGTTGCGCCCTTGCGCACGCCCCCTCCATCGGCTATAGACCCGCCGTCCGCGTAGACACCCTTGGAGGCACCGCGGATGGAAGTTCGCCCGATACAATTCGGTCTTCAGGCAGCGCTTGTAGCGCCGTCCGGTTCCGTTTCGGACAGCTTTCACGTTTTCAGGTTCGCCTGAAAGCGCTCCACAACATGAAAGGACAGGCCATGAGCCAGAGCTATGAGCTGAAGGCCGAGGCGCGCGAACGGGTCGGTAAGGGGTCCGCCCGGGCTATTCGGCGCAACGGAAAGATTCCCGCCGTGATCTACGGCGACAAGGATGCCCCCATCTCCATCACGCTTCCCTACAAGGAAGTGTTCATGAAGATCCACGCCGGTGGCTTCCTCACCACGATCGCGACGATCGACGTCGACGGCAAGAAGATCAAGGTCCTCCCGAAGGATTACCAGCTTGATCCCGTCCGCGACTTCCTGATGCATGTGGACTTCCTGCGCATCGGCAAGGGCACCGTCGTGACCGTCAACGTGCCGGTTCACTTCATCAATGAAGAAACCGCACCCGGCATCAAGCGCGGCGGCGTTCTCAACGTCGTTCGTCACGAAGTCGAGTTCACCTGCCCGGCTACGGCGATCCCCGAGTACATCGAGGTTGATCTGGCTGGCATGGATATCGGCGATTCCGCGCATATCTCCGCAGTCAAGCTGCCGGAAGGCGTGGAACCCACCATCACCGACCGCGACTTCACCATCGCAACCGTCGCAGCACCGGCCGGCCTCAAGTCGGAAGAAGCTGCCGAGGGCGAAGAAGCCGGTTCGGAAGAGAAGGAGGGCGAGGGCGAGGAGTAATCCTCCCCTTTCCTGCAAGATCTCATGCTGCTTATTGCAGGGCTCGGCAATCCCGGCCAGCAATACGAACGGCACCGGCACAATGTCGGTTTTATGGCGGCGGACGCGATTGCGCGCCGCCATAATTTTTCGTCATGGTCAAAGAAATTCAACGCGCTGGTGGCCGAAGGGCGCATCGGCGGCGAGAAGGTGCTGCTGATCAAACCGCAGACCTTCATGAACCTATCTGGCCAGGCGATCGGCGAAGCCATGCGGTTCTACAAGGTCGGTCTTGAAGACCTGATCGTCTTTTATGACGAGCTGGACCTTGCCCCCGGCAAGCTGCGCCTGAAGACCGGCGGCGGCTCGGGCGGACACAACGGCATCAAGTCCATCGACGCCCATTGCGGCAAGGATTATCGCCGCGTGCGCATCGGCATTGGCCATCCCGGCGACAAGGCGCGTGTGAATGCGCATGTTCTGGGTGATTTCGCCAAGGCGGACCAGGCCTGGCTCGAACCGCTTCTCGACACGGTGGCGGACAACATCGCCATGCTGGCCGAGGGTGACGAGTCGGGTTTCATGAACCGCGTCAGCCTCGCGGTGAAAGGGTCCGGCGCTGAGCCGGCCGCCAAACAGGAAAAGAAGCCCGCCCGGAAGCAGAGCCACATTCGCCAGGCGCGGCAACAGGGGCCATCGGCCTCAATACCGGAAAATGGCCCCATGGCGGCCATGCTGAAGAAACTCCTCGGCCAGAAGGAATAGGAAATGGGTTTCAAATGCGGCATCGTCGGTCTGCCCAATGTTGGCAAATCGACGCTCTTCAACGCGCTCACCAAGACGGCAGCCGCACAGGCCGCCAACTACCCCTTCTGCACCATCGAGCCCAATACGGGCGAGGTGGCGGTGCCCGACCCGCGCCTGAAGAAGATCTCCGCCGTGACCGGCTCCAAGGAGGTCATCCCGACCCGCATTTCCTTTGTCGACATCGCCGGCCTGGTGCGTGGCGCGTCCAAGGGTGAAGGGCTCGGCAACCAGTTCCTCGCCAACATTCGCGAAGTGGACGCCATCGTTCATGTGCTGCGCTGCTTCGAGGATGACGACATCACCCATGTGGAAGGCCGGATCGACCCGGTCGCCGATGCGGAGACGGTCGAGACCGAGCTGATGCTTGCCGACCTGGAGAGCCTTGAGCGCCGCACGCAGCAGATGCAGAAGCGCGCCACCGGCAAGGACAAGGAAGCCCAGACGCTTCTGCCGATGATGGAGCAGTCGCTTGCACTGCTGCAGGACGGCAAGCCGGTGCGCGTGCTGCTCGACGGCATTGCAGCCGAAGATCTGAAGATCCTGCGCAGCCTGAACCTTCTCACCTCCAAGCCCGTTCTCTATGTGTGCAACGTGGCGGAAGGCGACGCAGCCGAGGGCAACGCCCAGACCAAGCGCGTGGAAGAGATGGCTGCTGCGCAGGGTGCCGGCACCGTCGTCATCTCCGCCGCCATCGAGGCCGAAGTCGCCCAGCTTTCCGATGAAGAAGCCGTCGAGTATCTGGACGCCATGGGACTGGAAGAGCCGGGCCTCGACCGCCTCATCCGGGCCGGCTACGAACTTCTCGACCTGATCACCTTCTTCACGTCCGGCCCGAAGGAAACCCGCGCCTGGACCGTGCACAAGGGTGCCAAGGCCCCGCAGGCTGCCGGTGTGATCCACACCGATTTCGAGCGCGGCTTCATCCGCGCCCAGACCATCGGCTATGATGATTTCGTGACCCTTGGCGGTGAAGTCGCCGCCCGTGACGCCGGCAAGGCGCGCGACGAGGGCAAGGAATATGTCGTGGTTGATGGCGACGTGATGCTGTTCAAGTTCAACACCTGAGGCACCACGGACCACGATGAAAAACGGGGGTGTCGCCGACAGGCTGCACCCCCTGTCTTCTGCACATCCCGGCATCATGTCTTGACGGCGTCACAATAGCCGGAAATGCTCGCCCCGGGATTTTGCAGGAGAGTAGATGTGATTAAGACTTTTATTTTTGAGAACCAACGCCTTAAGCCTGTCGAATTTGCAGACGCCGAGCGTGAAAAGATCGTCTGGTTAGACCTGCTCGCCCCAACCGACGAAGAAGAAAAAACCGTCGAGGACTGGCTCGGCATCGACGTGCCAAACCGCAAGGACATGGAGGAGATCGAGGTCTCCAGCCGCCTCTACAGCGAAGACGGCGCGCACTTCATGACCACCACCCTGCCCGCACAGAGCGAGAAGGATCAGCCCGAGATGGGGCCGGTGACGTTCATCCTGTCGCCGGGCAAGCCGCTGGTCACCGTACGCTTTCACGAGCCCCGCGCGTTCCAGACATTTCCGCAACGGGCGGAGAAGAGCGCCCTTGGCTGCGCCACCGGCGAGGCGGTTCTGATCAACCTGCTCGACGCCGTGGTGGAACGGCTCGCGGACATTCTCGAACGCGCCGGCCGCGAAGTCCAGGAACTCTCCAAGGGTATTTTCCATCCGTCGGAAAAGAAAGCGTCCAGCCGCGACCGCAGTTTTCAGATCATTCTGCGCAGGATCGGCGGCAAGGAAGACCTGCTCGCCAACCTGCAGGAAAGCCTGCTCACGATGCAGCGTCTTGCCACCTTTTTCAGCGCCGTATCGGCAAAGAACAGCAAGGAGCTGCGCGCCCATATCAAGACGCTGTCGCGCGATGTTGAAGCGCTTTCCGTTCATGCTTCCAGCCTCTCCCACAAGATCAACTTCCTGCTCGACGCCACGCTTGGCATGATCAGCATCGAACAGAGCGCCATCATCAAGATCTTCTCGGTGGTGGCGGTGGTGTTCCTGCCGCCCACCCTCGTCGCATCGATCTACGGCATGAACTTCGAGTTCATGCCGGAGCTGCAATGGACCTATGGCTACCCTCTGGCCCTTGTCGTGATGGTCCTCTCGGCAGTGCTTCCCTTCTGGTATTTCAAGGGGCGCGGCTGGCTCTAGGGCCAGGTCCTTGAAGAAGGCCGCGCTTGCGGCCATAAGGTTCAAGCCTGAACAGGAAGCAATCATGACAGACAAGAAGTGGGCGTTCGAGGATCTTGAGCCGGGACTGACAATCCCGTTCGGCGAGAAGACCGTGAGCGCAGAAGAGATCATCGCGTTTGCAAGACAGTTCGACGCGCAACCCATGCATCTGGACGAAGAAGCCGGCAAGGCCAGCATACTGGGCGGTCTGGCGGCCTCCGGCTGGCACAGCTGCGCCATGTTCATGCGGATGCTCTATGACGCGTTTCTGGTCGATTCCACGTCTCAGGGCTCGCCCGGCATCACCGACGCGCGCTGGAAGCGCCCCGTCATCGCCGGAGATACGCTCAGCGGCCAGACAACGGTGCTGGAGCGCCGTCCGCTCAAATCGCGCCCGGGCATCGGCCTGGTGACGTTTCGCCATCTGGTGACCAACCAGCGCGGGGAGACGGTGATGGAGATGGAGAACCCGATCATGTTCAGGATGCGTGCGACGGGAGCGGCAGCATGAGTATCGACCGTTTCCTGCGGCTTGGCGAAACCGTGACGCTGGGCACGCACACATTCAGCGCCGAGGAGATCATCGCCTTCGCCCGCGCCTATGATCCGCAGCCTTTCCACACGGACCCGGAAGCCGCACGCGACAGCGTGTTCGGGCGGCTGTGCGCCTCTGGCTGGCACACCTGCTCCATGTGGATGCGCTACAATCTCGAAGGCATTGAACGCGACGCCCATGGCGCATGGGACGGCCCCGGCGAAAAACCCGAATTCGGCCCCTCCCCCGGCTTCTCCAACCTGAAATGGCTAAAGCCCGTCTTTGAAGGCGACACGATCACCTTCACGCGCACGGCAACGGCGCATCGTCCGCTCGCCTCACGCCCCGGCTGGCATCTGGTGACGCTGATGGCCGCCGCCTGCAATGGCGACGGCGAAACGGTGATGCAGTTCGACAACGGCGTTCTGATGAAGGCCGCAGTCAATAGCTGACCGACAGGCCGAGCGAAACCTGGTGTTGATTGCCGGCCCCGTAAAACGCGCCGGCATAGCCAATTCTGGCGGACGCACCGGTTTCCGGCAAATGCAGATCCAGCTTCGCCGCGATATCAAGCCTGTCACGCCCCACCCCTTCGGCCCGCGCTTCCAGCACACGGCCGAGAAGCGTGGTATCGACCGCGAAAGCGCCCGGCTTGAGAACACGCGCGTAAGCGAGCTCCAGTCCCGGCTCGACCTCCCAGTCCGCCAGACCGAACCTGCCGGACAGGCGGATGCCCGGGCCGGTTTCAACCGTGGTGATGCGGCCGGCGCTCACAGTCTGACCGAGCAGTTCCAGCCCCGTTTCATGTGCCGGTCCAAAGCGCTGGGTGATCCCCGACAAATGCGCAAAGAGCGTTGCGTCCCCCCAACCGAAAGCCCGCCGATAACCGGTCTCCATCGTTCCGAAACCACCATGGGCGACATTGTGTGACTGCGCCACCGGTTGGCCCAGCGCGGTCACCGTGCCGGCAAGCCCCGGGATGGTGCGCCGCGTGTAGGTCTGGCAGAAACGGCTGACGCCCGCGCTGGCCCGCAGGCGCCAGTCGCCAATATCCCAGGTCCCATAGGCGAAACCATGCACGCCTTTCGCATGCGCGGTGTTGGCAGTGGCACGCTCACTGGTGTCCACCTCAGCGTAGCCAACGCCAATGCCGGCGGTAACATTGACCTGATCGATCAGATCGACACCCGTGTAGAGCGTCCTGATGCTCGCTCGCGCCTCTGGAAAACCGGGTGAGACGGAAGTTCTGGAATGCAGGAAACTGCCACTCATCCAGAGCCGGTCGTTTAGCGGCGCGCGTCGCCGCATAGTCTCAAAAGGCGCGCGTGCCGCCTGCGCCATCGCCATGTGCCTGCTGCGGGAAGCAGCGGCAAAGATACTGCGCCCGGCCGGGGAAATGGTTTCCGTCAGATTGCCCAGGTCCAGTAGGCCCCAGCCGAAAACCGGATCAACGCCCGGATCACCGATATCGAGCGCGGTGCGAAGGATCAGCTTGCGTATGTCGCGCGTATCAGCCTGCGGAAACATCTGACGCGCGATTGCGAGCCCGCCGGTGACATGCGGTGCAGCCAGCGAAGTGCCCATGCCGGAGAGATAACCTCCCCCTGTCCGGGCCGCATAGATGCCATTTGATGCACCGGCCTCTCCGCCAGGCGCGGCCAGACACCAACGGGCGGCGAAGCCGCATTTGTTGGCGTAATAGGCGAGCCGCCCATCCGTATTGACTGCGGTGACGGCAAGCGTGGTGCTTTCCAGTTCAGGAAAGACAAGCGGGAGGCTCGGAAGAAGCGCAACAGATTCACGGCCATGATTGCCCGCCGCCCAAACTGTCAGGATCCCCGCACCGGCAGCTTCATGCACCGCAAACAGAGTGTAACGCAGAGGGCTGAGAACCCCGGGATCATCGTCGGGGTACAGAGGCACGTAGGTCTGCAGCCCAAACGAAGCATTGATGAGGTCGACCCCCATCTCCACCGCATACATGAAGGAGAAAGCGAATGTGAGATCGAGAGGGTCGGACTGCGACAACTGAACGGACATGAGCGTGGCGTCATAGGCCACTCCATGCATACCGTTTCCGTCCCTGTTCCCGACCAGAACACTCCCCACCATCGTGCCGTGTCCAACACGGTCACTGCTGCCATACATGAGGCCACGAAGATCAAACGACTTCGATGAAACCCGCCCGAAAAGCTCTGGATGAGAAGCGTCGGCTCCGCTGTCGAGCAAGCCGACCAGGATGCCCCCGCCCGTGAACCCGGCCCTGTGAGCCAGGTGGGCATTGATCCGGGCAAGCCCCCACTGAGCATCGGTTTCCGCGTCTCCCGTCGAGCCGACAGGAAAATGAATGACGGCCCCCTCCTGCGCCAAACACGCAGTGGAGAGCTCTCCGCCAATAGCGAAGAGCACCAACAAAAAAGACAATCTCATCTATATATATCTAAATTATAATATAATTAAATAAAAACAACTCCTTACGAGGGTATACTGAAAAACTTCAAGGAACAACAGTATTCAATCGCCTTCGAAGGCGATCAGGGTGTGGACATCGACCCCAAGCGCTTCGAGCTTGGCGCGGCCGCCCAGGTCCGGCAGATCGATCACGAAGCAGGCTGCGACGATTTCCGCACCCATCTGGGTCAGAAGCTTCACCGCGCCTTCGGCGGTGCCACCGGTGGCGATCAGGTCATCGACCAGAAGAACCTTCTCGCCCGGCTTCACCGCGTCCTTGTGCATCTCCATCTCGTCGATGCCGTATTCAAGGCTGTAGGCCACGCGCACGGTGTCGTGCGGCAGCTTTCCCTTCTTGCGGATCGGAACAAAGCCCGACGACAGCTGGTGCGCCATGGCGCCGCCCAGAATGAAGCCACGCGCCTCGATACCCGCGATCTTGTCGATCTTGGTGCCGGCATAGGGGTGCACCAGCTCATCCACCGCACGGCGGAAGGCGCGTGCATTGCCCAGAAGCGTGGTGATGTCGCGGAACATCACGCCGGGTTTCGGATAGTCCGGGATCGTGCGGATTGCGGAAAGAAGGGTTTCCTGAAGTGTCTGCGAAGCTGCCATGTGCCCTGCCCTGTTTCGCCTGATTGTCCGCTTCACCTTTCACACAGAACGATGAAACGGCAGATGGTCTGCTGTTGCCCTGTCTGCGCGAGATCAGGCGTTTTCACCTGACTGTAAACTGCATCATCGCGCAAAAGAAAAGGGCGCCGGCGGCGCCCTTTCAAATCTCTTTATGTGGACGGCGCGTCAGTGTGCGTCGGACCAGATCTTGCGCTTGGTCAGATAGACCAGACCGCCGAAGAGCAGAAGGAAGATCATGACCACGAAGCCCGTGGACTTGCGTGCTTCCATGTGCGGCTCGGCTGCCCACATCAGGAACGCGGAGATATCGCGCGCATACTGATCGACCGTCTCGGGCGCACCGTCATCATAGGTCACCATGCCCTCGGAGAGCGGCGGCGCCATGGCCAGCGAAGCCGAGGAGAGGAAGTACGGGTTGTAGTAGGTGCCAGCCGGAACTTCGTGTCCCTCGGTATCGTCACTGTAACCGGTCAGCAGGGCGTGGATGTAATCCGGGCCTGCCTCGGCATACTGGGTGAAGATGTCGAAGACGAAGGTCGGGAAACCACGCTCGACAGCTCGCGCCTTGGCAATCAGCGAGAAGTCCGGGGGGACTGCACCGCTGTTGGAGGCGGCAGCCTGCTGCGGGTTGGCGAACGGAGCCGGGAAGCGGTCCGACGGCTTTGCCGGGCGCATGTACATGTCACCGGCATCATCCGGACCGTCCTCGACCTCATACTCGGCTGCAATCGCACGCACCTGGGCGTCGGAGTAGCCGAGATCGGTGAGGTTGCGGAACGCCACAAGATTCATCGAGTGACACGCCGCGCAGACCTCGCGGTAGACCTTGAAGCCGCGCTGCAGCTGGCCCTTGTCGTAGGTGCCGAACGGGCCGGCAAACGACCAGTCCTGCTCGACCGGCTTCTTGATCGGGAACTCGGCGGCGTCGGCTGCCGTAGCGACAGCCAGACCGAGACCGAGCGCGGCCAATCCGTTGAGGACGTTCTTCATTTCGAAAATCCCTTTGCGCATTCTCTCGCTCAGCCCTTTGCCTGTTCGGTGGCCGGCGCGCCGGCGGAGGACTTCTTCTCAAGCACCGCTTCCGTGATGGAATTGGGCAGACGGCGGGGCGTCTCGACCAGACCGAGAACCGGCATGATCACGATGAAGAAGGCGAAGTAGTACAGCGTCGCACCCTGTGCCATCGCCACGTAGATGCCTTCTGCCGGACGCGAGCCGAGCCAGCCGAGGAAGACGGCGTTCACGACGAAGAGCCAGAAGAAGAGCTTGAACCACGGACGGTAGACAGCCGAACGAACCTTCGAGGTGTCGAGCCAGGGCACGACAAACAGAACCGCGATGGCGCCGAACATGGCCAGAACGCCGCCCAGCTTGGAGTCGATCGGTCCGATGTTGAAGGTGATCGCACGCAGGATCGCGTAGAACGGCAGGAAGTACCATTCGGGAACGATGTGCGCCGGGGTCTTCAGAGCGTCAGCCTCGATGTAGTTGTCGGGGTGACCCATGTAGTTCGGAATGTAGAAGACGAAGTAGGCGAACAGCAGCATGAACACGACCATGGCGAACGCGTCCTTGACGGTCGCATAGGGCGTGAAGGCCACGGTGTCGGTCTTCTGCTTCACTTCGATGCCGGTCGGGTTGGTCTGACCGGTCACATGCAGCGCCCACACGTGCAGGACGACAACGCCGGCGATCATGAAGGGCAGCAGGTAGTGCAGCGAGAAGAAGCGGTTCAGCGTCGGGTTGTCGACGGCGAAGCCACCCAGAAGCAGCTGCTGGATCCACTCACCCACCAATGGAATGGCGGTGAAGAAGCCGGTGATGACCGTTGCGCCCCAGAAGCTCATCTGGCCCCACGGAAGCACGTAGCCCATGAAGGCGGTCGCCATCATCAGCAGGTAGATGATGCAGCCGAGGATCCACAGCATCTCGCGCGGCGCCTTGTAGGAACCGTAGTAGAGGCCGCGGAAGATGTGCACATAGACGGCGATGAAGAACATCGACGCGCCGTTGGAGTGCAGGTAGCGCAGCAGCCAACCGGAGTTGACGTCGCGCATGATCTTCTCGACGGAAACAAAGGCGACTTCGGTGTTGGCCGCATAATGCATGGCCAGCACGATGCCGGTCACGATCTGCGCCACCAGCATCAGCGAAAGGATGCCGCCGAAGGTGTATGCATAGTTGAGGTTGCGTGGCACCGGATAGGCCACGAAAGAATCATAGACCAGACGCGGAAGCGGCAAACGCGCATCCATCCAGCGGCCGAGGCCGGTCTTGGGCGTATAGGTCGAATGTCCAGCGCTCATTGAAAATCCCCTCTCGCCAAGCCTTAGCCGACCTGGATGACGGTGTCGGACACGAATTCAAAAGTCGGAACCGCCAGGTTTTCTGGAGCCGGACCTTTGCGGATGCGGCCAGCGGTGTCGTAGTGCGAACCATGGCACGGGCAGAACCAGCCGCCGAAATCACCGGCCTGGCCGAGCGGCACGCAGCCCAGATGGGTGCAGACGCCAACCATTACCAGCCAGTTTTCCTTGCCCTCGCCCGCCGAGCGGTCGATGTCCGTCGCCGGTGCATCGGCAGCAATGTTGGCATTGCGTGCGATCGGGTCCTTGAGGTCGGCCAGAGCAACAGCCTTGGCTTCCTCAATTTCCTTCTCAGTCCGGTTGCGGATGAACACAGGCCGGCCGCGCCATTTCACGGTCAGGGACATGCCGGGCTCAACGCCGGACACGTCTACCTGAATAGACGCCAGCGCCCGGGTGGACGCATCTGGCCGCATCTGGTCGATGAACGGCCATGCGACGCCGGCGATGCCAACGGCACCGGCAACGCCTGTGGCGACATAAAGAAAGTCACGCCTTGTATGTTCGGTCGAATCGGTAGCGCTCACGGGACTGCGATCCTTTCACCTCAGTTCGGCCGGTCGGGAAGCCTCATTGCACCTCAAACACGGGCATTTTACCACGCATGGCAAAGCTGCCCGGTTCTACCCCCGGCATTTTTCGATGGTTTCTATGCGCCACGCAGGAACTTGTCCAGACGGGGGCGGCTTTAGATGGCAGATTGTCGCGGGTAAAACACAGCGAATAAAGATGAGTGAAAAACTCTTATTTTTCAACGAACGCGCCTCCCACCATCCTGGCACCTGCCGTCCAGATCACGCGCCGGCGACCGCCTCGAAGGTGAAGCTGGCTGCCTCAGGCCCCGGCTCCTCATCGGCGCAATAGTCGCCATGGACGCGAATTTCCTTGAAACCCGCGGCTTTCAGGGCGAGTTCCATCTCCAGAACGCCCCATAGGCGCAGATGGAAGAGCTGCAGCTCACTCGCCACAAGAACATCATCGCGCCACTGCTCGTAACGCAGGTGGGAAAGCATGGTCTGGCGCTGGAAGCAGGTTTCCACACGCTGCTCCGACAGTGTCAGAAGACTGTCCCCGTCGCGCCAGTGACGCGCGGTGCGGGACGTATCGGCGAGTGAAGCAAGCGGATCGAGATCAAGCAGCAGGCGTCCGCCCGCACAAAGAGCGTCATGGAATCGCCGAAGGACGCCAAGCGCTGCCTCCGGCTCCGTGACAAGCTGGAAAGAGCCGGCGGGAATGATGATGGCCTCAAATCGCTCAGGGTAGGAGAACGTCTCGAAGCGCTGGATATCGACCGGCGCCGACAGCCCCCTCTTCGCGCACTCCGCCCGGCAATGGGCGACCATCTCGTCCGACGCGTCGAAACCACGAATATCGAAGCCAGCTTCAAGAAGCGGAATCAGCACCCGGCCATTGCCAGCCGCAGGCTCAAGGACGGGACCGCTGCAGCCTGCCAGACGATCACGATAAAACCCGATATCGCCGAAGGAGCGGCCTATGGGCTTGTCGAGGTGATAGACCCAGGAGGCCAGCGTGCCGTACCGGTTTTCCATTGCGTAATCTCTTCTGCCTGCATCTGTTTGCAAACCGGGACTGCCATCGCAACGCGGCAACGGCAAGCGGGCCAGAATACGGGATTCGCAAGACCAGAGAGCGGATGCCGCCTGGTTGTCAGGTCGCGCCCAATCGGGCCAGAACCCTGCCCGGGATGGCCATGTCCTTGATGACATCGTCATGCCTGCGCATTCCGCACAGCTCGCGCTGAATGAAATAGCCATGAACCGCATCAGCAGCGGCGTGAAGCAGGCGGTCGCGCGCCTCCGCATCACTCTCATCCGCTTCGGAAAGCCGCGCCAGCGCCTTCTCGACCCGCCGGCCTGCATGCCCCAGAGACGACGCCTGCTCTGCGGCAATCTCGTGCTGCAAAACCGTATCGCCACTCAAGGGGTGAGACACGAGGCCGGTGATGGAACTGGGCATCTTCAGCATGGGGCAGCGCGGCTCCACCGTTGATGGACAAAACGAAAGACTGCCTTCTATATAGCATCACACCCAGTCCCGCATGAACCGACAAGGTGACCTTGATGACACTGCTTGAGCTTGGAACCTTCACTCTCGTAGCAGCGCTTCTCGTCGTGTCACCCGGCCCCAACGGGGTGCTGATCGCCAAAACCGTGCCGACTTCCGGCAAGGCGGCGGGCTTTGCCAATGTCGCGGGCTTCTTCGCCGCGTTCTATGTGCACGGCCTTCTTTCCATTCTGGGCATATCGATCATTCTGGTGCAGTCGGCCCAGCTCTTCTTCATCGTAAAAATGCTGGGCGCGGCCTATCTCTGCTATATCGGGGTCAAGGCCCTCTGGCAGGCATGGCGCGGTCTTGCGGCACCGCACTCCATCACCCCGGCCAAGAGGCGGCGCACGCTCGCCAAGGCGGGGCTCGAAGGGTTCCTGACCAACGCGCTGAACCCCAAGGTTTCAATGTTCTATCTCGCTGCGTTTCCGCAGTTCATTCCGGCAAGCGCGGATGCAACGTCCTGGGCGTTTGCGCTGGTGGCGATCCATTCGCTGCTGAACGTGCTCTGGTTCTCGGCGCTCGTGCTCCTGTTCTCGAGCATGAAGTCGCTTGGCGGCAGCGCCAGCATGCAGCGCTGGCTGAAAGCCGTGACCGGAACGGTGTTCGTCGGGTTCGGGCTGAAACTCGCCACCATGCGCCCCTGAAGAAAACGGGCGGGCCGGCTCCCGTCAAGGAACCCCACCCGCCCGCATATTCTTAGCGAAAGATCACGCCAGCCCGCATCGCATGACTGAGCGGCCAGCTACGGCTAGGGCCACTTCACCTCTGGCGGCATGCTGGACAGGATGGAGTTCACATTGCCGCCGGTCTTCAGTCCGAAGATCGTGCCGCGGTCATAAAGCAGGTTGAACTCGACATAACGGCCCCGGCGCACGAGCTGCTCTTCGCGGTCGGCCTCGGTCCAGTTGGTGTTGAAGTTCTTGCGCACCAGATGCGGATAGGCGACGGCAAAGGCGCGTCCAACATCGCGGGTAAAATCAAAGTCGGCCTGCCAGCCGCCCTTCTCGTCCGGCGTCTTGAGCCAGTCATAGAAGATGCCGCCCACGCCGCGTGGCTCCTTGCGATGCGGCAGGTAGAAATACTCGTCGCACCAGGCCTTGTATTTCTCGTAGTCGACAATCCCGGCATGACGTTCACACACGAACCGCATGGCCTTGTGAAAGGCCACGGTGTCGGGGTCTTCCTGCGAACGACGACGGTCAAGCACCGGGGTCAGATCTGCGCCGCCGCCAAACCACTGGCTGGTGGTCACCACCATGCGGGTGTTCATGTGAACGGCCGGCACATGGGGGTTCTGGGGATGGGCGATCAGCGAAATGCCCGAGGCCCAGAAGCGGGGATCCTGCTCCGCGCCCGGTATCTGCTTGCGGAACTCGGGAGAGAACTCGCCATGAACCGTCGAGACATGGATACCGACCTTCTCGAAAACGCGGCCATGCATCATCGACATGACGCCCCCGCCGCCTTCACCGCCGTCGCGCTCCCAGGGCGTACGCTCGAAGCGGCCCGGCGTGCGCGTGGACAAAGGCCCGGTCAGCTCATCTTCAAGATTTTCGAAGGCTGAACACAGCTTGTCGCGCAGTTCCTCGAACCAGGCGCGCGCGGCTGCTTTTTTTTCTTCGATATCGTCCGGCAATCCGGTAGGGAGTTCTGGTCTTTCCATCATCATTCCTTTCGCCCGATCCTACGCAACGCCGCAGGAAACGGACAGCCCCACAAATGACTCGCATTTTTCAACAGCGTTGCCTAAGCTTCTTATCAATCGGGTCAAGGAGTTCTTTCGTGCGTGTGCCCGCAAAACCACCCCTGGAAGGGCTGAAACGCAGCCTCGACAAACATCGCGCAAGGACGGGTCGTCTGCCACGCGACGGATTTCTACGGGAGAGTTTTGCACTGCCGCGCGCGCAGGCCCGCGACAAAGCGCGCGAATGGCTGGAGCGCTGGCCCAAGCAGGCTTACTGGACAGAGATCGAAAGCTGGTGTGAACGCCCCGGCGACATGATCGAGTTCACGATGCGCCGATTACCAAGCGCCGACTGACCTCCCGCGTCTTCCATCCAAGATTTCAGATATACGTGACGGCCTGTTTCAGACTGCGTTTCTGAACAGCATATGCGCGCCTCGCGGCTGTTGACTTAAAGTCGGCTTGAACCTGTAGGCAGCTCTTTCCGAAGCCAAGGAAAGAGCCCGATGCAGCGTGAAACACCCCAGGATGATGACCTATCGCAGCTGCCTGAGCGCCTCGCCGGCGGCCATCGCGGCCGTCATCGCAAGGTTGAGGCTGCGCGCGCCCTCTTTCATGGGAATGGTCAGCCGCGCATCGGCGGCGGCGTGGACGGCTTCCGGCGCTCCGGAAGATTCCCGACCGAACAGAAGAATGTCACCATCGGCATAGGAAAAGTCCGTGTAACCCGCCTCGGCCCGGGTGGTGAACAGGATAAGACGCCGGCCCTCGCGCTTGCGCCAGAGCTCGAACGTTTCCCAGGACGGATGGCGGGCGAGCGCGGCGCGCTCAAGATAATCCATCCCCGCGCGCTTCAGATTCCGGTCGGAGAGATCAAAGCCGGCAGGCTCGATCAGATCGACCGTGAAGCCGAGGCAGGCGGCGAGACGGAGAATGGCGCCGGTATTTCCGGGAATGTCTGGCTGGTAAAGCGCGATACGCATGCGGCTGTGTCTCTCGACATGGCTGAGTGTTGCCTTCCGGACACAGCTGAGGACGTGTCGACCGAAAGGCGTAATTACGGGTGGCGGGTCGCTGCAACTGTGGGTATAAGCCCGCCATTGTCAACGCGAACCGAAGGAGAAAGGCATGACAATGCGACGACATCACATGATCTGGCTCCTCGCCGGTGGCCACAAGGCCTGACGGCGGACTCGGTCCGGCACGCTCCTGCACCATTTCAAGGCAGCTACCCATCGCAGTCCGTCGGGATTTCCTCCCGCTCCCCAAGGACGTTCGCGATGCACAACCGCTTCCCCCGGCGGCCAAACGGCCGCAATGACGATTTTTTCGTTCCACAACTGGACCCCACACGCCCTACCCTGCAGGACCGCAGGCTTGAAGCGTGGGCGCTGACCCTTGGTGTGAAAACGCCCCTCATCCATGAGGACCGGACGCAACGGCCGCATCGCGGCCAATTGCCGGATATCGACCTCGGACAGGTCGCGCCGGCAGCGCGTATCGGCCTCATCGCTAAACTGAAACGGCTGTTGCGATGAGGAGCGCCTACCCCTCTTCGCCCCCCTCATTTCCCGCTTCGCACGCCTGCGGAGCGGGCACGATCACGCATGCGCCGACACAACCGCAGATGGCAGCAGAGAAAACGCATCCTCTGGTCAAGCCCGGACAACACGGTTATAAGGTGCATCCCATCAACGAAAACCGCTGGAGGCGGCAATGGACAACAAGATGCTTACCTCCTTCGCTGGTCTACGCCCGTACATCGCGGCGCCATACCAGGCCTGACGGCGGCTTTCGTTCTTCAGCTTTTCTAAGATTACCAAAGCAGTTCACGAGCGAATCCGCCGACCGTTTCTTCCGGTTGACACATGGGATTTGCATCATGACTGCACGCTTTCCAAACGGACGCACCGCGTCTCAAGACAATAAGATTTCAGGCACCGACCCGGCCGCCGCCGCGTTTTTACGCGGACATGACAGCGCTCCTGCCACGTCTCTTTCAGGAGCCTTCAAGGCCGCTCTCGGAACCCAGGCGCAGCCACCGCGCACAAAACCGCACGACCAAAGCGGCGGCACGCCTCCGACCATCCTGAATACCGGCTCCATGAAGGAGCCAGGCAATAAACGCGCAAACCGGCCTGCGGCATCCGTGCCGCGCAAGGGCCACATCTAGCCGAACGCATTTGCTTTTCCGCCAGCCGCCGCCCGCGGAAAAGAGCACGAAAACAGACGATTACACCGCAAACGCGACTCAACGCGTCGCGTTTGCGGGCACGAGAATGAAAGACGCCAAAGACAATGTATCAATGGTTCGAACGACGACTTGAGCCCTTCCCCGCCGAAGAACCGCAGGAGCCGCCGCGCACCTTCTTCGCCTTCTGCCTGCACTTCACCAAAGGGGCATGGCCCTATATCGCCATTTCGGCGGTCCTGATGATGATCATCGCCATTGCAGAGGTCTGGATGTTCTCCTTCCTCGGCAACATCGTCGACTGGCTGGCCGAAAAGGACCGCGCGACCTTTCTGGATGAGGAAGGCGCAAAGCTGATCGGCATGGCTGCAATCGTCGGCATCGTCCTGCCGGCGGTGGTGTTCCTTTATGGCCTGGTCACCCATCAGGTTCTGATGGGCAACTATCCCATGCGCATCCGCTGGCAGGTGCATCGCTATCTGCTCAAACAGTCGATGAGCTTCTATCAAGACGAGTTTGCCGGCCGCATCGCCACCAAGCTGATGCAGACGGCGCTTGCCGTGCGCGAATGCGTGATCAAGATGACCGACGTGATGAACTATGTGACGGTGTACTTCACCGGCATGCTGGTTCTCGCGGCCTCGGCCGACTGGAAGCTGGCAGCACCGCTGGTGGGCTGGCTGGTGGGGTACATCCTGCTCATGCGCCATTACGTGCCCAGGCTCGGCAAGATCGCGCAGCGACAGGCAGACGCCCGCTCGGTGATGACCGGCCGCGTGGTCGACAGCTACACCAACATTCAGACGGTAAAACTCTTCTCGCATGGCCGACGCGAAGCGTCTTACGCCCGCGAGGGCATGGGCGGCTTCCTCGACACGGTGCATGAGCAGTTCCGTAACATCACCGGTCTCTACGGCCTGCTCTACCTGCTCAACGCCCTGTGCCTCGTCGTGGTCGGGTATCTCTCCGTCACCCTGTGGGTGGCCGGTGCGGTAAGCGTCGGCGCCGTGGCCGTGGTGCTCGGCCTCGTGCTTCGCCTGTGGGGCATGTCGCAGTGGATCATGTGGGAGCTGACGGCGCTGTTCGAGAATGTCGGCACCGTGCAGGACGGCATCAGCTCGATCTCCATGCCCCGGCTGGTCGATGACAAGCCGGACGCAAAGGCCCTTGCAGTGCCGGAAGGTAAGATCGATTTCGACGGGATCGGCTTCCACTACGGCAAGAAGGGAGGCGTCATCGAAGAGCTGTCGCTAACCGTGAAGCCCGGCGAGAAGGTCGGCCTCGTGGGCCGTTCGGGCGCGGGCAAGTCGACGCTCGTGAACCTGCTCTTACGCTTCTACGATCTGGAGCGCGGGCGCATCGTCATCGATGGCCAGGACATCGCCGACGTGTCGCAGGACACGCTGCGCGCCGCGATCGGCATGGTCACGCAGGACACGTCCCTGCTGCACCGTTCGGTACGCGACAACATCCTCTATGGCCGCCCCGACGCGACCGAAGAGATGATGCTTGAAGCGGCCCGGCGCGCCGAGGCGATGAGCTTCATCGGCGGACTGACGGACCCGAAGGGCCGCGTGGGCTTTGACGCCCATGTGGGCGAACGGGGCGTCAAACTGTCAGGTGGCCAGCGCCAGCGCATTGCCATTGCCCGCGTCATGCTCAAGGATGCGCCGATCCTCATCCTCGACGAGGCGACCTCCGCACTCGATTCCGAAGTCGAGGCGGCGATCCAGGAAAACCTCTACCGCCTGATGCAGGGCAAGACGGTGATCGCCATCGCCCACCGGCTCTCCACCATCGCCGCCATGGACCGCCTGGTGGTGATGGACAAGGGCCGGATCGTCGAGGAAGGCACGCATGACGATCTGGTTACCGCCGGCGGGCTCTATGCAAGCTTCTGGCAGCGCCAGTCCGGCGGGTTTCTCGATCTCGAAGCAAACGAGGCTGCGGAATGAAGGAAGACAGCAAAAAGACGGAGCCCCACCAAACCGACAGCCTGTGGCGCAGTCTCGAAGAGGTCATAGACCCCTTCGGCGACACGCCGCGGGCGGTCCTGCCGGTCAAGGCGCATGAGTTCATTCTCTTCTTCGCCCGGCAGGCCAAATGGCCGTTCATCCTGCTGCTGATCGCCGGCGGCCTGATGGGGGCCGTCGATGCGGGGCTTTACTGGGCGCTTGGCTGGCTGATCGACCTGCTGGATTCCTCCTCGCCGGCAACGCTCATCGCCGACCACTGGACGAAGCTGGCCGGTTTTCTGGCCCTGCTTCTGGTGATCCGCGCCGTGGTCATCATCGTCAACACGGTGCTGGAAGAGCAGGTCATCGCGCCTGCCTTCTACCAGCGTGTGCGCTGGCAGTCGTTCCGGCGGGTGATCGAACAGCCCTATGAGTTCTACCAGAACGACTTCGCCGGCCGGATCGCCACAAAGATCCTTCAGGGCGGTGAAGCCACGGGCGACTTCATCATCAACGTCCTGCAGACCATGTGGAGCTTCCTCACCTTCGTGGTGCTGGCGCTCTCCATTCTGACGGTGCTCGACCCGTGGATGGGCGTGGTCATCCTGCTCTGGCTCGCAACCTACATGGCCATCGCGCGCTTCCTGCTGCCGCCCCTGCGGCGGGCAGGCCGGCGCACGGCGGACCAGCGCTCGATCCTCAACGGACGCATGGTCGACGCCTTCACCAACATTCTGGCGGTGAAGCTGTTCGACAGCGGCCAGCGCGAGCATTCCTATGTGCGCGAGGGCATGGCGCATTTCCTGAGCGCGGTGCAGAAGCTGACGCGCGCCATCACCCGTGTGCGGGTGACTGTGGCCATCGTCAACGGCTTCATGATGGCGGCAATCTTCGTGCTGGCGGTGTCGCGCTGGCTCGACAGCGCCATCACCACAGGCGAGATCGCGGCGGCCATGGGCCTCGTCTTCCGGCTGAACCAGATGTCGGGCTGGATGATGTTCAACATCAACGGGCTGATCCGCAACTACGCGACCGTGCAGGACTCAACCACCGTCGTTTCGGTGGAACCGTCCATCCGCGACGCCGAAGGCGCAAAGGTCATGCCGCGCGCCGAAGGCGACATCCGCTTTGACGACGTGACGTTCAATTACGGCAAGGAAAGCGGCATCATCGAGGGGCTGAACCTGCACATCAAGCCGGGCGAGCGCGTGGCGCTGGTCGGGCCTTCGGGCGCCGGCAAGACCACCATTGTCAGCCTGATGCTGCGGCTTTTCGAGGCCGAGCACGGGCGCATCCTGCTCGATGGTCAGGACATCACGCAGGTAACGCAGGCCTCGCTGCGCGCGCAGTTCGGCGTGGTGAGCCAGGAGCCGATGCTGATGCACCGCTCGATCCGCGACAACATCGCCTATGGGCGGGGCGACGTCACCGAAGAGGAAATCATCGCGGCGGCAAAGCGCGCCTCGGCGCATGAGTTCATCCTCGATGTGACCGACCCGAAAGGCCGGACCGGCTATGACGCGGTGGTGGGCGAGCGGGGCGTAAAGCTCTCCGGCGGCCAGCGCCAGCGCATCGCCATCGCCCGGATGATGCTGAAGAATGCGCCGATCCTCATCCTCGATGAGGCAACATCGGCGCTGGATTCGGAAATCGAAGCGGTGATTCAGGAAAATCTTGAGCGGCTGATGGAGAACAAGACGGTTATCGCCGTGGCGCACCGGCTCTCCACCATTGCCGCTCTCGACAGGATCATCGTGCTGGACCGGGGCCGCGTTGTCGAAGAGGGCTCGCACGACGCGCTGGTGGAACAGGACGGGCTTTACGCCCAGCTGTGGAAACGCCAGTCGGGTGGCTTTCTGGGCGAACGGATGGCTGCTGAGTAAGCCTGGACACGAATGCCGGTGGCTGCACTGCTGGTGCGGCCATCGGCTCTTCTTCCTCATGGTCTTCAAAACTGGAGCGACGCAGCGGCAAATCCGCCAGCTCGCGCTCCGACATGCCGCGAAGAGCCGGATGCGCCAGCGGATCACGCCACCAATTGTCATCCCAGGCATCCTGCACCGCTCGCCGGTGATTGTCCCTGAAGGTTTGAACCATTATCCAGAAAAACTGAAACATGGCGCCTTCTCCATCTGTGAGATTTCTCTACGAGAGCCAAAATCCCGGCGTTTGGCATTATTTTCAATGGAGATTGCCTGCGCTTTGTTTTAGAAAAACTATATGAAACACCTGCCACGCGTTCACCTGAACGGATTGCGCGCCGTCGAAGCGGCGGGTCGGTGCGGCTCACTCAGTGCGGCTGCCGATGAACTGGGCGTTTCGGTGGGAGCCGTCAGCCAGCAGATCATCAAGACCGAAGCGCAGCTCGGCGCGGCAATCTTCGAGCGGACGGGACGCGGCATCCGGCCAACCGGGCTCGGCCAGCAGTTCATCGACCGGCTGAGCCTCGGCTTCCAGACACTTGATGCGGCGGTGGCGATGACGCGTCACGACACGGATTCGGTCCTGACCATCTCTGTCGCGCCCGTCTTCGCATCCAAATGGCTCGTGCCGCGGCTGGCGCGCTATACGAGAGCGCATCCGGAAACCAAGCTGCGGCTGGAGGCCTCGACCGACCTCATCAATCCCGACAGCAGCGACATCGATCTGGCGATCCGTGTGGGCGAAGGCGACTGGCCGGGCGTGAAGAGCGAATATCTCCTGCCGCAGGAAGTGTTTCCGGTCTGCGCCCCGGCGCTGGCCGACGCGCTCGAGACGCCTGAAGACATACTCACAGCGCCGATCATCCGCGACGCCAACTCGAACATTGCATGGGATGTGTGGCTGAAACCGCTTGGTCTTGACCAGCGCGACCTCGTTGAGGGCGACAGTTTCACCGACGCCGCGCTCTGCCTTGATGCAGCCATCGCCGGACAGGGCGTCATGCTTGCCTGGCACACACTCGCTTATGATGCGCTTCAATGCGGGCGTCTGGTCGCGCCGTTTCAACAGCGCGCCAGAACACGCTACAGCTATTGGCTGATCACCTCGGAGAACCGGCAGGAACCGGCAAAGGTGCGCGAATTCAAGGCATGGCTGCGCGGCGAGATCGAGGAAATGCTTGAAGTCTGACGGCACGGCGGATGACGCTGTGGGCTAGCTCAATGCCAATCAAGTTTGTTTCCCTCAGCAACCTCTCGCCGCATTCCGTGTTATAGTTTAAGGCACGCATCAACCGAGAACAGGAGGACAGTCTCATGAAGGAATTTCATTGCGGCTCGCTCGTTCCAGGCTGCGACTGGCACACACGCCATGAGGAAGAAGCGGAGGTGATCCGCCGCGCAGCCGAACATATGCGCGATGCCCATGGTGAAACGGTGATCCGCGAGAGCATGGTGGAAGCCATCCGCTCACGCATCGGACAGGCCAAGAACGCGGCCTGAGCCGCGCACTGCCCCGAAAGACTGCGGGCCCCGAAAAGGGTCAGCCTGCGGTCGAAATCATATCTGCGGCGCGCTCAAGCAGCGCGTCGCGCTTCAACGAGAAATCAGACTCGATCCACTCGTCCTGAAGCCGCGACAGGACTTCACCGACCGCGCGCCCCTTTTCCAGCCCGAGCTTTGCCAGATCGCCGCCATCGACCGGAAGCACCGGCTTCTGCCATGCGGCGGCGAGCTTCATCAGACGGGTGAAGCCGGCAGCCTCCATCAGCGCCTTGTCATCCTCGGCAGCGCGCGCCCGTGCGCTCACAAGCGCCAGCTTCAGCCGCCACAAAAGACCTTTTTCATCAGACCGGTAGGCAATTTTTCTGAATCCGGCCTCATCGAGATCAGGCTGCGGAACGGGTGCCCTCGCCCAGCCCATCAGCGTCGCCTTTTCCGCGTTGGAAAGGCGCAGCCGCTTGCCCAGTTCCGATATGCGCGGCTCATGGGGCGGAATGATCGCAGCAAGTCGCAGAAGCGGCTCCGGCTCCCAGCCAAGCGTACGCTCCGCCTCCATCAGCGGGCCGATCGTGTCGATGCCCCATTTCTCCGATTCCGGCAGGATCTTCGTCAGCACACCGGTCTGGCGCATCCACAGAAGCGCACGCGAGGGATCGGGCGCGGACAGAAGCTTCTTGAGCTCCGCCCAGACACGCTCGGCGGAAAGACGCTCCAGCCCGTCGCGGTGACGCGTGCAGGCCTTCAGCCCGGCGGCATCCGGACGGCCAGCGCCATACCAGGCGAAAAAGCGGAAGAAACGCAGAATGCGCAGATAATCCTCGGTGATGCGGGTGTCCGCATCGCCGATGAAGCGCAGGGTGCGGCTGTCGAGATCCGCAAGCCCGCCGACCAGATCGATGATGTCGCCATCGGCGCGGGCATAGAGCGCGTTGATCGTGAAGTCGCGGCGCTCGGCATCGTTCTGCCAGTCGCGCCCGAAGGTGACGCTGGCGCGGCGGCCATCGGTTTCCACGTCGGCGCGCAGCGTCGTCACCTCATAGGCGTGACCATCGGCGATCACCGTCACGGTGCCGTGATCGATGCCCGTCGGCGCGGTGCGGAAACCTGCCTTGCGCGCGCGGCGCACGGTCTCATCCGGCGTCGTGGTGGTGGCGATATCGATGTCGGTGACAGGCTGGCCAAGCAGCGTGTTGCGCACCGCGCCGCCGACGACGCGCGCCTCATCGCCCTCGGTGGAAAGGGCTGCGAGCAGTTTCTGAAGCTTTTCGTCGGCCAGCCATTGCGATTCTGAAATCAGTCGCTTGTCCATCAAGCATAAAGTCTTTCGTAAAGGGTGCGGATAATGCCGGCGGTCACGCCCCAGATGAAGCGCTCGCCGAATGGCATGGTGTAATAGAACCGTTCCTTCTCCTGCCACAAACGGCTTTCGCGCCGATGGTTGGCGGGATCCATGAGAAAGGCAAGCGGCACCTCAAAGGCGGCATCCACTTCGTCGGGATTGAGGTGCAACCGGAAGCCCGGACGGACGATACCAAGCACCGGCGCGATGCGATAACCGCTGCCGGTCGAGTAATCGGGCATGCGTCCGACCACATCCACGATGCGGGGCCGAAGGCCGATTTCCTCATCCGCCTCGCGGAGCGCCGCAGCCTCGGGCGACACGTCCTCCGGGTCGATGCGGCCGCCGGGAAAGGCGATCTGGCCGGAATGGTTGCGCAGCGCCAGCGTGCGCTGGGTCAGGATGACCGACGCGCCATCGGCGTGATCGACAACCGGAATGAGCACCGCCGCATCGCGCAGGCCGGGCCGGACGATCATTTCGCGCAGGTCCGGGTTCAGGCTGTGATCGCCATAGTCTTCCGCCCCTGCCGGTCCCTGCTGTCTTGCAGCGCGGCGGCGGAATTCCTCTGCCGAGAACAGGCTTTTGGGCGCGGTCGTCATGGTCATTGCGAAAGTCTATGCAGTTCGGCGACGGGCATCACGGGAAAAACCGAACCGCGCGAGCGGATGGCAAACATGAGCTGCCCGTCGATCTCGATCTCCTCGCCCGCCTCCACCAGATCATACATGACAGAACGGGCCACCAGCGCCTCGAGACGCCCGCGCACATGGAGATAGGGTTTTAGCCCGCCGGTCTCGGGCTGGTCCACGAAGCGCAGTTCATGCTCTGGCCCGGCCTCGACCACATCGCCGACATTGGTGCGGAAAGTGAGCGCCTGGTCTTCGCCCGCGCCGGTCACGACCATCTCCACGGCGAGGAAAGGCGCATCCTCGACGCGGATGCCGACTTTTTCCACCGGAGTTACGAGATAGGTTTTGCCGTCCTCATCCTTGCGCAGAACGGAGGAGAAAAGCTGTACCAGCGCCGGGCGGCCAATCGGCGTTCCCATGTAGAACCAGGTGCCATCGGCTTTGATCTCCATGTCGAGATCGCCACAAAAGGCGGGGTTCCAGCGCTCGACGGGCGGCGCGCCTTTTCCGGAGCGGGCCGCGCGCGCTATCATTGCCTCAAGACTGACGGCGTCGCCAGCTTCAGCGAGACTTGATGTGCTCTTAGTCGTTTCATCGTCCATGGTCACGAAATAGTCACTGTTGTTTCGCTTGTCAGCCTTGTTCAGTGTTTTAAATTTCCCAAAGGGACGTGACGGTACGAATCGCTTCAGACACGTGCCGGCCTGGTCCGTTCCTCCCGCCCCGCACTATACCCGCGGGCCTCAACAAGGATCGAGACGGCATGAGCATTGTTTCCAAGAACGAAGTCCCCGGCGAAAAGCCCATGAGCGACAAGGAGATGATCGCCGAGGCCGAACGCGCGCTTGCGGACATCGCCCGGGTGCGCGATGGCGTCGGACAGGTGATCTTCGGCCAGGAAGCGGTGGTGGAGCGCACGCTGGTGGCGCTGCTGGCCGGCGGCCATGCGCTTCTCGTCGGCGTTCCGGGGCTGGCCAAGACCAAGCTGGTGGAAACGCTCGGCGTCGTGCTCGGCCTCGACGCCCGACGCATCCAGTTCACGCCGGACCTCATGCCCTCCGACATTCTGGGCTCGGAAGTGATGGAACAGGATGAGAAGGGCAAGCGCTCCTTCCGATTTCTCCCCGGTCCGATCTTCTCGCAGCTTTTGATGGCCGACGAGATCAACCGCGCCAGCCCGCGCACCCAGTCGGCCCTTCTCCAGTCGATGCAGGAATATCACGTGACCGTGGCCGGCCACCGGCACGACCTGCCCGCGCCCTTCCATGTGCTCGCGACGCAGAACCCGCTGGAGCAGGAAGGCACCTATCCGCTGCCGGAAGCGCAGCTCGACCGCTTTCTGATGCAGGTGGACATTCTCTATCCCGAACTCGAAGCCGAGCGGCGCATCCTTCTGGAAACCACCGGTGTGGGCGAAGCGGAAGCCGCCAATGTGCTCACCGCCGAGCGGCTCAAGGAGATCCAGATGCTGATCCGCCGCATGCCGGTGCCCGAAAGCGTGGTCGACGCCATTCTGCAGCTCGTGCGCACGGCAAGGCCGGGCGTTGGCAATCCCGACACCGACCGCCATGTGGCTTGGGGCCCCGGCCCGCGCGCCAGCCAGGCGCTGACCCTGTGCGCCCGCGCCCGCGCGCTTTATGACGGACGGCTCGCGCCCTCGGTGGACGATGTGCGCGCACTCGCCGAACCCGTTCTCCAGCACCGCATGGCGCTCACTTTCGCGGCCCGTGCAGAAGGCATGACCGTGCGCGACGTGATCCGGCGTCTCGTGAAAACGCTCGACTAATGGGCGGCCTGCCCCAGATAGGATCTTGATGGCAAAGATCGGCGAAGTTTCCACACCGGTTGCATCGAACGATGCGCTGGTTCGCGCTCGCGCGCGGGCCGCGCTGATGCCTGACCTGCTGGTGGACGCCCGGCGCGTGGCCAACAATGTGATCGCCGGCTGGCATGGCCGCCGCAAGCGCGGCATCGGCGAGAATTTCTGGCAGTTCCGGCCCTATGTGGATGGCGAGGCCATCTCGCGCATCGACTGGCGGCGTTCGGCGCGCGACGATCATCTTTATGTCCGCGACCGCGAGTGGGAGGCTGCCCACACGGTGTGGCTCTGGGCCGACCCGTCGCCGTCCATGCTCTTCAAATCCTCGCTTGCGCCAACCGCCAAGGAATCGCGCGCGCTGGTCCTCACCCTTGCGCTGGCCGAGCTTCTGTCACGCAGTGGCGAACGCATTGCCTGGCCGGGCGTCACCGACCCGTTTTCCGCCCGCAACGGCGCGGAGCGGCTGGCGACGCAGCTCATGCATGCCCCGAGCCTTCCCGCGCGACCAGACCTCTTGCAGGTGCGCCGCTTCTCAGATGTGGTGCTGGCGAGTGATTTCCTCGATCCGGTGGAAGAAACCATCGCCTGGCTCGACCAGCTGGCGGGCCGTGGCGCACGCGCCCATCTGATCGAGATTGCCGACCCGGCGGAGGAAAGCTTCCCCTATTCCGGCCGCACCGAGTTTGCCGACCCGGAAACAGGCGACAAGCTGACGGCAGGCCGCGCCGAAACGCTGGCCGACGATTATCGCCGGCTTTATCTCGCGCGGCGCGAAGAACTTGCCGGCTGGTGCAAGCGGCTTGGCTGGAGCTATACCGTGCACCACACGGACCGGCCAGCCGCACAGGCGCTCGTAACGGTCCACAACGCCATGAGCGTTGACGCAGGCTTCGGCATGGAGGGCGGGCTTTGAACTGGCTTTCCCTCTCTTTCGCACAACCGTTTCTGCTCTGGGGCCTGATCGCCCTGCCGGTGATCTGGTGGCTCTTACGTCTCACCCCGCCACGCCCGCAGACCGAAACCTTTCCGCCCCTGAAAATTCTGGCCCGCGTGGCAAAGCGCGAGGAGACGCCCCACAAGAGCCCGTGGTGGCTGACCCTGCTCAGGCTGCTGCTTGCCGCACTGGTGATCCTGGCGCTGGCCGATCCGGTGTTAAACCCGCGCGAGAAGGCGGCCGGCGACGCTGCGGCGCTCGCCATCGTGCTCGACAATGGCTGGGCTTCCGCGCCCGACTGGGATGAACGCGTGGCCACCGCAGCACGCCTGATCGAAGACGCCCGCGCCAATGAACAACCGGTTGTTCTGGCGCTGACGGCTGAAGAACAGAACCAGGAAATCGGCCCGTTCGACGCCGACACCGCGCTTGAAAGGCTGAACGCCGCGCAGCCCCGCCCCGTGCCGGGCAACCGGCCTGTAATCTATGGCCGGGTGGCAGGCGCGCTGGAAGACTTTCCGGGTGCGGCCATTGCGGTGCTCTCCGACGGGCTCGCGGCGACGGGCGATGAGGCGGCGTTCGGCGAACTGTTCGCCAGCGCACCGGGCGAAGTTCTCTGGGCATCGCCCGAGCGGCTCGGCCTTCTCGCAGCAACGGATGCGCAGAACACGGCGGAAGCCTTCGAAGTAACGGCGACACGCGCTGCAGGCGACACCGGGCCACGTCAGGCGGTCGCCTTTGCGAGCGACGACAGGGGCCGGCGCATCGCCGAAACCACGATCACGTTCGGCGTCGGCGAAACCCGCGCCGTGGGCGCGATGCGCCTGCCGTTTGAGCTGCGCAACGATTTCGTTTCCGTGGGGCTTGAGGGTGAAAACCAGGCCGCCGCCCTTCGGGTTCTCGATGAAAACAGCAAGCGCCGGCGGATCGGCCTGATCTCCCAGAGTGAGGCGGATCAGGCGCAGCCGCTCCTTTCGCCGCTCTACTATATCGAGCGCGCGCTCTCGCCCTTTGCCGACCTGTTGCAACCCTCAAGCGCGGAACTGACGGAAGCGCTGCCGGAGCTTCTGGAGCAGAACCCGGCCGTGATCGTCATGGCCGATGTGGGCACGCTTCCCGCATCACCCCGTCAGGCGCTGATCGACTGGGTCAACGCCGGCGGCACGCTGGTGCGTTTTGCCGGCCCAAGGCTCGCCGCAGCCGAGAATGACGAAGACCTGCTGCCGGTGCGGCTGAGGCTGGGGGAACGCTCGCTGGGCGGCGCGCTCTCCTGGACCGAGCCGCAGCCCGTGGCGGAGTTCCCGCCCAATGGCCCCTTCTCCGATCTCGCCCCGCCCCGCGACGTGACGGTGAACCGGCAGGTTCTCGCCGAACCTTCGCCCGACATCGTGGAACGCAGCTGGGCCAATCTGGCCGACGGCACACCGCTGGTAACCGGCATTGCGCGCGGCGAAGGGCAGATCGTGCTCTTTCACGTCACGCCGGAGGCCACATGGTCGAACCTGCCGATTTCCGGCAGTTTCGTGGAAATGTTGCGCCGGATCGTCCAGTTCTCGCGCAATCAGGGCACCCTCAATGAGCCGGGCGCCGAAGGCGGACGGGCACTTGCCCCCTACCGCATGATTTCCGCCGACGGACGCCTCGTCCCTCCATCGGGCGATGCCGAGCCGCTTGCCGCAGGCGCAACCGCCGTCACGCTCAAGAACCCGCCCGGTCTCTATGGCAGCGAAGAAGGCGTCGTGGCGCACAATCTGCTCGCACCCGATGCAGAACTCACCCCGATCACCCGCCCGGAGGCCCCTGCCCCGATGACCGCGATCAGCTATGGCTTCGATGAGCAGCAGCCGCTGAAGGGGCCGCTCTTTGCCGCCGCCCTCGCACTGCTTGCGCTCGATACGCTGGCCGTTCTGTGGCTTGGCGGACGACTGCGCCGCAAACCGCAACTGGCCAGGGGCGCGGCCGCCATGCTCGCCATGGGACTGGCGCTTGCAATCATGTCGCCGGATACAGCCCGCGCGCAGGACGAGCGCACCGGCGAGGCCGACGCCATCGCCGCCATCTCGCAGACACGCATTGCCTATGTGCTGACCGGGCTTTCCTCGCTCGACGCCACGAGCCGCGCAGGCCTTCAGGGGCTTTCCACCTTCCTCGCCGCCAAGACCGCGCTCGAACCCGGAGAGCCGGCAGGCGTCGACATCGCAACCGACGAGCTCTCCTTCTACCCGCTCATCTACTGGCCCATCGATCCCGACGCACCGATGCCCGGCGAAGAAGCAATAGCCCGCATCGACGCCTACATGCAGTCGGGCGGCACGGTGCTGTTCGACACGCGCGACCAGTATTCCACCGGCTTTGGCTCGGATGCGGTGACGCCAGCAACGCAGCGCCTGCGCGACATCCTTTCCGGTCTCAACGTTCCGCCGCTGGAACCGGTGCCGGAAGATCACGTGCTGACCAAGGCCTTCTTCATCCTGCCTGAGTTTCCGGGCCGCTATCGCGGAAGCCCCCTCTGGGTGGAAGCCTCGTTCAACGCCCCCTCACGCACCGACCGCCCGGTGCGGGTGGGCGACGGGGTGACGCCGATCATGATCACCGGAAACGATCTGGCCGGAGCCTGGGCGCTCGACGCCAATGGCGAGCCGCTTCTGCCGACCGTGCCCAACGATCCGCTGCAGCGCCTTTATGCCTACCGCGCGGGCGTGAACATCATGATGTACATGCTCACCGGCAACTACAAATCGGACCAGGTGCATGTGCCGGTCCTGCTTGAACGACTGGGGCAGTAGCATGAACTGGTCGCTCAGTTTCGAACCCTTCTTCTCCTGGCCAGTACTGGCCGCCCTACTCGCGCCCGTCGCGCTTCTGGCGCTTGCCGGTCTGTGGACACGGCAGCGCGGGGCGTGGCTGCGGCTTGCAGCCCTTGCCGCCCTGGGTGCAGCGCTTGCCAATCCCGTCCTTCTCGATGAGGAACGCGAACCGCTCAAGAGCGTCGTGGCCGTGGTGGTGGACGAAAGCCAAAGCCAGACCACCATCGACGGTCGCAGCGAGATGACCGACCAGGCCGCTGCCGAACTGGAAGCACGGCTGGCGCGTTTCAAGGAATTCGAGACCCGCGTGGTGCGCACGGGCCGCGCGTCTTCCGCCACGGAAAACGCACAGACACATCTCTTCGAGGCGCTGGACGGCGCGCTGCGCGACGTGCCGCCTTCCCGCGTCGGCGGGGCGGTGCTGATCACCGACGGGCAGGTGCACGACATTCCCGAAAATGCGGCAGCCCTTGGCGCGCCGGTTCATGGTCTGATCACCGGCGAAGCGGACGAAATGGACCGCCGCATCCGTTTCGAACGCGCGCCGCGCTTCGGCATTGTCGGCAAGCCGCTGGAGATGACCTACCGGGTGATCGCCACGGACGAGCAGCGCGGACCGGTGGAAGTGCGCGTCATCATCAATGGCGAGGAACTGTTCATCGAAGACGCCCTGATCGGCCGCGAAACACGGCTCGAGATCGACGTGCCGAGCGCCGGGCGCAACATCATCGAACTGGCCATCGACCCCGTTGAGGGCGAGCTGACCGACGTGAACAACCGTGCGGTCGCGCTGGTCGATGGCATCCGCGAGAACCTGCGGGTTCTGCTGGTTTCGGGCGAGCCGCATTCTGGCGAACGCACCTGGCGCAACCTTCTGAAATCCGACGCCTCTGTGGATCTGGTTCATTTCACCATTCTGCGTCCGCCGGAGAAGCAGGACGGGACGCCCATCAACGAACTGTCGCTGATCGCTTTTCCCACCCGCGAGCTCTTTGTGGAGAAGATCGACGATTTCGATCTCATCATCTTCGACCGCTACCAGCACCGCGACGTTCTGCCGATCCTCTATTACGACTACATCGCCGAATATGTGGAGAATGGCGGCGCGCTTCTGATTGCAGCCGGACCGGAATTCGCCGGCAACCAGTCCATCGCGCGCACCCCGCTCATCTCCGCTCTGCCGGGTCTGCCAACCGGCGACGTGCTCGAACAGGGGTTTTACCCCCGCCTGACCGAAACCGGCGAACGCCATCCGGTCACGCGTGGCCTTGAGGGCTCTGCATCCGAACCGCCGGAATGGAGCCGCTGGTTCCGTCTGATCGGCATCGACCGGCCCGACGGTCAGGTGGTGATGCAGGGCGCGAACGACCAGCCGCTTCTCATCCTCAACCGCAAGGGCGAAGGCCGCGTCGGCATGTTCCTGTCCGATCAGGGCTGGCTGTGGGCACGCGGGTTCGAAGGCGGCGGCCCGCATGTGGCGCTTTATCGGCGCATCGCCCATTGGCTGATGAAGGAACCGGAGCTGGAAGAGGAGCGCCTTTCAGCGGCAGGTCGCGGCATGCGGCTCGAAATCACCCGCCAGACGATGGAAGAGGGCGCGCCGCCCGCCGAAATCACCACGCCGTCCGGCAATCTGCTTTCCGCAGAGCTTGGCCCGGCTGGCCCCGGCCGCTTCTCCACCAGTCTGGAAACCAACGAGATCGGCATCTACAGCATCGCCAATGGCGAGCTGACGACGCTCGCCCATGTCGGCCCGGTCAACGCACCGGAATTCGGCGACATGGTTTCGACGCTGGAGAGGCTCACCCCGGCAGCGGATGCAACGGGTGGCTCGGTGCGCCGCATTGCCGATGGCAATCTGCCCAACATCGTTCCCGTCCGCCGTACCGGCACCGCTTCGGGCAATGACTGGATCGGGTTCAGAACAACGGATGACAGCGTGCTGAAGGCCGTGCGCCGGGTGCCCGTCTTCACCGGCCTTCTGGCGCTCGCCCTGCTGCTCTTCGCCTTCGGTGCCATGTGGTATCGCGAGGGACGCTGAGGGAAGCGGCTTCCCGCCCCCGTGGTTCGACAGGCTCACCATGAGGGCTGTGGTTGTGCAGCGGGGGCATCAGCTTGAACCGCAGGCACCACCCGAGCCCTCATGGTGAGCCTGTCGAACCACGGGGGCGGAGCGGTTTTCCGCAGTTTTTCTGGACTGCGCTATCGCGCCAGCGCCGCGTGGGTGACATCACCCTGAAGGCGGGCGACCGCGCCTTCCTGCAATTCCACCGCCAGAAGCCGGTTTGGATCAACCGGGCGCGGCATCTCGATCTGGCCATAGGGGATTTTCTCAAACCCCAGCGGCCCGTAGTAAGGCGCATCTCCCACGAGCACGACAGCGCCCGCTCCGGCCTCACGCGCGGCCTCGATGGCGATGTGCACCAGCTTGCGGCCGATGCCGATGCTCTTGAAGGCAGGCCGCACGGCCAGCGGCCCGAGCAGAAGCGCCCTGCCCTCGCCGGCGGCGATCCACGTCATCCTCACCGAGGCGATCACCACATCCTGATGAATGGCGACAAAAGAGAGCGCACGATCATGCAGGCCGCCTTCGCGGATCTTGTAGGCCGCGCGGGTGAAGCGGCCGGGGCCGAAGGCTTCTTCGTTGATGAGTTCGATTTCAGCGTCGTGGGCCGGCTGTTCCGGCAGGTAATGAATTTCGGCAGAAGCCATGATCGTCTAGTCCGGTGGTCTCGAAAGGTGGAAGCGGCCATAGGCCCGCCCGCCCCATGCCAGGGGCCTTTAGTCCTTTCGTCGTCGCTCCACCAGAAACAGGATCATGTCGTGCGTTTTCCTCGCTGAATGGTTTTCCCGCTACCAGCAATTCCCTGCCTCGTCCACTGGAACTTTACCGCGGAACCAAAATTGTTGACGCAGTGTTTACAACCAGAACGGTTGGGTTCACCCCGGCAATAACCTACATGCGGCTGGAACAAAGGAGTTTCGAGAATGGGTTTGCTCGTTGACGGTGTCTGGCGCGATCAGTGGTACGACACTTCCAAGACCGGCGGCCGCTTCGAGCGGTCCAAATCGCAGTTCAGGGATTTCGTCACGAAGGACGGCGCACCGGCTGAAGGCCGCGAGCGCGGCTTCAGGGCCGAGCCCGGGCGCTACCACCTCTACGTATCGCTCGCCTGCCCGTGGGCGCACCGCACGCTCATCTTCCGCAAGCTGAAGAAGCTGGAAGACGTGATCTCCGTTTCGGTCGTCCATCACTTCATGGGTGAAAATGGCTGGACCTTCCTCAGGGAAGACGGTGCGACGGGCGACGACCTCTACGGTTTCGACTTCATGCACCAGATCTACACCAAGGCCGACCCGGATTATTCCGGCCGCGTCACCGTGCCGGTGCTGTGGGACAAGAAGACGGAAACCATCGTCTCCAACGAGTCGGCGGAGATCATCCGCATGCTGAACGAAGCGTTCGATGAGTGGGGCGACGCCTCGCTGGATTTCTATCCGCAGGACCTGCGCGCCGAGATCGACGCCACCAATGATCTTGTCTACGACAACATCAACAATGGTGTTTACAAGGCCGGTTTCGCCACCACGCAGGCCGCCTATGAAGAGGCGTTCAAAGCGCTCTTCGATACGCTGGATCAGGTGGAGGACCGCCTCTCACGCCAGCGCTACCTCACCGGCTCACAGCTGACGGAAGCCGACTGGCGGCTGTTCACCACGCTGGTGCGGTTCGACCCCGTCTATGTCGGTCACTTCAAATGCAACCTGCGCCGGATCGACGACTATCCGAACCTGTCGAACTATCTGCGCGAACTCTATCAGGTGCCGGGCGTGGCCGAGACCGTCGACATGCTGCACATCAAGGCCCACTACTACGGCAGCCACAAGACCATCAATCCGACCGGCGTGGTGCCGCTCGGACCGGAGCTCAATCTGGACGCACCGCACAATCGCGGTGAATGGGCAAAGGCCGCCTAGGCCTCCATTCTCTAAGGAAAGGGCGCAACGGTCAAAGCCCCCTTCTCCCCGCTTGCGGGGAGAAGGTGAGGATGAGGGGCGAGTGCCTGCGGTGGCGACCAGCACATGGCACTGAGTGAAAGCGGGAACATTGTTCGTGGCAGCGCCCGCCCCTCATCCGCCTGCCGGCACCTTCTCCCCGCATGCGGGGAGAAGGACGGAAATCAGCACCGCCGCGCTACCACTCGTCGGAAACGGGTGCGTTGTCGAAAATCTCCGCGATGCGGCGGCGGGTGCCGTCGCTGGTGCCATCCGGCAGCGCGTCCAGCGGGAAGAAACGCGCCTCGGCAATCTCACGGTCAGGCACATGCGGATGCGTCTGACGAAAGCCGGTGATGAGATAGACCGCCACATGGTCACGATTGCTGGCCATGCGGTTGAAATGAAACGACCGCAGAACCGGCCGTTCGAGGATCTCGATATTGCCTTCCTCGACAAGCTCGCGCGAAAGCGCCGCCTCGGTGCTCTCGCCCGGCTCCACACCGCCACCGGGAAAGTGCCAGCCCTTCACATAGGTGTGCCGCACGAGGAAGACCGCATGGTTTTCCGCGTCATAGACCACACCGCGCATGCCCAGCGTCATGGGCCTGCTCAACCGCAGCCAGAAATGAAAAAGACGGGCGCTGAGCGCCGCCTTTCGGGGCGGTGAAGCGGGTGCGTTCATCGGTTGCCCCCGGATCGGCCTTCGACAGAGAAGCGGCCAGACCGAAAACCGGATGACACTTTTCGCTCCGGTGCTCTGGCGGGCTGGTCAGCGCGGTTTGCGTGTTCTACACACGAAACATGTTTCGCCTTGCGCATTTTTCCGACATCCATCTGGGGCCTCTCCCCGCTGTTACCTATCGTGAGCTCGCTTCCAAGCGCATCACCGGCTACATCAACTGGCGGCGCAACCGAAGGCTCAATCTCGACCACGGCCTGATCGACCGCATCACCGACGACATGCTCGAAGCCGCGCCCGACCACATTGCGCTTACGGGCGATCTGGTCAACCTCGCGCTCGACAAGGAAATCGAGATGGCGCGGCTCTGGCTGGAGAGCCTCGGACCTGCGGACAGGGTCTCGGTGGTGCCGGGCAATCATGACGCCTATGTGCCGGGCGCGCTTGCGCGCTGCTGCCGCGCCTGGGCCGCCTACATGACCGGCGACGACGGGACACCCCCAAAAGGCAAAGACGCGTTCCCCTATCTGCGGGTACGCGACCAGGTCGCCATCATCGGCGTTTCCTCGGCCCGCGCAACCGCGCCCTTCATGGCGTCGGGCCATTTCTCGAAAGCGCAGGCCAAGCGGCTGGCGAAGATGCTCGACGCCACCCGGGAGGCCGGGCTGTTCCGGGTCGTGATGATCCATCATCCCCCCGTGCGTGGCGCGACCAATGCGAGCAAGCGCCTTTACGGCATCGGCCGGTTCCAGAAACTGATCCGCAAGCATGGCGCGGAACTCATTCTGCACGGCCACACACACAAGCCGACCGTCCACCGCATCGACGGGCCAAGCGGAGCTTCCGTGCCGGTCGTCGGCGTCGCTGCAGCCGGCCAGTCCCATGGCAGCGCCAAACCGCCCGGTCACTACAATCTCTTCGAAATCGACGGAAAGCCGGGCGCGTGGGAGATCCGCTTTTCCCGCCGCGGCGTGACCGATGGCAATGGCACGATAGGCGAGGTTTCGGGCGCGCTCCTTACCGGAGACGTGCAGGCCGGCTGAGGATCAGGAGGCGCGCACGCACCGCCATGCAGCAATGCCAAGGCCGAATGTGCCGCTCGCCGCGCCAAGGGCCACGGACAGGGAACCGAGCGCAATCAGCGCAAACGGCTCATGCAGAAAACCTTCGGCATCAACACTGCTGCCAATCCAATTGGCTGCAAACAGACAAGCGCCACCGGCCACAACCAGAAAAACGGCGCAAAAGAACAGAAACTTCATCAAAATCGCTCGCAAACAGGTCCCTTCATCACGCAGGAAACCACATAAAGCGGGCGAGACTTTGATTTTTCCTCAGAAGCGGGAGAGGAGCGCATCCAGTTCGGGGAAGCGGTCCCACATGGCGACAACAACCGTGGCGACACCGACAATGCCGCCCAGGATGACGAAGGCGACCCCGCTGAAAAAGCTGCTCCAGGCGCTCCTGTAGGGCGTGGGAGCAACAGTTTCCTGCTCCTTTGTATCGCCGCGCGGCAGCGGCTCCACATCACCTTCCACGGCCCGCTGACGCTCCACGAGCCGCTCGGCAATGTAGCGCGTTACCTGATTGGCGACGGGAGCGATCTCCGCGCTTTCGGCAAGCACCACGCGGCCAAGACGTGTATCGCGGACAAACCGATAGGTGCGGCGGTCACGGCCCATCGCCACATGGGCAACAGCATCGATCCACAACCGGGGCTGCTCACCGGAAGAGATGGCGAAATCGAAGGTCGGATCGTCCGCCGGAACATCGTCGAAAACGGGCTGGAGTTCCTGCGCCAGAAGCTCAAGCCGCGTGCGGCTCGCCTCACGCATCTCCACGACCACATCCGCCCTGTCGGCAGCCGCATTCTTCATCTCGCGCATTGCATCGGAAAGCCGGCGCACATTGGTAACCGAAACTGCGGACTGACCAGCCTCACTCATGGGCGGTACTCCTGACGACAAGGAAGCGTTAACCCATCGTTAACATGGCTAAAACAGAAAATCATCACGTTTTGTTCCGCTCCTGAAAGCGGCGTAAACAAGACGAGTTTAAGAAAAACACGAGGGGAAAGCCGAATATCCTGATCAGACTGCGCCAGTGCTTTCAGCGATGATGCGCGCAATCTCGGCCGGAGCCTCCTCGGGCAGCATGTGGCCAAGCCCCGGCAACCGATGCACGATGAAGCTCCCCGGCAACCCGTCGGCCTGATGCGGCGGCAGCACCGCATCGCGCGAACCCCACGCCACGTGAACGGGCATGGCAAGCGCCTCCAGCATGGCGCGCGGGAAGGCTCCCTGCTCCCCATTGCGCACGATGAGAGAACTGATCTCGATGAGCTTCTCGCGTTGCCCCGGAACAGAATTGAGTTCAACCGCAGCGTCCACGACGCCGCTCTCAACCTGCGCCTGCGCTCCGAACATTGCCTGAACGGCAGCGGTGATTTCATCGTCAGTGCGTGCATGGGCGCGCGCCGCCATCAGATCGCCGGCAATCCCGGAACCAAAGCCACCCGGTGCAATCAGCGCCAGCGAGGCGACGGACCGGGGCGCAAGATGAGCGGCGAGCACTGCAACCGCACCGCCGAAGGAGTGTCCGGCCAGGTGATATCGGGCAATGCCGCGCGCAGCGAGATCGTCGACAACCGTTTGCGCCACGGACTTGGCCCTGCCTGCGCCCGGCAGGCCAAGCGAACGGGCATGGCCCGGCAGATCATAAGCGATAATGCGAAGGCCCTTGGGAAGCGCGTTGGGCAGCACCTTGGGCAACGCCTTGCGCACGCCCTCCCAGACCCGGTGGCTGCCGGCAAAGCCATGCAGCAGAACGAGGGCGCATTCGCCCTCGCCCGTATCGTCAGCGTAAAGCGCGCCCGTCAACCGATGATCCGGTTGGCCGCCGAAACCACCGCTTCGAGCGACGCCGCGACGATGTTGGTGTTCACGCCCACGCCAAACAGTTTGCCGCCCGGATGCTGGACTTCCATGTAGCAGATGGCCGCCGCATTGGAGCCCTGCTGCATGGAATGCTCGGAATAGTCGATGACCGACATGTCCACGCCCAGATGCTTGGAGAGCGCGTCAATGAAACCATCGACCGGGCCGGTGCCCACGCCCTTGATCACGGTTTCCTTGCCGCCATCGGTGATCGTCGCCTCGACAATGCGCTGTCCCTTGACCGAAGTGTCCGGGAAGGTCTGGTGATCGACAAACTTGATGCGCGCGTCCGGCTGGTCGACATAGAGCTCCATGAAGCGCTCATAGATCTGCTTGACCGGCAGTTCCTTGCCTTCACGGTCGGTGATGTCCTGAATGTCGCCACGGAACTCGACCTGCAGATTGCGCGGCAGGTTCAGGCCGTAATCGGCCTGCAGAACATAGGCGATGCCACCCTTGCCCGACTGCGAGTTGATGCGGATGATCGCCTCGTAGGAGCGGCCAACATCCTGCGGATCGATGGGCAGGTAAGGCACTTCCCACAGCGGCTTGTTGGCCGTCTTGATGGCCTTCATGCCCTTGTTGATCGCGTCCTGATGTGAGCCGGAGAAGGCGGTGTAGACCAACTCGCCGACATAGGGGTGACGTTCGGGAATGACCAGCTGGTTGCAGTATTCGTAGACATCCTTCATGCGGTTGATGTCCGTGCAGTCCAGCTCGGGATCGACGCCCTGCGTGTACATGTTCAGCGCCAGCGTCACGACATCCACATTGCCGGTGCGCTCGCCATTGCCGAACAGCGTGCCCTCGACGCGATCCGCGCCGGCCATCAGGCCCAGCTCCGTGGCGGCAATGCCCGTGCCACGGTCATTGTGCGGGTGCAGCGAAATCAGCAGGCTGTCGCGCCGGTCGAGATTGCGGCACATCCATTCGATCTGGTCAGCATAGATGTTCGGCGTCGACATTTCGACGGTCGACGGCAGATTGACGATCAGCTTGTTGTCGGGCGTCGGATCAATGATCTCGATGACAGCGTTACAGATCTCCAGAGCCACATCCAGCTCGGTGCCCGTAAAGCTCTCCGGCGAATACTGGAAGCGGTATCCACCGCCGGCCTTGGCGGCCATGTCCATGACCATCTTGGCGGCGTCCGTGGCGATCTGCTTGATGCCGGCAACATCCTTGCCGAACACGACACGGCGCTGCAACTCACTGGTGGAGTTGTAGAAATGGACAATCGGGTGCTTCGCGCCCTGCAACGCCTCGAAGGTGCGCGTGATCAGTTCGGGACGGCACTGCACCAGCACCTGCAGCGAAACATCGTCCGGCACGCCGGCTTCCTCGATGCACCAGCGGGCGAAGTCGAAATCGGTCTGCGAGGCGGATGGAAAGCCCACCTCGATTTCCTTGAAGCCCATGTCCACCAGCAGCTTGAACATGCGCGCCTTGCGGTCATGCCCCATCGGGTCGACCAGGGCCTGATTGCCGTCACGCAGATCGACGGAGCACCAGATCGGAGCCTTTTCAATGCGCCTGGAGGGCCAGGTGCGGTCTGCGAGGTCGATCTGCGGATAGGGCTGATATTTTATCGAAGCATCCGCCATGCCCTTGCGGCCCTGTGCGGTTGCTTCATCCTGTACTCGGTTTTCTGCCATGTCAGTCATTGTATGCGCGTCCATTCCATTTTCTCCCGGCACCGGTTGCGTGCGCTCGGCACGGCGGGCCTGTCAACAACAAATCGCGGTTTTGGAGAAAGAGCTGATGCCAGGCGGCGACATCGATCGCCGGGCGCTCCTTCAACGGACCCGGCGATCGCCGATAAGGCCAAGAAGAAGGAGGCTGGAAAATAGCGCGCGAACGGTCTCGCCGACGAAAGCGGCGCGACTGGACAAGGTATCTGTCTGACGCGTGATCATGGGAGCTTCATTAAACGACGCCGGCGCGGCTTGCAAGTGCGGTGGACGCCTTGCGCGCCAGCACCTCTTCATAAGCCGCCTGCAAACGCATGCGCACCCCCGGTTCGCCGGCATTTTGCGCGGAAGCCAAGCCCAGATGCATTTCGCGCAATTCCTCCATGAACGCATCCCAAAGCGATGGCCCGCCTTCCGCCAAAAGCTTCGCGCGGATCGACAGCTCCTCGCTCACCGGCAGCCATTTGCTGCCCCACGCGCCAATCATGGCGAAGACCGGAACCAGTTCGATGCCCTTCTCGGTCAGGCTGTAAATCGACTTCTGCTTGTGGCTCGGATCATCCGCCTTCGAGACAAGGCCCTCCGCCAGAAGCCTGCGCAGCCTGTCGGCGAGAATGTTGGAGGCAATCCCCTCCTCCGAACCGGTGAGCAGTTCGCGGAAATGACGGCGGTCGCCGAACATCATGTCGCGCACCACGATCAGGCTCCATTTGTCACCCAGCACCTCAAGCGTGAGGTTGATGGGGCAGCCCGAGCGATGCGGTGCGGCGGTCTTCCGGGTCTCGTTCAATCTGCCCTCCAGAATCTGATTGCAAGATGCCACCGGGTTGACTCATTCGCAACCAGTTGCAAAACTTAATCAGTCTTTGAACATCGACAGGGAATGGCAGCCCGGAGGAAAATCGCCCCGGATTTTCTGCCACCGCATGTCGGATCGGAGGAACCCGTCTGCGTCTTATCCCTGACCGCGAGCGCGATACCGCGCTCGAACATGCAAGGAAGCGAGGAGGAAACCACAATGACCGCCCCAGAAATCGCATCCCGGGAAGACTGGCAGAAAGCACGCGCGGCGCTGCTTGAAAAGGAAAAGGCGCTCACCCGCGCCCATGATGCCCTGGCTGCCGAGCGGCGTCGCCTGCCATGGGTCCGTGTTGATAAGGACTATGCCTTCAAAAGCCCGGAAGGCACGCTGACGCTCAAAGATCTGTTCGAGGGACGCCGCCAGCTGATCGTCTATCACCACATGCTCAGGCCGGCTGATCCTTCGCCATGCGCCGGCTGCTGCATGTTCGTCGACAATCTCGGCCACGCCGCCCATTTGAACGCCCGTGACACGACACTGGCGCTGGTCTCCAGCGCTCCAGTTGGCGAGATCGAAGCCTTTCGCAGGCGCATGGGCTGGCCGCAGCGCTGGTATTCCGTGGAAGACAGCACCTTCAACGAGGATTTCGGCGTTACCGGCGGCTTCGGCCTCAACGTCTTCATCCACGAAGGCGACACGGTGTTTCACACCTATTTCACCAGCGGGCGCGGTGTCGAGGCGCTGGGCAGCAACTGGACATTTCTCGACCTCACACCCCTCGGACGTCAGGAAAGCTGGGAAGACGCGCCCGAAGGCATCTCCCAGACGGCACCCTATCAATGGTGGCGGCTGCACGACGAATATGATGCGGAGACGACGGGATGACCGAAGCCCCCTCGCTTTCCCGCCGCCGGCTGATGACCGGTGGTGCGGCACTGGCCTTTTCTTCCGCCATCAGCAACAGGGCGACCGCCATGAACACGCTATCCCCAAAGGCACTGGAAACGCTGAAAGACACCATGGAAGCGCATGTCGCCGAAGGCCGCATGGCCGGCGCGACATGGCTGATCCATCACGATGGTGTGGATCATGTCGGCACTGCCGGCACGTTTGCGCTGAACGGCAAAGGCGCACCCATGGCCCGCGACACGATCTTCCGCGTTGCCTCGATCACGAAGCCGGTCACGGCGGCGCTGGCGATGATGCTGGTGGAGGATGGCGTGCTGACGCTCGATGGTCCCGTCGATAACCTCTTGCCGGAACTCGCCGACCGCCGGGTTCTGAAACGCCTTGATGGACCACTGGATGACACGGTTCCCGCAAACGGCCCCGTGACGCTGCGCCAGCTCCTGACCATGACCTTCGGGCTTGGCGCGATCATGGTGTTTCCGGACGCATATCCGATCCAGAAAGCCATGCGCGAAGCCGGCATCGCGCCGAGTTGGGTGCTGCCGAAAATGTCGTCCGACGACTACATGGAGAAGCTGGGAGCCCTGCCGCTGGCAGCGCACCCCGGCGAGGATTTCTTCTACAACAACGGGCTCGATGTGGCCGGCATCCTGATCGAGCGCGCAACGGGGCAGCGGCTCGGCGCTGTCATGCGCGAGCGCCTGCTCGATCCGCTTGGCATGAAGGACACCGGTTTTCATGTCCCCGCAGAAAAGCAGGACCGGCTGCCGAACCAGTATGGCCCGGATTTTACCATTGGAGGAGCGGAGCTTATCGTCTTCGGGCCGGAACAGGGCGTGGACTTCACCAATCCGCCGCCCATGGATTCCGGCGCAGGCGGTCTGGTGACGACGGTGGATGATTACGCCGCCTTCTGCCGCATGATGCTTCATGGCGGGACGCTGGACGGCAGACGCTATCTTAAGGCCGAGACGGTGGCCGAAATGACGCGCGATCAACTGACGCCCGGGCAAAAGACGGCCCCGCACGCGACGATGTTCATGGATGAAGGCGGCGCAGGATGGGGGCTTGGCATGTCCGTCGGCCTAAGGAGAACACGTCCCTGGCTCACACCGGGCAGTTTCGGCTGGAATGGCGGGTTCGGCACCACCGCCTATACCGATCCGCAGAACCGGCTGGTGGGCGTGTTCTTGAGCCAGAACATGATGACATCGCCCGAGCCACCCCGGACCTATATGGATTTCTGGACACAGGCCCATCTGGCCATTGCTGCCTGACGGTGCGGTGCCCTAACCACCGGCCCAGCGCGCCACCATGCGGCTGATGGGCGGACCGGCCAGAAGCACAAAGAGAAAACGCGCCATCTGCACAGCCATGATGAAGGACAGATTGACGTTCTGGGAGGCGGCAGCCGCGATGATGGCGACCGAATCCATGCCACCGGGGCTCGTCGCCAGATAGGCGGTCAGCGGGTCGATGCCCCATTCCACATGCAGGAACCAGGCGAGCGCGCCGCAGAAGGCCATCAGCGCCACGATCGATATCACCACCTGCGGCAGCGCCTTGAAGGCGGTGCGCAGAAGCGCCCGGTCGAATTTCAGGCCGATGGTCCAGCCGACCATCATGTAAGCGCCGCCCATCAGCCATGGCGGAAGCTCCAGCGTCAGCCCGCCGCCCAGATGCACAACGGCACCGGCCAGCATGCCACCGAGAAAGAACGGCGCAGGCAGGCGCACCAATCGCCCGAACGCCCCGCCCACCATGGCGGTTGCCAGCGTGATGGCAAAAGCATTGAAGTCGATGGATGGGAACCAGACGGTCGCGGGAACCTCAACGCCCGACGTGTCCACCCACAGTCTGGCGATGACGGCGGCGGCCACGGTGACGAAAATCACCCGGAGATACTGCATGAAGGCCACAAGCCGCGCATCCGCGCCAAACGCGCCAGCCATCAGCACCATCGCCGTGGCCGCACCGGGCGCGGAGCCCCAGACCGCCGTGGTGCCGGGCAGGATCTTCCAGCGGCTGACGATGAAACCCAGAAAGCTGCTCGCCCCCACCGTGGCCACGACGGCGATCAGAAGGATCGGCCAGATATCAACGAAGGAAGCGAGAATGGCCGGCTCCAGCGAACCACCGATCAGAAGCCCGACCAGCGTCTGCGCGGCGGCGAAAACCAGCCCCGGAACGCGAATGCCCGCGCCAAGCGCCCCCGTTGTCACCGCCGCCAGCATCGGCCCGATGAGCAGCGCCGCCGGCATGGTTCCATAGAGCATCACGCCGGCAAACACCGCCGTGAGGCACACCAGAAAGAGCCACTGCAGAGCAGGCGACAGCCGGGTAAGAGGGCCCTCGAAAGTTGCCTGCGGTGCGGTGTCCATCAAACCATGCGTCCTGAATTCTTGCCATCACGGCATACAGGATTGCCGGGCTCAGGGAAATGAGCCAGACGCGGACACGCGGATGGCCGCCCCATTTACCCTTTCGGGATCAGGCGAATTTCGCCTTGTGCGCGGGCTCCACATGGATGGTGACTTCAGCGCCCGGCTGCGATTTTTCAAGCGCGCCCTCGATGCGGTCACAAATGTGGTGCGCGACTTCAACCGTCATGTCGGACGGCACGACGAGATGGAACTCGATGAAGCGGGCGCGGCCTGCCTCGCGGGTTTTCAGGTCATGAAATTCAAGCGCACCGACACTGTTTTCTTCAACGACCCGGTGAATTTCGGCCAGTTCCTCGGGCTCGACAGACACATCCATGAGCCCCTGCACGGAATCCCCCACCAGATGCCAGCCGTGCCACAGAATGTTGACTGCAACGATCAGCGCCATCACCGGATCGAGCCACAGCCACCCGGTCACCACCGCCAGAACCAGACCGAAGATGACACCCGCCGAGGTGACAACGTCCGTCCACAGATGCTTGCCATCGGCAACCATGGCCGGCGAACGGGCCTTGCGCCCGGTCGAAATGAGGAGCCACGCCCAGAGACCGTTGCCCACCGCTGCCAGCGCATTCACCAGAAGGCCGGCCACCGGCGCTTCCAGCGCACGCGGCGCAAACAGTGCGGTCCATGCCTCGTGGATGATCAGAAGCGCTGCAACAACGATCAGAACGCCTTCGAGAACGGCGGAGAAATACTCCGCCTTGTGGTGCCCGAAGGGGTGATTGTCGTCTGCGGGCCGGTGCGCGATGCGCAGCGCATACCAGGCGACGAAGGAGGCCACCACATTGACCACCGATTCCATCGCGTCGGAAAACAGCGCCACGGAATCGGTCAGCCACCACGCCGACAGTTTCAGCCCGAAAATGCCGAACGCCACCACGATGGACCACAGGGCAATACGCTGAAGATCACCGTTGGACGGCATGGTGGTTCCTTTCAATCGATGTCCTGCCCGACCGGGCAGGACCTTCACAGGGCATTACATGCCGAATGTGTCAGGCTGCTTTCACCCGCGCCTTTCGCGGCAGATGCGCCACCACATTCTCGATCATGCGCATGCCGGCATTCTGTCCGAGCGTCATGATCGATTCGGGATGGAATTGCACGGCTGCAACCGGCTCATCCTCATGTTCGATGCCCATCACGACACCGTCATCCGTTTCGGCCGTGATGGTGAAGCTGGCGGGCAGACGCGCCGGATCGGCAAAGATCGAGTGATAACGCCCGACTGTCACTTCCGCAGGCAGGCCCGAGAAGACCAGGCTGTTGCCGCTGACGCGGATGCGCGAAGGCTTGCCATGCATCGGCTCGGCAAGCTGTCGCAGCTCGCCGCCATAGGCTTCCACCAGTGCCTGCAGGCCAAGACAGACGCCAAAGACCGGCAGTTCGCGCGCACGGCATTTGGCAATGGTGGCGCTGCAGTTGAAGTCCTCCGGACGTCCCGGCCCCGGCGAGAGCACGACCAGATCCGGCTCCACCCGGTCGAACACATCATCGGCAACGGGCGAGCGCACCGTCACCACGTCCGCGCCCGTCTGGCGGAAATAGTTGGCGAGCGTATGCACGAAGGAATCCTCGTGATCGGCAAGCAGGATCTTCACGCCCTCACCGACACGGGCGGTCGTGCGCATCTCGTTTTCCATATTGGTCTTCCCGGCATCGCGGATCGCCGACAGCATGGCCGACGCCTTGAGTTCCGTTTCGGCCTCTTCCTCCTGCGGATCGGAATCGAACAGAAGCGTGGCCCCCGCCCGCACTTCCGCCACACCGTCCTTGATGCGGATGGTGCGCAGCGTCAGGCCGGTGTTCATGTCGCCATTGAAATGCACCATGCCGATGGCCCCGCCATACCAGGCGCGCGGGCTCTTCTCGTTTTCCTCGATGAAGCGCATCGCCCACAGTTTCGGCGCGCCGGTCACGGTCACGGCCCAGGCATGGCTCAAGAACGCATCGAACGCATCCATGCCCTCACGCAGCCGGCCCTCAATGTGATCGACCGTGTGAATGAGGCGCGAATACATCTCGATCTGACGGCGACCGATGACACGCACCGAACCCGGCTCGCAGACACGGCTCTTGTCGTTGCGGTCGACATCCGAACACATGGTCAGTTCGGACTCGTCCTTCTTGGAGTTCAGAAGTTTGATGATCTGTTCGGCATCGGCGATGGCGTCATCGCCACGCTTGATGGTGCCGGAGATCGGGCAGGTTTCGACGCGCCGGCCATTGACCCGAACGAACATCTCCGGCGATGCGCCGATCAGAAACTCCTGCTCCCCCAGATTGATGAAGAACGAATAGGGCGACGGATTGATCTGCTTCAGCCGGCGCGAAATCTCTGAAGGAGGGCGCTCGACGCGCTCCATGAACATCTGGCCGGGCACCACCTCGAAAAGGTCGCCGCGATGAAAGCTATGCTTGGCCTTCTCGACAAGACGCGCATATTCGCCGGGCGTGTGATCGCCACGCGGTGGCGCTTCCGCTGCTGGTTTGAATGTCTCGCGCGCGCCCTCACGCGGCAGACCTTCCGTCGAAAACCCTTCGCCCGCATAGTCGTAGCGATCATGCCAGGCTTTTGCCGCATGATGGTCGACCACGAGAATTTCGTCCGGCAGGTAAAGCACCAGATCGCGCTGGCTCTCCGGCCGGTTCAGGGTCTGCTTGATCGGGTCGAACTGGAAGGCGAGGTCATAGCCGAACGCGCCATATAAGCCGAGATTGGAATCCTGATCGGAATGGAAGAGTGCGGTAATCGCCCGCAGGACGGTGAAAACCGTCGGCGCGCGCGAACGCTCTTCCTCGGAAAACACGCGGTCAGGCTCGGCCACCGTCAGGGCAATGCGCGTCTCGTCACGCTCGCGCACCGTCACCGGATCCAGTGCGGCAACCGCATCGACGATGATCGGCAGCAGCGCCTTGCCGCGCGCGTTCAGCGCCTCGATCTTCATCGCGCGGCCGCGCGCGGAGATCACCAGCGGCGGGTCGATGATGGCCGTGTCCCAGCGCGTGTAGCGGCCCGGATATTCGTAATTCGAGGAAAAGACTGCGCCACGGCGCTCGTCCAGCGCATCGATATAGGCATCGATGGCGCCCGCATAGGCGGTCTCCACACGGCTTCGCGTGATGGTGACGCCACCCGCCGTCGCAAAACGCTCGGCGCCATTTTCCAGAACTTCCAGGCTCATCATATGCTCCCTTTTTCAGGCATCGCCGGGAAGCGCAGACAAAAATGGCCGCCCGGTTTTCACCTGCGGCCATGGTCTTTCTTTACGCGCACACTGCACGGCTGGCCGCTGTTAGCGAGCCCACCACCAGAGATTTGCGCAAGAAATCGTTATCATGGCTTTTCCTTAGCGTCCGCCGGGCTCTCGCGCAACTGGTTTCCCGCGCCATTCGCAAGCCTTTTGCCGCGATAAACCGCCAGCAGGCTGAGGCAGAGCCAGGTGAAACTCGCCCAGGCAGCACCAAGCGCCCAACCCGCCGCAACGTCGCTTGGCCAGTGAACGCCAAGATAGACACGGCTGACCCCGACGATGAACGAAACGAACACCGCAACCGCCAGCACATAGAGCCTGACGCGCCAGTCGGGGAAGAAGCGGATGACGAGGGCCGCAAGCGTCAGATAGGCAACCGTGGTGACGGTGGCGTGACCGCTTGGAAAACTTGCCGTGTGGATCACGTCCAGATGCTCCACGATGTCGGGGCGCGGCCGCTCGTAATAATGCTTGAGGAGGTAGGAGACGAGCGCGCCAGAGCCCACGGAAAAGAGGGCGTAGAACGCCGCCCCATAGCGCCGCGTCACCACCAGAAGCCCCGTCACCACCAGAAGCGAAATGATGATGACCGGGTACCCGCCGATGGCGGTGATCTCCAACGCGGTCTCCTCAAGCCATGGCGGCCCGATTGGATCGCCCGGATCTGCGGGATTGCGCATGGAGAGCAGCACCCGCTCATCGAACGCCTTTATCTCGCCCTCGGCCACTTCATCGGCGATGGCGAAAAAAGCAAAGGTACCGACCGTCAGAACCAGAAGGAGCAGCGCCGGGGCCAATGCCCTGCGCCTGCGCGAAACCCGCTGAAGGAAGCCTTCCGTCTCAACCGTCATACCCACTCAACTCTCTCAATCAGATGATCGTGCAATGCACCGATGCCAACATGATGCCGGATGCCAACACGATGCCCGATGCCAACACGATGATTGTCACCTAAATAAGATATATACGGTTGTTGCCAACTGGAGCGACGTTCATGGGCTGGTCTTTCAACATCGGAAAAATCGGTGGCACGGTGCTCAGGGTGCATGTCACCTTCTTCCTGCTACTGGTCTGGATCTGGTTCATGCACTACCAGATCGGCGGAACGGCAGCCGCATGGGAAGGCGTTGCCTTCATCGTCGCGGTGTTCGCCTGCGTGGTGCTTCATGAATTCGGCCATGCGCTTGCCGCGCGCCATTACGGCATCAAGACACCGGACATCACGCTTCTGCCCATTGGCGGGCTGGCGCGGCTGGAGCGCATGCCGGAAGAGCCAAGACAGGAACTCGTGATCGCCATCGCCGGCCCGATGGTGAATGTGGTCATTGCCGCGCTCATCATCTTTGCGCTTGGCGGCACAGCCGGCATCGAGCAGATGCTTCAGGTGGAAGATCCGCGCGCCGATTTTCTCGTAAGGCTGGCCGGCGTGAACATTTTTCTCGTCCTGTTCAACCTCATTCCCGCCTTCCCCATGGATGGCGGTCGCGTGCTGCGCGCGCTTCTGGCAACACGGCTGAGTTGGGCCAAAGCGACACAGATCGCCGCCAATATCGGACAGGGCCTTGCCTTCCTGTTCGGTTTTCTGGGGCTGCTCTACAACCCGCTCCTCATCTTTATCGCCATCTTCGTCTATCTGGCGGCCTCGGCAGAGGCCCAGAACGCCCAGATCAAGAGCGTGGCCAACAGCGTTCTGGCGGGCGACGTGATGGTCACGAAATTCGCCACGCTGAGCCGTTCGGCCAGCATCGGCGAAGCCATCGACCTTCTGCTCGCCACCACACAGAACGAGTTCCCCGTGGTGGATGCACAGGGCCATCTGGAAGGGCTGATCACCCGTAACGACATGATCCGCGTGCTGCGGGATGCGGGGCCGGACGCCCCAGCCGCAAGCGCCATGCGGGCCGGCCTTCCCACCATCCACAAACAGCAGAGCCTGACCGAGGGCGTGCGCCTGATGCAGGAAACACAGGCTCCCGCCGTGGCCGTTCTGGACAGTCATGAAAGGCTTGCAGGCCTCATCACCCATGAAACCATCGGCGAAATGATCATGGTGCGCGCGGCAATGCCCGAGGGCTTTCGCTTTGCCGCCCTGCGGAAGCGAAACAGGCGCAACATGCAAGACCGGGCATAACATGTCACCGCATGATGCATTTACCGAAACTGCCTTGACATCGCCCCGTCTGCGCACCACGTTTAACGCATGAGCACGAACCGAAAGCACATCTCCGTTCTTTTCCGGGTATGTCCCATTGCGGGATATTGACCCCCGGTTCGGTGCTGTGCGCCTCCGAACCGAGGGGCGCGTTTCCGTCTTCCGATCGATAGATCGAGTTTGAACGGCGGAACGAAACTCAGGGCGCATCACTTAAAAATTCGAACTACAGTCGAAGCCTGACCGGCACGCACAGGAGTTGCGTGACCGCACTATTCGCATGGACAAGCCAATGCAGCAGAAGACAGGGCGCAAGCCGAGCATCACGATTTCCCAGACCGACTATGATCGCCTCACCGGCCTCGCCGAAGCGCTGGAAGATCGCAATCCCGAGGTGTCGGAAACCATGATGGCCGAACTCGACCGGGCGCGCGTCGTGCGCGACGGATCGCTCGCCGCCACCGTCGTGCGCATGGGTTCCACCGTCGTCTACACAGCCGACGAAGGCCCCGAGAAGACCGTGACGCTGGTCTATCCCGGCGATGCCGACATCGAGAAGGGCCGCATTTCCATCACCACGCCGGTGGGCACTGCGCTTATCGGCCTCAAGGAAGGCCAGTCGATCAACTGGTCCGCACGCACCGGCCAGACCCACAAGCTGACGGTGGTGCGCGTGACGCAGGAAGAAAAAACCGCCTGAGCCACCAGCCCCGAGTTGGTGCCCCCTGGTTGGAAAAATGACTGGTCCACATCACCGTTTCTTCACGGGACATCTCCTGACGGGAGCCTAGCCCCTGCGCCACAGCCTTTCGGCGCAGGGGGGCCGCTCGACCGATATTCAGTCTGCGCAGCCACTGAGAGGGCCGCGCGGGTTTGTTTGTTCGCGGTCTCCCGTCACGAAGCGCGGGAACCGCGTTGGAGATCGCCATGTGGACCAGACAGGGTTGCATCCTCACCACCAAGGATTTCACCATCCTCGAATTCCTGCAGGAGCGCAGGCACAGGTTCAGCGAAGCCTATGCCACGCTTCTGCGCGCCAAGCTTGACGGAGCAACGGTCATCTTTCGCGAAGACGTGCCGGCGAATGTGACCACGCTCAACAGCCGCGTGCGCTACCGCATCAACGACGAAGCACCGCAGTCCCGCATCATCAGCCACGAGGAGCTGCAGGGCTTTGTCGGCCTGACGCTGCCCCTCACCACCCTGCGCGGTCTGGCCCTACTCGGCCTTTCAGCGGGCGATACGCTCGTCCTGCCCCACGAAGGCGCGGACACGCCCGACCGCATCACGCTGGAAGAGGTGGTCTATCAGCCCGAGTCCGCACGGCGAAAGATGGGCGCTTCATCGCAACCACGGCCTGCCCTGCGGCTCGTTCACAGCGCAGAAGCACCGGCGATGGCGCAACCCACATTCATCGCACCGGGCGGTGATGACGATCCCGGTCCGAGCGCCGCTTGACCCTCACGCAGCGTGAGGGATTGTCCCTCCTGTCCTGCGGAGGCGCGTGTGATGAGAGAATGAACCGTCAGTGAACTGGCGAGGCTTGCCGGCATCTCGGTGCGGGCGCTTCACCATTATGACGAGATCGGCCTTCTTATCCCCGCACGCGTCGGCGAAAACCGCTATCGCCATTACGGTGAGGAGGAGCTGCTGCGCCCGCAGCACATCCTCCTCTACCGCGCGCGTGGACTGCCGCTCGATAAGATCGGCGCCATTCTCGACGTTCCCCAATTCGATGGCCTGACGGCGCTGCAAGGGATTCGTCGGGAAGCAAGATCGATGACCGGCAGATAGCAACACGTATGCGGGATCTGGCCGGGATCAAAGCCAGCCTCGTCAAGGCAATGCAGGCCAGCACGGTTCCCGAGGCACGCGCTCTCTACACCGCGCTCAAGGGGCAGCGGGCGTGGGTTTCAGACATGTGGAACAGGCCCTCCACGCTGACCGCCTATGCAGGTCTTGCCGATATCTACGAGAGCCACTCCGACTTCGCCCGGCGCGATCAGACGCCGGGCAAGGGCTTTTCCAGATGGCTCCCTGCGGCCATGCGCGCCGGCACAAGGCGCATGCCGGAAGCCTAAAGCCAGTCTCCGAAAAGCGGAGATGCTCCAAACGCAGGACCTATCCCCTGCTTCCCACCCAGTATCGCGGCCCCGGCCCGGCGCGGCTTGCCCGGTCGGCCGGGTTCGTCAGCGCGCATGTCTCCAGCGAGAGGCAGCCGCAGGAGATGCATTCGGTGAGCCCGCGCTTCAGACGCTCCATCTCTGCAATGCGCTCGTCAATGCGTTCAGTCCAGCTTTCTGAAAGACGCGCCCAGTCATCGCCCTTGGGCACATGATCGGTGGGCAGCTTGTCGAGCTCGGCGCGGATCTCATCGAGCGAGAGCCCCACCCGCTGCGCAAAGACGATGAACGCCACACGGCGCAGCACAGCGCGCTGATAGCGCCGGTGCCCGGAGCCTGCGCGTTCGGAGACAATCAGCCCCCGCTCTTCATAATAGCGCAGCGCGGAAGCCGCGACGCCACTGCGCCGCGATACCTGATTAATGGTGAGCATCGATGCCAAGACGGTTTCCTCCAGCTCCAGCTCCAACTCCAACTCCAACTCCAGCACCAGCACCAGCACCAGCACCAGCACCAGCACCAGCACCAGCACCAGCACCAGCACCAGCCAAGAAGCTCTCACAGGCCGGCTTCCAAACTCAAGCTCAATTGAACTTAATTTTTATACGGCACAAAGCTTTTTAGGAAACGCGTTATTGCCGGTGCGGCATGGCAAATCCGGGGGCGCAAATCCGGGGTCGCAGGTCCGGGGGCGCAGGCCCGGCATCAGATGCAGCGGACAATCCGGCATCTCCCTGCGATGAGCCGGGCCAGCGCGCACCAGCCTGCGCCCCCCGAGCACCACCAACACACCCTGCCGCTCGCGCCCCATCGGCGAAAGCACCACGCCAGTACCGGCCAACAAAAAGGCGGGCTTGCGGCCCGCCTCCTGCTTTCCGACTCAACTTATCAGGAAAGTCCTTCGATCTGCCCGTCATCGTTGAGGAAAATATGCTCGGATGACGGCACTTTGGGCAGGCCCGGCATGGTCATGATCTCACCGCAGATCGCCACCACGAAACCGGCGCCCGCGGAAAGCCGCACCTCGCGGACCGGCACCACATGCCCCGTGGGCGCGCCACGCAGATTTGGGTCGGTGGAGAAGGAATACTGCGTTTTCGCCATGCAGACGGGAAGATGGCCATAGCCCTGCTCCTCCCACTGCTTGAGCTGGTTCCGCACGGATTTGTCGGCAACCGCCTCGGACCCGCGATAGATGCGCTTCACCACCGTTTCGATCTTCTCGAACAGCGAGATCTCGTCGGCATAAAGCGGGGCAAACTGCGAGACGCCGCTCTCGGCCAGCGCCACCACCTTGTGCGCCAGCTCCTCGATGCCGGCGGAGCCTTCCGCCCAGTGCCGGCACAGAATGGCCTCTTCGCCCTGCTCGGCCACATAGGCCTTCACCGCCTCGATCTCGGCATCCGTATCGGTGTGGAAATGGTTGATGGCGACAATGGCCGGCACGCCGAACTGCTTCACATTCTCGATATGGCGTCCGAGATTGGCGCAACCGGCCTTCACCGCCTCGACATTCTCCGCGCCCAGATCTTCCTTCTTCACACCGCCATTCATCTTGAGCGCCCGCACGGTCGCAACGATGACGGCAGCAGCCGGCTTAAGGCCCGCCTTGCGGCACTTGATATCGAAGAACTTCTCCGCACCCAGATCCGCGCCAAACCCGGCCTCGGTGACCACATAGTCGGCGATCTTGAGCGCCGTCGTGGTCGCCATTACCGAGTTGCAGCCATGGGCAATGTTGGCGAAGGGGCCGCCATGAACGAAGGCGGGATTATTCTCCAGCGTCTGCACCAGATTGGGCTGCAGCGCGTCCTTTAACAGCACCGTCATCGCGCCATCGGCCTTGATGTCGCGCGCAAAGACCGGGCTCTTGTCGCGGCGGTAGCCGACGATGATGTCACCCAGACGCTTTTCCAGATCCTTCAGATCGGTCGCAAGGCACAGAATAGCCATGACCTCGGAGGCCACGGTGATGTCGAAGCCCGCCTCGCGCGGAAAGCCGTTTGCCACGCCGCCCAGCGAGCAGACGATCTCACGCAGCGCCCGGTCGTTCATGTCCATCACACGCCGCCAGGTCACACGGCGCGTGTCGATCTCTTCGGCATTGCCCCAGTAGATGTGGTTGTCGATCAGCGCCGAGAGCAGGTTGTGAGCCGAGGTGATGGCGTGAAAATCACCGGTGAAATGAAGGTTCATGTCCTCCATCGGCACCACCTGGGCATAGCCGCCGCCGGCGGCCCCGCCCTTCACGCCGAAGCAGGGGCCGAGCGAGGCTTCGCGAATGCAGATGGCCGCTTTCTTGCCGATGCGGTTCAGTCCATCGCCAAGCCCCACCGTCGTCGTGGTCTTGCCTTCGCCAGCCGGCGTCGGATTGATCGCCGTGACAAGGATCAGCTTGCCATCCGTGTTGTTGCGGGTCTCTGCAATGAACTCGGCCGAAACCTTCGCCTTGTCATGGCCGTAGGGCAGAAGATGCTCGGAGGGAATGTCCAGCCGCGCACCGATCTCCTGGATCGGCTTTTTCTTCGCCGCCCGGGCGATTTCGATGTCGGATTTCACTTCGGCGCCGGATTTCATTTCGGCCATGACGATGATTCCCTCTCCCGATGGTCCGCAACGTTTGCCGATTGGCATAAAGCCGCGAATTGAAAACGTCCACCGTCGCAAAAGAGGCGCACAATGCGTGAAATGCGACAGGCTGCATTCGATGGTGGTGGTGAAACGACAGGCGCGCGAAAAGCCGCGCCTGCCACACAGTGGCGAACCGGATTAGCGGTCGAGAACGAGGCGCAGTTCAACCAGGTTGGAGCGCACCCGCAGGATGTAGAAGCCCATCGTGGCCAGATGCGTGGGCATGATCCACCCATCCTCACGCCCATTGGAAATGATGAAGGGCTGCACGTTGAGCGCCGCGCGGAACTGCTCTTCCGTCGTATCCCACAGCGAGCCGAGCGAACGCTGCTTGATAACGTCCTCGAAGTCCGCGCCCGCTGCCGTCAGGAGGCCGTAATAGGCATAGAGCTGGCCATAGGCGAACCAGAAGCGGTCATCCGCACGCGTGTCGAACCAGCCCGAATTGTAGTTCTCCGAACGCTGGCGCAGCAGGTCCGAGGTCGACCCCAGATCGCTGGCGATGCGGTCGAGAAACTGGATCAGATTGTCGGCGCGGGCGTCAAAAACCGCCTCGCAGCTTTCAAGCCGGTCGTTGAACTTGCGCAGGTCGCGGATGGCGGACCGGTAGAAGCTGGGCGTCGGCGTCTTGGGACCAAACGGGCTCAGGCCGAAATACCAGGTTTCCTCATCGAAGGTCAGCGCACCGCGCGCATTCTGCAGATCACGGTCGATCTGCGACGTGCCGCGCACACGCCCAAGCGCATCCACCAGTTCGATGGCGCTGCGGCGGGCCGCCTGGTTGATGCCGCGCTGGAACGACGCCTTGTTGTCGAAGAAGGGCGTGTCATCCCAGTCGAGCGCGAAGAAAAAGCCGAGCTTGTAGAGCAGCATGGAGGAAATCCATGCATTCTCATTGACGTTGAAATCGGTCAGATCCGCCGTCACGTCGACAATGGCCGAGCGTCCGCAGGTGCGCGTCTCGCCGCCCTGTGTGGCCGCGGTCTGCTCGCCAGCGGAAACGCTGCGCTCTTCCAGCTTGTACTCTTCCACATAGTCCGGATTGAAGCCGGTCCAGACCTGCGTCTGCCAGAAGAAGTATCCGTAGAAGCCCACGATCACGAGAACAACGAGGCCGACCGAGCCGCGCACGATCCAGCCGCGGCGCGTGTACCAGCGCCCGACCGCCATGAACGGCCACAGGATCCAGGCGATCACGAGCCCGATGCCCCGGCCGATCCAGTGAAACACACGGGTGAAAAATTCGACGATCGGATCGAGCACGAAGCGCCTCCCTCAGGCGTTTTTAATCCAGGCCATAGAGGCGCTTTCTCAGCGCCGGTTTATCCCTGAGATAAGCGGTTTTGAGCTGCGCCACAACATATTCGCGCCAGGCGTCGGAATAGCGCTCGTAATCCTTGTAGAAACCCTGTTTGTTGAAAACATAGCGGGCGATGAAATCGGACGGCACGAAGTCGGAGATCAGCCTGTTGGTGAGCCATGCATCCGGATGTTCAGGATCGGCCCGCGTAACGAGAAAGCGCAGGCGCGGCGGGATTTCCTCGATCTTGAGCCTGCCCGTCTGGCTGATCTCACGCACGGCGGCATTGAGGAAGGGAATGCTCCCCTCACCCGCCACCAGCCCGGCATTGCGGTGTGTCCAGGTCTGCAGCCAGACCGGGTCGACGCGCGCAAAATCCGTATCCGGGTTTTCACGGCGCACCAGATCAAGCAGCACCATCTCGCCGCGATGGGCAAGATAGTTCGACCGTTCGATCCACGAGGCGCGCGGCAACTGAATGCGGCCCGTCTCCGCTAGAAAGCGGAAGATGCGCGCCGGGTCGTCCTTCGACAGATAGCTCACCTGCCATGGCCGCGAGCGGCGAAAGCCCGGCGTTGCCGGATCGGCGATCACCGTTGTCGTGTCGCGGTCAATGAAGATGTAGACGCCGCCGAAATGGCTGGTCCAGTAGGCGTCATGCCGGAACACCACCTGTTCCGGCACGAGGCTGTTTTCGCGAATGTCACCGGTCTCGCGTGCAAGCGCCACCATGCGGTTGAGCAGCGCATCGTCACGCCAGGCATCCGGCTCGTGCTTCACCCGGTCGGCCAGCCGCCCCAGTTCCGCCGCCTTGCCGAGCAGGTCCTCCGCCGAGAGAACCTTGAATTCCACCTGCACGATGGAGAGCAGATCCTCTATGTCGCGCACCTGGTTCACCTGCTCCTCGATCTCGCCATAGACCACATCCTTGATCGTGATGGCGTTGATGGCGCGCGCATTGGCCATCATGAACTCGTAGACGAGCTGCGAGGTGTTGGAGAAGGCCGTGTGAACCACCGGCAATTCGATCTGCGCCGGTGTCAGAATGATGAAGCGCCGATTGACGCCATTGGGATCGAGATACTGGATATCCTCCAGTTCCTCGGCGATCTGCGGCGAGAAGCCGGTGCGATCGATCTCGAAGGAAGCAAGCTTCGTCTGCGGCACACCAAAGGCATCCAGCGCCTTGTTGTAACGCGCAATCAGATGCGGCTCTTCGATCCTGAGCAGGCGGCCAAAGATTAGCTCGTTGTCGCGCAGGAGGTTCACCACACACCCCTCGCCTTCATGTCCTCGATCTCGCGCAGCGCGCGTTCGCGCAGGCGCTGGTCGCGGACGATGGTGGAAACCGCCGCATCGTCGGAGCGGTCCGAATAGCGGAACTCCGAATCCGCGTAGCGATTGATCTCCTGCATCACCATGTCCATCGTGAATGGCCGGCGCAGCTCGGCGATCATCGCTTTCTTGTCGTCATAGCCCCGGCGCATGAAGGCGTCCGGCGTCTCGAACCATTCGTCGGGAAGCTCGATGTCCATGGCGCGCATCTTGATGGCGTCGGTGATGTTCTTGATGGCGCGGCCGGTGAAGCGCGGCTCCGCCAGCTTGATCTCATGCAGATAGGCGCCAATATCCGTCAGCGTCTTCGGCTCGCCGCGATCGTTCAGGAAGCGCTCATAGACCTTCGCAAGCCCGTCTTCCTGCGGTCTGGAATGTGCCTCATAGGCAGTCTCGACCGCGCGCTTGATCTCCTGCGTGGCGTAAAGCGCGTGCTCGCCAAGCGGGATCGAATGGTTCTTGCCTGCCAGAAGCACGAAGATGTCGACATAATCCTCAAAAGTCTGCGGCCCGTCGACAAGCCAGCGCGCGCCAGCGCGCTGCCGCAACGCGTCGTCCACATTCTCCGGATAGTTGGAGAACATGCCAAAGGAGCAGTTGCCGCGCACCACGGTGCCCGCGCCCGCAAAACTCTCCATCAGAACGCCCGTCACCTCCTGTTGACCGGCAGACGCCCGGTCGTCGGAGCGCTTGGCCGCCACCTGGTCGATGTCGTCAATGGTGCCGAAGCCGATGGCGCGCGGGCTCAGCACATTTTCCACGAACTGCTTGCAGTTCTGGCCCGACTTGCCCTGATAGGAGGAAATCTGGTCGACGCCGAAATTCTCGTAGTGGAACGGCACACCCGCCACCTGGCAGTAGTCGTTCAACAGCCCGGCGGTCATCTGGATGAGGATGGTCTTGCCGGTGCCCGGTGCGCCATCGCCGATGAAGGTGAACAGAAAGCCCCCCAGCTCCACGAAGGGGTTGAGCTGGCGGTCGAAATCATACGCCATCAGCATCTTGGCGAGCTTCATGGCCTGATATTTGGCGATGTGGTTGCCGATGATCTCGTTGGGCTTCTTGAACGTCATGACAAGCGGCTTGCGCCGGCTTCCCGGCGCAATGTCGAACCCGTCCAGCGTAAAATCGTCGGCCTCAAGCCGCATATGCGTGTCTTCAAACGCGCCGAGACCGGTGAAACGGCTGCGCCGCTGCAACAGCCCCTCGATTGCGACGCGGGCAAGCGCGCGGGCGCGCGCCGTCATCGCCGTGTCGTCGGCAGCACCCGTGATCGCCCCATCAAGCGCGGCAAGAACGCTCTTTAGCGCATCCTGCGGCGTGTCGAACTGAAAGTCCGGCTCATCCGTGTCATTTACCGGCTCGCTGTCGGCGTCGAGCATCTGCAGGAGATAGGAGGAGAGCGTGAAGGCCGCGACATAGGCCGAAGCCTGCAAAAGCGCGTGATAGGTCTGCGCCGCATCGCCCTCAAGCGGGCTGCGGGCGTTGCGCTCCTGAAGGCTTTCAAGCTCGGTTGACCGCGCAAAGACGTCGGCCACCGCAAGCGCCACTGCCGCCCCGCGCCGGGCGCGGAAAAGGAGCGTGTGCTGCGCAATGGAGAGCATCGGATCGCCCTGACGGATGGCGGCGATGGTTTTCGCCAGCTCCACCTCACGCGTCCTGCGCAGCGCGCCGGTGGAAACGGTCGAAACGAAACGCCGCCCGGTGCCGGCAAGCCCGGTGCCGGAGCGGCCGCCATCGGCCTGAAGCACCACGAAGCGCGTCACAAGGCTCTGCGCCGTCGCCCGGTGCTTCTCAATGTCTTTCTCGTCGATGGTCGTCAGGCCGGTGTCCATGGAATGTCCTATACGTCGGTGATGACCCGCCCGCCTGAAATGACGTGCACGTCGTAGCCATCGAAAATCTTCTGTGCTTCGCCTGCGGCATAGAGCGCCTGATAGGCCTCATGCGGCACGAGCGCGTGCTGCTCATAGGCGCTCACGCCCATGCGGGCGGCGTCCAGATCATCCGTGTCGATGAAGAACTCCTCACGCGCCGGCTGGCTGGACCACAGCCCCTTGCGGGCCGGGCGCTCGGTCTTGGAATAGACTTCCTGCACCGTCCAGGTGAGAAGCCACGCGTTTTCGCGCCGGCGCACCCTGCCGAGCACGTCAGACACGGTGGAGTTATTCTCCGTGATACCCGCCGTGTAGAACGGCCCGAGCACCACCCGGCGCAATTGCTTGGGGTGGAGATGGTCGAAATCCTTGTCGAGATTTCCGGCAATCGTGGCCGGCGACAGGGAATAGGCGGAGTTCTTTTCCGCGAAATCGTCAAATTGATGCGCAAGCTCCGGGTTGAGCAGACCGCCGACCGGAAACCCGATATCGACGTCCTCCCTGAGCTTTCCTTCGTCGGAAACCAGCGCCTTGAGCATGCCGGGCGAGGAATCCTCGACCGCCGCCATGTAGACCATGGGCAGGCTCGAATTTCCGTCAAAAGCGCCCCAATGCACCAGATAATAGGGCCGTTTTGTCTTCGGATTCACCGAAACGCGCACGGTTTCCGGCAAAATGAAGGGCGAGAAGATCTTTCCCTCCTTCACCTCCTCCAGATAGAGGCGCTCGGCCATGGACTGCTGGAGATCCGCAGGGAACGCGCGGTGACGCAGGATGAAATCGACCATTTCGGCGCGCAGCTCGTCCGGACCGGAAATGCCGGCAAGCCGCTGTTCCGCCTGCCGCCGGTCGTTCTCCAGTTCCAGAACGCTCTGAAACACCGGATATCCGCTTTCGGCCCGCTGGATGCGGAACTTTTCCATGAAACCGAGCCGGTTGCGCCAGCAGTCAAAGGACCGCTCCAGCCGGCCGATATAGGGCGCGACCACTTCGGCCACGAGGCCGTGCGACTGGAACGGCGAGGCCGTGCGGTCGCCGAAATAGACGCCAAGCCCTTCGAGCGCGGACGCAATGGCATCGAAATAACGCGCTGCGGCGTCAGGAGCGGTGTTCATGCAAAAGACCTGTTCTGGGACCTTGGCGCACGCCCCTCATCCGCCTGCCTGAACCTTCTCCCCTCATGCGACGAGAAGGAAGAGGGTCGCCATGTAAACGTCCCCCTCTCCCCGCGAGCGGGGAGAGGGTAAGGGTGAGGGGCGAGGCTCCGCATTGAAGGTCCGCGCACTGTATGTCGTCACGCCCGGACGTAATTGGCCGCGTCGTGCTTCTTCATGACGTCTTCGAAGCGGCGGGCGAAGGCATCGTCGGCGAGCTTCTTGCGGCGCTGAATGTCGGCGGTGGTGACCATGTTCTTTTCGTGCAGCTCAAGCAGATCGCCAATGTGGCGCTGCGCGGCGGCGCCGATGCCGGCCATGGTTTCCTCGGCCGTGTTGTCGACCTGCGACCCAAGCGTGTTGATGCGGTGAGCCACATCCTGCTGGGCGGCGGTCTTCAGCGAATCTTCAAGCGCCTTGTAGAGAACGATGCGCTGCTCGGTGTCGATGGTCAGCTTGTTGATCAGCGTCGATTGGGCAGCGATCTGGTTGTTGAGCGAATCCACGAAGGTCTGGAACATGGATGTGTAGCGCTCGAGCGTCTGGCTCTCGGCGAGCAGTTCCTGCTCTTTCGCCTGCGCCTCATTGTATTCGGTGGCAAGCTTCGAGCGCTCGCCCTCAAGCTCCGTACGATCCTTCTGGTTCGTGGAAGCGGCAATGCGGTTCTCGATGTCGAGCAGCATCGGGTTCAGCTCCTCGATGCGCTTCTGCGTCGTTTCCAGATTGGTCATGGTGGATTTGCGGCGCTCGATCACCTGCCCAAGGCTTGTCTCGGACGTTTTGTAGCGGTCCTGAAGAACCTGCTTCTGGTCCTGCAGAATGCCGGTGATCGTGTCCGACTTGGCAAGCAGTTCCTGCAAATTGCCCGACAGCGACATGTTGCGCACGCGCTCGGTGCGCATGCGCTGCTTCTTCTGCTTGGAGAAGATGCCGATGAAGTTCTCCCAGCCGGTATAGCTCTTCATGCTTTCGAATTCGGAGCCGAACACATTGGTGGCGTCCTCGAGCCCGATGATCAGGTCGGCGATGTTCGCCTCCATCACCTTCTGCTGCGAAAGCACATCCTGAATGCGAGCGTTCTCGATGTCGAAATCGGCCTGGCCGATCTTTTCGTCGGTGCGCGCGAGCTTGTCGAGAACGGTTCCCGACTGCTCGATCCTGGAGCGCATGTCATCAACCACCTCGCGGGTCTTGGCGATCTCGGTGTCGAAATTCTGCAAGGTGGCCATGCTGGTGCGCTCCGCAAATGTCAGGGTTGCGGAAATATATGTGTGTCGATTGACGATTGAAAGACGTTGCCGGCCTCAACACACAATTCCTCCAGCGCCGTGGCAGCCCCGCTCTGGCGTCTTTCCCTGTGTCGCAACAGGCTGAAATCACGCGCGCCGAGGTCGATATTGGCCAGTTTCAGCAGGCCGCGCTCCACCAGCGGCCCGGCAGCGGCCATGGAAACGGCAGCCGCGCACCCGCCTTCGCGCACGGCCGAGAGAACCGCCTCATTGGAAGGAAAATCCATCACCAGATCGAGCGCGGCCGGGTCGATGCCCATCTCCACGAGCGTGCTTTCAAACGCCGTGCGCGTGCCAGATCCCTCCTCGCGCATGATCCACGCCGCCCCCGTCACGAGATCGGCAGGTTGCAGGGCGGCGCCCGACGCCCAGACATGGTCTGGCGCAACGACAATCGCCAGCACGTCGCGGTCCACCCGCCGGACGGAAAGGGCCGGTTCGTCCACCCTGCCCTCCACCAGCCCGACCTCGGCCACCCCCTCCAGCATCGCATCGGCCACCATGCGCGTGTTGCCGACGGTCAGCTTCAGGGAAATGCCCGGATAGAGCTTGTGAAAGCGCATCAGCACCGGGGGCAGCCAATAGCTCGCAACGGTCTGGCTGGCATGAACGTTGAGCGTGCCGCGGCGAAGCCCGCCAAGCTCGGACAGCATGGTTTCCGCCGAACGCACACGCGCAAGCGTCGCCTGCGCCTCGCCCAGAAACACCCTGCCGACACGGGTCAGCTCGATGCGGCGGCCAACCCGGTGAAAAAGCTCCACGCCGTAATAGCTTTCGAGCGCCTTGATGGAGGCGCTGACGGCGGAAGGCGTGCGCCCCACGGCGGCGGCTGCCTGGGTCAGGTGCTCCCGCTCGGCGACGGCTACAAAGATCAGCAATTGTTCGAAGGTCATGGCATCATTCGGTTTTCCCGAACGATATATGGCAAACTATTCGATAGAAGTCGATAAAGCGCCATGCGACCAAGAATGCGTCATTGCATCAGGTCGCATTCATGTCCGCACTTCGCCACCCACTCCGGCTTTTGCCGGGCCTTCTTCTCTCCGTGCTCGTCGCGGGGCTGGCGCTGGCGGCCGCATGGGCGGAACAGGCGTGGTTCGGCGAGGCGTGGCTTGAAGGGCTTGTGCTCGCCATCCTGTTCGGCGCGGCCATCAGTTCCCTTGCCCGATTAAGCCCCGCCTTCCGGCCCGGCATAGACTTCTGCGCCAAGGCGGTTCTGGAAGTGGCGATCGTTCTTCTCGGCGCATCGATCAGCATCGGCACGCTGGGGGAAGCCGGTCTCGGACTGGTGGGCGGCATCGTCGGCGTTGTCGCGCTGTCGCTCCTTGCGGGCTATGCGATCAGCCGCGCACTGGGCCTCTCACCCGGCCTTTCGACGCTGGTCGCCTGCGGCAATTCCATCTGCGGCAACTCGGCCATCGCCGCAGCAGCACCCGTGATCCGCGCCGAAGCCTCGGAAGTCGCGGCGTCCCTTTCCTTCACGGCATTCCTGAGCATTCTTGTCGTGCTGCTCCTGCCGGTCCTCTATGTCGCCATCGGCATGAGCCCGGTGCAGTCCGGCGTGTTTGCGGGTCTCACCGTCTATGCGGTGCCGCAGGTTCTTGCGGCAGCTGCGCCAGCCGGGGCCATCGGCATTCAGGTGGGAACACTGGTCAAGCTGGTGCGCGTGCTCATGCTCGGGCCGGTCATCTTTCTTCTCGGCCTTGCCCATGGCCGCAAGACCGGCGCGAAACTCACCTTCCTGCAAATGGTGCCGTGGTTCATCATCGGCTTTCTGGCCATGATGGCGCTGCGCTCGGCTGAGCTCATCCCCGCCGCCGCACTTGCTCCCATGCACGAGGCATCCGGGCTTCTGACCGTGGTAGCCATGGCAGCGCTCGGCCTGACGGTGGATATTCGCAGCGTGATGAAAAGCGGCGGCCGGGTGATCGTCGCAGCGCTTCTGTCGCTCACCGTTCTGGGCATTGTCAGCTATGCGCTGATCCGGTTTCTGGGCGTCGCCTGACGGGGCGCTCTACCCGGCGGCGCTGCCGGCAAAGCCCACGAGATCTTCCGCCTTCCAGCGGCCCATCTCTTCTTCCCAGTGCTTTCTGCAAAGCGAGACATAGACATCCTTGCCGATGGCGACCTGTGCGCCCTTCCTGGCAACCTTGCCGTCCGGCCCCAGCCGCACCACCATGGTGGCCTTGCGGCCACAGCGGCAGATCGTGCGCACCTCGCGCAATTCATCCGCCAGCGCCAGAAGCGCCTGCGATCCAGTGAAGAGATTGCCCTGGAAATCGGTCCTCAGCCCGTAGCACATGACCGGGATGCCCAGCCTGTCGGCGACGCGGGCAAGCTGCCAGACCTGCTCTTCCTCGAGGAACTGCGCTTCATCGACAAAGACGCAGTGAACATTCGTGTGGCCGTGATGCTCTGCAACGCGGGCGTAGAGATCGTCTCCGTCGCGGAACATCTCGGCATCGCTTTCAAGCCCGATGCGTGAAGAGATATAGCCGCCGTCTTCCTTGCGATAATGACCGGCCACAAACAACATCGCGCTCATGCCGCGCTCACGATAATTGTAGGACGCCTGCAAGAGCATGGTCGACTTGCCGGCGTTCATCGTCGCATAGTGAAAATAGAGCTTTGCCATCGCGCTGCCTGTATCTTTCGCGCTCTTAAACACCACCAGCGCTCTTTAGAAAACGCCGCATTGTTTTTCTTCCACCGGAATACCGTCGCCAACGGCACGTTGCATGGCGCAAACAGACACTCGTTTGCACTTGCAGCGCCCCCGAATTGGTGGTTGCCTTTGAATAAATTGGCAAAGCCGGTTAAGACCCGCCCTTTGCCGGACAACAATCATAAAAGGAGAGCTGTCATGTTACCCAGCCGCAAGAAGACACTGGTACTCGGGCTCGCCGCAAGCCTGTTCTCGGGCGCAGCGTTCGCCGCAGAAGCCGATTCCTGCAAGGCCATCACATTCTCCGACGTCGGCTGGACCGACATCACCGCAACCACCGCAACCGCGTCCGTGGTGCTGGAAGGCCTCGGCTATGAGCCCGAAACCCAGGTGCTTTCGGTGCCGGTGACCTATGCCTCGCTGAAGAACAACGACGTCGATGTGTTCCTCGGCAACTGGATGCCGACCATGGAAGCCGATATCGCGCCCTACCGCGAAGACGGCACGGTGGAAACGCTGGTCACCAATCTGGAAGGCGCGAAATACACGCTGGCCGTTCCGAAATACACCTATGATGCGGGCCTCAAGAGCTTCGCCGACATCGCCAAGTTCGCAGACGAACTGGATGGCGAGATCTACGGCATCGAGCCCGGCAATGACGGCAACCGCCTGATCCTCGACATGATCGAGAACGACACGTTCGGCCTGAAGGATTTCGAGCTCGTGGAAAGCTCCGAAGCCGGCATGCTCTCGCAGGTCCGCCGCGCCGTCGGCTCCAAGAAGCCCATCGTCTTCCTCGGCTGGGAACCGCACCCGATGAACGCCAATGTCGAGATGACCTATCTTGAAGGCGGCGACGACGTGTTTGGCCCAAATTACGGTGGCGCAACCGTGCACACCAACACCCGCGCCGGCCTTTCCGAAGAGTGCCCGAACCTCGGCAAGCTTCTGAAGAACATGGTCTTCTCGCTCCAGATGGAGAACGAGATCATGGGCAAGATCCTCGATGACAATCAGGAGCCGCAGAAGGCCGCCGCAGAATGGCTGAAAGCCAATCCGGACGCGCTCGGCCCGTGGCTTGAGGGTGTGACCACCTTCAGCGGCGAGACCGGTCTCGACGCCGTGAAGGCGCATCTGGACATGTAGTCCGACAGCCGGCGCGCAGCCCCGCATGAGTGCAGCTTCGCGCCGGCTTCTCCTCCTTCCCGACCGGGAACGGAGACTGCCGGTTCTTCACCCGGCACCTGCACACGCAAGAAGAAGAAATCCGCAGAAAGGAACTCCCCGGGCTCATGGACCCTGTTTCAGAATGGATCGCAGACTGGAAAATTCCCATCGGCCGGTGGGGCCGTGACTTTTTCGATTTCCTGACCACCAATTTTGCCTGGCTGTTCGACACCCTTGCAGAGGTGCTGGCCGACATCCTCGACGGCATGGTCGACCTCCTGCTCGCCATCCCGCCCATCGGGCTGGTGCTGGCCATAGCCGCCCTTGCCTACGGTCTTCAGCGCTCGTGGAAGCTCGCGCTTGCCGTGGCGCTCGGTCTTGCCTTCATCATCAATCAGGGGCTCTGGGAAGAAACGGTCGAAACGCTTGTGCTCGTTGTGGCCGCTGCCGCCGTGTCCATGGCCATCGGCGTGCCGGTCGGCATCTGGGCCGCGCACAATGCGCGCGTCTACCAGTTCCTGCGTCCGGTCCTCGACCTGATGCAGACGCTGCCAACCTTCGTCTACCTGATCCCGGTGCTCATCCTGTTTGGCCTCGGCGCGGCCCCCGGTCTCATCGTGACCGTCATTTTCGCATCACCCGCACCGATCCGTCTCACCTATCTGGGCATCACCTCCGTTCCACAGCCCATGCTCGAAGCGGGCCAGGCCTTTGGCGCAACCAAGCGCCAGCTTCTGTGGAAGGTGGAGCTGCCGGCTGCCCTGCCCTCCATCATGGCGGGGCTGACGCAGTGCATCATGCTGTCGCTTTCCATGGTGGTGATTGCCGCCCTGATCGGCGCTGACGGCCTCGGCAAGCCGGTGGTGCGCGCGCTCAACTCGGTCAACATTCCACTCGGCCTTGAAGCCGGTCTCGCCATCGTCGTGCTGGCGATCATTCTCGACCGCATCGCGCGGATCGAACGCAGGAGCGACAAATGAGCGTGGCCGTCGAATTCCAGAATGTCGACATCCTGTTCGGCACCGACAAACAGAAGGCCGACGCCCTGCCGCTGGTGGATGCGGGCAGGAACCGTGAGGAAATCCTTGCCGAAACGGGCGCGGTGCTTGGCTGCGCGGGCTGTGACCTCACCGTGGAGCGCGGCGAGATCTCCGTTCTCATGGGACTTTCAGGCTCCGGCAAATCCACGCTTCTGCGTGCGGTCAACCGGCTGAACACGGTGGCGCGCGGCAATGTCATCGTGCATGACGGCGAGTGGCAGGCCGATGTGGTCAACTGCTCGCAGGCCGAACTGCGCAAGATCCGCCGCGAATGCGTGGCGATGGTCTTTCAGCAATTCGCACTCCTGCCGTGGCGCACGGTGGCGGAGAATGTCGGCTTCGGCCTTGAGCTTGCCGGCGTGCCCGCCGCCGAACGCAAGGAGCGCGTCATGGCGCAGCTCGAACTGGTTCACCTGACCGAATGGGCCGACAAATATGCCCATGAGCTTTCGGGCGGCATGCAGCAGCGTGTGGGCCTTGCCCGCGCCTTCGCGACGGAAGCGCCCATCCTGCTGATGGATGAGCCGTTCTCCGCACTCGATCCGCTGATCCGCACCAAGCTTCAGGATGAGCTGATCGAACTGCAGGAACGGCTCAAGAAGACCATTCTGTTCGTGAGCCACGACCTTGAGGAAGCGCTAAAGATCGGCAACCGCATCTCCATCATGGAAGGCGGCAGGATCGTTCAGACCGGCGCGCCGGAAGACATCATTCTGGCCCCGGAGAACGATTATGTGCGCGAGTTCATCTCCAATGTGAACCCGCTCTCGGTGCTGACCGCTTGGAACGTGATGCGCGATGTGCGCGACCTGGAGCCCGCCGGCGAAGGCTGGCTCTGGCTAGACCGCCGCCGCACCACCCGCTTCAAGTTCGATGAAAACATGCTGGTCATCGATGCCGAGCGCAACAAGAAGCCGGCCATCTGGGTTTCCTGCGACAATATCGAGGATCTGCCGGAAGACAGGCCAAAGGTCTTCTGGGCGACGGCCGGCACATCACTGAAAACGGTGATGCGCGCCATGCAGCAATCGCAGACTGCGCCCGTAGCGCTGTTCGACGATGCCTCCCGCTTCGTCGGCGCCATCGGTATCCGCGACGTTCTGGGCTCCATCATCCGGCGCTGATCCGCATGAAAACGCCTCGCCCGAATGAAGGGCGGGGCGTTTGATCCCGGACGAACGAACTGAAACCAGTTCGGCGTTTCCAGCGCCCGTGAACCGGTCTAGATCGCCGTGCGTCCATCCGGACGCACAAAGGACGATCTAACCTATTGATGGAGCATCGGAATAACCCGAAAACCGGTTTCCACTTTTCGGTCCGATGCTCTACTCTGCCTCCCCAAATCAAAGGGAGGTCTTTTCATGAATCCATCCGGCGTTGTTGCACTCGTTTCGGGCGGCGGCTCGGGACTTGGCGAAGCCACCGCACGCGCACTTGCCGCCAGGGGGGCCAGGGTGGCCATCGCCGATATCGGCATGGAGCGGGCGGAAGACGTTGCCGCCGACCTTCAGGGCATCGCCGTCAAATGTGACGTGAGGAGCGAGGAGGACGTTCAGGAAGCGCTCCGCATCGCGACCGAAAAGCTCGGGGCCCCACGCATCCTCGTCAATTGCGCCGGCATCGCCATTGCGATGAAGACCGTCGGCAAGGATGGTCCGCACCCGCTCGACCTCTACCGCCGGGTGATCGAAATCAACCTTCTCGGCACGTTCAACATGATCCGGCTGTTTGCCGCACAGGCGCAGGAGCTGGAACCGCTCGACGGTGGCGAGCGCGGCGTGATCGTCAACACGGCCTCGGTCGCCGCCTTTGACGGGCAGGTCGGCCAGGTTGCCTATTCCGCCTCCAAGGGCGGCGTGGTGGGCATGACGCTGCCGATCGCGCGTGATCTGTCGCGCTCGGGCATTCGCGTCTGCACCATTGCGCCGGGCATCTTCAAGACGCCGATGATGGCCGGGCTGCCGGAAGACGCACAGGCCTCGCTTGGCCAGCAGGTGCCCTTCCCGCCGCGTCTTGGCGAACCGTCGGAATATGCGGCGCTCGCCTGCCACATCGTGGAAAACCAGATGCTGAATGGCGAGACGATCCGGCTCGATGGCGCAATCCGCATGGCGCCGCGATAGGCAGGTCCGGATATCCCCGCCGGGGACTTGAAGCCGCCTATTTCTTGAGCGAAAGAAGCATATTAAAACAGACGAGGCGGCAATGAGCGACGAAAAGATAAAAGACGTTATCCTTGAAACCGATGCAGACGCGATCCGCCTCGGGCGCACGCTGTTAAGGGTGTCGCGTTACGGCGCGCTCGCCACGGTCGATCCGGAAGACGGCGCTCCGTTTGCAACGCGCGTCGCCACCGCCACCGATCTTGATGGCGCGCCGCTCATTCTGGTCTCCGGCCTCTCCGCCCATACAAGGGGGCTTGAAGCCGATCCGCGCTGCTCGCTGCTCATCGGCGAGCCCGGCAAGGGCGATCCCCTTGCCCATCCGCGCCTCACCGTAAAGGCCACAGCGCAGAGGCTGGAGCGCGACAGCGACGCCCACGCGCTTGCCAAGCGCCGCTATCTGGCGCGCCATCCCAAGGCGAAACTCTATGTCGATTTCCCCGACTTCGCGATCTATCGGCTGGAGCCTGAAACCGCGCTCCTCAATGGCGGCTTTGCCCGCGCCTACAGGCTCACCCGAAGCGACCTTCTGAGCGACAGCCCGGCCCTTACGGGACTGGCCGCGGCAGAGGCTGGCGCGATCGCGCATATGAACAGCGACCATGCCGATGCGGTGGAAAACTATGCCCGGCATTTCGCCCGCGCGCAGGCCGGAAAATGGCAGCTCACCGGCATCGACCCCGACGGCGTGGACCTGGCGCTTGGCGACGATACGCGCCGCGTCTTTTTCGCAGAACCGTTGAGCGACGCCGCACAGATGCGCCCCGCCCTCGTTGAGATGGCCAGGGAAGCGCGCGCCGCGCTGGCCGCATGAAACGCACGCTGATCCGCATCGAAGAGGCTGACGATCCGCGCATTGCGGCCTATCGGGATATTCGCGAGCGCGATCTGGTGGGCCGGCAGGGCCGCTTCGTGGCCGAAGGCCGCGTGGTGCTGAACGTACTCTTCTCCACCAGCCGCTTTTCGGCAGAAAGCGTCTTTTTGCGGGGAAACCGGGTCGACGGCCTCGCCGATCTGATCGAACACATCCCGGAAGACGTGCCCGTCTATGTGGCCAGCGGCGCGGTGATGGACCAGATCGCCGGATTTGAAATCCATCGCGGCATTCTGGCCATTGGCAAAAAACCGGAGACGACCGGCAACGAGCTGCTCGACACGCTGCCGGCGCAGGCGCTGGTCGTGGCACTCTCCGGTATCTCCAATCATGACAATATGGGCTCGATCTTCCGCAACGCGGCGTCATTTGGCGCAGCCGCAATCCTGCTGACCGACGATTGCTGCGATCCGCTCTATCGCAAGGCCATCCGGGTTTCGGTCGGTGCAACGCTCAAAGTGCCGTTCGCGCGGATCAGCGATCCCGACGCCCTTGCCGGAGCACTGGAGAGCCGTGGCTTCTCCATTCTTGCGCTCAGCCCGCGTGGCGGGATCGACATTGCCGATGTGGAGCGCACACCGCGACACGCGCTGCTTCTGGGCAGCGAGGGGCACGGGCTTTCACAGGATGTGATGGACCGGCTGCCGACCGCACGGATTTCCATGGCGGATGATTTCGACAGCCTCAATGTGGCTGCGGCGTCGGCCATCGCGCTGCACCGGCTCTGGCGCGGCTGAACGCGGCGTTTGGCGATTTAGCCCTTCGTCTGCGCGCGCAGCGCACGCACCCGCTCGGCAAGGCTGAGCGGGCGACCCTCCGCGCCTTCGGGCTCCGCCTTTTCAAGCAGCCTGGTAATCGGCGTGTCCGTGCCTTCCAGCGCCGCCGTGAGGCTCACAACCTCGGCTGCGAGGCTGTGGATCTGCTCGCGCAGCGCATCGTCTGCGCGCGCGGTATCGGCTGGAGCCTTCTGCTTCGCGCCGCCAGCGGTCTTCGCCTTTTGGGCTGAAAGGTCTGCGCGAAGTTTCTTGTTTTCCTGCATGAGGCGCGAAATGCGTGTCTGCAATGTCTCTCGCTCGTCATTAAAGTCTTGCGCTGGGAAGCCTTGCGCCCGGAAGTCTTGCGCCGGCGCGCTTCTGCGCACGCCGCCTTCGCTCAGAACCGTTCCAAGCTGCAGCGATTTGTCGGCCAGTTCACGCGCGAGCCGGTCGCGCTCTTCTTCTGCTTCGCGAAGCCGCCGGGCGGCCTGCGTGGAGAGGCTTTCCGTGCTGGCGTTCGTAATGTCCTGACGCAGCCGCGCGATTTCACCCTCGCGGCGCTCCAGCTTTTCCTCAAGCTCGTAGAGAACCCGCATCTGGCCCTCGAGCTTCTTCTGCAGATCGGCGTTGCGCTTCTCGGCCACCTTGAGCCCGGCCTCGGCCTGATCGCGCGCCGTCTCCGCGTCGCGCGCTTCGCGGATCGCTTCCTTGCGTTCCCGGCGAAGCAAGGCCAGATCGCCCTCGACCTTGCGCAGCTCGGTTTCGCGCGCAACGAGTTCGATCTGCCGGCTGCTGGCAAGCAGCCGCTCTTCCTCATAGGTGTCGTTGAGCTGAAGCAGCCCCGCACTGCGCGTCTCGAGCTCGGCAAGCGTCTCATCGAGCCTTGCTTCCAGCGAGGCAATCGCTTCGGCCTTCTCATCAAGCGCCTTGGCCTGCCGCTCAACCTCCCCCTTCAGCCGGGCGATCAGCCGTTCCTGGGCAGCCCGCTCTTCGGAAAGGCGGCGCGCCTCTTCACTCATGCGGGAGAGTTCGACCAGTTGCGCGGACGTCTTGTGGTTGAGATTTTCGATGTTCATCTCGAGCCGGCGCGCAGCCATGGCGTGGCTTGCGCGCAGCCTGTCCTTCTCCGCCTCCAGCTCATTGGCCGAAAGCGGCATGCTGGCTTCAATGCGCTTGGTCGTGAGACGCACAGCACGACGCCAGAGGATCGGCGCCAGCAGAAGAGCCACAAACCCCGCTATGAAGAAGCCCAGAAGAAGGAGCAGTATGGTCTTGATCACCGCATGAAACCCATGTCGTCGTGAAAGCCACAGCGATTTGCCGCTTGCAGCCGGTTCCTTGGGTCACGCAAAAAGGCGTCCACGTCAAGCTGATAGGCGCGCCTGCACGGCCCAAAGACGGAAAGAGCGGCGCATCGCATCTGCGCGGCGCCGCTCCCGAATGGTCTGACGTCTGGTCTGGATCAGAAGGGATTCCAGGTCGGACGCGGGGTCAGCTTCAGATAGCCGAGATTGACGCCCAGACGCGCGCCGACACCGGTACGGATCGGAACCAGAACCATATTGTCGTTGGTCAGCGCGTTGAAACCGAGACCCGCAACCAGATAGGCCGAGCCCGCAACGCCGCCGAAACGACGGTAAAGATCGTTCACCGAGTTGAGATTGTAGACCAGGATCATCACGCGCGATCCCTGGCCGCCATAGTCCCAGCCGATGGAAGGCCCCTGCCAGAAGACCTTATGGTCACCGGCATTCTTGGTGTAGAGCATGCCCTCGCCATAGGTGAGGCCGCCGATGAAAGCGCCAGACCCTTCTTCGCCGAGAACATAGCCGTTCGGCAGGCCGTAATTGGAAAAGATCCGCTCGACCACGGCGGCAAGACCGCCGGTCGTCGCGCCGAAGAAGCCGTGACCGGCCTCAACGATCTCTCCTGCCGAGTAGGTATTGTTGGCGCGCGCCGCGTTCGTCGTCAAAGACAAGGCGCCAAGGCCGACCGCACAAACAATCAACGCGGCCTGGATGAGCCGCGTCCAGTCAAAAAGCCTTGCAGGCATTGTTCATTCTCCATCAATGAGTGGCTGTCAGAGACCGCCCCGTCATCGCCCCGCACAGAGCCACAACTGCTTAAAACTAGGCTCCGAATCTTTTCTAATTGTTAACCTCACATCAAAGATGCTTGGCAAAGGTTCTTCAGACCCCGAAAAACCAGCCACGGCAGCCGGATCTGTTTGCGATCAGAGCCAAACTGTTGCCGGTTTTAACGGGCCTGTGTAACCAGAAATCGTGCGTTTCATGATCTGATTCGGTCAGGGACTGGAGCCTGCGCAAAGTCAGAACCAATGGATTGCCGTGCGGCCGTTCGGGCGCACAAAGGACAGTCCGAACCATTAACGAAGCATCGGAATAGCCCGAAAACCGGTTTCCACTTTTCGGACCGATGCTCTGGAGCAGAGACCGGCCAGCCCCGTGGCGAAAGCAGACGGAAAAGGCCCGATTGGCAACAACGTCTGGAGGACAGATGCCCGTGTCCGAACTTTTCTCGCTGAGCGCCCCCGATCTGGCAGCTCTTCTGTGCAGCCGCGTTTGCCACGACATCATTTCTCCGGTGGGCGCCATCAACAATGGCCTCGAATTACTGGATGAAGGCGGTGCTGACGAAGACGCGATGAACCTGATCCGCGCAAGCGCGGTCAACGCATCGGCGCGTCTCCAGTTCGCCCGCATCGCTTTCGGCGCAGCCGGTTCGGCCGGCATGCAGATCGACACGGGCGACGCCCAGACGGTCGCGGCTGCCTTCATCAACAATGAAAAGCCCGAACTCGAATGGCACGGCGTGCGCGCCCTTCTGCCCAAGAACCAGGTCAAGCTGCTGCTCAACCTGCTTCTGGTCGCCAATGCGGCGATCCCGCGCGGCGGCAGGCTGCGGGTCTATCTGGAAGACACCGACACCAATGCGCATTTCGTGATCAAGGCCGAAGGCCCGATGCTGCGCGTCCCGCCGAAGTTCCTCGAACTGCACTCGGGATCGAAGCCGGACGAGCCCGTCGACGCCCACAGCGTGCAGTTCTATTACACGCTGCTTCTGGCCAAAGAGACCGGCATGAACGTGAACATTCGCGCCACGGCGGATGAGATCATTCTCTCTGCGGCGAAATAGAGAAGATTAACCATACCTCTTTGCCGCAGCTTTACCTGCAGCGGGCCATAGTCCTTTCTGTCGTCTAATCAGCGGCACCGGCTTTGCATGAAAGGACATGAAAATGGCTCGCTGCCTGATCGTTGACGATTCCAGTGTGATCCGGAAAGTCGCCAAGCGCATTCTGACGAGTGCGGACATGATGGTGACCGAAGCCGCGACCGGCCAGGAAGCGATCAATCTTTCTGCACACGACATGGCCGACATCATCATTGTCGACAGCTCACTGCCGGACATGGCTTCCAGCGAACTGGTCAGACAGCTGATGGCGCTGCCAGCTGAATTCAAGCCCTACATCCTTCTGTGCCTTGCCGAGCTCGATCTGGGCGCGATCATGCGCGCCAAGCGCGCCGGCGCAAAGGGCTACATGCTCAAGCCCTTCACCCGGACCCAGCTTCTGGAGCAGTTCCGCGAATTCCAGTCGGCCGCCTGAGAGCGCCCTCCGGCAGATGAGGCATGTTCTTGCGAGGCATGTCCTGGCTCCCTGCGGGCGACGCCCCTGCCCGGAATTTCCGAAAACGAGTACGCAACAAGAAAAACCCGGCCTCGCGGCCGGGTTTTGCGCGTTCCAAGGGGATTTGAAGCGGATCAGGCGCTTTCGCGGACTTCCTCGGGTTCACGCAGCACATAGCCACGGCCCCAGACCGTCTCGATGAAGTTCTGCCCGCCGGACGCTGCATCCAGCTTCTTGCGAAGCTTGCAGATGAACACGTCGATGATCTTCAGTTCCGGCTCATCCATGCCACCATAGAGGTGGTTCAGGAACATTTCCTTGGTGAGCGTCGTTCCCTTGCGGAGCGAAAGCAGCTCCAGCATCTGGTATTCCTTGCCGGTCAGGTGAACGCGCTGACCACCAACCTCGACCGTCTTGGCGTCGAGATTGACGATGAGATCGCCCGTGGTGATGACCGACTGCGCATGCCCCTTGGAGCGACGCACAATTGCGTGAATACGCGCAACCAGCTCGTCCTTGTGGAACGGCTTGGTCATGTAATCGTCCGCGCCGAAGCCCAGGCCGCGCACCTTGTCCTCAATGCCGGCCATGCCGGACAGAATGAGAATAGGCGTCTTGACCTTGGAAAGGCGCAACGTCCGCAGGACCTCATAACCGGACATGTCCGGCAGATTAAGGTCGAGCAGAATAATATCGTAGTCATAGAGCTTGCCGAGATCGACGCCCTCTTCACCGAGGTCCGTCGTATAGACATTGAAGCTCTCAGACTTGAGCATCAACTCAATGCTCTGTGCCGTGGCACTGTCGTCTTCAATCAGCAGAACGCGCATCTTTATCCCCTTCTCGCCGCCGACCCGGCCTGGCAGGCACCCGGCACCGAAGCAATGATTGCCTGAATCGGAGGCTGCCAGTTAATGGTTAACAAAATCTAATTCGTTCTGGCAAGCGCCAGAATCCCCTTTTAGCTTTTGAAGGCACCGGTTTGATTCCAATGGTGAAATTTCCGCTCCTGGACAACGCAAATTGCATTAGAAATTTACGCTAACCGACTCTCCAAGCAATCAAATTACGGCTCCTCACGCACAATCTTTACCGCGCCTTAAGCCATCACCCATATGATTAACAATGCCCGTAAACGAATGGTTACCGGGAAAGCTAAATCTTAGGATTTTGTTTCCTAAGTGCGTTTAGCATTTGTATTCCGACCCGGCGTAAAAGGGACGGACAGCCGCCGCGAGGCGCTGGTGTGTGCGTATTGTGGGAGTAACGAGCATGAAGCCGCGTGAAAATCTCGTCCGTCTGAAGCAGTTTCAGGTTAATGAGAAGCGGCGCCGGATGGCGCAGCTGGATACGATGATCGCAGAATTCGACCGCATGGCGGCGGAACTGGAAGCGCAGATCGTCTCCGAAGAAACGAAGGCGGGCATTACCGACCTCAATCACTTCGCCTACCCGACCTTCGCAAAGGCCGCTCGCCTGCGCCGCGACAATCTGCGCACCTCCCAGGCCGAACTGGTCGAGCAGCGCAAGAGCGCCGAAGCAGAGCTGAACGAGGCTGAAGCCGAGCTCGCCAAGGCCGAAGCGCTTGAAAACCGCACCCGCCCGGATGCCGCGCCCTCGCGCGCGATGACCGGCTAGACCTTTACGCTCACGCCACACCGCATTCTGCACGAGGCGGCAGGGTTATCCCCTGCCGCTTTTTTGCGTTCAGCGTTCAGGAATCCACAGACTGAAACCCGGAACGCAAAAAGGCCGGCGACGAGCGCCGGCCCTTTTTACGGTTTTGACTGGAAGTCGGCCCGCCCCTTCTAGCGAAGAGAAGCGCTCCGAAAGCCGATCAATGCCTGTATTGCTGGATCCGCGTCGTGCGCAGACCTGCAAGGCCATGATCCTCGATAGAAGCCTGCCATGAGAGGAACTCCTCCACCGTCAGACGATAGCGCTGACAAGCTTCCTCAAGGCTCAAAAGCCCGCCGCGTACTGCGGCAACCACTTCCGCCTTGCGACGGATAACCCACCTGCGCGTATTGCTCGGAGGCAAGTCCGCAACAGTCAGCGGGCTGCCATCCGGGCCGATGACATATTTTACGCGTGGTCGAACCATTTCGGTCATAGTACTCTCTACCTGAACTCAAGACCCGTTTCACAAGCTAGTGCGCCGGCTTTAAAATTTGCCTAAGCACATGGTAAGCATACGGTAACGGACATGAATCCCGCGTTAGGGATTTGCCTGAGATTTGTTTCAAATTGCGCCGGAAACGCTCCGGACCCCTTGGAAAAGCTGGGGTTTGCAGGCAAAAGGGGCGTTAACCTATCAGGGTGGCGGTGGCCCGATCCTTGACCTATATTCGCCGCATTGGCATGTAATCGGCCACGATAAAGACAAAGAAGACCTAGCGAATGAACAGCCTCGACCTGCCCGGACGCCCGCAGGACTGCCGAATCGTGGTGGCGATGTCGGGCGGCGTAGACTCCTCCGTTGTTGCCGGCATTCTTGCGAAACAAGGCTACGACGTGGTTGGCGTCACCCTTCAGCTTTACGATCATGGCGAGGCGGCTCACCGCCCCGGATCATGCTGCGCGGGTCAGGACATCGACGATGCGCGCCGCGTTTCCGAGACGCTTGGCATCCCGCATTACGTGCTGAATTACGAGCAGCGCTTCCGCGAGGCCGTGATCGATCCGTTTGCGCAGAGCTATGTGGCCGGTGAAACACCGATCCCCTGCGTCTCGTGCAACCAGACGGTCAAGTTCGCCGACCTTCTGGAAACGGCCCGCGAACTCGGCGCGGATGCGCTGGCCACCGGCCACTATATCCGCAGCCGCGCCAATGGCGCTCACCGCGCGCTCACGCGCCCCGTGGATGCCGAGCGCGATCAGAGCTACTTCCTGTTCGCCACCACGCAGGAGCAGATCGACTATCTGCGCTTCCCGCTGGGCGGTCTCTCCAAGCCCGAGGTTCGCGCCATCGCCGAAGAGATGGGCCTGAGCGTCGCCACCAAGCAGGACAGCCAGGACATCTGCTTCGTGCCACGCGGCAAATATTCCGACATCATCAGCAAGCTGAAGCCGGAAGCCGCCACACCGGGCGAGATCGTGCATCTGGACGGGCGCAGGCTCGGCCGCCATGACGGCGTGATGCATTACACGATCGGCCAGCGCCGCGGCATCGGCGTCGCGACCGGCGAGCCGCTCTATGTGGTGCATCTGGACGCGGAGAATGCGCGCGTGATCGTCGGCCCGCGCGAGGCGCTCGAGACGCACAAGGTTTTCCTGCGCCAGGTGAACTGGCTGGGCGACGGACCGCTTGGCGAGCTCCCCAGGGGCGGCATGGAAGTGTTTGCGAAGGTTCGCTCCACGCGGCCGCCCCGCCCTGCGGTGCTTCACCATGAAGACGGTGTCACCTGGGTCGAACTGACGGAAGGTGAGGCCGGCGTCGCACCGGGCCAGGCCTGCGTGCTCTACTCGGACGACGGCAATGAGGCCCGCGTCTATGGCGGCGGCTTCATCGAGCGCTCCGAGCGCGGCACCGAAGCCGAAGCGCAGCTCACGCGCCTCTCGACCATGGCTGGTCAGGGCGCGTAGAGCGCCCTGCGCCGCACTTCACGCCAAACCAGCCTGCATTTTTCTGAAATCAGCAGCGCACACGCGCCCGCATGGGCGCGTGATGAATCACGATTGCGCCTGAAAATGAAAGGCAGCGCCCGTCAGCCGTGGGTGACGGAGCCTGCCGTGAGAATGCGCAGAACCTCGATTGCCTCTTCACCGGTGGTGCGAGGCTCCTTGCGGGTCTCAATACAGTCGATGAAATGCTGCAGCTCACGCGTGAGCGGCATTCCCTCTTCCACGTCCACATAGGTCGGTTCATTGGTCGTGAACGCCCAGTGACCGCTGTCATGCCAGACCGCATGCCGATAGACGGCAAGCTTGCGCCCCCATGGCTCGACATCGTCGAACACGGCCATCGCCTTGTCGCCAACCACCGTCAGGCGGCGTTCGCGATAGGGGTTGAGGCGCGAGGTGAACAAATGGCTGCGCAGACCGCCGGGAAAGCGCATGTGCAGATGCGCGAAGTCGCTCAGGTGGTCGAGCAGCGCCGCGCCCTCGCCGCGCACCTCTTCCGGCGCAACGCCGGTCAGCGCGAGAATCATCGAGAGATCGTGCGGCGCCAGATCCCACAGGGCGTCATTCTCGGTGTGAAACTTGCCAAGGCCGAGACGATGCGAATGAATATAGCGGATTTCGCCGAGATCGCCCTTGTCGATCAGCTCCTTGAGCTTCTCGAAAGCCGGGTGGAAGCGCAGCACATGCCCCACCATGATGATGCGCCCGGTCTCGCGCGCAACGGCGACCGCGCGCTTGGCGTCATCGACGGTCAGCGCGATCGGCTTTTCCACAAGAACGTCCTTGCCGGCCTGCATGGCGCGGATGGCATATTCGGCGTGGTACTGCGGCGGCAGGGCCAGAACGATTGCATCGATATCGTCGTGCTCGAAGAGCGCCTCCGGGGAGATTGCGACGCAATCATGCTCACTGGCAAAGCCCTCGGCCCGCGCCTCATTGGCGTCGGAGACGGCTGCCAGCACTCCAAGAGACTTAAGCGTGCGAATGTGGTTTGAGCCCCAATAGCCACATCCGAGTACTGCAATACGCGGTTTCATCAAATCCTTCGCCCGAGATTTTGGCGCTGAAAACACATACAGACGCCGCACCCGCGACTCAACCCTGCCAGGGAAAACCCGGCCCTTTCTTAAGGGAATTCGACAGCCACGACAAATTCCCCCAAGAAACGAAGAACCCCGCTTGACAGGGCAGACACAGCCACCTTATATCCGCGCGTCTTCTTGAGGCAACGGACTCGCAGCCGACGCAGCTGTTTTTGTCCTCGGTTGGCGGAGTAGCTCAGTCGGTTAGAGCAGAGGAATCATAATCCTTGTGTCGGGGGTTCGAATCCCTCCTCCGCTACCACCATACCCCACAACAAAAGTGATAGGGGTTACAAGCTGTAGCGGTCCTCCGCTACCATTCTCCTTCAGGCTAAAAAATCCAATCACTTGGATAGAACGGTTTCCCGTCGTTTGTGCCGTTCTGCGCGCGTCATCTTGTCCTGCGCGACGTCCAGATTCTCCTGCCCGCATCCGGGCGGAAAGCGCCATAACGGACACTCTGCGCGCATATAGAAACGCCCGCAACGATGTCGCGGGCGTCTGAGGGCTGGCCTATCGTGCGCCCCAGGTGTCGGAGAGGCGGTAGCCGCCGGGCCAGGGGTCGTCGGGGTCCAGCATGTGCTGGTGAATGCCCGTGACCCAGCCACGCCCGGAAATTTCCGGCAGGATGGCTGGCACGTCGCCCACACGGGTCTCGCCGAGAATGCGGCCGGTAAAGGTCGAGCCGATCAGCGAAACAGCCGTCAGCCGGTCCTGTGGCCCCATTTGCCCACGCGCCGCCAAAACCGCCATGCGGGCGCTGAGCGCAGTGCCGGTGGGCGAGCGGTCGATCTTGCCGGGGCGGATCGCCACCGCAGCACCTGCGCGCAGACCGTCCGCATCGCGCTCGACAGGGCCGGCGAAAAGGCAGAACGAAATATGCCGCCAGTCCGGGTTTTCCGGATGATGGAACCCCAGCGCCTCATTGGCGGCGGCGGTGATTTTCACGCCAAGCCGCGCCAGATCATGCGCCTCATCCGGCTTCAGCGAGAAGCCAAGCGCCTGCGCATCCACGAAAACGAAACTGTCGCCGCCATAGGCCGTGTCCACGCTGAGCGTGCCAAGGCCTTCCACTTCCAGCGGCGCATCAAGCCGCGCGGCAAAGCTCGGCAGGTTCTGCACGAAAATGCGCTGCGCCTTGCCATTGGCGCACTCGGCCCGCACCCGCACCAGACCACCCGGCGCTTCAAGCACCAGCTCGGTGACCGGCTCGGTCATCGGCAGAATGCCGCCATCAAGCAGCACCGTGGAGACGCAGATTGAGTTCGAGCCGGACATGGGCGGCGTGTCTTCCGGCTCCATGATGATGAAGGCAGCGTCGGCGCGCGGGTCTTTCGGCGGCACAAGCAGGTTCACATGGCGAAAGACGCCTCCCCGCGGCTCGTTCAGAACGAAATTGCGCAGCGTCTCGTCCCGCGCGATCCACCGGCTCTGTTCCCACAGCGTGTCGCCCGGCGGGGGCGTGACGCCGCCCACGATCACGTCACCCACCTCGCCCTCGGCATGGGCGGAAATGACGTGAACCGTCTTGCTGCTGCGCATCTCATCGTCTCCTTTGCATAAAGTGTCAGGCGAGCCAGTCGGGAAGCGCCGTGCGCGCCCGACCACTCACCGCAGCTTCTGCGCAGTCGCGCAGAGAGCCGAACCGGACACTGCGCCCGGAAAGGCCGGGTGCGTAATGGGCGTATTTGCCGGAATTGGTCATCAGCGTGCGGGCCTTCGGCGGGAAAACCGGCTCGGAGATCGAACACCAGCACAGATCCGCCACCACCTGCACGCCCGAGGCTTCAAGCCGGGCGATGACACCCGCCTCTCTGGCCTGCGCCAGCGCATCACGCCCCAGCGTGACAATCGCCGCCGTGTCGACGTGGCAGACATGGCCATCGAGAAGCTGCGCCAGCGCCGCGCACTCGGCGAACGAAAAATGCGGACTGCCAAAGGCCACCAGATCGACCTGCTCGCCGCCGGCATTGAAGGTCTGCCACGCACCGGCCAGATCGGCGGAGCCGATACGCGCGCTGTCGGCATCCGCCGCCACAGGTCCGTCCGCCTCAGGCGTGACGCCAGCCACATGCAGCATGGGTGCGGCCGAGGTCGTGCCGAACGCGGCGCACAGCGCCTTCAAATCGTCTTCGGACGGGTTGGTGCTCTCCAGCCCCGTGAGGAGTGGAATGCGGTCCGGCGAAAGCCGTCCGGCCAGCCAGCCAAGCAAGGGCCAGAGCGCATCGTCATATCCATGGGGCAGATCCACATGGATCACGCGGCGCGGAGCGCGGTTATCGTCGAGATAAACGCCGGAAAGCGGGGCGCGACCGGTCAGCGCAATGCACAGATCGAGAAAATCGGGATGTTTGACGGTGCGCGCGCCCAGAACACTGTTGGCGTAGATCACCGCGTTGGATTCGGCCCAGGCGATGGCCTCGCCCTCACCCGGCGCTTCCGGCAGAAGATAGGGCGCGCAGGTGAAGCTGGGGCGTGCGCCCATGTCGACATAGGCCTGCGCCAGACGCGCCGCCGGCTGTCCGAAATCGGGCGAAACGCCCTGCGCGCGCCAGTTTGCGAAATCGACGGAAATCGCGTTCATCGTGGTGGGAATGCGCACCCGCGCGCCAAGCTTCACCATCGCCTCGGCAAATCGCAGATTTGCGGGGCTGGCATAGATGCAGCCATCGATATGGCCGCGCGTGACATCCACCAGCCCTTCCGCGCCCTGGCTCGCCGCCATGGTGCAGATCATCTCCATGGCCAACTGTGCTGCAGCGCCCTGCCCGCCGGAGAGCATCTCCCGGTCGTCGTCGCCCAACACAAGATCGGCGCCGTCGAGAGGTTTCAACGGCACCGACAGCGCGCCGGCCTCAATGCGATCTGCGTCGATCCGCGCAAATGGTGCGGCGGCAAGGGCGTCGTAGTCCGCCGGCCCCAGCCGCACCACGGAAAGCGGCCTGTCGAACATGCGCGCGGCAATCAACGCGCCAAGCGTCAGAATGTCCTCCGCCTCGCGGAAGACCAGCGCTGCCGGCGCGTGGCCATTGAGCGCGAGTTCCAGCAGCACGCCGCTGCCGGTGCACGAGCCACGGCTCGTCGGCATGAGCACCACTTTTCCCGCGATGGTCTCGCCACACAGCGGATGATGCGCGTCGATCACCCGGCCAGTGGCCGGATCGACGCCGCCCCAGAAGCTCAGGCCCTCGGAGAAGGCGAGCACCGGCCCCTCGGCCACGGCAGACAGAATGAGCTTTCCCATTGGTTCGCGCCGATCAGGTAACAACAAAGCCGTGCGCGAACGGGTCGCGATCATCGATGAAGAGCGTATTGAAGCCGGTCACCCGCGCCCAGCCGGCAATCGACGGCACGATTGCCGCGCGATCGGCCACCTGCGTCGCCCGCTCGACACGACCGCGAAACAGCGAACCGATGATGCTTTCATGCACGAAATCATCGCCGGGCCTGAGCTTGCCCTTCGCGGCGAGCTGCGCCATGCGGGCCGACGTGCCGGTGCCACAGGGCGAACGGTCGATGGCCTTGTCGCCATAAAAGACCGCATTGCGCGCATGGGCCTCGGGATCGCGCGGCGCGCCAGTCCACAGAATGTGGCTCAGACCGTTGATCGCCGGATGCTCGGGGTGAACGAACTCATATTTCGCATTGAGCGCCGCACGCAGTTTCGGGCTCAGGCCGATCAGCTCTGAGGCAGTGAAGTCGGCCATGTCGCGAAAATTCTTCTGCGGCTCGACAATGGCGTAGAAATTGCCGCCATAGGCAACGTCAACGACGATCTCGCCAAGCCCTTCCACCTCGGCGGAAAGCCCTTCGGCATAAAGGAAGGCGGGCACATTGGTCAGCCGCACTTCCTCGATGAAGCGGCCTTCCTCGCGATAGGTGACATCAACGCGGCCGGCCGGCGTTTCCAGCCGCAATTCGCCCGGCGTCTGCGGGCGGATCAGGCCATTCTCCAGCGCGATGGTGACCGTGCCAATGGTGCCGTGACCGCACATGGGCAGGCAGCCCGACGTCTCGATGAAGAGAACCGCCACGTCGCAATCCTCGCGTGTCGGCGGATAGAGGATCGCGCCGGACATCTGGTCATGCCCGCGCGGCTCGAACATCAGGCCGGTGCGGATCCAGTCATATTCGGCCAGGAAATGCGCACGTTTTTCCAGCATGGTCGCGCCACGCAGCATCGGCGCGCCCCCTGTCACCAGACGAACCGGATTGCCGCAGGTGTGGCCGTCGATGCAGGGAAAAGTGTACTGGGTCATGTCTACCTCGTAAAACGCGCCGGCGAGAATGGCGCAATGTCGATGCCGGGCTCCTGCCCCGTCAAAAGATCGGCCACGATATCGGCCGTGCCGGTCGACTGGGTCAGCCCCAGATGACCGTGACCGAAAGCGCAGATCACATCCGGACGGCCCGGCAGCGGGCCGATGGCCGGCAGCGTGTCGGGCAGTGAGGGCCGGAAGCCCATCCACTGCCTGCCGCCGGAAATGTCCAGACCCGGCAGGAACGCGGACGCCTTTTTCAGCATCGCTTCGGCGCGCGCATAGTTTGGCGGCAGGTCGAGCCCGCCAAGCTCCACCGCGCCACCGACGCGCAGGCCCGAGCGCAGGCGCGAAATCACGAAGCCATGTCCGCCGAAGGTGATATGCATGCGCAGGTTGAACCCGCCGCCGGGAAAGGTGGTGTTGTAGCCGCGTTCCGTCTCCAGCGGGATGCGCACCCCGGCGGTGCGCGCCAGGCGATGCGAGAATGCGCCGGCTGCCAGAACGACAAGACCCATCCGGTCGCCGGCGGTGGTGCGCACGCCGCCCGGTATCAATGCCTGCGCTTGGGCAATCTCGATCTCGCCGCCATCGGCGCGAAACCGCTCGGCCAGCGCCAGCGTGTAATCCTTCGGATCGTCGATGGTCGCCCAGCCCGGCGTGAAGGTGGCGTGGGTGAAGTGCGGCGAGAGCCCCGGCTGATATTCGGCGATCTCGTCGCCCTCAAGATGACGGAAAGCAATGCCCGCGGCCTCGCGCGCCTGCCAGCCGGACAGCGAAGCGCGAAACTCGCGCGCGCCTTCATAGACCTGCAACTGCCCCTCGCGACGCAGCATGCCGGTCAGGCCAGCCCGCTCAAGGAAAGGATCGAGCGTTTCCTGCGAGCGGCGCATCATCGCCGTCTGCGCGACGATGGAGGCGCGCACCTGCGCCGGCCAGCTTGCCCGCCAGAAACGCAGCATCCAGGGCGCGATGCGCAGCGCATATCCCGGCCGGATGCTCAGCGGCCCGAGCGGATCGAGCAGCCATTTCGGGGCCTGGCGAATGATCCTCGGTGAGGCCAGAGGCAGGATGTCGGGAAAGGCGAACGCCCCGGCATTGCCGGCGGACGCACCCGCCGCCGGCCCTTCACGGTCGATCACCTGAACCTTCAGGCCGCGCGCCTGCGCCGCCAGTGCAACCGAAAGGCCGATGACCCCGGCCCCGACGACGACAACCTCAGGCCGGCTCATTCAGCGTACACTCGAAAGGAAATTGCGTGTCTCTTCATGCTGCGCATCACCAAAAATCTGCTCGGGCGGGCCGATCTCGGCCATGACGCCCTTGTGGAAGAACGCGACCCGGTTCGACACGTCGCGAGCAAAGCTCATCTCGTGGGTCACACAGATCATGGTCATGCCATCGTCTGCCAACATTTTCAGCGTGTCCAGCACTTCACCCACAAGCTGGGGGTCGAGTGCGGAGGTCACTTCGTCAAACAGCATGTAGTCGGGCGACATGGCCAGCGCACGGGCGATTGCCATGCGCTGCTGCTGCCCGCCCGAGAGCCGGTTGGGATAGACCTTCAGCTTGTCGGCGAGGCCGACATGGCTCAACTGCTGAACGGCGATCTCCTCGGCATCGCGGCGCGACATGCCCTTCACCTTGCGCGGCGCGAGCGTGACGTTTTCCAGAACCGTGAGATGCGGGAACGCGTTGAACTGCTGGAACACGATGCCGATCTTGCGGCGTAAGAGGTTCAGGTCCGTTGTCTTGGCGTGCACCTCCGTGCCGTCAACGAGGATGCGCCCGCTGTCGATGGGCTCCAGCCCGTTGATGCAGGTCAGAAGCGTCGACTTGCCGGAACCGGAACCGCCAATCACCGACACCACCTCGCCCTTGTCGACGGTCAGGTTGATGCCTTTCAGAACCTCCAGCGCGCCGAAGGATTTGTGAACGTTTTCAATCTCAATCATTCTCTTGCCACCTTTTCTCCAGCCGGCCTCCCAGGCGGGCGATGGGAAAACTCAGGGCGAAATAGATCGCGCCGGTAATGAGCAGGATGAACATGGGCTCCTGCAGGCGCGTTACGAGGATCTGGCTGGCGCGCAGCAATTCGATGATGCCGAGCCACAGAACCAGGGCGCTGTCCTTCATCACCCCCAGGGTGAGACCGATCCAGCTTGGCAGGGCCACGCGCAGCGCCATCGGAAAGACGATCTGCGTCATGTCCTGTCCCCAGCTCAGCCCCAGCGAACGCGCCGCCCGGCGCGTCACCACCGGCACTGCATCAATCGCGCCACGCACGATCTCGGTGCAATAGGCCGAGGTGTAGAGCGCCAGCACCACGCAGGAGGTGACGAAGGGCGAGAGCTGCAGGCCCGCAATGGCCTGAAAGGCGTTTGCGAGGATCAGCTGGATAAGCAGCGGGACCGAGCGGAAAATGTCGAGCACGAAGACCAGCGGCAGTGTGAGCCACGGGCTTACATGGCTTCGAAGGACACCGAACAGCAGACCCAGAAGCGTGCCCCCGACCACCGCCAGAATGGTGATAGACAGCGTTACGCCTGCGCCCCTGATCAGGAACAGAATGTCGTTGAAGCTCAGAGAGGTTTCAAACATCGCCTATCCTCCTCAATACCGGAACAGGCGCCAGGCGACGAGCCGCGCTGCGAACATCACGGCCTTGGCGATGCAGTAGTAAAGCACGGCCGCCAGAGCGAAGAGCTCGAAGGTGCGGAAGGTGCGTGCGTTGAGATCCTGCGTCACACCGGTCAGATCGGTGCTCATGCCGACGGTCACACCGAGCGAGGTCATGAGGATCGCCCAGACCATCTGGTTGGTGGTCGGCAGAAACGCGATGCGAAACATCTGCGGCATCACGATCAGGCGAAACGCCTTGGCCTGCCCCATGCCGAGCGAGCGGCCCGCGCGCACCTGCGTGTCGGGGATCGCCCGCAGCGCGCCGCGAAAGGTCTCGCACAGATATCCGGCATTGTTGAAGGTGATGCCGGCCAGAAGCGCGACGAAGGGGCTGAGATAGATACCGAAGGAACCGAGGCCGAAATGCGCCATGTAGATCTGAAACAGGGCGGGCGTGTTGCGCGCCACCTCAACCCAGGCCATGGCCGGCCATTGCAGCCATTTTGAACCGGAGTTGCGCGCCACCGCCAGAAGCACCGCGATGGTTATGCCGATCACCATCGACAGAACCGCGATCTGCATCGTTACAAGCGCACCGTCCAGCATCTGCGGCAGGGCACGAAAGGCCTGCCGCCATTGAAAGGTGTAATCGAACATCCTGCGCTCCGCTTTGTGTCCGTATTGGGCGGGGGGGCGCAAAGCCCCCCTTCCCGGATCAGCGGTAGACCTTGTTGACCGTCAGGTCCGGTGCTTCGCTGCCGACCCACTTGTCGTAGAGTTCCGCGTAACGGCCCGTGCGCACCTGCTGGTTGATGAACAGGTCGAGATAGTTCAGCAGGCCGTATTCGCTGCGCAGCGTGATCAGCGACACATAGTCGGGCAGGTAAGGCGCGTCGCCGCCAATGGTCAGGCCCTCATAGCGGCCGCTCTCCACGATGGAGGAGGCAACCGTGGAGGTCACGACAGTGGCGTCGATCTGGCCCTGCGACAGCGCGAGGAACACATCGGCCTGCGACTGGTAGGGACGGAAGCTGCCGCCCTCACCCCACTTCTTGATGTCCTCTTCCAGCGCGATGGCCTCATAGGTGCCGGCAACCGATCCGACGGTGCGGCCCTTGAGCGATTCATAACCGTCGATCTCGGTGCCATCGCGGGTCAGGACAACATTGGTAAAGGCGAAGTAGGGAATGGTGAAGCCCGCCGTCTTGGCGCGCTCAAGCGTGTCGGACGTCGAGGCGACACCCACATCCGCACGGCCCGAAACGAGTGCGGGAATGCGGTCGGGGAACGGGGTTTCGACGATCTCGGCCTCGACGCCCAGCGCCTTGGCAAGGTCGTTGCAATAGTCGACGTCGAAGCCAATCGGCTCGTTGTTCTCATCGCGCGAGCCCATGGGCGGGAAGTCCAGCACCACCGCACAGCGCAGCGTGCCGGAGGCGATGATGTCGTCCAGCTTGTCGGCCTTTGCCGGGCCGGCAACCATGGCGGCAGCCATCAGGCCGCCAGCGATAATCTTGAAGTTCATGTCTCTCTCCCAGGTTTTTGAGTTTCAGCCGGCCGGCACGCAGCGCGGCTGAAACCAGTGCAGGCAATCACAAAACCTACAAAAATACAATTTGCATATTTATTGCCGACAGAAAAAATTTTCCATTGTTTGTCAGAATCCCACGATCCTGTCGGGAAGCCATGTGGCGAGCGCGGGGAAGGAAGCGACCAGCAGCAGGGTCAGAACCTGCAGGGCGATAAAGGGCAGAACGCCACGGCACATCTGGCCATAGGTCATGCCCGGCGGCGCGATCGATTTCAGGTAGAAGATCGACGATGCCATGGGTGGCGTCAGATACCCTGTCTGGATCACGATCAGCACCAGCGTCGCAAACCACACCGGATCAATGCCGGCCGCACGGATGAAGGGCGTGAAAAGCGGCACGCAGATCAGCACGTTCGCGGTCCAGTCCAGAACGAAGCCAAGGACGAAGACCACCAGCAGGAAGAAGATGATCATTCCTGTCGGGCCAAGCCCGGCGCTGTCGATGAACTCGCGGATCAGCCGAGCGCCGCCATTGGCCGCGAACGCTCCCATGAACATCGTGCCGGCTGCAACGATCAGCAGGATCATCGCCGAAATCCGCACCGTGATCGCAAGCGCGTCGCGCAGCATCGGCACGGAGAAACGCCCATTGAGAACACAAAGGGCCAATGCGCCGGCAGCACCCACTGCGGCTGCCTCGGTCGGCGACGCGATGCCGGCCAGGATCGATCCCAGAACGGCAAGGATCAAAAGCACCACCGGCAGCATGACCGTGACCGTCAGCCACAGCTTTTCTCCGAGCGCGACCGTTTCCTCTTCCGGATCACCGGGCTCTGGCTGCGGCGGATTGATGAGGCCATGGATGAAGATGTAGCCCAGGAACAGGACCACCATCAAAAGTCCGGGCACCATCATGCCGGCGAGCAGCTTGCCCACCGACATCTGCGCGAGCGAAGCGTACATCACGGCAATGACGGAGGGCGGGATCATCGTCCCCAGCGAGCCGCCGGCGCAGATCGTGCCTGCGATCAGCGAGTTGCCGTAGCGCGCCCGTTGCATTGCCGGGATCGCCATCATGCCGATCATCACCTCGACCGCGCCGACAACGCCGGCGGCAGCAGCAAAGATCGCGCCCATGGCGACGGTCGCCAGCGCCAGTCCACCCGGCAGGCGGGCAAGCCACAGGTTCATGACACGGAACAGGCGTTCGGCAATGCCCGAACGCTCCAGCAGCGCGCCCATGAGAATGAACATCGGGATCGCCGACAGGATAAAATTCGTCGAGGCGGAATAGAACGAGCCGTAAAGCTGGTTGAAAGCCACCTCGCCGAAGGCCGCAAGCCCTGCCCCGACTGCCACGACGATCAGGGAAAAGGCGATGGGCAAGCCCAACAGGATCAGCGCGAACAGCGCCGGAAACATAAGTCCTGCAATCAGCATGTCAGGTCTCGATCTTGAAACTGTCGTCGCTACGCGGTGCGGTCAACGCCCGCAGCCCCTCGGCGACAAGTTGCAGCGCCAGCGCGGCAAGGCCGATCGCCAGAGCGCTGTAGAATGGCCACATCAGCGGGGCCCACGGGCTGACATGCTCCACCTCTCCGGTCTGCCAGGCGCGCAGCGCACGCTGGCCGGCGATCAGCGCCAGCCATGTGAAGACCGGGCAGAGAACCGCAAGAAAGGCAAAACCGTCGATAGCGCCACGCACCCGCACCGGCATGCGCGACGACAGGAAGTCGATGCGCACATGGGCGTCTTCGCGCAGCGCCTGCGCCGCTCCGAGAACGAAGAGCACGCCCGTGCTCATGTAAGCGATATCGAAGGCCCAGAGCGTCGGCGCGCCAAACACATAGCGCGCCACCACCTCATAAAGCATGGAGGCGATCAGGATCAGCACCATCGCCTGCGCGATGTAGTTCAACCCGAGGGAAATCCGGTCTGCGACGGAGAGCAGGAAGCTCTTCATGATCGCCTCCCCGCGTCTAGTTGCCGTTGCGGATCAGATAACCGCTCTGCTCCGCCCAGCGATTCTCATAGGCGAAGTACTCGTCGAGGATCTCGGCCATGAGCGGCTTGCCGTCGGCCTTCTGCGCTTCGGCGGTCTTGCGGATCCAGTCGCGCCCGGCATCGGAGAGTTCCTGCTGGAAGGCAGGTTCCAGCTCGATCACCTCGGCCTTGCTGGAGCGAAGCGTCTCCATCGCCTTCATGTCCTGATCATAGAAATGGATCAGCGACTGCATCGTGGTCAGCTCGGATGCAGCTTCGATCTTTGCCTTGAGGGCATCGTCGAGTGCGTCCCAGGTCTCCTGCTTGACGACCACTTCCCACAGGAAGGTCGGCTGATGCACGCCCGGCACGACGATATACGGCGCGGCCTCATGGAACCCTTCCGGCAGATTGCCCGAGGGCGGGCCCCACTCAATGGCGTCGACGCCCTTGCGCTCCAGAAGCGTGTAGATTTCACCCGGCGGCACGACGGTCGGAACCGCACCGAAATAGTCGCGCATCACCTCGGCCCAGGGACCGGATGTACGGTATTTCAGGCCCTTGAGGTCGGCAGCGCCTTTGATCGGCTTGTTGGCGTGCGCCATGATCTCGGAAGAACCAATACCGACGACCAGCGACTTCAGACCTTCTTCGGCGCGCAGTTCGGAAAGCTTCTCACGGCCACCGCCTTCGAAGATCCAGGTGGAATAGGCTTCGGGGCCCATGCCGCCCGGAAAACCTGCGAAGATCGCATTCACCGGGTTCTGGTTGACGAGATAGCTCGGCGTGGAGTGGCCGGCCTCGACAATGCCGTCCTTCACACCGTCATAGACCTGAAGCGCCGGAACGAGAATGCCCGCGCCGAAGGGCTGGATCTCGACAGCGCCATCCGTCAGGCGGTCGACATTGTCGGCAAAGCGCTCAAGGAAATTCACATAGAAGGGAGAACCTTCGGGCACCGAGGTCGGCACGCGCCAGGTCACTTCCTGCGCCTGTGCGGCCGTGGCGGCCAGCGCCACTGCTCCGGCAAAGGCCAAACCTTTGAGATCAAGAAACATATCAACTCCTCCTTTGACGTTCTTGGTGGCATCCAACCAAAGCCGGCTATGGATGCACTCAAAATTTATACAAACTCAATTCTCCATGTCGACAAAAAAAATAATTAAATTTTTGAAGGCGCGCGCCCCCTGTTCCGAAAGCCGGCGGAACCGGTTGAACCCAAAAAAGAAAAGGCGCGGCGCGCATCCATGATGCACACCGCGCCCCTTCAAGGACGATTGGCGCCAAGCTCCCTGAACCGCAGTGCGGTCAGCCGCGCGCGTCTTCCGGCAGCAGCGCCTCAGGCATGTTCTGGTAGCAGACCGGCCGCAGGAAACGCCGGATCGACAGCGTGCCGACACTGGTCGCTCCGAAATTGGTGCTGGCCGGATAAGGCCCGCCATGCACCATCGTGTCGGAAACTTCCACACCGGTCGGGAAGCCATTCACCAGCAGGCGACCGGCCTTGCGTTCAAGGATCGGACGCAGCGCCTGCGCAGCCTCGATGTCGGCTTCGTCGATATGCAGCGTCGCCGTGAGCTGCCCCTCAAGACCGCGCGCGATGGCCTCGAACTCCTCAGCCGAAGCCGCACGCACGACGAGGCCGAGCGGGCCGAACACTTCGTGATGCAGCATCGGGTTCTCGAGGAACTCCGCCGCCGTGGTCTCGTAGAGAGCCGGCGAGGCGCTGCGCCCCTCGGCCTCGGTCACCATGACCGGGCGCGCGGCGCTGCTTTGCGCAATCTGATCACGGCCAGAGCAGAAGGCCTGCGCGATGCCGTCCGTCAGCATCACCTGCGCGTCGATCTGTTTCAGCCCATCGGCGGCGGCCGCGATGAAACGGTCGGCAGCTTCACCATCAATGACAAGAGCGATGCCGGGATTGGTGCAGAACTGCCCTGCCCCCATGGTCAGCGACCCGGCCCAGCCGCGTCCGATTTCCTCGCCGCGCGCCTGAAGCGCCTCCGGCATAACGAACATCGGATTGACCGAACCAAGCTCGCCAAAGAAGGGGATCGGCTCGGGCCGCGCGGCGCACAGATCGAACAGGGCGCGTCCGCCGGCAAGGCTGCCGGTGAAGCCAACTGCCTTGATCAGCGGGTGCTGCACGAGCGCGGCGCCAACCTTGCGGTCGCCGCCCTGGATGAGCGAAAAGACGCCGGCGGGCATGCCGCATTTTTCAACTGCCGCAAGGATCGCCTCGGCGACGATCTCGCCGGTGCCGGGATGCGCCGAATGGCCCTTCACCACGACCGGGCAGCCGGCGGCCAGCGCGGCGGCCGTGTCGCCACCGGCGGTCGAGAAGGCGAGCGGGAAGTTCGATGCGCCGAACACCGCGACCGGCCCGATCGGGCGCTGCACCATCACCAGTTCCGGGCGCGGAGCGGGCTGGCGATCGGGAAGAGCCGCATCATGCCGGCGGTCCAGATAGTCACCCTTGCGGATGTGATCGGCGAACAGGCGAAGCTGGCCGACCGTGCGTCCGCGCTCTCCTTCGAGCCGACCGGCGGGCAGGCCCGTCTCCTGCGTTCCGATTTCGGTGATGTCTGCGCCACGCGCATCGATCTCGTCAGCGATGGTCTCGAGGAAGACGGCGCGCTGTTCGCGCGAGGTCGCCGAATAGGTCTCGAACGCCTGCTCGGCAGCCTGAACCGCGCGATCCACGAGATCGACGGTGCCCACCGAATAGTGATGGCCGGGACCGTGCGCAGGCGATGATTCGAACGTGTCGCTGCCAGCGATCCATTCACCTGCAATCAGGTGTTTGCCGTGAGGTTTGAAGGGCATGTGTCCCCTCCTTCTTGCTGTGGGTTTCAGTCCATCGCGAGGGTGTCGGAAAGCCGCAGGTCTTTGCTGCTGCATGGCTTGCATCCGCCTCTTTCTGCATACAATATGTATACAGGATTGCAACCCAGCAACCGGAGGAAAGGACATTTTATGACGGAAACAACGCTGGCCATCGGCGAACTGGAACAGCTCGTCGAGGAGATCCTGCGCAAGGGAGGACTGTCACCGCTTCATGCGGGAGCGGTTACGCGCGTGATCGTGGCGGGTGAGCGCGACGCCTGCAAATCGCATGGCGTCTATCGCATCGAGGGCTGCCTGCGCACCATCAAGGCCGGCAAGGTCGTGCCGGATGCCGAGCCGGCGCTGACCAGCGACGGGACCGCGATTGTTCGCGTTGATGCGCGCGGCGGCTTCGCCAATGCCGCGTTCGAGCTTGGCGCGCCGGTGCTGGCGGAGAAAGCCCGCACGATGGGGCTGGCCGCGCTCGTCATCAACGACTGCACGCATTTTGCGGCCCTCTGGCCGGAGGTCGAGGCACTGGCCGAACAGGGCCTTGCCGCCATGGCCATGTGCCCGAGCTATGCCAGCGTCGCACCCGCCGGCGGCAGCGCCCCGCTTCTGGGAACCAACCCGTTTGCCTTCGGCTGGCCGCGCCGCGACAGCGATCCCTATGTGTTCGACTTCGCCACCAGCGTCGCCGCGCGCGGTGAGATCGAGCTGCATCGACGCGCCGGCAAAACCCTGCCCGAGGGCTGGGCCATCGATCCGGACGGCAACCCGACCACCGACCCGGAAGCAGCACTTGCCGGTGCGATGCTGCCCTTCGGCGGACACAAGGGTTCGGCCATCTCAACCATGGTCGAGCTGCTGGCCGGCGTGATGATCGGCGACCTGACCAGCCCCGAGGCGCTGGAAGCGCTGGGCACCACCACACTCGCGCCCGCCCATGGCGAACTGATCCTCGCCTTAGATCCCGCCCGCTTCGCACAGGGACGCGCAGGCGACCCGATGGCGCGCGCCGAGGTGCTGTTCGAAGCGTTTGCCGGACAGGGCGCACGCCTGCCATCGCAGCGCCGTTTCGCGGCCAGGGCAAAGGCCCGCGCGGAAGGCATTCGCCTCAGTGCAGACGAGATGGCGCTGCTGGAGCGGCTACGCGAACAGGGGCTGGACGCGGTCTAACCCCTTAGGGGCAGCCTTCATTCCATCGAAAATGAAAAAGCCCTCCCGGAACCAGCCGGGAGGGCTTTATTTGTCGTCACAGGCCTCAGGCGGCGTATTTGGTCACCGCGCCGGGCAGCTTGCTCCACTCCGCATACCATTCGCGGAACAGGCGATACTGCGCCTCGGCATAGCCGCGCTGGCTGTCGGAGAGCTCGTCCGTCTCGTTGAAATGCAGGGTGTATTCCTTGTCGCCGTTCAGCACCATCATGTGCTTGTAGTAGAGGACAAGATCCGGCCCCTCGTCAAAGGAAGAGAGAACAGCCAGCGCCGCATCCAGCTCGGCGGCCCGCTGGCGCGCATCGGCGTCGCCGGCAGCGGCAGCCTGGCTGAGCGCAACCAGATGCAGCACTTCCTTCGGCAGCACATTGCCGATGCCGGTGATCGCGCCGCTGGCGCCGCAATTGACGAAACCATGAACGACAGTCGTGTCGACGCCGATCATGAGCTTGATCGTCTCGTCACCGCTGGTGATGTTCTCGGCCGCGTAACGCAGATCGGCAGCGCCACCGAATTCCTTGAAGCCAACCAGATTGGGATGCTCGGCGCGCAGCGCGAAGAACAGGTCGGCACGGGTGGCGAAGCCATAATACGGGCTGTTGTAGATCACCGCCGGCAGGTCGGGCGCAGCCGCGAGAATGGCCTTGAAGTGGTTGCGCTGTGCTGCGGGCGAATTGCCGCGCGACAGGACACGCGGGATGACCATCAGACCATGAGCACCCACCTTGGCCGCATGCGCCGCATGCTCCACTGCCTTGGCGGTGTTGACCGCACCGGTGCCGACAATCACGGGAACGCCAGCCTCGACCAGACGCGCCACGCCCTCCATGCGCTCCTCATCCGTCAGAAGCGGCCAGTCACCCATGGACCCGCAATAGACAACGCCGCGCATGCCTGCCGCGATCAGCTCTTTGCCCTTGCGCACCAGCGCGTCGAAATCCGGCGTCCGGTCGTCCTTGCACGGGGTCATCAGCGCGGGAATGCAGCCCGTGAAAATATCGTTGCTCATGCTCGTCTCCTTCGAATGCATGGTTTCGCGCGGCGCACGACATCCGTCCGCACCTGATTCCAGATTGGATCACGAGGAAAATATCACTTGTATTTTTTTTGTCGACACAAATTTTAGGCAATGTGCTTTCCCTGCCCCAGACATTGAGGCGCAGGGAAAACAGACATGCATTTGACAGGCCAGCGTCCCGGACAAAGGACGCCGACATTGGCCTAAAGCGCGATTTGCTGACGATGATCCCGGGCGATCATGTTGCGGATCTGCGCAACGATCTGATCGGCATGCTCGCTTGCCAGCTTGTCGGCCGTTTCCACGTCGCGGGCTTCGATTGCGGCGATCATGTCCTCGTGTTCGATGACATAGCGCTGCGGCAGCCGGTCGTTGAAAGACGAGTAATAGAGCCGCAGAAGTCGCCGTCCCTCGTCAAGCAGGCGCAGGAACAGGCTCTCATAATAAGGGTTGCGCCCGGCTGCAGCGATGGCTGCGTGAAATTCACGATTGGTGGCGATCATCGCCAGCGCATCCTGATCTTCCACCGCCTTGGCGAACTCCGCCTGGCGGGCGCGGATCGTGACCAGGTCTTCGGGCTGGTAGTGCAGCGCCGCCAGCCGCGTGGTCACGCGATACATCAGCGTGATGGCGTCAAAGAATGTGTGCAGGTTGAGAAAGTCGATATTGGCGACGACGGTGGAGCGGTTCGGAAGCGTGGTCACCAGCCCGTCACCGGCCAGACGCACGAGGGCCTCGCGGATCGGCGTGCGCGACATCGACAGGCGCTTGGCCAGCTGGATCTCGTCGATGGGGCTTCCAGGAGCCAGCGCCAGATCCAGAATTTCGTCCCGCAATACGTCGTAGACAAACTGTACGCCGGAACCGCGCTTGCGTTCAGTAGTTTTGCGCGTGGCGCTATCAGACATTTTCGCTCCTCGTGTGCACAAGAAAAATACTGTTAGATGGCAGATGGATTAATCGTCAAGTTCAGTTGAGGCCATAAAGTCAGTTTGTGGCTGGCAACACATGCCGCCTGCGATCCGTGACAGTAAAACCGCAGATCCGGGAAGATCGGCTGGCGGGCGCGTTCAAAGCGCCAGTTCCTCAAACACGGAAACGATGGCGTCACGCACCACGAGCACCGCCGGATCGCGCAGCACGTCTGGCCGCCATCCCAGTTCGATGCCATAGGCCGGAAGCTCCAGTGGGCAGGACAGGACTTCCAGACCAGCCAGCTCCGCAACGGCCCGCGCCGCGTGGGTCGGCATCGTCGCGATTGCGTTTTCTCCGCTGAGAAGAAACGGCACGGCGGCAAAATGCGTCGTCGAGACCTCCACGCGTCGCCGCAGCCCAAGGGCGAACAATGCATCATCGACGATCCCGACATAGCCGCCCGACGAAATCAGCAGGTGATCGCGGCGCAAAAACGCCTCCAGATCCAGTTCTCCCGCCCCGCCGCCGGGGCGTTTTTGGGCAACACAGGAATATCCACCGGTCATGACCGTCTGGCGTCCAATGGAACGCGATGTAAACCCGCCCGCCGCCAGCACAAGATCCACCGTCCGGCCGGCGAGCATATCCGTCGCCTGATAGCTGTTTGTCTGCCGCAGCAGCAGGCGAAGCCCCGGCGCATCGACCCGCAGTCTGTCTGCCAGCGCTCGGCCAATGGCGATCTCCAGATCATCCGAGAGGCCAATGGATATGGTGCGGTCGCTGAAGGACCGGCTGCCTTCGTCCGTGGCGAGCAGGGTCTTCCGACACAGGTTCAGCGCCTCGCGCACCGTTACGCTCAGTTCATGCGCCCGCGCGGTGGGCACCATGCCCCCGCCCCCGCGCTCAAACAGCCGGTCCTGATAGACCGTTCGCAAACGGGAAACCGCGGCACTCACGGCAGACTGGGTGAGTCCGAGCCGTAGAGCCGCCCTGCTCGCGCTGCCTTCCTCGTAGATCGCCTCGAAAACCTTCAGCAGGTTCAGGTCCACATCCAGAATATGAATTTCATTCATGATGGTTAGTTCCGACTCGATCTTGATTTATATTACGTCAGGAACCTAGGGTCAGGCCCCATTAATATGGAGGCTCGCCGCTCATGACCAAATCCATCATTTCCGCGTTGCAGATCGGCTCATCACCAGCCGGAAAGGCTGAGACGCTGTCAGCGATCCTGAGCCATGAACAGGAGATCCGCAGCACCGGCGCAAACCTTGTCGTCATGCCGGAAGCCGTGCTTGGCGGATATCCAAAGGGAGAGACATTCGGCACCCGGCTTGGCTACCGGCTTCCGCAGGGGCGCGAGGCCTTTGCCGCCTATTACGAAAATGCCATCGAGCTGCCCGGCCCGGAGACGGAAGAACTGGCCGGCCTCTCAGCCCGCACCGGGGCAAATCTGGTTGTCGGCGTCATCGAGCGTGGCGGCAACACGCTTTACTGCACGGCCCTGTTCTTCACCCCCGAAGAAGGGCTGGTCGCAAAGCACCGCAAGCTGATGCCGACGGGAACCGAAAGACTGATCTGGGGTCAGGGTGACGGGTCCACCATGCCGGTCATCGACACTGGCGCCGGACGCATCGGCGCGGCGATCTGCTGGGAAAACCACATGCCGCTTCTGCGGACAGCCCTTTACGCCAAAGGGATCGAGATCTGGTGCGCGCCGACCGTGGACGAACGCGATGTCTGGCAGGCTTCAATGCGCCACATCGCCCATGAAGGGCGTTGCTTCCTTGTCAGCGCCTGCCAGTATCAGCCATCCCCGAAAGAGCTGGGCGTAACCGTCGAAGACTGGGACGATGCGCGCCCGTTGATCAATGGCGGAAGCGTGATCGTCGGCCCTCTGGGCGATGTTCTGGCTGGCCCGCTCACGGGGCGCGAGGGGCTGGTAACGGCCGAAATCGACCGCGCCGAGCTTGTCCGCGCACGCTACGATTTCGACGTGGTCGGCCATTACGCAAGACCGGATGTCTTCAGCCTCAACGTGGATGAACGGCCAAAGGCGACGGTGCGGTTTACCGGTTGACCTGATGGGTCGAAAGAGCCGACACCCGCAACCGCTGCCGGCTCATACACCAGCGCCGGGATGAGAGGAGCAGATGGCCAGTTTCGAATTCTACGGCGTGATCGTGGCTGCCGCTCTCCTCGCCACGCTGGTGGGGATCGGGTTTCATTCAATCATTGCGGAGCCATCCGAAGACCGAAGCTCCAGAGCACTCGCCGCCGCGATAGCCGTCGGCGTGGTGGTTCTGGGATCGATTGCGCTCGTGTTCGTGTAGAAGTGGCGTCGCCGGCCACGCGCGGCGAACGCCTGCCTCATCAAAATGCCTTGCCCATCCGGAAGAACAGCCGCGCGCCCGGATCTTCCTGCGCCTCCGGCCTGGTCCAGGGCAGTGCTGCGCCCACTTCAAACAACAGGCTCTCATTCAGCACGCCGCCCATGGTGAGACCATAAGAGCCCAGTCCCTGCTGCACGAGCACATCGCCCGTCCCGTGGTTCCACGCCGAAGCGTAATCGGCAAAAGCCGTGAAGGACAGGAACGGCAGCGCCGAGAGCCCCGTATCCACCCGGTGGCCAAGCTCCACCGCCGCCGCAGCCACACTGTCGCCCATCAGGGCGCCTGCATCGAAGGCACGCCCGTAGGCCTGCCCGCCCAGCGCGAATTGGACGGAGGCCGGCAATGCCGTTGGTGAATACTGGCCGGCAGCGCGAACACGAAAGCTGAAATGCTCACCCAGCGGGCGGGAATAATCCATCGAGCCGCGCAGATAGTGATAACTCCCCGGCACATCGCCAAGATCGAGATCGGAAACCACACCGAAATTGATCCCGGCCTCGGCGGAGAGCGAACCTTCACCCAGAACGCGGTCATAGGTCAGGGAAAACCCTGCCCGGCGCACACGGCTGCGCGAGACCGGCATCCCCATCACATCCACATGATCGTTGTGAATGACGACCTCGGCCCGCCCGACAAGGCTCTGCTGCAGGCTTCGCAGGAATGGGAAAGAAAGATAGCCCGTGCCGATCACCGATGCGATGCGGATATCCTGCGCACTGAGGTCACCACCCGGTTTCTGACCGATATAGGCAAGGCTGTAGCCTGCCTTCAGGCCATCATGGCCTATCGGCATGTCCTGTGCGAGCTGAAGAAAGACCATTTCCTGCGGATTGTCGGGAATGGTGAGCCCCAGAAGACTCGTCGTTTCAAAACGACCGAACAGATCGTTGAACTCCGCACTGGCGAGCAGTTCCAGCGGCCCGACGCTGCTCGACCCATAATTATCAAGAGAAATGACACCGGAGCGTGGCGAAAAGCCGACCTTGAGCTTCAGGAGACCACCGGCGCTCGGTGTTTCAGGGCGTACGAACGTGCCCTCGATCTCCAGCCCGCCCAGATCACTCATCAGAAGGAGAACCCGCTCCGCCTCTTTCACGCGGATCGGCTGCATGGCGAGAATACGATCGATATAAGGCGCCAGACGCTGCTCGATCCCGGGCAGATCGCTCGTGATCTCCACGCGCTGCACATAACCTTCATAGACCTGCAGGCGTACGCGCCCGGAGGCGAAATCCTGCACCGGTACGACGGTCATGGAGTAATAGCCAGCGGCGAGATAGGCCGCATCCACCGCATCGGCAATCCGGTAAAGCTCGGCCATGGTGATGGTCTTGCCAAGCTGGTCCTGCCAGATTGGAGCCAGCGCTTCCAGCGGCAGACTGCGCGCGCCATCAACACTGACCGAGCGAAGTTGAATGCGCACGCCTTCCGCATCGGCATCGGAAACGCGTTTGCGCTGATCTTCAACCCTGATGTCCACCGTGCCCAGCGCCTGAGGCGGGGTGAAACGCTGCAGAATGACCGTTTGGCCGGCAACCGTGCGTTCAACCGGCGTTGACTGGGCGAAAGCCGTCTGCGGCATCAGCGCAGCAGACAGGAGTAAAGCCGCAAGAAATGCGTGACGGCTCCTGCCACGCACTGAAGACATCGCCTGCATTTCGTTCAACGCTTCCAATTATTCGGCGGGGGTCATGGAGAAGGGATGTCCCAGCGCCACCGAGACCGCATCAAAAATGCGGGAGGCAGGCGACGAGCAGCTCACATCGGTCGGGTTGTCCGGCAGCACATCTTCATCCGCGCAATCGCCCGAGCGGATGTCGCTGTTGCCCTGAACGACGACCGTGATGTCATGCGCCGTATTATAGAAGAGCGTCGTGTTGTAGCCCGGAAGCTCACCGGTATGGCCAACCCAGCCGCCCGTGCAGCCCATGCCGATGCCGTAGCCCATGGGTTCGGGGAACGAGCGCAGACGAACCTCCTGCGCCTCTTCTCCCAAAAGCCCCTGCCCCGTGCCCAAGGCGCGCCCATAAGTGAGGAGATCGTCGAGGTTCGAGATCATTTCACCAGCGGTCCAGCCCCAGGACGGGTTCCAGTGCGTCGCGTTGGAAGGGTTCTCCGGCGTCGCCGCATTGCCCTGCAGGGTAAAGCCCTGCGGGAAGGGTTCAGGGATCTCCGTGCTGTCGCCCGGCCAGACCGTATTCTTCAGACCCAGCTTGTCGAACACCATCGTCTTCAGGGCATCGGCGATGGGCATCCCGGTCACCTGTTCGATGACCATGCCCAGAAGAACCGTGTTGGTGTTGGAGTAGTCGAAGGCCTCGCCCGGCTCGAACACCGGCGAATCGGGAATGGCGAAAGCCAGAAGCTGCCCGGGCTTGTAGACCACCTGCGGATGCTCAAGGAAAACCTCCAGAAAAGGCTCGGCCCGCGTGTAGCTGGAAACGCCACTGGTCATGTTGGCCAGATGACGAAGCGTGATCTTGTCGCCATTCGGAACGCCCGGCACATAGGTCTCGATCTTATCGTCGAGGGAGAGCTTTCCCGCTTCCACGAGCTGCATCAACAGCGTGCCGGTGAAGGTCTTGGTGATCGAACCGATGCGGGTGTGCATGCCCACTTCCATCGGCGCACCGGTTGCGGGATCGGCCACGCCCCAGGCCCCGCTCCAGTGCCCCTCAGGCGTGCGCACGCCAACGATGAAGCCCGGCGCTGCGGCTTTGCCCAGCGCATCGCGAACCGCCGCATCAAGCTTTTCGGCAACTGCGTCCGGCAGCGGCGTGTGCGTCATTGCGGCGGTAGGCGCTGCAGCGATGACGGCAGCCGGATCGGCGACACAGGCCTGCGCCGCCGCGGCCCCTGCGGACACGCACAGCGCTGCACCTGCCGTTGCCGCGAGCAGCGTTGCACGCCCCGTGATCTTTTTGGAGATGCCGGATTTCGTCATGTTGCTCTGCCCCTTGATGTGCGAAACGGCCCCGTCCGTCTTGCCAGAGGGGCTCGGCTCCACCAGTCTGAATCGGGTTTCGGTATGACGCGGGCTCGCCGGCAAACAAAGTGATGAAACGGTTCAATTTTGGTATAAAACCATCCTCGGACACGTGAAATCGGCGATGCGCGGATTCGCTTCTGAAGAGCGAGCATGACCAGCGCCAGAAGACAGGCAACTTATTGACACAGGTCGAACTCGACATCGCTGGCGGCGCGCTGCGGCGGGAGGGCGAAACCCTGCCATTGCGCCCGAAGACCCTGGCCGTTCTTCTTGCGCTCATCGAGCGGCAGGGCGAGACGGTCAGTCAGGACGAGTTGCGCCGTCTGATATGGGGAAACCGGCACGGCAGCGATGCCGGCCCGAAACAGTGCATCCGGGAGTTGCGCCGCCTTCTGGGCGACAGCGCCACCGCCCCCCGCTTCATCGAGACGGTTGGTCGCTACGGCTACAGGCTCTCCGGGCAAATCGACATTCCCGGCGCGAACACACCTTCCCCCTCCAGCGAACGCCCCCTGTGCGTGGGGCGCGAACGAGAACTGGAAGCACTCACCAAAAGCCTGACCGCCGCCCGCCGCGGCAATCGCGCCATCGCGCTGATCGCCGGAGAGAGCGGTTCCGGCAAGACGCGCCTCGTCGACAGTTTTCTGGCCACCCTGACCGGCGCAGCCCCGGCCATGTGGATCGCGCATGGCCAGTGCCTGCCACATCCGGGCGCCCGCGAGCCCTACGGCCCATTGCTCGAAATCCTCTCGCAGATCGTCAATGCCCGCCCCGTCGCAAACCTGCCGCGCCTCCTGCGTGAAACGGCCCCCACCTGGCTGGGGCATCTGCCCGGAGCCGATCACGGCCACGACCCGGCAACGTTCGACCCCGGCCAGAAATTCGGCCCCGACCGTCCGGACCCGATGCCGCGCGAATTCACGCTTCTCATGGAGCGGATCACCCGCGAACAGCCGGGCATACTGGTTCTGGAGGATCTGCACTGGTCCGACCAGAGCACACTCGCCTGGCTCTGCGCCTGGGGGCTGCAGCGCACACCCGCGCGCCTGATGGTGCTCGTCACCTATCGTTTCGATGAGGTGGATACTGCGGACGAACTCGCCACGACACTCAGCCACCTGAACCGGCAACCGGGCATCCAGACGCTGGCTCTGGAGGGACTTGGCGCAGAAGCCGTGCATGACTATCTGGCGCAGCGCTTTCCCGGCAACGCATTTCCGCCCTCGCTCGCTGCCGCTCTGGCCCACCGCACGGAAGGTCACGCCATCCTCGTCGAAGCGGGCACGGAGCAATGGCTGCGGAATGGCGATATCGGTCAGGCGGCCGGACGCTGGCAGTTGAACCGCCTCGAGAAAGAACTCGTTCTGGCAATCGCCCCCGGCGTGCGTGACGTGATTTCAGCAGAAATTGGCCGCCTCACACCGGCCGAGCGCCAGCTTCTGGAAGCTGCAAGCGTCGCCGGACCACGTTTCTCTGCCGCTGCCATGGCCGACACGCGGGAAGCACGGGAAGACGTCGAACACAGGCTGGAGAACCTTGCCCGCAATCGGCGCTTCATTGAACAGGCCGGCGTGAGCCAACAGCCCGATGGCACGCTCGCCACGCGCTATGCCTTCCGGCATGCGCTTTATCATGAAGCGATCTATGACGGCATCCCCGCCGCCATCCGGCAGGGCCTGCACCAGCGCATCGGCGACCGGCTCGAGACCATCTTTGCATCCGACACTACCGAAGTGGCGACAACGCTTGCAGACCATTTCGAGCGCGCGGCAGACTGGCTGAAGGCAGCCCGGTATCGGGGGCTCTCCGGCATACGCGCGCTTGATCGCGGCGCAGCCCATGACGCCGCCACGCAGCTTCGTCAGGCGCTTGCGCTTCACGAACGCTGTCCGGATGCCGACAGAAGCCAGAGCGCAGCCGAACTCAGGACACTTCTCGGCCTGGGCGCGGCGCTGATCGTCTCCGAGGGTTTTACGCGCGAAGAACTCAGGGCCGTCTACAAACGGGCCAGCACGCTCGCCCTTGAGGTGGGCGACCCTGCCGAAATCGCCCCGGTTCTGGCCGGCATGTGGAACTACCATCTCTCGCGCGCGGAATTCGGCAAGGCCGAAGAGATCGCCCTCGGTCTTCGCAACCTTTCAGCAAACGTCCCCGTGCAGATAGCCATGGCAACGCACAACGCCATTGGTCAGACCGCGTTCTTCACTGGATCCCTTGCGGCCAGCCTGCCTGAGATCGATGCCGCATTGTCCCTGCATGAGGGTGCCGAAGAGGAAGCCGGCGACACGCTGCTTGGCGAGAACGCAGACATTGTCTGCCGGCAATACGCCGCCTGCGTTCAGCAAATTCTCGGAAATGATGCAGAGGCCGACGCACATTTGACGGCGGGCATGCGCGAAGCCGAAGCGCTCGATCAACCGTTCGGACAGGCCCAGATGTTCTGGGCAGGCGCGATCATCGCCCGCGAGCGTGGCGATGCGGCGCTCACGCTGGAGCGCGCGCAGCGCATGATCGAGACCTGCCGGCGCGCCGACATTCCCTACTGGATTCCTCCGGGAAACATGCTGGCTGGATGGGCGCGCGCAATGCTCGGAGACCCCGCAGGCGAGGAGCAGCTGCGCAATGGCCTCACCGCCTATGAGGCGATGAACGCGCGCCTGACCCTGCCCTATGGTCTGGGGCTATTCGCCGAAGTTCTACTCCACGACGGCAGGATCTCCGACGCGCTCAACACGCTCCGCCGCGCCCTGCGCCTCGTTCGCTCCACCGGCGAGTGCTGGTATGAAGCCGAGCTTCACCGCCTCTGGGCGAAGCTGGCGCAGCAGACAGGACGGCCCAAGAACGCGCAACGCGCCCTCGAAAGAGCGCTCAACATTGCCCGCCGGCAGGGCGCAATCGCGTTTGAGAAGCAGACTTTGGCGCAACTGGCGGAAATCAGCCTGAAAGCCTAGCCAGCGTTGATGCGGGATTACGCGCAGGCAGCGCGCAGACCGTCGCCCGGACCAAGAAAATCGGGCACGCAGATCCGATTGCGCCCGCTGCGCTTTGCCCGGTAGAGCTGGCTGTCCGCAATCGTCATGAGCACCGAGAAGTCAGCCCTGCTTTCCGCAAAGGCCACACCGATGCTCACGCTTAGCGGCACGACCATGTCAGACGGCGTGCGCAGCCCCAGCCGTTCGACATCGGCGCGCACCTTCTCAGCAAGCTGCACCCCGTCATCAAACGAAGCGGCTTCAACAAACACACCGAATTCCTCGCCACCGATGCGCGCCGCAAGCCCGGTCTCGCCAACCACGTTTCGGATAACGCTGGCAATGGCGCAAAGCGCCTGATCGCCGACCAGATGACCGTGCGTGTCATTGATGTTCTTGAAGTCATCCGCATCAATGACCAGCAGAACCCCGCCTGCCCCGCGCTGACCGATCTCATCCAGATCGGTGACAAACGAGCTGCGGTTCAGCAATCTCGTCATCCCGTCCGTGCGCGCGGCAATGGCCAGTTCGTCATATACATCGGCAAGCTCTGTGTGCGCCGCTTCCAGCTGCGCATGCGCAAGCGCGATCCGGTGGTTCTGGTAGAATGTGTAGGTGCACGTGGGAAATGCAATCAAAAGCGGACACAGAATGCTCATGATCACCGGAAACCAATTGATCCCGCCGCCAGCCAGGCTGAGCACAGCCCAGCAGATCACCAGCGAGGCGATGATGGACATAAAGGTGGCGACTGCCGCTTTGAACAATACGAGCTTCATGCCCGCGGCGATTATCAGCGCATGTGTTGCGAGCCGGTTAAGAACGCAGACTGCCCACAGGACAAGCCATGGGCCATGCTTCCAGCACGCTTCCCTGCATCAGAACCTGTAGGACGCGCCCAGACGCAGACCGTGCGTTTTCAGCCCGATGCGCGAGGGGTTTGCGCCATCGTTGAAAACACGGCGACCAAAATCGCTGTAGCGATACTCACTTTTCAGAATGAGCCTGTTTCCCACGGCAAAGTCGACGCCGCCACCCAGCGTCCAGCCGACATGGATTTTCCGTCCACCCGGATCGAACACACCGTTGCCATGCATTCCCACAAAGCGCACGTCAGCGATTGCCGGACCAGCCGCAAGATAGGGCATGCGCCGATCCACCACATAACCGAGCCGTCCGCGCAGCGCCGCTGTCCAGTCGAGCCGGGAACGCGCGACGTAACCCGGCGAAATCTGAAATCCGCCCCGCGTGTAGAAATGGCTCCTGCCTTCGGCACGCGGCCATGCCCCATCCAGCTCAACGCCGGCAACGACATTGCGGGTGACCTGTCGCTGATAACCCGCATGGAGGCCCGCAAAGAATGCGCTGACATCCGCCCGGGAATGGTCACCGACCGCATAGGCCTGATGCAGAGCGCCGCGCAAATTTCCCACCTGCACCCCGGCATAAAAGCCATTCCAGCCAGACGCCGTTGAAAAAAACGCCGCGTCGGGTTCGGCGGACAGCGCCCTTGAAAGCGACAGAAAAAGAACCGCCGAAACGAGACATACCGTGCGCATTGTCATGCCTCTCTGCGCGTGCATTCACGACGAGCAAGTGCATGCGCAAAAAATGAAAATTTAGTTGCACGGCAAATTAAATAGCGTCGCCTCTCCCTCTCTGCTCCGGCCCGGCGCGCGATTTCACACCCACGCGGTGCGGCAAAAGGGAGCGCTGCGCAGGAACCGCTCGTCAGGCTTCGCGCCTGTGGATATGATCGATAATTATTGACTCATACCCAAACGATCATTATCGATCATTCCAGGGAGGATAAATTGACAAGTACGCGCCACCGTTTTCCGCAGGAACGCCAGCAGCAGATGATCGACGTGATCGTCGAGCGCAAGCGCGTGGGCACGGCCGAGCTTGCCAAACTCCTCAAGATTTCACTGCCGACGGTTCGCCGTGACCTTACGGTCCTGGAGCAGGCCGGCATCGTTGCCAGAACCCATGGCGGCGTGGTCGCGCGCGGCATTGGCGAGGGCGACACCGAACCGCTCTTCCTGGAGAAGGTGCGCCACCATCAGACACTCAAGCAGCGTATCGGCCAGAAGGCCGCCGCCAGCATTGAAGACGGTCAGGTGGCGCTGCTCGATTCCGGCACCACGGCGCTGGCCACCGCTCACGCATTGGCGGGAAGGCGCATCACCGTGGTGACGATGGACATAAAAGTCGCCGAGGCAGCCGCCGTCGGGCCAACCGAGGTCCACATCGTCGGTGGGCGTGTGAGAAATGGCTATTTCAGCCTGGTCGGCAACTGGGCGAAGACCGCGCTCGCCACCATTCAGGCCGACATCTGCTTCATCGCCGCCGACGCCATCGATGAAGGCGGCGTGACGACGGCAACCTTCGACGAGGCCGAGACCAAGCGGCTCGCCATGTCACGCGCCAAGCGCACCGTGGTCATCACCGATCACAGCAAATTCGGCAAACGCGTGTTCGCAGAAGTCTGCGGGCTCGACGCCATCGACGAACTCATCACCGACAGGGACGCGGAGGATCTGATTGCGCCCTATCGGAAGCTGATACCGGCCATAACGCTCGCCTGAGGGGGGCGGCCGACAACAAGAAAGAAAGGCACGGAATGTCAAAGTTCAAGCAGCTCTTCGGCGACAGGAAACCCATCATCTCGATGGTGCATCTTCTGCCGATGCCCGGCTCACCGCTCTATGATGCGGATGCGGGCATTGACGGCATTGTCGCCGCAGCGCGCAAGGATCTCACCGCCCTGCAGGAAGCCGATGTCGATGCGGTGATGTTCGGCAATGAGAACGACCGCCCCTATGAGCTCAAGGTCGACATCGCCTCCACCGCCGCCATGGCCTATGTGATCGGCCAGCTGCGCAGCGAGATCAAGAAGCCTTTCGGCGTCAACGTTCTGTGGGATCCGATGAGCACCGTGGCGCTCGCAACGGCAACCGGCGCTTCCTTCGTCCGCGAAATCTTCACCGGCACCTATGCCTCCGACATGGGCCCGTGGACGCCGAATGCCGGCGAGGCGCTGCGCTACCGCAACCGCCTTGGCCGTGACGATCTGGTGATGCTCTACAACGTGTCGGCCGAGTTCGCCGATTCCATGGACAAGCGCCCGCTGGCCGACCGCGCCCGCTCTGCCGTCTTCTCCTCCATTCCCGACGCCGTGCTCGTTTCGGGCGCCATCACCGGCGAGGCCGCCGAGATGACCGATCTCAAATCGGTCAAGGAAAAGGTCACCGACACACCGGTTCTGGCCAATACGGGCGTTCGCCACAACACCGTGGCCGACATTCTCAAGATCGCCGATGGCTGCATCGTGGGCTCGTCGCTCAAGGTCGACGGCAACACCTGGAACCCGGTCGATCCGGAGCGGGCCAGGGAGTTCATGCAGATCGTAAAAGCCGCCCGCGGCGGCTAACCATCGGGACCTGGGGAGGAAGACCATGGACGCAAGACAGGACACCACAGGCTCACACTTAAAGAGCCTGGGAATATTGACGGCGCTGATATTCGTTGCGCTTGCAATCGCCAGTCCGACATTCCTGTCATCGTCAAACCTCAAATCCATGGGCTTCCAGTTCCCCGAATTCGGGCTTCTGTCCCTTGCAGTCCTGCCGACGATGATTTCCGGTGGCATCGACCTTTCGGTCGTCGCCATCGCCAATCTGGCCTCCATCGTGGCCGCAGTGACCATGAAAGCCGGACCGGAAGTGGCATGGCTCGCCATCCCCGCCGGTCTCGCCGTGGGGCTCGTCTGCGGCGCGTTCAACGGCTTTCTCATCGCCTATCTGCGGCTGCCGCCCATCCTCGCGACGCTCGGCAGCATGCAGCTCTTCGCCGGCATCGGCATCATCATCACGCGCGGCCCGGCCATCACCGGTCTTCCCGACTGGTACACGGCGTTCGGCAACTGGACGATCGGCGGCGTGCTCCCGCTTCCGCTTGTGCTGTTTGCACTGGTCGCCTCGGGCCTTGCCTTCCTTCTGCGCCGCACGCCGGTGGGCATGCGGCTGCGCCTGTTTGGCGCAAACCCGGTCGCCGCCGATTTCGCCGGTGTGCCCGGCAAGAAGCTGATCATCCAGATCTACGCAATCGCCGGCTTTATCGCCGCACTTGCCGGTCTGGTGGTTCTGGCGCGCGTCAACTCGGCCAATGCCGACTATGGCAGCTCCTATCTGCTGCTCGTCATCCTCATCAACATCCTTGCCGGCGTCAGCCCGGCCGGCGGCTTCGGCACCGTCACCGGCGTGGCTCTGGCCGTGATCTGCCTGCAGTTCATCTCCAGCGGGCTCAACATTCTCTCCTTCAGCGCCTTCTCCCGCGACCTCTTCTTCGGCGGCCTGCTCATTGCGGTCATGTCCTATCGCGCGGCTTTCGGTTCCTTCGATGTGAAGGCGTTCTTCAAACGAAAGGCTCACCAATCATGAAAGAGCGTCTCCGCTCCCTGCTCAAAACCCTGATGCTGACACCGGGCCTGTCCGGGCATGAAGACCGCGTGCGCCGCCGCATCGAGAAAGAGCTCGCCGATCTGCCGCTTTCCATGCGCACGGATCGCCTCGGCAATCTGATCGCCACACTGGAAGGTGACGAAGGTGCGCCCTCCGTCATGCTGTTCGCCCACACCGACCAGCTCGGCTTCATGGTGCGCAAGATCGAGGATAACGGTCTGGTGCGCATCGAGCGGCTGGGCGGCATCCCGGAAAAGGCCCTGCCCGCGCAGGCCGTTCTGTTCTGCGTCGGCGAGGGCCGCGATGTGCAGGGCGTCATTGCCAACAAGAGCCATCACGCCACGCCGCCGGAAGAGAAATACAAGGTCACGCCCTATCAGGAAGTGTTCATCGATGTGGGCGCGGAAGACGCCGGGGGCGTCAAGGCGCTGGGCATCGAGATCGGCACGCCGGTGGTCTATGACCCGCACGTCATTGAACTCAATGAAAACCGCCTGATCGGCACTTCGGTCGATGACCGGGCCGGCTGTGCCGTCATCGTCGAGGTCGCCCGCGCACTCGCCGCTGAAGGCCCGCGCCCAACGGTGCATTTCGTCTTCGCCGTGCTGGAGGAGTTCAATCTTCAGGGCGCAATGGTCGCGGCCCGCGCGATCAACCCCGACATTGCCATCCAGCTCGATCTGGCGCTCAACGCCGACACACCCGACATGACCCAGCGCGGTGAAGTCGCGCTCGGCAACGGCCCGGCGATGAGCCTCTACTCGTTCCACGGGCGCGGCACGCTGAACGGCACGATCCCGCACCCTGCCCTGCCAAAGCTCTTCTCCGACACGGCTTCATCCGAGGGAATCAATCTCCAGCGCACGGCCCACACGGGTGCACTGACCGATTCCTCCTATGTGCAGCTCGTCAATGAGGGCGTCGCCTGTATCGATATGTGCTTCCCCTGCCGCTACACGCACACCTCGCTCGAAATGTGCGACCTGCGCGATCTGGAAGCCCTCACGAAACTGCTGATCGCCGCGATCCGCCGGGTCGACGCCGGTTTCAGCCTCAACCGGGATGACTACACCTGATGGATTGCTACCTCGGCATCGACATCGGAACCTTCGAAACAAAGGGCGTTCTGGCCGACGGTCAGGGACGCATTCTGGCCACGGCAAAGCGACGGCACGACATGATCGTGCCGCAGCCCGGCTGGGCCGAACATGACGCCGAGAAAGACTGGTGGGGCGAGTTCTGCGCCATAAGCAAAGAACTGATCGCCACCACCGGCATCGCCCCCGGCGACATCAAGGCGGTGGCGGCAAGCGGCATCGGCCCCTGCATGCTGCCGGTCGATGAAGACGGCAAGCCGCTGATGAACGCCGTGCTCTATGGCGTCGACACCCGCGCTTCCGAGGAGATCGAGGAACTGACCGCGGAGATCGGCGAGGAGACGCTGCTTGCCGAATGCGGCAACACCCTCACCTCCCAGTCGGTCGGCCCCAAGATCCTGTGGCTGAAGAAGAACCGGCCCGAGCTTTATGCCCGCACCCACAAGGTGATGAACTCCTCATCCTTCCTGGTGCACCGGCTGACGGGACGCTTCGTCATCGATCATTATTCCGCGTCTTCCTCAAGCCCGCTCTACGACATCCACGCCAACCGGTGGAGCGACCGTTACGCCGACCGCATCATCGCGCCCGGGCGTCTCCCGGAGCTTCTCTGGAGCACCGAGATTGCGGGCCATGTCACGGAACAGGCGGCGAAGGAAACCGGGCTTGCGCCCGGCACGCCGGTTACGGCAGGCACCATCGATGCGGCAGCGGAGGCCGTCAGCGTCGGTGTTCTGGGAACCGGCGAAATGATGATGATGTATGGCTCGACCATGTTCATCATCCTCGTTACGGATCACCGCGTGGAGGATGGGCGGCTGTGGTATGCACCATGGCTTTTCGAGGGACAGCACGCCTGCATGTCCGGCACCTCCACCAGCGGCACGCTCACCCGCTGGTTTCAGGAGCAGTTCGCCCGCGAGCTGGATGCCGAGGAGGCGCTGCGGCTGCTCGCCGAAGAGGCGCAGGGCGCCCCGGTCGGCGCAAATGGCATCGTGGTCCTGCCCTATTTCTCCGGCGAACGCACGCCGATCCACGACCCCCATGCGCGCGGCGTCATTTTCGGCCTCGACCTCACCCACACGCGGGCAGACATCTATCGCGGTTTCCTCGAGGGCATCGCCTATGGCGTGACGTCGGTGATCGAGACCTATGAGGGTGCCGGCGCAGCGATCGAGCGCATCGCCGCCGTCGGCGGCGGCACCAAGAACGCCGTCTGGTCGCAGGCCATCTCGGATGCGAGCGGCAAGACACAGGAGGTGGCGGCCAACACGGTCGGCGCAGCCTTCGGCAACGCATTTCTCGCAGCCGTCGCCGTGGGAGCGGCCGGGCGCGACGACATCCGGCGCTGGAACCCGATGGAGCGGCGCATCGCGCCGCAGGAGGAGAACCGCGCCGTCTATGACGCGCGCTATCGCACATTCAAGGAATTGTACGCCCGCAACAGCGATCTGATGAGGGGAGCGGAACAGCGGACGTCCGATGAAGCCTGACTGACGGCCATCCCGGCCGACGGGGCGCACTGGAAGTGTATCAAGAGGAGGAAAACATGGCTTTGAATTTGAGGAAACTGACCGCCGGCGTGGCGCTCGGCGCCGCGCTGATCGTCGGGGCCGGCGCCGTTACGCACGCGCAGGATGCCAAGCACTCCATCGTGACGGTGGTGAAGCTTTCGGGCATCGCCTGGTTCAACCGCATGGAAGACGGCGTCAATGAATACGCTGCGGAAACCGGCCACGATGCAACGCAGGTTGGACCGGCTTCCGCCGACGCGGCGCTACAGGTGCAGATGATCGAAGACCTGATCGCCAAGAAGGTCGACGCCATCACCGTCGTGCCGAATTCGCCGGAGGCTCTGGAACCGGTTCTCGGCAAGGCGCTCGACGCCGGCATCAAGGTCATCGGCCACGAGGCGTCCAGCCTCCAGAACATCACCTATGACGTGGAAGCCTTCGACAATGCGGCCTATGGCCGTCACCTGATGGAAGCGCTCGCACAGGCCATGGGCGGCGAAGGCGAATATGCCGTGTTCGTCGGCCATCTGACCGCCAAGACCCACAATGAATGGGTCGACGCCGCCATCGAGTACCAGAAAGAAAAATACCCGAACATGACGCTTGTCACCGACAAGCTGGAGAGCAACGAGCAGCAGCAGACCGCCTACCAGAAGACCAAGGAGCTTCTGCGCACCTATCCGAACCTGAAGGGCATTCAGGGCTCGGCAGGCGAAGATGTCGTGGGTGCGGCTCTGGCCGTTGAAGAAGCCGGTCTCGACGGCAAGGTCAAGATCGTCGGCACCAGCCTCGTTTCGGTCGCCGGCCCCTATCTGGAGACCGGCGCCATCGAGATGATCTCCTTCTGGGATCCCGCGAAGGCAGGCATCGCCATGAACAAGGTCGCTTCCATGGCCATCGCAGGTGAAGAGATCACCGATGGCATGGACCTCGGCGTCGAGGGCTACAACGCCATCAAGCTCGACGGCAAGGTGCTCTACGGCCAGGCCTGGGTCGATGTCACCACGGACAACATGAGCGAATACGATTTCTGATCGTAGCGTGTTGACGTGACCGGAAACGAGAGACGCATGGAGCCCGCCTGCGGTCCTGGCATCAGGACCGGCAGCCGTCTGCGCGCCTCTCGATCCAACCGCCGCCGGGCCTTGTCCGCCCGGCGGCCTTGCCTGAACAACAGAGATTTCCCATGAACGACGAAGCGAGCGGAAGCACGCCCATCCTGCAGATGCGGGACATCCGCAAGGCCTACGGGCCGGTGCGCGTGCTCGAAGACGTCAATCTCGAACTGAGCACCGGTGAGGTGCGCTGTCTGGCCGGCGAGAACGGCTCGGGCAAATCGACACTTATCAAGATCCTGTCAGGCGTGGTGAGCGCGGACGCAGGCCAGGTTTCGCTGAACGGCCGCCAGTTGGGCAACGACCCGATGGGCGCCATCACCGCCGGCCTTTCGGTCATCTATCAGGACTTTTCACTGTTTCCCAATCTGAGCGTCTGGGAGAACATCGGCTTCCTGACCTCGGTTACCTCCGCAGACGTGCTGCACAAACGCAGCGCACGCCGCAGGCTGGCCATCGACACGCTGAAGCGCATGCAGGTGGAGATCGACCCCGACACGCCGGTCGAACTCCTCCCCGTCGCGTCCAAACAGCTCGTCGCCATCGCCCGCGCGCTGGCCAACAGGGCGCGCATCATCGTCATGGATGAGCCGACCACCGCGCTGACCCGCAGCGAGGTCGCCCATCTTCTCGAGATCGTCGGCGCACTGAAGAAGGAAGGCGTTTCCTTCCTGTTCGTCAGCCACAAGATCGAAGAGGTTTTCGCCGTCTGCGACACGGTCACCGTGCTGCGCGATGGCTCCGTGGTGGTGGAAGGCCCCATCGGCGAATTCGATACCGAGCGCCTGGTCGAGGCCATGACCGGCCGTTCCGTGGACAGTCAGCGGCTCCCGCGTGAAGAAGGCGCGGTCCAGCGCCCGTTCCTCGCCGCCAGCGGCCTCGGCCGTCGCGGCAATTTCGTCGATGTCGATCTGGAGCTGCGTCCGGGCGAGATCGTCTCCGTGGTCGGCCTTCTCGGCTCCGGCCGAACCGAACTCGCCCAGACCCTGTTCGGCTACATGAAGCCGGATGCCGGGCGCATCGAGATCGATGGCGAGACCGTCACCTTCAAAAGCCAGCACGACGCCATCGAGCGGGGCATCGCCTATGTGCCGGAAGACCGGCTGACGGAAGGTCTCTTCCTCAACCAGTCGATCCGCGACAACATCACCGTCTCCAGCCTGGAAAAGTCGACCCATTTCGGCATCGTCAGCGCCGCAAGCCTGTTGCAGCGGGCACGCGACGCGGTGAAGAATCTCCGGATCAAGACGCCTGACGTAACACCCGCCGTGGCGACGCTTTCGGGCGGCAATCAGCAGCGCGTCGTGCTGGCGCGCTGGATGGAGATCGATCCCCGGCTTCTCATTCTCAACGGGCCTACGGTCGGCGTCGATGTGGGGTCCAAACGCGAGATCCACGAACTGCTCGTTTCGCTCAGCCGCAGCGGCACGGCGGTCATGGTCGTCACCGACGACATCGCCGAGGCCATCGCTTTGTCCGACCGCATTCTGGTGATGGTGCGCGGGCGCATCACCGCAGGCTTCGACGCCGCGACGGTGGACGAAGACACACTCTACAACGAAGTCATCAGGGAGGACCGGACATGAACGCGCTTGCCCGCATCTTTGCAACCCCGCAGGGCATCGTGTTCCTCGTCGCGGTGCTTTTCGCAGTCGTTCTCGGCCTGCTGAATCCGGCCTTCTTCACGCCCTCGACACTGATCGACCTTGCCCGCAACGGGCTGGTGACCGGTATTTTCGCGATGGGCGTGATGATGGTCCTGGCCTCCGGCGGCATCGATGTCTCGCACACCGCCATCGGCGCCTTCGCCATGTATGCGACCATGAAGATCGTGCTGGGCATCGATCTCGACCTGCCGATCATCGCCTATTTCGTCATCGCCGCCGCCATTGGCGCGGGGCTCGGGCTCGTCAACGGCCTGCTCATCGGCGGGCTGGGGCTCAACACGCTGATCGTCACGCTCGGCACGCTTTCCTTCTTCCGCGGCGCGCTGCTCACCTTCCTTGGCACCACCTACATCACCTCGGTGCCGCGCGAAGTGATCAATTTCTCCCGCACCATCCTCATCCGCATCGAGAACGCGGTCGGCCAGATGGTGTCGCTTCCCGCCTCCTTCCTTGTGCTCGTGGCGGTCACCATTGCGCTCGCCATCATCATGAACTTCACCCTGTTCGGGCGGAAGGTCTACGCAATCGGTGGTTCGGAAGAAGCAGCCCAGCGCATCGGCATCCGCATCAAGCGGGTCAAGGTGCTGATCTATGTGATCGCCGGCGCGATTGCCGGTCTTGCCGGCATGACGCATGTGACGCTCTCGCGCATGGCCAACCCGTTCGATCTCGTCGGCATGGAGCTGAACGTCATCGCCGCCGTGGTTCTGGGCGGCGCGCGCATCACCGGCGGACACGGCACCGTGCTCGGCACGCTTCTCGGCGTGTTCGTGATCACCATGATCAACACCACGCTGCTGATGGCCGGGGTTCCATCCTACTGGCAGAAATTCGTCATCGGCTGTCTGATCATCGTGGGCACCGGCCTGCCCATCGTCTTCGACCGTCTCGCAAAACACCGCCAGCGCATGGCGCGCCCGCTGGAAGCCTGAACGCAATCCCCTGGGAGGACAAGGCATGAAAAAGATCCTGAACAACCCCGCAGACTATGTCGATGAAATGCTCGAAGGCATGATCGCTGCCCATCCTGAAACCTATGCGCAGCCGGTGCGCCGCGTGATTGCGCGGGCAGCGGGCGCGAAGAAGGGCAAGGTCGGCATCGTGACGGGCGGCGGCTCCGGCCATCTCCCGATCTTCACCGGATATGTGGGCACCGGCCTGCTCGATGCCTGCGCCATTGGCGACGTGTTTGCCAGCCCCTCCGCCGAGCAGATGGCCGAAGCGATCCGGCTGGCCGATGGCGGCGCGGGCGTGCTGCGCCTCTATGGCAATTACGGCGGCGATGTCATGAATTTCGACATGGCCGGCGAAATGGCCGAGATGGAACACGACATCCGCACCACCACCGTGCTTTTGACGGACGATGTGGTTTCGGCCCCTAAGGAGGAGGCCGAGAAGCGGCGCGGCGTGGCCGGCATGGTCTATGCCTTCAAGATCGCTGGCGCTGCCGCCGAGCGCGGCGACGACCTGGATGAAGTCACCCGCATCGCCCGGAAAACCGCTGATGCCTGCCGCTCCATCGGCATGGCGCTGACGCCCTGCACCATCCCGCAGGCAGGCAAGCCGACCTTCGAGATCGGTGAAGCGGAAATGGAAATGGGCATGGGCATCCATGGCGAGCCCGGCATCTGGCGCGACGCGATCAAGCCCGCCGACGAGATTGCAGAAGAGATGCTGGAGCGCCTCATGGCCGACCAGCCTCTGGCAAAGGGCGACCGTATTTCCATTCTCGTGAACTCGCTCGGCGCAACGCCCGCCGAAGAGCTCTACATTCTCTACCGCCACGCAAAGCAAAAGCTTGATGCGCTCGGTGTCGAGATCGTGATGCCGCTGGTTGGCCGCTACGCGACCTCCATGGAGATGACGGGCGCGACCATAACGGTCATCAAGCTGGACGAAGAGCTTGAAACCCTGCTCAAAGCCCCGGCAGACTGCGCCTTCTGGCGCGTATAGGGAGAGGACGCGATGATCGACAGTTCAGCCATCGCGAAAGCGTTGAGCGGCATTGCCGCTCACACCGCGACTGCCAGCGAGGAGCTGTGCAGCGCCGACGGCGCACTCGGTGACGGCGATCTCGGCATTACCGTATCCAAGGGGTTTGCCGAAGCCGCAGAAACCGAGCTTCCCGACGATGTGGGCATGGCGCTTTTTGCAGTCGCCAAGGCCTTCCAGCGCGTCTCGTCATCCTCCTATGGAACGCTGCTGGCCACCGGTTTCATGGCTGCCGCGAAGCTGGAGAAGGGAAAGACGGAAATTGCGCCGGACGACATTCCGGGCCTCGTCGCCGCCGCCCGCGACGCCATGATGGCGCGCGGCAAAGGCAATCTCGGCGACAAGACGGTGCTCGACAGCCTCGACGCCATCGCAGAGGCGCTCGAAGGCGCAGCGCCGGAAACCATGGTCGACACGGCCATCACCGCCGCCGGCGACGCCGTTGAACAGTTCCGCAACCAGCCCAACAGGCTCGGCCGCGCCCGTATGTTCGGCGAGAAGAGCATCGGACTGGCCGACCCCGGCCAACTGGCCTTTCTGCGCATCGTCGAAGGGCTGAAACACGGCTAAAGCAATTCCAGGAAAAGCGGGAACGCTCTAGCTACATGCCGGCGGTGCGCATCACCGCCGGTTTCCCGGCGACAGGCAAAACTGCCTGCTTCCGCAACACCCTATCCGATAGTGGTGCTGGCTCGGGTTTCGCCATTCAGGCATACTGCCCCTCCTGACTGGTTCATTCCACAGACCAGATCATTGAGGGGCGCATGTGCTTTGTTAAGCGGACATGGCGATTTACCATCAAGGCGATGGTGCTTTTGTTCGCCCATAACCGCCCCTTCCCCATGAGCAATAACCGGCACTTCGGGCAGGTTCGCCAGATCTGCATGCCCGCGAACAAGGTGTGGACGCACAACACGCATTCAGCCGCAATGCATAACGCGCCAGCAGAAATGGGAGGCTAGCATGTCGACGTCGTACGACCAGATTATCGCCCTGATCATCGCGCTCTCCAGCGGAGAAGCAGATGACATGCATTTCCGCACGATCATGGAAGGTGGCGCACAGAAGGCCTATCCGGTCGCGCTTGCGCCATGCCCGCGCCCCCTTGGAAGAACGGAGATCGAAGGCAAAACCATCGTCTGTGGCACGGTGACGGTTCCGGAGGATCACGCGCAGCCCGAAGCGGGAACGCTCGATCTGGTCTTTACGGTTCTGCGCTCCAATTCCTCCTATCCCGCCCCCGATCCCGTCGTGCATCTGCATGGCGGTCCCGGAGCGGGGGTGCTTGGCGGACTACGGAAATTCGCGGAGATATTCGATCCCTGGCGTGACACGCGGGACATCGTGATCTTCGATCAACGCGCCGCCGGTCTCTCGGCGCGTTCCACCACCTGCTATGACGCACTCACCATCAATGTGATCGACATTGCCAAGGAGACAATCACCTCCACCGAAACCGAGGAGGATACGGTGCGGCCGTCGAAACTGGTGGCGGACTGTGTGCGGGAACTGCAGGAAGCAGGCGTCGGACTTGAGAACTTCAACACCTATCAGAATGCGCTCGACGTGCGTGCGGTGGTGAAAACGCTCGGATATGAAACCTACAATCTCTACGGCATATCATACGGCACGAAACTCTCACTGGAAGTCATGCGCAGCGCACCGGAAGGACTGCGCTCGGTCATCATCGATGGCGTCGCACCGCCCGCAATCCATCTCTATGACACGCTTGCGGTGCCGGAGCATGAGGCTATTCTCGCCTTCCTGGCGGAATGCAAGGCAGACGAAGCCTGCAACCGGGCTTATCCGGACCTCGGGCAGAAGCTCAACGAAGCCTATGACAACGCTCTTGCCGGCAAGGTCCGGATTCAGGGCGCGACCATGCCGCCGCAGATCGTTTCCGTCCTGCTCAGCAAGCGCAACGGGCAGTACGGACAGGGCAGCTACACGGCCTATATACCCGCAGCGATCTATGAGATGGCGCGCGGCGAAGAGATGCCGACGGTGGCCATGCTTGTCGAAAAAGAGCTGAGCTTTCCCCTGCCCGGCGCCACAGACGCCCGCAATGCGGCAAAGAAACTGACAGATGCAGAAGAGCGTCTCGTAAACATCGTGCTGGCCGAAGCGGAAGCGCTGAAAGCAAGCGACAGCGCGCTCGACCTGACCATACAGGAACTCAAGGACGCATTGTTGCGCGACCGCACCTTCGGTCCTCTGGCAGCCCTCTTCGATGAAGAGATGTCAAAGGCGATCGGCCCGCTTACCACCAACCCGGAACGCCTGCGGGCCGCGGTGATCGACTATGCCGCCATGCAGAACGCAACGCCCTCGAAGGATCTTCTGCGCAATTTTGTCAGCCAGTATTTCGATGGCGCGGCGCAGCAACGACTTCAGGCGCTGGTCACGGCAATGTCGGATAGCGAGGTGCAGAAGGCCTTCGACGCCATCAGGGCCGCGACAGCACGTCTGGAGAAGGACATTCTCGGCAGCTCGCACCTGTGGATCTACGCCTGCCAGGAAGACCGGCCCTACAACAGCCTCGAGCGCTACAGGGAGGTAACGGACGGGCTTGAGTACGGGCGCATCATCCGATCAGGCTGGGACAGGATGGCCCAGGATTTCTACACGGTGTGCGAACTCTTCGAACCGCAGCCGCGTGAGGGGTTTCACGACCCGGTCGTCAGCGACATTCCAACCCTCTCAATCGGCTCGACATGGGATGTGCAGACCGCGGCAAGCTGGGCGCAGCTGGCCACCGAGACGCTGAGCAACAGCCAGTCCTTCATCATTCCCGAAGCCGGGCATGGCGCGGTGGTCTATCAGCCCTGCGTGGTGGATATGGGGGTGGCTTTCATCAACGACCCGAGCCGCAAGCTCGACAATAGCTGTGCGGAAAGCGCCAGACCGGCATTCTACATTGCTCCCTGGGTAGAAGAAGCTTCGCAAGCGCAGGACCCGTGAGGCGCCAGCATCTCATTCACCGGCGCTTCACAGGGCGTTTATGCGCAGAACAAGGGAATGAACCGCGCTAAGGCCCGGCCGCTTCAACCAGATAGCGTCCATTGACCCAGCCAGTCATGCTCTGGTCGCCGCCAAGTCCGATGCGGCACCAGCGGGACTTGGCCACCATGCGGCAGCCGAGATTGCGCACCCGGTCGCCATTGGCCAACTGGCCGATCACTGCGGACTTCGTGCCGGGCGCGGTCCGCACATTCAGGAGATCGTTGCGCGCAACACCGGACACCGCCCAGTAATCGGGACCACCGCTCAGACCGTCTGCAAAATCGGGATTGGCGCTGCGTCCCGCACCATCGGCTTCGATGTCGACGGAAAGCCGGTAATTGGCCACTTCATCGCGGCGGGCCGCACTGCGCATCATGTAGACGCGGATGCGATAATCGCCATCGGCCGGCAGGACGCCGGTATATTCGTTCCCGGCGACCGATCCCGTGTGAATGGCCGTCTCGCTGCCAGCCGGCAGCAGGTTGAAGTAATTCGCCAGATTGTCGGTGCCGAGATCAATGGCAATGCGCTGGCCGCGTCTTGCGCCCAGAACGTAATCGACAATCTCATATCCCTTGATCCGGCCATTGATCGTTGTGCCGGAGCGACCCGCCTCGAACTGCACCCGGACCTCACGGAGGTCCTGCGCGGACGCCGGCGACCAGGCAAACGCCGCAACCAGAAGAACAAAACCCAGAATGCGCATTGCAGATCTCCTTTATCGGCGCACAGAAACCGTGTCACCCGATCCTCAGGGTACCGGCCAGGTCCCCGCTGCTCAACCGAACCCTGTCGCTTCAGGCCCTGCAATCGGCGGCGCTGGCCGCCGCCACCGTCTGATAGCGGCCATCGGCCGTGACAACCCGGGCGCATGTGCCCGTGGACGCCTTCCACCAATAGGCCGTCAGTCCCTGGGTTCTGGCCAGCGTGTAGCCACGCGCCATGAGCTGGGTCTCACCGCCAGCGCCCCGCGCGCCGACCAGATCTGCAATGTCTGCCGGCGGCCCGCCAGCCGGTGCAGACGCAGCCATCGAAGCCTGCCCGCATTCGGCCGGACCAACCGGATCGACGCTCTGATAGCGTCCATCGCTGGTCACCACCCGTACACAGTTTCCGCTGGCCGCGTTCCACCAATAGGCGGTCAGTCCCTGCGTTCTGGAAAGCGTGTAACCGCGCGCCATGAGCTGCGTTTCACCGCCAGCGCCCCGTGCGCCAACGAGATCGGAAACACCGGCCCCGCCGCCCGCAGGCGGCATGGTCGTCATGGGTTGTGATGTCTGGGTGTCGGACTGGCACCCCGCGAGCCCGACAACGAACAGGCATGCAAAAAGTCGCTTCATCATGGAAATACCCTCGCAAATTTCCCTCGCCTGCCGAGAGTATAAAATGCCGGCAAAACGTCTGCGACCGCGTAATTAGTGGTACGGAACACCGCTTCTTGCTGCGGGAATACCTGGGTTCACACGCTTTCGCGGAGGCGTTCCTTTTCCTGCGAGCCCGGCATGAACCTGTTTTCAGCGGCCCGCTTCCTGCCCTTCTTTGCTTCTTTCTGCTGCGACAGGAACCACGCCACGCCATACTGGATGGCGATGCCAATGCCCAGCAGGGCAGCGTCCGACGCAAAATCGGGCTCATAGCGCAGCTTCAGCACCTGAAGCACGATTGCCAGAACCGAACCGGTGGCGAAAACGGCAAGCCCGTTCTTGCCCATCAGCTCAACGGGGCGGAAGACCGGCCACTGGAAGATGCGCAAAACCCAGGCGACATTGGTCAGCACATAGGCCAGCGCCAGCGCATGCAGAAGACGCGGGAGCGACAGGAAGGTCTTGTCGAAACCGGCAATGAAGAAAGGCAGCATCTTGCGGCCCGGCAGCGCCCCTGCCCTGAGCGACACCCAGATGCAGGAGAATACGAGGAAGGCCGTGCAGAGCCAGAACAGCCATGCGCGGTAAGGCACCAGCTTGCGCCCTTCCATCATGGAGAGCCCGCCGGCAATGCCCACGGCATAGATCAGCTGCCAGGCGACAGGGTTGAAGAACCAGCCGCCGGGATTGGGGTAGTTGGGCAGGTTGAGCCGGAAGGTTCCCGCCAACAGCCACACGCCCACCGCAACACCAATCAGCGCCAGCGGACTGCGCAGGCCAATCATGATGTAGAGCGGCGAGATCACCAGCAGCACGGCATAGAGCGGCAGAATGTTGAAATAGCCAAGCTGGTGCCCGAGAAGCGGCAGCCCGACCATGGTCTCCAGCGGCTTTGCGAGCAGCGGGCCGAAATTGATACGGGTCAGCATCTCATACACGCCGAGATATAGCGCGCCGGCCGCCACAATGCCGATGGCGATGACCGAGGTCACGATGTGCGTGACGTAGAGCACACCGGCCCGCCGCCACACTTTCATGCAGGCCTCAAAGAACGGACCGCTGCGGAAACCGCGCGAATAGGCAAGACCAACCGCAATCCCGGACATGAGAACGAACGCCTCGGCCGCATCGGAAAAGCCGAAATTGCGCGACGTCAGGTTCTCATAAAGATTGCCCGGCACATGGTTGATGAAGATCGTGATCAGCGCGAGACCGCGAAACACGTCAAGGCGCTGGTCTCGGCCAACGCTTGCGGGAACGAAGGGTGCGTTCATGGCTGGGCCTTACCGCTCCGCGTCGGCGGCTTCAAATGCCGGCTCAGGGACCGGCCGGAATGCCGGCGCCGACGCCTCGGCGCCGCGCCAATGCGCGAGAATGGCCTCCTGCCGCAGCACGACGGGAGACGGGTTGCGGTCATCGGCGGTTTCAAACAGCCCCGCCTCGGCCGTGCCCAGCGCGCTTCGCGAACTCACATGAATGAGGATCGGCGCAAACACCTGTGGCCCTGCCACAAGAAGCAGCCAGCCGACATATTCAGGCGCAAACTGGAAAGCAAGGCCCAGCGTCACCAGACCCGTCGCGCTGATCCACCAGCTCGCAGACCAGGCTTCCGAAAGGCTGACGGACCCTGCCTCGCGGTCCGTTGCCGGCCAGCCACCATCCATGCCGAAGAAAACCTCAAGCACGGCGCGGCACTGATACATGAGCATGATCGGTGCGAGCAGGCTCGTCGAAAGGATTTCGGTCAAAGTGTTCAGGAGCGCGCGGCCGGTGCCGCCAAAAGTCTCGTTCACACCGCTGATCGCCCCGCGCGCCACGATCAGAAGCTTGGGCCCGATCAGAAGGCCGAACACACCGACCAGAAGCGTCAGCGCCAGCCCCTGCTCCACGCGCGGAAAGACCGCGGAGAGGCCGGGCTCCGGGAAATAGTCCGGCACGCCCTTCAGCGTGGGGGCTGCAATGGAGGCGATGATGAACAGCGCCCAGAGCGGCGACGCCACATAGGCCATGATGTTCTGCACGAAGACGAACCGGCTCCACGGCTTCAGGCCCGGGGCCACCATCACGCGGCCATGCTGGAGATTACCCTGGCACCAGCGGCGGTCGCGCTTGGCGAAGTCCACCACATTGTCCGGCCCTTCCTCGTAGGAGCCCGTCAGATCGGGATCGACACGCACGGTCCAGCCATTGCGGGTCAAAAGCGCGGCCTCGACATAATCGTGGCTCAGAATATGCCCGCCAAAGGGCGGACGGCCCGAAAGCTCCGGCAGACCGCAGCTCTGGGCAAAGGCGCGGGTGCGCACAATCGCATTGTGGCCCCAGAAAGGACCGGCCGTGCCCTGCAACGCGGCCAGGCCGCGCGTGTAGATCGGGGAATAATAGCCGGTCGAAAACTGCATGGCGCGACCGAAGAAGGAGCGTGCGTGCACGATCTTCGGCAGGGTCTGCAGCAGGCCAAGCCGTGGATCGTCATCCATGCGCCGCACCATCTCGGCCATGGTCACGCCTTCCATCAGGCTGTCGGCATCGAGCACGATCATGTACTCGTAGAGCGCGCCGGATGTGCGGATGAAATCGGCGACATTGCCGGCCTTCTTGCCGGTGTTCTGCTCACGCCGGCGATAGAAGATGTCGGTATGCGCGCCGCATTCGAGTTGCAGCCGCTGGAACCAGCGCTCTTCCTTTTCCGCCACTTCGGGGTCGCGCGTATCCGACAGGATGGCGAAGTCAAAACGGCCCGCCACGCCCAGTGCATGCAGGCTGCCGATCATCGCCGCCACATGCGAGAAGGTCTTGACCGGATCTTCATTGTAGACCGGGACCAGAACCGCCGTGCGGGCGCTGGTCGGCACAAGTTCAAAGGTCTTGTCCTCACGCTTCAGCGGCAGGCTCAGAAGACCGTTGAACGCATAGGCAGCGCCCCATGCGAGCCAGCCAGTGCTGGCCGCCAGAAGCACGATCCTGACCGCGTCGATCCACTGGATGCCGTCAGCGGAAAAATAGCCGACGGCAAGCGAGGAGACGAGGCCAGCCATAAGCAGGCAGAACAGGATCGATAAAACGCGTCTTACGCTGACCATCACTCACTCATAATTGCCGGCATCATTGCAGGGCCGGACCGATGCCGCGCGGATGCGCGGCATGTCGGGTCACTTCCAGGCGAAGCGTTTCAGAAGCATCGAGAAAAGCGCCGGACGGGCGCGGCGGCGCTCCAGCACCTGATCGGGCATGGCCATGGGGGCTGCCGGCAGTGCATGGCGTGCGAGCGTCACGTGCCTGCTATCCGTCTCAAGAACGTGCGTCATCTGTCTCTCTCCACTGATAGCTCCAAATTTCCGAAAGCCGTTTGTCATCCAGCTTGAGATGACCATTCATCTCCACTGGCCCGGAGCCGTTTGGCTTCAGGTCAATCACCAGCCGCCACATACCGTTGCTCCCGATGCGGGAGACGGTGGAATGGGCGATCTCGCCACGGCTGACATTCACAACGGCTTCAATGTTCGAGTCACCCGGAAGGTTCCGCAAAACCTCACCGTCAAAGTCGACAACGAACTTGCGCAGCCCTTCCTCGTTCTTCACGCCGGAGACACCGCCCTCGCCGCCGCGCAGCGCCATGACGCGCGCAAAACGGTTGGTCGGCTCTTCGATCGCGCCCCAGGTCAGGCGGTAGTTGAATTCCAGCTCATCGCCGGCCTTCACCGCCTTTTCGGGAACCCAGAAAGCGACAATGTTGTCGTTCACCTCGAGATCCGTCGGGATCTCGACCAGTGTGACATTGCCGCGTCCCCACGATTCCAGCGGCTCGACCAGAAGCGAAGGCCGCTCCTCATAGTGCGCACCGGCGTCCTGGAAGTTCGCGAAATCGCGGTCGCGCTGGAACAGGCCGAATGCCTGCGGGCTGTCCTCGGTGAAAAAGGATGTCGCCAGCTCGGACGGGTTGTTCAGATTGCGCCAGAGCTCATCGCCATCCTGACGCACGATCTTCAACCCGTCGCTGTCATGCACCTGACCGCGATAATCGTCGAACGCGCTGTCATTGTTCTCGGCGAACAGGAACATGGAGGTCATCGGCGCAACGCCCAGACGACCGATATCCCTGCGCGCAAAAAGACGCGCCGTCACATTCATCACCGTATTGCGGCCGGGCGAAATGACGAAGCGGTATGCGCCGGTCACACTCTCGCTGTCCATCGCCGCGTAGACGGTCACTTCCTTGCTGCGGCGATTCGGCTTCTCGATGTAGAAATCGGTGAAACGCGGGAACTCTTCGCCATTGGCGGTCGCCGTATCAATGGCGAGGCCACGCGCCGACAGGCCATAAAGCGTGTCGCGGCCGAGCGCGCGGAAATAGCTCGCGCCAAGGAAGGAGACGAGTTCGTCCATCACATCCGGTGCATTGAGCGGGTAGTGCAGACGGAAACCCGCCTCGCCTTCCATCACCAGATCTTCAAAAGCGGTCGGGTCGAGCGGTTTGCGATACTCGAAATCGCGGCCGGTGAAGAGGATCGGTTCAGCCGTCTCACCCTCGACGGCGTAAAGGCGCACCGGCTCCTTGAAGAGCCAGCCCATATGGAAGGCCTGAAGCTCAAATGGGGCCTCGCCCTGCCACAATGCGTGATCGGGGCGGAACCGAATCGCACGGTGCTGATCATAGGTCAGTTCGGCGATCTGCTGCGGCAGTTCGAAATCGGCCTTTGCAAAAGGTTGGGAAGCCTTGTTCTTCATGGCCTCCGTCAGCGCATCGAAGGAGAAGGGCTGCGCCCCGCTCTTCACCCCGCCGCCTTGCGCGGCAACGTCTTCGGCGCGCGCAGAGGTTGCGATTGTCATCAAGCTGGAGGCGCCCAACAGCGAGGCTGACAGGCAGGAAACAAGAAAGGATCGTCGGTCCATATATGGAACTCGTATGCAGAAAGTCTCAGGGTGAAGCCGCGGCACAAACCACGCGCTTTCAACGCATCAATTGCGGTTTAGTTTCGGCAGGGCACATAACATTCCAAGACTGCGCGTTACCAAAATTTGAAGGGACAGCGCCAAGCGGCGGATCGCTTTACAGCGTCCCATACCGACTTGCAATCCTCATCTGAATCGTGCCCAATCCCCCACCTCACCCAGGGTGAGAGAACCCACCAAAAGCCGCTGCACCCCAGGCATGTCAGGGCGAACCGCGGCGCAGAAATCCGGGGAATTTGTCAATGGATCTAGGACTTAACAACAAGCGCGCGCTGGTGCTCGGCGCAAGTCGCGGCCTCGGCGCGGCCATCGCGGAAGGGCTGGCGCGTGAAGGCGCAACCGTGATCGCCGCCGCGCGCAGCAAGGACAAGATCGAGGCCTGGGCCGGCAAACTGCCTGATGGCGCAGGCACGGTGGAAGCCTGCGCGCTCGACATTTCAGACCTTGCCGCCATCGATGAGCTCGCCGACAGGCTTCTGGCCGAGGGCGGCGTCGATATTCTTGTGAACAACACCGGTGGCCCGCCCCCGTCATCGGCTGTCGATGCCGGTCGCAGCGACTGGATCTCCAATTTCGAGACCATGGCGGCCAATGTCTTCCACCTGACCGGGCGTCTTCTGCCACCAATGCGCGAGCGCAAATGGGGCCGTATTCTCACCGTCACCTCTTCGGGTGTGGAACAGCCGATTCCGATGCTGGCGCTTTCGAACGGCATCCGCTCGGCCATTGTCGGCTGGTCCAAGACGCTCGCCACCGAAATTGCGCGCGACGGCGTGACGGTGAATGTTCTCATGCCAGGCCGCATTCACACGCAGCGCGTGGTCGAACTGGACACCGCCGCCGCGAACCGCTCCGGCAAGCCGGTGGAAGAGGTTTCGGCTGCTGCCGCCGACACGATTCCCATGGGGCGTTACGGTGATCCCGAAGAATTCGCCAACATGGCCGTTTTCCTCGCTTCCGAACGCGCGTCCTATGTCACGGGCACCAAGGTCCGCATCGACGGCGGCGCGACCCGTTCAGTCTGATCGCCTCGAGTCAGGACCTAGCGCTTCAGCGCACGCCCAAGAGCATACCATGATGCCTTGGGCGTGCGCTGAAGCGTTTCAAAGTCCACATGGACAAGCCCGAAACGCTTTTCATAGCCGAGCGCCCATTCGTAATTGTCCAGAAGCGACCAGACGATATAGCCCTTCACCGGCGCGCCCTCATCCATGGCGCGCCGCACAGCTGCGAGATGCCGGTTCAGAAAATCGATGCGCGCGGGATCATCGACCCGCCCGGCCGACAGCCGGTCCGGCGCGGCCATGCCGTTTTCCGTCACATAAATCGGCAGACCCTTCGTGTAGTTCTCATGCGCCCATGTGATGAAATGGTGCAGGCCGTCGGGATAGATCTCCCAGTCCATGAACGTTTTGGGCAGCGGCCCCTCGACCTCTATCAGCGCCGGAAACCGGCCTGAACCGTCCGGGGCGATCAGCTTGCGCGTGTAATAATTGATGCCCAACCAGTCGACCGGCGTGCCGATCACGCCAAAATCCTTCTCAAAACCCTGCGGCATGTGAGGCCCGAGCCCTTCCAAAACATCCTCGGGATAGGCCTCGTCAAACACGCCGCCAAGGAACCAGCGATTGTAAATGCCGTCGTAAAGACGGGCGGCCTTCCGCGCCGCCTCGCTGTCATCGGCGGGAGCGGCGTATTCGAAATTGGTGACCAGCCCAAGATTGTCCATGCCGAGCGCGCGCATCGCCTGCGTCGCCCGCCCATGCGCCAGAAGCACGTGGTGCATGGCGCGGGCGGCGGCGCGAATGTCGCGCAGCCCCGGCGCATGTGCCCCCATGAAATGGCTGAGCCAGGCCACGCACCAGGGCTCGTTGATGGTCGCCGCCGTCGCCACCCGGTCTCCAATGCGCTTCATCACCAGTTCCGTATAATCGGCGAACCAGCCGGCAATATCGCGGTTGCGCCAGCCGCCCAGATCGGCAAGCGGCGCCGGCAGATCCCAGTGATAGAGCGTGGCGAAGGGTTTCAGCCCGCGCTCCAGCATGCCATCGACAAGGCGGTCGTAGAAATCGAGCCCCTCTGGATTGGCGTCTCCCCTTCCATCCGGTAGCACACGCGACCAGGAGATCGAAAAGCGATAGCAGTCGAACCCGGCGTCACGCACCAGATCGAGATCGCTTTCCCAGCGGTGATAGTGGTCGCAGGCCGTGGCCCCATCCTCGCCGCGCACCGTGTTGCCGGGCGTTGCCGCAAACGTGTCCCAGTGCGAGGTTCCGCAACCGCCAAACCGGCTGCCCTCGATCTGATAGCTCGAAGTGGCCGTGCCAAAGACGAAATCCCCGGGGAAATCGTCGCGTGAGAATTCAAGCTCCATGGCTTCCATTCCGTTGGCGGGCATCAGCCTCTCCCCGTTCTTTCTGGACCCGTTCTTTCTGAAAATGCCGTTTCCGCCCTTTAGCGGCGGCGTGGCGGCGCGGTCGTCTGGCCGATCACGAAGTCGGCCTCCCAGAGCTCGCTCAGAGGCGGCCCGTCCGGGGTCTCAATGCGCTCAAGAAGTAACTGCGCCACCCGTTTTCCCGCCTCCCGGATGGAGGAACGAACCGCCGTGAAATAGGGAATGTCCGGCGCGCTGCCCTTGTAGCCCGACTGAAGAAAGGACAGGCAGTCATCAAAGGCGATCACGGAAACGTCTTCGCCAGCCCGCAGGCCAAGATCGACCAGCGCGCGCGTTACGCCCATGGCCGGCAGAACACTCGCCACCAAAATGGCCGTCGGCGGCTCATCCAGTTCCATCAGCGCCCGCGTTGCCTGATAGCCATAGGGCTCGACCATATCGGCGCTGTGAAGCAGGCGTTCGTCGAGCGCGACACCGGCCTCTGCCAGCGCGGCCTCATAGCCCTGCCTGCGCCGCTCGGCAAAGTTCATCGTCTCAAGACCGTTGATCAGCGCGATGCGCTCATGTCCCAGATCCAGCAGAAACTTCGCCGCACGATGAAAAGCCCGCCGGTTGTTGACGTCCATCCAGCAATAATCCGCCCCCTCCTCATCGCAGCGCCCATGAACCACGAAAGGCATTCCCAATGCATTCAGAATGCCGATGCGGCTGTCGCCGGTCAGCGGCCCATGAACCACCACGCCATCCACACGCTGGTCTTCGGCAAGGTTCAGATAGATGCGCTCCTGCTCTTCCAGCGGCGCGAGCCGAAGGAGAATGTCGTAGCCGCTCTGCGCATAGATTTCGCCCGCCCCGGCGATGAAATCGGCGAAATGCGGATTGATCATGATGTGTTCGGAAAGGCTCACCACATGCCCGATCATGCGTGACTTGCCGGTCGCCAGACTTGCCGCGCTGGGGCTCGGGCGATAGTTCAGCCGCTCCGCCGCCTCGACCACGCGGGCGCGCGTTTTCTCCGCCACTTCCGGAAAGCCGTTGAGCGCGCGCGAAACGGTGGTCTGCGACAGGCCAAGCGCCTCGGACAGCATCTTCAGGTTCATGGCTTTGCGGGTAGCCAAGGCGGTTCCTTTCCTTCAAAGCGCTTTAAAAAAATTGGTGTCACAGCGTTTTGGGGAGATCAAGCCCTTCAGGCGGACAATTGGTCGTTTTCATATCAATACGGCGATGAAACCAATTTTCTTCATGAATCTTCGCGCTGACAGCAAGGCGCTCTTGACTCAAAGGCTTCCCGGATTGATGCTGACATCATCCAAAGCGCTTTGAATTTCGTTTAAAACGTTAGCAATGCGCCGGACCCGCAAAGACCTGAGGAGGAGCGGCTCCGGCCGCAATTGGAGGAACCATGAAGACGTCCATGCTTATTGGCGCGCTTGCCCTGGCACTGTCCGGCAGCGTCGCCCATGCCGCCGATCTCAAATTCGCCCCGGGCGAGGATGCCCGTTTCAACTGGCAGAGTTTCGAAGACTTCAAGGCCGCGCACGATCTCTCCGGCCAGGAGATGAGCCTGTTCGGCCCCTGGCTCAGCTCCGACAAGGATCTGATCGAATCCGTCACCGCCTATTTCGAGGAAGCGACCGGCGCAAAGGTCAATTACTCAGGCTCCGACTCCTTCGAGCAGCAGATCGTCATCGACACGCAGGCCGGCAGCGCACCGAATGTCGCAGTCTTCCCGCAGCCGGGCCTCGCAGGCGACCTCGCCTCCAAGGGCCTGCTCGTGCCGCTCGGCAACGAAACTGCCGGCTGGATGAAGGAAAACTATGCTGCCGGCCAGTCCTGGGTGGATCTCGGCACCTATGCCGGCAAGGACGGGGCGAAGGCCTTCTTCGCCTTCCCCTACAAGGCAGATGTCAAATCGCTGGTCTGGTACGTGCCGGAAAACTTTGAGGATGCGGGCTATGAAGTGCCGCAGACCATGGAAGAACTGAAGGCGCTTTCCGACCAGATCGTCGCCGATGGCGAAACGCCCTGGTGCATCGGTCTCGGTTCGGGCGGCGCAACCGGCTGGCCGGCCACCGACTGGGTGGAAGACCTGATGCTGCGCACCCAGTCGCCCGAGGTCTACGACCAGTGGGTGACCAATGAAATCCCGTTCAACGATGAACGCGTCGTGGCGACCATCGAGGAATTCGGCGCGTTCGCGCGCAATGACGACTATGTGGATGGCGGCGCCGGCGCCGTGGCCTCCACCGACTTCCGCGACAGCCCCAAAGGCCTCTTCGCCGTCCCGCCGAAATGCTACATGCACCGGCAGGCGTCCTTCATCCCCTCCTTCTTCCCCGAGGGCACGCAGCTTGGCCGCGACGCAGACTTTTTCTACCTGCCGGCCTATGCGGAAAAGGATCTCGGCACCCCGGTTCTGGGTGCTGGCACCGTGTTCGCCATCACGAAGGATTCGGATGTGGCGCGCGCCTTCATCGAATTCCTGAAGACGCCCATCGCGCATGAAATCTGGATGGCGCAGGCCGGCTTCCTCACCCCGCACAAGGGCGTGAACCCGGAGGCCTACGCCAATGATGCGCTGCGCAAGCAGGGCGAAATCCTGACCAATGCGACCACATTCCGCTTTGACGGCTCCGACCTGATGCCTGGCAAGATCGGCGCAGGCGCTTTCTGGACCGGCATGATCGATTATGTCGGCGGCCAGTCCGCCGAAGAGGTCGCCGGCGAGATCCAGAAGGAATGGGACGCCATCAAGTAGGACTGCGCATGCAACACCGCCCCACCCCGCCGCCATTGAGCATGCGGGGTGGGAGCACCGGCACAGCCGGCATGCGCCCAGGAGGCTGACATGGCCATCTCCTCGACCGAAGCCGCCCCGCGGTCCCGTCCATCGGGCCTCGGCCGCTTCCTTTTCAATATGGTGATTGCGCTTGGCATCATGATTGCCGGCATCATCTTTGCGGTGCTCTGCGCCGTCGCCGTCTTCACCGCGCTCAACACGGTCCTGCCCGACATCAAGCTCGTCCAGGCAGTGCTTGTCATGGTGCTCGGCGTGGCCGCCTGCTTCGGCTATTTCTGGGGTTCCAACCGGCTCCTCGACCTGATCTATCCGCCACGCGGCAGCCGCGTCGCGGACAACATCAACGCCGCCAACGGCATCCGCCCCTGGCTCTTTCTGGGGCCGGCCATCGTCATTCTCGGCATTTATCTGGTCTATCCGGTCATCAACTCGATCTTCCTGTCGTTCCACGGGCCGAGCGGCGAAACCTGGGTCGGCGGAGCCAATTACGCCTGGCTCGCCAAGGACGCAGCCTTCCGCGAGAGCATGCGCAACAACATTCTCTGGCTCATCGTCGTGCCCGCCGCCGCCACCTTCTTCGGCCTCATCGCCGCCGCCCTCACCGACCGCATCGGCTGGGGCAATGTCGCCAAGAGCCTCATCTTTATGCCCATGGCGATCTCCTTCGTCGGCGCGAGCGTGATCTGGAAATTCATCTATGATTACCGCGCCGAAGGCTCCGAACAGATCGGCATCCTCAACGCCGTCGTCACCTTCTTCGGTGGCGAGCCACAGGCGTGGATCACCATCCCCTTCTGGAACAATTTCTTCCTGATGGTCATCCTGATCTGGATCCAGACCGGCTTTGCCATGGTCATCCTCTCGGCCGCGCTGCGCGGCATCCCGGAAGAGACCATCGAGGCGGCCATCATCGACGGCGCCTCGCCCTTCCAGATTTTCTACAAGATCAAGGTGCCGCAGATCTGGGGCACCATCGCCGTGGTCTGGACCACCATCACCATTCTGGTTCTCAAAGTGTTCGACATCGTGCTGGCCATGACCAACGGCCAGTGGGGCAGCCAGGTGCTCGCCAATTACATGTTCGACTGGATGTTCCGCGGGCTCGATTTCGGCCGCGCCTCGACCATCGCGCTGGTCATCATGGCCATGGTCACGCCGATCATGATCTGGAACATCCGCGAAGCACGGAAGGACATGAAATGAGCACGCCCGTCGGCTCGCGCCCTGCCCTCTCATGGGTTGTCAACATATCCGTCCTCCTGCTCGTGGCGCTGTGGACCCTGCCGACCTTCGGCATTCTCGTCTCATCGCTTCGCGACAAGGACCAGCTCGCCGTGAGCGGCTGGTGGACCGCCCTCACCGCGTCCGAACGCAACGTGGTCGCACGCGCAGCCCCGCCGGAAAACGCCACGCTGGAAGACGGCCGCTACGTGCTCACCGGCAATGTGTTCGAGGATGGCAGCGGCAAGGCCGTCGGCTTCGGCATATCATCGCGCGCGCCTTCAGCCTTCGCCGTCGGCGAGAGCGCTGAATTGCGCGACGGTGGCATGCTCACCGTCGAGGCCAGTGGCGACTACACCATCACCTATGCCGAACAGCCCGAACCCGGCCGCGGCCAGCGCATCTTCGTGAGCTCGGTCGAGCCGCCGCGCTTCACCACGGAAAATTACAAAAACGTCCTGTTCTCCGAAGGGCTCGGCAAGAGCTTCATCAACACGATGACCGTGACCATTCCGGCGACCGTCATCCCGATCCTGATTGCGGCCTATGCGGCCTACGCACTCGCATGGATGGAGTTTCCGGGCCGCGCGCTTCTGCTTGCCGCCATTGTCGGCCTGCTCGTCGTCCCGCTACAAATGTCGCTGATCCCGCTTCTGCGCTTCTACAACACGATCGGCATCGGCAAGTCGTTCATCGGCATCTGGCTCGCACATACGGGGTTCGGCCTGCCGCTCGCCATCTATCTCCTGCGCAACTACATGGCCGGCCTGCCGCGCGAGATCATCGAAAGCGCGCGCGTCGATGGCGCGTCGGATTTCGAGATCTTCCGCAAGATCATTCTGCCGCTGTCGTTTCCCGCACTCGCCTCTTTCGCCATCTTCCAGTTCCTCTGGGTCTGGAACGACCTGCTCGTCGCCACCGTCTTCCTTGGAAACAATGAAGAACAGCTGGTGCTGACCGGCCGGCTGCGCGAACTGCTCGGTTCGCGTGGCGGCAATTGGGAAATCCTCACCGCATCGGCCTTCGTGGCCATCGTGGTGCCCATTCTCGTTTTCTTCGCATTGCAACGTTACCTGGTCCGCGGCCTTCTGGCCGGGTCCGTCAAAGGAGGCTGACCGCTCCCATGAATGTCCTTCACGATGCTCCCTTGGAACATGCTCCCGGAGCCGTAAGCCGCCACGCCGAAGACGCCGACTGGTGGCGCGGCGCGGTCATCTACCAGATCTATCCGCGCTCCTTTCAGGATTCCAACGGCGACGGGATCGGCGACCTCAAAGGGATCACCCAGCGTCTGCCCTACATCGCTGCGCTTGGGGTTGATGCGATCTGGCTGTCACCCTTCTTCAAGTCGCCCATGCTCGACTTCGGTTATGATGTCTCCGACTACACCCAGGTCGATCCGATGTTTGGTTCGCTGGCCGATTTCGACGCCATGATCACCGAGGCCCACCGGCTCGGTCTCAAGGTGATGATCGATCAGGTGATCTCGCATTCTTCCGCACAGCATCCCTGGTTCGTGGAAAGCCGGCAGAACGGCACCAATCCACGCGCCGACTGGTATGTCTGGGCCGATCCGAAACCCGATGGCAGCCCGCCCAACAACTGGCTGTCGATCTTCGGCGGCTCCGCATGGGAATGGGACACGAGCCGCTGCCAGTATTATCTGCACAATTTCCTGGCCAGCCAGCCGGACCTGAACTTCCACAATCCCGATGTTCAGGACGCGCTGCTTGAAACGGTGCGCTTCTGGCTGGAACGCGGCGTCGACGGTTTCCGTCTCGACACGATCAATTTCTATGTCCACTCGGCCGGTCTGGAAGACAATCCGCCGCTCGAGCAGGACCAGCGCAACGCCTCCATCGCGCCTGCGGTCAATCCCTACAACTTCCAGAACCACCTTTACGACAAGAACCAGCCCGAGAACCTGGAATTCCTGAAACGCTTCCGTGCGCTGCTCGATGAATATCCCGGCACCACGGCTGTCGGCGAAGTGGGTGATGCACAGCGCGGCCTCGACATTGTCGCCGAATATACGAGCGGCGGCGACAAGGTTCACATGTGCTATTCCTTCGACTTCCTGTCGCAGGAACCGCTCACGCCGGGCCGTGTCCGGCGCGTCATCGAGGCATTCGGCGACAAGGCGCCCGATGGCTGGTCGTGCTGGAGCTTCTCCAATCATGACGTGGTGCGCCATGCCTCGCGCTGGGCCGATCAGGTCCACGACCGCGACGCCTTCCTGAAGATGACCACGACGCTGCTTCTGTCGCTGCGCGGTTCCGTCTGCCTCTATCAGGGCGAGGAGCTGGGCCTCACCGAAGCCGTACTCGACCTGAAAGACCTGCAGGACCCCTATGGCATCCAGTTCTGGCCGACCTTCAAGGGGCGCGATGGATGCCGCACCCCGATGGTCTGGTCGGAAACGCAGGTCAATGGCGGCTTCTCCGGCGCAAAGCCGTGGCTGCCCGTGCCGCCGGAGCACCTCCATCTGGCCGTCTCGGCGCAGGAGGGGCCGGACACGCTCCTGTCGCACTATCGCAATGCACTTGCCTTCCGCGCCCGCCATCCCGTTTTCGCCAAGGGCGGAATCACCTTCCGGGAAGGCACTGAGGAGGTGCTTGTCTTCGAGCGCTCCATGGCCGGCCACGCCATTCTGGTGGCGGTGAACATGAGCGACGGGCCGGTCACGCTGACGCTCGATGTCCAGGATTATGCGACCATGGCCGATTCCGGCGCAGCCGGAACGGTGGAGGACGGCATCGTCACGCTGCCGGCCTATGCAAGCTGGTTCGGCAGCAAGGGGATGGAGACATGACGGATCTCTCGCTCAAGAACATCCAGAAGAGCTACGGCAATACTAGGGTCATCCACGGTATCGACCTGGACATAGAGGAAGGCGAGTTCATCGTCTTCGTCGGCCCTTCGGGCTGCGGCAAGTCCACGCTCCTGCGCATGATCGCCGGGCTTGAAAGCATCACCGGTGGCGAGATGTTCATCGGCGGCGCGCGCGTGAACGACATCCCACCGTCGCAGCGCGGCATCGCCATGGTGTTCCAGTCCTATGCGCTCTACCCGCACATGACGGTCTACGACAACATGGCGTTCGGCATGAAGATCGCCAAGGCCCCGAAGGAAGAGATCGACAAGCGCGTACAGGAAGCGGCCGAGATCCTGCAGCTGACACCATATCTTGATCGCCTGCCCAAGGCGCTTTCAGGCGGTCAGCGACAGCGCGTCGCCATCGGCCGCGCCATCGTGCGCAATCCGAAAGTGTTCCTGTTCGACGAACCGCTCTCCAATCTGGATGCAGCGCTTCGTGTCGCCACCCGCATCGAGATCGCCAAGCTCAAAAGCTCAATGCCCGACACCACCATGGTCTACGTCACCCACGATCAGGTGGAGGCCATGACACTTGCAGACCGCATCGTCGTCCTGTCGGCGGGACATATCGAGCAGGTCGGCGCGCCCATCGAGCTTTACGAAAAACCGGCCAATCTTTTCGTCGCCCGGTTCATCGGCTCGCCCGCCATGAACATCCAGCCGGCCCGCATCGAAAAGACCGGCGGGCAAACCGTGATTTCCCTTTCCGGCAGGCAGGTCGCCGTTCCCATCCCTTCTCCCGAAAGTCTGGCAGGCGCGTCGGCCCATTTCGGCGTAAGGCCGGAAGATCTGCGGGTTGCAGATGGAGATGACTTTCTCTTCGAAGGCGAAGTGCACTTTGTCGAACGGCTCGGCGAGGTCACGAATGTTTACGTAAATGTGAAAGATGTGGATGAACCGGTCGTCGTGAAGATCGCCGGCGTCCAGAAACATGCCAGGGGCGAGCGCCTTCGCCTCACCGCATCCGCAGAAAAGATGCATCTTTTCACTGAAGAGGGGCGTTCTCTGTTCTACATTTGAAGCATTTCAACCGGTTTGAGCTTTTCTTGACCCGAATCGAAACCTTACCTAACGATTAACGAGGTGACTGGGGGGCCACTGAATGACAAAGCTGTTCTGGCCCGAGAGCGCTGCCCGTTTCAAAGCGTATTTATACGGTCATGCCGGTTGTACGGACACCGATTTCGACGCTGGGCGGGGGACGTTGCGGGCCTCGTATTGCGTATCCGCAAAACCAACAATACCGGCTTCCCGCCGGTGGGGATTTGCGATGAGAGCGAATGGCAACTGATACACGCGAAAAGCAATCCGTCCGGCCCTTGAGGGCCATATCGCGGCGCGACCTCGCCAGCCTTGCCCGCAGCTATTGCCCCAACAGTGGCAACACCTCCTACCTGATCGCTGAAGCAGCACCCGACAGTTCCACCGGCATGGCCCGGATCCTCGTTTCCAACTGGAGCTTCGACACAATCGAAGATGTCGGGATGACGGCCATATCCCGGCTTATCGAAAGCTCTGCTTCCACCTTTCCCGGCCTCACCTCACGCCCCTGGCACCCGGCTGCACTTGCCGCCCTTCTCTCCTGCGAAGACATTGCCAATCTGAGCCTTCATGATCATCAGGAGATCTTCCTCCTCAAATTGCCAGCGGGAAAGAAGCGCTACATCGCGCTGATTTCCGGGGATCGGCCAGGCGCTCTCGATCCGGCAGACCTGCGGCGCATGCACATCAATCTGTGCCACCACCTTTCAGGCTTCAGAACAAAGACCAATGCGCTCGGCGAACCCTTATCGGAACGCGAGCGCGAGTGCCTTTACTGGGTCTCCGAAGGCAAGACCGCGGATGAGGTCTCTCTCATCCTCAACGTGTCTTCCAACACGGTAAACAGCTACGTCGCCCATGCGATTCACAAGCTGGCAGCAAAAAACCGAGCCATGGCCATCGCAACGGCCATTCGCAACGGGCTAATCTAGAACGGCAGATCAATGACGCTTTCGGACATCGCACAGGAGCTGCAAAAGCTCACCGAAAGCACCGGTGCCGACCGGTTCCATCTCTATACGGTCAAGGGCCTCACAAGACAGCGACTGTCACCCGCCCTCACCGGTAGAAGCCCGCAGACAGATGATGAAGCGCAGGAACTCGCCGGTCGATTACCAAAGCGTTTCTGCAAGAAAATCGCCGAGGCCTTTCACCCCTTTCACTGGGGCATCGCCATGCCCGGTGACGACACCGGCATGCACAGCGAGGAAATCCCGCCTGCGCATGAGGCCAGTGGGCTTGTCCTGCCGCTCACCACAGAGCAGAGACACCTTGGCGCGGTCATCATGATCGGTCAGAACATCCAGATCGAGCGCGACGCGCTGCTCGACCTGCACAGCCGGTGCAATGCGCTTTTTGCACAGATCACGGAGCAGGACCCGCTCCCCGAGGACAGCGAAGGCGCAGCGATCTCCAAACGCGAGCTGCAATGCCTGAAACTCACCGCCAACGGGCTGACCAGCGAAGAAATCGCCAAGCGCCTCGGCCTGTCGGTGCACACTGCAAACCAGTATCTCGCAAACACCACGCAGAAGCTGGATGCGGTCAACCGCGTCCACGCGGTCGCCAAGGCGCTCCGCAACGGGCTTATCGACTGAAGAAGGCTAACCGTTGATCAGCGGTCGCTCGCTACGCACGATCCGCGAAGCCTGCAGCGCATCGGCCAGGTAGCGCGAATTCACTTCCGGGTCTTCGGCCGGATCATCAAAGGCCACGTAATTGACCTCGACAGCCGCATTGTCGTCGCTCAGTTCGAGCGTGAAATAGACGGTCACGCCACCCGGGCGCAGTTCCAGATCGAGCGAAATTTGCGGGCTTCCGCTCCACGAAACACGCGCATCGCAGCCATGGCCCAACCGTAATGTGCCCGGCATGAAATAGAGTTCGGCAGCGGACTCCACGATATCCGCAACACTCGCCAGGCTCTCAAGCCTGATGAACGCGATGTAGTCGGCAACATCGACAAGACGCAATTCGTTCGCCACCGCGCGAATGGCATTGGCGACTATGATTTCGCGAGCAGGCGAATGCGGCTGCTTATCCATAATATAATCCTGCTGACTACGGTTTATCGCCAGTTCTGTAGATGCGGCGGATCAGCTCCGCGACAGCCTTGTAGAACTGTGATGGAATCAAACTATCAACCGAAACTTGTTTGTACATGGATCGGGCGAGCAGTGGCTCTTCGAAGACGGGGATGTTATGATTCGTCGCTATCTCCCTGATTTTCAGCGCAATGAGGTCCTGCCCCTTCGCAACCACGACGGGCGCTGCGTCCTCGTCACGGCGATATCGAAGGGCAATTGCAAAGTGCGTCGGGTTGGCGATCACAAGCGTGGCCTGCGGCACGGCCGACATCATGCGCTGGCGTGCGCGGTCGCGGGCGAGTGAGCGCAGGCGTGCCTTGACGATCGGATCGCCCTCCACCTGCTTGTGCTCATCCTTCACTTCCTGCTTGGTCATGCGCAGGTCGACACGCCACTGATGGCGGGACCAGAACAGATCGGCCACCGCGATCACCGCCACCACGAGCGTGACAACCACGAGGCTTTCCACAGCAATGTCGCGGATGACCGTGCTGAACTCGACCGGATTGGTGATCATCCCGGCAAGCAGGCGGGTCTCCGCCTCACGCATCGCAAATATCAGGAACCCGCCCGCCACAAGGATCTTGCCAAGGGATTTGGCGAATTCGACCATGCCCTTGACGCCGAAGATGCGGCTCCAGCCTTCCTTGAGCGAGATGCGCGAGACCTTCGGCTTGATGCGGTCGAGCACGAAACGGGGCGTGTTTTGCAACACCGAAGCTGAAATGCCGGCGGCCACCAGAAGCAGCATCACGACGCCGACCACCTTGGCGATCTCGAAGAACACCAGCTGATAGATCGCCATCGCATCCGAGCGGGTTTCGAGCGCCCAGCCATCGGCCCGTTCAAGGAAGGTCGACAGGAAGCTGCTCAGCCGCACCGCGCTGTCCTGGGCGAAGAAGATCGTGAAAGTGAGTATCGCCAGAAAAGATGCAAAAACAGGCACCTCCTTCGAGAAAGGCAATTGTCCCTTCTCGACGGAGTCACGGATTTTCTTCTCCGTGGCCTCTTCTGTTTTGCTTTCCTTGTCAGCGCCTTCCGCCATCAGACCCTTCGCTCAAACGCATTCAGACCAGACCGGCCGCCCGGAACGCCTTGTCAGGCGCGACCCGGACAGGCCTTGCGAAAAGCGTCAGGCGGCGGCCTGCTGCTGCATTCCGGGCAGTTCGAAACTGCCCTGCTGCGACAGCTGAACCGCCATCGCGGAAATGCGCTTGCGGGCCTGATGGATCTCCGTCTCCGGCACATCCTCGGAACCGACACTGAGTTCCGCCTCGATCATGCGCCGCGTGCGCTGGCCAAGAGCGGAAAGAACCGCCTCCACCGCATCGGGCGAAGCATTGCGCAGCGCGGTCGTGACAAGATCGCTCGAAAGACCGTCGAACAGGGCGACGCGCGCCTTCTGGTCGAGAAGAACGATCTCCTCGAAGCTGAAGAGCTGCGAACGGATGGCTTTCACATCGCTCGTGCCGCTGCGCTCCAGCTCGTGGATGACCTCGTCGGCCTGTTCCTTGTCGAGTTCGTTGAGCAGCGAAGCCACGCGCGCCAGACCCACGGTGGAATCCTTGCCGGCGCGCATGTCGCGCAGCAGATCGGCCATGCGGTTCTCGATCAGCTTCTTGGCCGCAGCCGGCATGTCGCCGGTGGCCGCCATGCGCGCCACAACGGCGGTGCGCAGCGCCTTTTCCAGGCTCACCAGAACCTTGGCCGCAATCGCCGGCGAAATACCGCTCAGAATGGCGGCGATCACCTGCGGATGCTCGCTCGAAACCAGTTCGATCAGCTCTTCGGATTTCAGCTTTTCCAGCTCGGCCCAGATTTCCTCGGCCTCGCCGGCCTTCGGGTCGTTGCGTCCCATGAGGAGGTTCATCTCCTCCTCGGAAAGCGTCTCGGTCAGAATGGTGTCAATGCTGTCGGCAGAATCCAGCAGGCCGGCGCCTTCGGTAAACTCGGCCTCGAATTCGCCGACCACCTTTTCCAGCTCCGCCTGCGGAATGGTCCGCAAAAGGCGTGCGCCTTCCATCAGCGCCTTGAGCTCATCCTGCTTGAAGAATTTGAGCAGGCGGCCCGCTGCGGGCTTGCCCATAGCCACCAGAATGGTGGCCGCTTTCTGCGCCTGTGTCAGAGCCAGAGCTTCCGTCATGACCAATCCGACCTTTCTCTTCGCAATCCAGTTTACTGGGCAGAAGCCCTGCCGGCAATTTCCGTAAGCTTCACGCCAAAGCGCGAAGGATCATCCTCGACCAGCGTGATCTCGCCGCGCGCGATGCGCCGGCCGTTCACCACGATCTCCACCGGCTCGCCGACACGACGGTTCAGCGAAACCGTCGATCCCTTCTTGAGCGCCATCAGCTGGGAAACAGGCATTTCCGCACTGCCCAGAACGATCTGCACCTCAACCGGAATGCTCATCACCAGTTCGGGATTGCTCGCAAAAGACCCGGCTTCGCCGCTGGTGCCCGACGTTTCCTCGTGGAGAACGTCCTTCAGCTCCTCAATGGCCTTGTTGAGCTCTTCCTCGCCGTTTTCCTGCGGCTCAGGCTCGGCATTGGTCATAGTCATTCTCCTTCACCGCGTTCCCGGCGCATCATTGCGCCAGAAGACCTTCGACGACGTCCTTGCGGGCATCGAAGGGTTGTTTGATCCGCACCGTGTAGTGATGTCCGGCCTTGCCGAAATCACAGGTGAACACCGTCTTGTCGCGCACCGCCAGCCGCGCCTCGGGCTGCGCGCCGTCACCGAACTCAATGACCTGGCCTTCGTGCAGCGAGGCAAGCTCGCCGAGCGCCATGCGCATCAGCGGGATGGTCGCGCGAATGCGCACATTGGAGCGCATCACTTCATCGCTGAAACGATTGTGCCAGTCGGCCGCCTTCGCATTCTGCTGGCGCTGGTCGCTGCCTTCCAGCTCCCGCGCTTCCAGAAGCAGGCGCTGGGGCATCCAGGCCGTAAGAACGCCGCCGCTTTCCTCACCGCCGATAGCGAAGCGCATCCGCACGCCCGGCCCGTCGCGAACGACGAAACGGCGGAAATCCGCTCCCGATTGAACGGTCGGCAGCAAAAGGCGCAGGCCAAGCGAGCGAGCGCCCTTGCCATTGAGAGCCTTGGCGAAAATATCAAATGTCAGCGCCGCCACATCGCGCTCAATCGCCGATGGCGGGCGCTGCAGCGGAACAGCCGGCAGTTCCGGATTGCCGCCAAACATCGTCCCCACGAGAATGGAGATGGCCGTCGGGTCAAGACGCATGGTCAGCGCATCGCCCGAAACTTCGCCGGCGATGACCGCGAGCGCGTCGCAGCAATCTTCCTTCGGCTTCAATTCCGCCAGTCGAACGATCTCCACATCGATCAGCTCAACCTTCACCGCTGCGGGGAGTTTTTCTTCCAGAGCGTCCATCACGCGCGTCAGGGCGCGGGTCGCACAGGAGCGCGCTGCTTCCGACACGCGGCGCGGATCGCCGGTGGCTCCCACCAGACGCTCCACGACGAGCGCACGCATCAGTTCTGGATCTTCGGTCAGCGCCATGGTCGGTTGTTGCTCCGTTGACGATCGCGCATCACGCGGCCTGCTTGTCACCGGCCCCGCCGGTATTCATCGTGCTCTGCTCCACCGCATCGATGGTCGGCCGGTCATGGGCCGAAATGGTCTTGCGGCCGAACTCCAGCGCCACCTGCGGCAGCGAGCCGTTCATGTAGGCAAGCAGCGTCTGCTTCACGATCACGTAAAGCCGGTTCTTCTTCTCACGCACGATCTTGATCTTGGTGGCGATCGGACCGACCACCGCATAGGACATGAAAATGCCGAGGAAGGTGCCGACGAGCGCCGCGCCAACCAGGCCACCCAGAATTTCAGGCGACTCGTTGATGGCGCCCATGGCCTTGATAACGCCCAGCACCGCCGCAACGATGCCCAGCGCCGGCAGGCCCTCGGCCACCGCAACGAGCGCATTGTAGGATTTCAGCTTGTCGCGGCGGATGGTCTGGATTTCCTCATCCATCAGCGCCTCGATCTCGAACGGACGGGCATTGCCGATGATGATGATGCGGCAGTAATCGCAGATGAAGCTGGTCAGATCCTTGTTCGCCAGCACCGTCGGGTAGGACTGGAAGATCGCCGATTCCTCGGGATTGTCGATATGCGCTTCCACTTCGCTGCGCGACTTGGTGCGCAGTTCCCGCATCAGGCTGTGAAGAACGCCCAGCGTCTCCAGATAGTCCTTTTCCTTGGGAACCGAGCCCTTCAGGGCTTCGACACAGGCTTTGCCGGCGTCCTTGACCGTCGACATCGGATTGGCGACCAGAAACGTTCCGAAAGCCGCGCCGCAGATGATCACGACCTCCCAGGGCTGGAGAAGCACGTCCACATGGCCGCCCATCGCCATGTAGCCGCCAATCACGCAGCCGAGCGTTACCACGAGTCCGACAAGAATACCCATCTATACCGCCATCTTTTACAGGCCTTTTCTCCTGTGTACCCGCCGTGGCTTGCGTGAGGCTTGAATCCCGGAACGGCGTGCGGAAAGCCTCGCGCAAGATACGCAGACTAATTTGGCGCAACCGAAGATGGCGGAGGGTGCGCCTTGATCAACACGTTCACGAGCTACAACCTGATCAACCGCGACTTGTCGCGCTCGCTGGAGCGCGTCCAGTCCCAGCCAATGGTGCAGCGCGAAACGGAATATTATCAGCAGAACATCGGCCGGGTGACCTCCATCGAGGAATTCGTCAATGATGACCGCCTGTTCCGCTACGCCATGAAGGCGCACGGTCTGGAAGACATGGCCTATGCCAAGGCTTTCATGGTGAAGGTGCTTGAAGAAGGCATCAGCGACCCGGAAAGCTTCGCCAACAAGCTGACCGACAAGCGCTATATCGAGTTCGCCCGCACCTATAATTTTGCCGCTGGCGGCCCCGACACCACGAATTACAATCCGGCCCAGAAGGGCACCGTCGACAAATATCTCACGCGCGCCATCAAGAATGGCGTCCCGCCAAACGACCCGACGCTGATCGCCAGCCTCAACAACTATCTGGCGAAGATCCCCGACATCAAATCGGTCGACGATCTGATGGGCGATCAGGAGATGCTGACCTTCGCGCTCATGGCGCATGGCTTCGATGTCGAGGAGGTGATCGACCTCCGCTTCCTGCGCTCGGTGCTCGAAGGCGGGATCGACGACCCGCAAAGCCCGGCCAACCAGACCGAAGACAAACGCTACAGGGCGCTGGCCGAAGCGTTCAACTTCGCCCGCTATGGCGAGGACGCGACGACCTACAACATCGCCAACAATCTGGCCGTCGAGCGCTATATGCGCCAGACGCTCGAAGAGGATGCCGGCAAGGAAAACGAGGGCGTGCGGCTTGCGCTCTATTTCCAGCGCAAGGCCCCCGAATTCCGCTCCTACTACGAATTGCTGGCCGACAAGGCCATCGCGCAGGTGGTGCGCACCGCGCTCGGCTTTCCCCCTGCGCTGGCGCAGGCCGACATCGACAAGCAGGTCGAGATGATCAAGGAGCGCGTCGAGATCGCGGACTTCAAGGATCCCGACAAGCTTGAGGATTTCCTGAAGCGCTTCACCACCATGTGGGAGCTGGAAAACCCCTCCGGCTCGCAGCAGACCTCCATCGCCGCGCTGTTCAGCCAGCCGGCGGAGTTCGGCATTTCCACCGACATGCTTTTCACCATTGCGCAGTTAAAGAGGTAGCAGACCAGATGCAGACCGGACTTTACGTCGCTCTTTCTTCTCAGGTCGCACTGGAAAAGCGCTTTGGAACACTGGCCGACAATGTGGCCAATGCCGGCACGGTGGGCTTTCGCGGCACATCGGTGAATTTCCGGGATCTGGTGAGCGGCGACGGGCCGGATTCCGTCTCTTTCGCCGCACCCGGCTCCCCCAACATCGACACCCATCAAGGGGGCCTGCGCGAAACCAAGAACCCGTTCGATTTCGCGGTACAGGGGGAAGCCTGGTTTGGGCTCGAAACACCGGCGGGAACCGTGGTCACGCGCGATGGCCGCTTCACCATGCGTGAGACGGGCGAACTGGTCAGCCTCGACGGGCACCCGGTGCTTGATGCCGGCGGCGCGCCGCTGCTGCTCGATCCGCTGGCCGGCCCGCCGGAAGCCAGCGCCGATGGCACACTGCGCCAGAATGGCCAGCTTGTCGGCGCCATCGGCCTCTATGAGTTCGCCCCCTCGCAAAACTACGCCCGCTTCGGCAATTCCGGCTTCGTTGCCGATGACGCACAGCCCGTTGTCGATCAGCCCGGCGTCGGCGTGGCGCAGGGCTTTGTGGAAGAAGCCAACGTCAATCCCGTGCAGCAGATGATGAACCTCATCGAAGTGCAGCGCACCTTCGAGCACGTGTCGGCGCTCATGAGCGATAGCGACACCGCGCTCAAGGACGCCATCAAGCTTCTGGGTGGGTGAGCATCACCGTGACAGAACTGCCCTCCTCCGCAACGCCGCCACGGGAAACCGTGCTGACCGCCCTGGAAGAAGCCTATCGGCGGATTGCAGGCGATGCGCGTTTTCTCGTCAGCCATGGCGGCCGGGTGAGCGAGGTCTCACCCAGCCATTACAGCGTGCGCGGCCTGTCGGAAACGGCAAGGCTTGGCGATCTCGTGTCGCGTCGCGGCCGCAATGGCGGCGCTGCGGGTGCGGGCGAAGTCGTGCGGATTGCCCGCGACGGCGTGGTGGTTGCGCCTTATGAACGGGCCGGTGAAGTCGGGCTCGGCGAAGCGGTCTTCAATCGCGGACCGCTCAGCCTCGCCCCCGGCCCCTCATGGCGTGGCCGCGTGGTGGATGCGCTCGGACGCCCCGCAGATGGCGGCCCTGCGCCCGCCGGCGGACCGGTCACCACGGGCCAGGCCCCCGTCACACCGCCCGCCATGCAGCGCCAGCGGGTTTCGGAAGGTTTCCGCACCGGCGTGCGCGTGATCGACATTTTCACACCGCTCTGCCACGGGCAGCGGCTTGGTGTCTTCGCCGGTTCCGGCGTCGGCAAATCGACGCTTCTTTCCATGCTGGCGAATGCCGACGCATTCGACACGGTGGTGATCGCGCTCGTTGGCGAGCGTGGCCGCGAAGTGCGCGAGTTCCTCGAAGACACGATTGGCCCGCAGGGCATGGCGAAATCCGTGGCGGTGGTCGCCACCAGCGACGAAAGCGCCATGATGCGCCGCCGTGCGCCGGACACGGCCATGAGCATCGCCGAATATTTCCGCGACCGTGGCGACCGGGTTCTGCTCATCGTGGATTCCATCACGCGCTTTGCCCACGCCCTGCGCGAGGTCTCCATCGGAGCCGGCGAACCGCCGGTCGCGCGCGGCTACCCGGCCTCGGTCTTCACCGAACTCCCCCGCCTTCTGGAACGCGCCGGCCCCGGCGAGACGGGAAGCGGCTCCATCACCGCCATCCTGTCGGTGCTGGTCGATGGCGACGATCACAATGACCCGGTGGCCGATGCAGTGCGCGGCATTCTCGACGGTCACGTGGTGCTCGACCGCGCGATTGCCGAACAGGGGCGCTTTCCACCCGTCAATCCGCTGGCCTCGATCTCGCGTCTTGCGGACCGGGCCTGGACCCCGGACGAAAAGCGCCTCGTCACGCGGCTGCGCGCCATGATCGCCCGCTTCGAGGACACACGCGACATCCGCCTGCTCGGCGCTTATCAGCCCGGTCATGACCCCGAGCTCGATCAGGCCGTGCGGCAGATCCCGCTCATCTACGACGCCCTCACGCAGTCGCCGAACGATCAACGCTCCGCCGATCCCTTCACGGATCTGGCGATGAAACTGAAAGCCGGGGAGCCGGTACAATGACAATCAGACTGGCAAGTCTCGAACTTCCGGACGGGCGGCGAACGGAGCCCAACCCGACCGCAGCAGACCCCATGCCCGATCCCCCGCAGGCGGCAAAGGCAGCGCCACGGCGCAGGTCCGGTTTCCTGCCCCGGCGCATACCAAAGCCCGGCATGCTGCACACGCCGAGCAGCAGCCGCAGCGACTGGATGATCATGCTGGGCGGGATCGGCCTCGCCGCCGTCTGCGCCATGTTCCCCTGGTACATCTTCTTCAATCAGGAACAGTTCGGCGTGCGCCCGATGACCTTTGCCGGACGTCCCACGCCGGAAGGCCCATCGCGCGACGCCCTGCCCGCGCTCATCGGCGCGCGTCTGCCCACCAACATGATCCCGTTGCCGCAGGTGGATTACACCGCCACCGGCACCGTGGACCGTGGACCGGCGGCGGTGCTCGAGGATCAGCCCTTCCCCGGAGACGAGCCGGGCTTTCGCCTGGTTCACGTGGTCGGCGGCCGCGCCATGATCGAAGACGAAGATGGCTACTGGATGCTCCAGCGCGGTTCGCGCCTGCCCGATGGCAGCCGCATCTCCCGTATCCAGTGGAAGAATGGCCACTGGGAAGTGATCACCTCACGCGAACTCGTCATCACGCTTTCCGCCGACGCCGGCAACGGCACGTAAGGCCCGCACAAGACTGGCTGCCTAAAGTGCCGGAAGACATGTTCGCATAGACCGAGAGACTTGCCAGATGCAGCCCGTCAATCTGTTCGACCTCGCCACACAGCAGGCCAAATGGCTGTCCGTGCGTCAGACGACGGTGGCCAGCAACGTCGCCAACATCAACACGGCCGGCTACAAGGCGCTGGAAGTGGAGCCGTTCGAAAACGTTCTGAACGGCACGCGGGTGGCGCTCCGGAACACCAATCCGAACCATCTGCAGTTTGGCGCAACGAATGCCTCCTTTTCCGTGACCAGCAAGGATGACCCGGCAGTCCTGCCATCGGAAAACACGGTGAACATGGAAGACGAGCTGTCCAATGCCGGCGAGGTGCGCCGCTCGTTCGAGCTCAACACTGCCATCGTCAAGGCGTTTCACCGCATGCTCATGACCACGTCGAGGGGGTAAATCTTGGATCCGCTTTCCGCTTCCCTGAAAGTCGCCGCATCCGGCCTGCAGGCGCAGTCCGAACGCATGCAGGTGGTTTCGGAAAACCTGGCGAACGCCAAGTCCACCAGCGACGTCCCCGGGGGCGATCCCTATCGCCGCAAGACGATAAGCTTCGTCGCGGAACTCGACCGCAATATCGGCGGCAGCGTCGTCGAGGTCGGCTCGGTCGCCCGCGACCCGTCCGATTTCACGTTGCAGTTCGACCCCGGCCATGAGGCGGCGGACGAGCGCGGCTACGTGAAGATGCCGAATGTGAACGTGCTGATCGAAATGGCCGACATGCGCGAGGCCAATCGCGGTTACGAAGCGAACCTGCAGGTGATCAAGCAGGCGCGCGAACTCATTTCCATGACCATTGATTTGATGCGGAGCCAGTCATGATCCCTCCAGTCGGCAGCATTGCCCCTTCGACCCTGACCGAGACCACGGGCCTTCAGCCCACCCGCCAGATGCCCGCATCCGAAACCGGCGAGGCTTTCTCCGCCATGCTCGGCGAGGCGGCGGCCAGCACGGTTGCCAAGCTCAACCATGCCGAAGGCGTTTCGCTCAAGGCCCTGCAGGGCGAGGCCGACACCCGCGAAGTGGTGGATGCCGTGATGAGCGCCGAACAGGCGCTGCAGGCCTCCATCGCCGTGCGCGACAAGCTCGTCACCGCCTATCTCGACATCAGCCGCATGGCCATCTGAGGAGCCTGATCCATGAAAGCCCTTTCGATCGCCGCAACCGGCATGAGCGCCCAGCAGCTCAACCTCGAAGTCATCGCGAACAACATCGCCAACATCAACACGACGGGCTTCAAGCGCGCCCGCGCCGAGTTCTCGGATCTGCTTTACCAGACCGAGCGCATGCAGGGCGTGCCGAGCCGCGCCAATCAGGCCATCGTGCCGGAAGGCGCGAATGTCGGTCTTGGCGTGAAGGCCGCAGCCGTGCGCAACCTCCACATTCAGGGCCCGATGAACAACACGGGCAACAAGCTCGACGTGGCGCTGGTCGGCAAGGGCTGGTTCGAGATCGAAGGCACCGATGGCGAGCCGCTCTACACTCGCGCCGGCTCCTTCAACACCAATGCCACCGGCCAGCTCGTGACCACGCAGGGCTACAACGTCAATCCGGCCATCATCGTGCCGGAGGACGCCATCGAGATCGTGATCAACAAGACCGGCCAGGTCTTCGCCCGTCTCGACGGACAGGCCGACCTTCAGGATCTCGGTCAGCTCACGCTCGCCAATTTCGCCAATGAAGCGGGTCTCGATCCGATCGGCGACAATCTCTTCCGTGAGACGCCGGCTTCCGGCGAGGCCATTCAGGGCGTGCCGGGCGATCCGGGCTTCGCCGTCATCGAACAGGGCTATCTCGAAGGCTCCAACGTGGACCCGGTGAAGGAAATCACCGAGCTGATCTCCGCGCAGCGCGCCTATGAGATGAACTCCAAGGTCATCCGCGCGGCCGACGAAATGGCCGCAACTGTCACCCAGTCGATCCGGTAGGTTCGCATGATACGGCACAACCCCATCCCCGCGCTTTTCCTCGCACTGGCAAGCCTCTTCGCCACGGGCCTTTCGGCTGTGGCGCAGGAGCAGGCGGTTGTGTCCACCCGCGTCATCTATCCCGGCGAGACGATCTCCGTCGATGCGCTCAACGAGGTGATGCTGCGCCGCCCGCCGCGCGGCAACACCGCCGTTGCCCGCATGCTGGAAGACATTGACGGCAAGGTCGCCCGGCGCACCCTGCTGCCGGGCCGGCTCATTCCCATCAGCTATGTCCGTGAGGCCTATCTGGTGGAAACGGGCAGCCCCGTCACCGTCACCTTCAATGAAGGCGCGCTCTCCATCTCGCTGCGCGCCGTGCCGCTTGAGCACGGGGCAGCCGGTGACATGATCCGCCTGCGCAATATCGAAAGCGGCCGCACCTTCACCGGTGTGGTCCTCGCTGACGGAACCGTCGAGGTCGGCGCCATATGATTTCCCGTCTCCTTTTCGCAGTGATGATGAGTGTCACGCTGGCCCTCCCGGCCGGCGCGGCTTCGCGCATCAAGGACATCGCCGTCTTGCAGGCCGCGCGCGACAACCAGCTTGTCGGCTACGGTCTGGTGATCGGCCTTCAGGGCAGCGGCGACAGCCTGCGCAACTCGCCCTTCACCGAACAGTCCATGCGCGCCATGCTCGAAAATCTCGGCATCGCGTCCGAAGGCGTGCGCTCGCGCGCCAAGAACGTCGCCGCCGTCATCATCACGGCAAACCTGCCGCCCTTCGTTCAGTCGGGCGCACGCATCGACGTCAACGTCTCTTCGCTGGGCGACGCCACATCGCTTGCCGGCGGCACGCTGGTCATGACGCCGCTGCGCGCTGCCGATGGCGAGATCTACGCCGTGGCGCAGGGCTCCGTCATCGTTTCCGGCTTCAATGCGCAGGGCCAGGCCGAAACGCTGACCCAGGGCGTGCCCACATCCGGACGCGTGCCCAGCGGCGCAATCATCGAGCGCAAGGTCGAGGCCTCCATGTCCGACAGCGCAACGCTGGTGCTTCAGCTGCGCAATGCTGATTTCTCGACCGCCGTGCGTGTTGCCGACGCCATCAACTCCTACACCGGCCCGCGTTTCGGCGCGCAACTCGCCAAGGAAGAAGACGCGCGCACCATCCGCATTCGCCGGCCCAAGGGCGTTTCCTACGCCCGTTTCTACGCCGAGATCGAAAACCTGATGGTCGAATCCGACGGACCGGCCCGCGTCGTGGTGGATGAGCGCAGCGGCACCGTGGTCATCGGCAATGATGTGCGCATCTCCCGCGTCGCCATCAGCCATGGCGCGCTCACCGTGCGCATCACAGAAACGCCGCGCGTAGTTCAGCCCGAACCCTTCTCGCGCGGGCAGACGGCTGTCGAGCCGTTCACCGAAATCGAAGCCACCCAGCCGGACGCCAGAGTGGCGGTGCTGGACGGCCCCAACCTGCAAACCCTCGTTTCCGGCCTCAACCGGCTGGGCGTGAAGCCCGATGGCATCATCGCCATTCTTCAGGGCATCAAGTCCGCCGGCGCGTTGCAGGCCGAACTCGTGCTGCAATAGGTGCGCCGCATGTCTCGCAGGAACCCATTGAAGAAATTCGCAACGGGCGCTTTCGCCGGCGTTCTCCTTGCCGCGCAGCTTGCACCGCTGCACGCGCTGGCAGCAGAAAATCCCGCCGCCATGAAGCCCGCCGAAGTGGAACGCTTCTGCGCCAACATCGCCGATGCGGCGCGCGATCGCCGTTACGCCCTTCAGGCCATGGAGCTGGAAAAGCTCAAGGGCGAAGTAGACGAACGCATCGCGGCTCTTGAGCAGAAGCGGGCCGACTACGAAGGCTGGCTCCAGCGCCGCAACATCTTTCTGGCGCAGGCCGAGGCAGGCATTGTCGAGATCTATTCGTCCATGCGGCCCGACGCCGCCGCAGAACGACTGGCGGAAGTGCGCGTCGAACTCGCCGCCGCCATCCTGATGAAGCTCGAGCCACGCACGGCCGGCATCATCCTCAATGAAATGAACAGCAAGTCCGCAGCGACGCTGACGACCATCATCGCCAGCGCCGCGCGGCCGGAGGACCCGTCATGACGTTCCGGCCCCTACTGATTCTGCCGCTGGCGCTGGTCGCCGGCTGCTCGCAGTCGATGAAGGAAATCGGCAAGGAACCGGCCATGACCCAGGTCGGCGCGACCATCGACCCGGAAGTCATGGCCGCCTACAATTATCCAAAACGCCCGGCCCCGGCCCTCACCCGCTATTCGCTGTGGGACGACAAGCAGAGCCGGCTCTTCACCGATGCCCGCGCGCTCAATGTGGGCGACATCCTGACGGTCGAAATCTCGATCAACGACAAGGCGCGTTTCAAGAACGAGTCGGAGCGCTCCCGCGACGCCTCGCGCAGCCTTGGCCTGTCCGGCTCCTATTCGGTGGGCGGTGCCGGTTCTTCAGCAGCAGCCGAAGGGCAGATTGGTTCGGGCACCTCCACCACCGGCGGCGGCCAGACGGAGCGCTCGGAAAACATCCGCCTGCTCGTTGCAGCCGTCGTCACGCAGGTTCTGTCCAACGGCAATCTGCGCATCCGCGGCACGCAGGAAGTGCGCGTCAACGCGGAACTGCGCATCCTCACCATTGAGGGCATCGTGCGGCCGAGCGACATCAACCCGCAGAACATGATCTCTTACGAACGCATCGCCGAAGCGCGCATCTCCTATGGCGGGCGCGGACGGATCAGCGAGGTTCAGCAGCCGCCCTACGGCCAGCAGTTCCTTGATCAGGTGCTTCCCTTCTAACCCGCCGCTGGAGCCTCAACACGCATGGCGCTGCTCGAACAACAACCACCGGAAAGCAAGGGACCATCCCTCGTCGTCCAGCTGGCCATCCTGCTGGTCATGTCGGCGCTTGCCGGTGGCGCTGCCTGGTTCGCCGGCAGCTATCTGGAAAGCAGGACCGCCGTCGAGGAAAGCGGCACGGCGGAAAGTGAAGACGCAGCGCACGGCAATGCCGGCAGCGAACAGGCTGCCGTTCCCGGTCCAGTTGGCGTCTACACGATCGAGCCAATCACCACCAATCTCGCCGAGCCCAGCGAAATCTGGGTGCGCGCGGAAATGGCGCTGGTCTTCGAGGGTGAGCCCGACCCGGTTATTGCCGAGGCCGTCCATCAGGATCTCTTTGCCTATCTGCGCACGATCAAGCTGCGCCAGGTGGAAACGGCCAGCGGCTTCCAGCATCTGCGCTCCGATCTGGAAGAACGCGCCAGAGTTCGCAGCGACGGCGCCGTCAAGCAGATCCTCTTCAGGGCGCTGTTGTTCGAATGAAACGTTTATTCCTGACCCTTGCCGCCGTGCTTGCGCCCTCCGCAGCGGCGGCGCAGTCCATCGATCTTGGCGCGCTGACCGGCGCGGACGGATCGACCATCGGCACGATCATCCAGCTTTTCGGCCTGTTGACGGTTCTCTCCGTCGCGCCCGGCATCCTGATCATGGTCACAAGCTTCACCCGCTTTGTGATTGCCTTCTCGATCCTGCGCGCCGGCATGGGCCTGCCGACCACACCGGCCAACCTGATCCTGATCAGCCTTTCGCTGTTCATGACCTTCTACGTGATGGCCCCCACATTCGACCGGGCCTGGGCGGACGGCATCCGGCCGTTGATGAACAACGAGATCAGCGAACAGGACGCGGTGCAGCGCATCACGGAGCCGTTCCGTGGCTTCATGGTCAACAATGTGCGCGAGAAGGATTTCGCCCTCTTTGCCGACCTCGCCGCAGAACGCGGCAATGCCGACATCGACGTCACGGTCGAAAGCGCCGATCTGCGTGTGCTGGTGCCTGCCTTCATGATCTCTGAAATCCGGCGCGGCTTCGAGATCGGCTTCCTGATCGTGCTGCCATTCCTGGTCATCGATCTGATCGTCGCAACCATCACCATGTCGATGGGCATGATGATGCTGCCACCGACCGTCGTATCGCTACCGTTCAAGATACTTTTCTTCGTCCTGATAGACGGGTGGAACCTGCTCGTGGGCAGTCTCGTCCGGTCATTTGTTTAGGGCTTTGATCCAGAAGTGCGGGGCGGCGTGATCCGCCCTGCCTGAAGAGCCGACAAAAATTTTCCAGACTCTTCCAAATTAACTTTCCCGGTTATCCTTTTGGTAGGAAATCGCCGCCATAAATGCTCGTGCATGGCGGACAGATCCTGCAACGGGATCAAGGGCATGATGCCACTCCGTCAAACCGGTCAGCCCGGTATGTCCCTCGTTTATTTTGTATTTCAGGGGCGTTTATCCCATGTCTAGTCTTATGACCAATGCGTCGGCAATGACCGCGCTGCAGACCCTCAACACCATCTCCAAGAACATGGCCACCACCCAGTCCCGCATTTCGACGGGCCTGCGCGTTGGTGAAGCTGCCGACAACGCAGCTTACTGGTCGATCGCGACTTCGATGAAGTCCGACAACAAGGCCCTGTCCAGCGTTCAGGATGCTCTGGGTCTCGGCGCCGGTAAAGTCGACACGGCTTACACGGGCATCAACGAAGTCATCGACACCGTCGACAAGATCAAGCAGAAGCTTGTCACGGCACGCGGCGCTTCGCAGGAAGACCAGCAGAAGATCCAGGGCGAAATCAATTCGCTTCAGGAGCACATCACGTCGGTCGTCGGCAACTCCAACTATGCCGGCTCCAACATCATCCAGGACAACGCCGATGTTAACATCGTCGCTTCCTACAACCGCACCGGCACGACCGTCTCCATCGACGAAGTCACGCTGACGGGCGCCGAAGTTCTGGTGCTCGATGCAGCCGGCACCGCCGGTACTGCAGCAAACGTTGTTGCAACCGCTCTGTTCGACGCTTCCGGCGGCCAGGTTGCCGACGCGGCAGTCGACACGGCTCTTGGCACCGTCGAGACGGCTCTTGCCGCCCTCGCCGACCAGGCAGCAGAGCTCGGCGCAGCCAAGTCGCGCGTCGATCTGCAGAAAGACTTCGTTGGCAAACTCTCCGACGCCATCGAGCGCGGTGTTGGCCAGCTGGTCGATGCAGACATGAACGAAGAGTCGGCCCGTCTGTCGGCCCTGCAGGTTCAGCAGCAGCTGGGCATTCAGGCGCTGTCGATCGCCAACTCCAACTCGCAGAACATCCTTTCGCTGTTCCGCTAATGGATTGATCCCGGTGCTCAGGCACCGGTATCTTTCACAAGACCCGCGGGCCGTTCGCAAGAACGGCCCGTTTTTTATTGGCCTCATCCATAACAGTTAACCTGCGTTAACAGCCTGTTAACCATGTGTGCCTACCTATTGTTAACCATACCCGGCGTCATCGCATGGCGCTGATCGGGGGCGGCTGAACAAAGGGGTGATCACGTGGCCAGCATCATGACCAACACATCTGCAATGGTTGCATTGCAGAGCCTGAAAATGACCAACAAGTCCATGGACGTGGTTCAGGGCCGCATCTCCACCGGTTATCGCGTCGCCGAGGCAAGCGACAACGCCGCCTACTGGTCGATTGCAACGACCATGCGCTCCGACAACAAGGCGTTATCCGCCGTGCAGGACGCACTCGGTCTGGGCGCAGGCAAGGTCGACACCTCTTACACCGCCATGAACAACGTGCTGGAAGCCGTCGACGCCATCAAGTCGAAGCTGGTCACCGCACGCGGCGCAAGCGCCGAGAACCAGGGCAAGATCCAGGCCGAAATCAGCATCCTGCTTGACCACATCAAGAGCGCCGCCACGGGCGCAAGCTATGCCGGCACCAACATTCTGGCGACCGACGACACCGGCGATATGGAAGTGGTTTCCGCCTACAACCGCTCCTCCGCAGGCGCTGTCACCGTTGGCACCATCAAGATCGACATCGGCAGCGTCAAGCTGTTCGCTGCCGGCGGCGCCGCCGGCGGTCTGGCTGACGACATCATGCTGATCGACATCGTCGCCAACGGCACGGACGCCCAGATTGACGGTTATCTGACCGATATCGAAACCGCCCTATCGGCAATGTCCAATGCCGCAGCCGATCTCGGCGCGGCGAAGACCCGTCTCGACCTGCAGAAAGACTTCGTCTCCAACCTGATGGATTCCATCGAGCGCGGCGTCGGACAGCTTGTCGATGCCGACATGAACGAGGAATCCACGCGCCTGCAGGCCCTTCAGGTTCAGCAGCAGCTAGGCATTCAGGCCCTGTCGATCGCCAACCAGAACGCCCAGAGCATTCTCGCGCTGTTCAAGTAAGACACCGCACCGCACATCCCGGTATTCTTTCCAATGGGGCCGCGAAACGGCCCCATTTCATTTTCGCACAAGCTTCGGCGTCTACTCTCCCTTCAGAATTCGTATGGGAGCATTGGGCGTTGCCTGAGCAGATTCAGACCGTTGTCGCTAACCTGAAAAGCCTCGGCCCCCGCCGGCTCGCCCTTCTGGGCGGCATGCTGGCGCTGGTCATGGCCGTCGTTGTCGCGGGCGCGGCCTATCTCAACAAACCCGCATACGAAACGCTCTATGTCGGGCTCGACCGGTCCGACGTGAACCAGATCGGTCTGGTGCTTGGCGAAGCCGGTATCGGCTTCGACGTGGTCTCGGACGGAACCGCTGTTCTGGTTCCCGCCGGCAAGACCGCGCAGGCGCGCATGCTCCTCGCCGAAAAAGGCCTGCCGAGCAGCACCAATGCCGGTTACGAACTTTTTGACAATGTCGGCTCGCTTGGCCTGACCACCTTCATGCAGCAGGTCACGCGGGTGCGCGCGCTGGAGGGAGAAATCGCCCGCACCATCCAGTCGCTGACCGGCATCAAGGCCGCCCGCGTCCACATCGTCATGCAGGAGCGCGGCACGTTCCGCACCGAAGAGCGCCAGCCCTCCGCATCCGTCGTCATCCGCGCCTCCAGCCTCGACGCCACCAACGCCGCCTCCTCGATCCGCTATCTGGTGGCCGCCGCCGTGCCGGGGCTCGACGCGGAAAAGGTAACCATTCTCGATTCCACCGGCACGCTGCTCGCTTCCGGCGACGATCTGTCAAACAGCACCGCACAGCGCTCCATCGGCGTTGAACGCACCGTGGAAAACCAGATCGAACAGAACATCCGCCGCGCACTCTCTCCGTATCTCGGACCGGACAATTTCCGCGCCAGCGTGAAGGCCGACGTCAACACGGACGCGCGCCAGATCGAAGAAGTCATCTTCGATCCCGATTCCCGCGTCGAGCGCTCGGTTCAGGTGGTGCGCTCCAGCGACAGCGCCAACCGCGAAACAGCAATCCAGCCCACCTCCGTCGCCCAGAACCTGCCCGAAGACGAGGCCGCCGCAAGTGCCGGACCGAAATCGTCCGAGGAGAGCGAGCGCCGCGAGGAAACGACCAATTACGAGCTGAACACCAAGCGCATCGCCACCACCAGCAACGGCTACAGCGTCGACAAGATGTCCATCGCCGTCGTGGTCAATCAGGCACGCATCATGGACATTCTCGGGCCGAACGCGACCCCTGACCAGATCAATGCGCGCATCGCCGACATCCAGAAAGTCGTCGCTTCGGCCACCGGCTTCAACGAAACGCGCGGCGACGTGATCAACGTTTCCTCCGTCGAGTTCATCGATGGTCTGGATGGCGTACCGGTCGCCGAACCCGGCATCATCGACGCCGTCGGCCAGCACACCGGCACGCTCATCAATGCAGCCGCCTTCATTCTGGTCGCCTTCCTCGTCACCTGGTTCGGCCTGAAGCCGCTCGGCGCAAACCTGATGCGCCCGGCAATCGCGCAGGGGCCTGCCGATGAAGAGATGCAGCGTTCGCTGCCCAACCCGGAAGAAGAGCAGGCCCGCCTCACCGATGGCGGCTACTCCGAGACCGAGTTCGAGGAAGACGACACATATGGCACCCATCGCCTGAAGATCCGTCCCGCACCGCAGGAGCGTCTGGCCCGCATGGTCGACCTCAATGAGGAGCGCACCGCGCACATCCTGCGCAAGTGGGCGCGCGTTGAGGCGGAGGCGAGCTGATGCCCCCCGCCCTCTCGCTGTTCGACGTTCTGCCGGATTTCGGCGCGCCAACGCCGCCGCCTTCTCCCGGCGACCATGCGGCGGATCACGGTTTCAACCCGCTCTCCCAGCCGGACGAGCAGCCGGTGGCAGCGGCAGAGCCCGTCCGCCCGCTCCAGACCCAGACGGACGAACTCATCGCGGCCGCACAGATTGCACTGGCGGAGCGTCTTTCACGTGAACATGCCGAGGCCATGGAGCAGGAACGCCAGCGCCATGCCGACGAGATGGACGCACTGCGCGCCCAGCTTGGCGAGGCCGCCGGCCAGACCATCACCCAGCACTTCACCGTTCTGGAAAATCAGGTGGTCGAGCTCGCCACGCAGGCAACCGCGCGCATGCTTGGATCAGTCCTCACCGAGGATCTGCAAAAACGCTCCATCACCGAACTGGAGCGGGTCGTGCGCAGCGCCATCGATGATCGTGAGGCCCTGCGCATTCGCGTCAGCGGCTCGCCGGCCCTCTGGGAGGCGCTGAAAACCGGGCTCGGCGAAAAGGCCAGCCACGTGGATTTCGCCGAAGCGCCGGGCTTCGACATAAGCGTCACAATCGATGAAGAGCTGTTTGAAACGCGGCTCACCGAGTGGTCGGAAACACTGGCAGGATTGATCTCATGAGTTTGGCCGAGAACGAGGATCGGGCATCCGAGATCATCATCGTTCGCCGTGGCGGCGGCGGCGAGGACGAGGGCCATCATGGCGGTGCATGGAAGATCGCTTTTGCGGATTTCATGACCGCCATGATGTGCTTCTTCCTGGTCATGTGGCTCATCAACGCTACGGATGACGACACCAAGACCGCGCTTGCCAGCTATTTCAATCCCGTAAAGCTGATCGACCAGAGCACCAACAGCAAGGGTCTGGAAAGTCTGGACGGCGATCCGGCTGATCCCGCACCGGAGGATGTCGAGGTCGATGCGCCCGGCGCACCCTCGCAGGATCACGACCAGACCTCCGGCCCGATGAGCTTTGAAAGCGCCGTCGGAACCTCCGACACGCGCGAACTCTCCGACGAAAACCTTTTCTCCGATCCCTATGCCGTTCTGGCCGAGATCGCGTCGAACACCGACACCATGCAGAACGTGTCGACCAAGGGCGAAGGCGGCGCGCAGAATGCAGGCCCGTCATCGGGCGCGTCGGGTGGTGAATCCTACCGCGACCCGTTTGCACCCGATTTCTGGTCGCAGCAGGTTGCCCGCCCCGGCATCGGCGTTCAGGGCGATCCCGACGATGTGCGCGAAAACGCAGCCGGCAGCGATGTCGATCTGCCCACGAATGGCAAGAATGCGCCTCCAACCGTCGCCCGCGAAGCGCCGAAGGAGGGCGACGGCAACGCCATCGCCCTGACGCCCGTTCCAGACGTCCAGCCCCTCAAGCCGGAAGAAAAGGCAGAGGCCGAACCGGTCGAGGCCGTGCCGCCCGTCGCGCAACAGGCAGACGCGACCGCCGAGGCTGAAACCGCTGCCCCTGAGGAAACGCCAGGCGAGCGCGGCCAGAAGCTCGCCGACCAGATCCGCGAGCAGCTTGCACAGCAGTTTGCCGGCAGCCCTCTGGAAGGCTCCATCTCGGTCGTCGCCACCGATGAAGGTGTGCTCGTCTCCATCACCGACGATCTGGAAAACGGCATGTTCCCGGTCGGCTCCGCCGTGCCGCAACGCGATCTCGTGCTCGCCATGGACAAGATCGGCCAGACCCTCTCCGATCAGTCGGGCAATGTCAGCGTGCGCGGCCACACGGATGGGCGTCCCTTCCGCAGCGAGACCTACGACAACTGGCGTCTTTCCAGCGCCCGCGCACAGGCAGCCTATTACATGCTGGTTCGCGGCGGTCTCGACGAGCAGCGCATCGAACAGGTCGCCGGCTTTGCCGACCGCAAGCTGAAAGTGCCCGAAGACCCCTATGCGGCCGCCAATCGCCGCATCGAAATCCTGCTGGAAGTGCCGCAATGAGAGTGATTGCGAAACTGGCCGCTGTCCTGGTGGCGGGCATGTTTCTCGACAACAGCGCCCAGGCAGCGGCCATGCAGCCCTATCAGATGGTGCGTTCGCTCCAGCGCGTGCAGGACCGCATCGCCGATGGCGATCACGCAGCACTCCCCATGCAGCAGAAGCTTCTGGGCATCATCGACGGCCGCATGAGAAACGCCACGCCTGAAGATTTCGAAGACGAGCGAAACCTCCAGGCGCTGCTTATCTACGGTCTGAGCGGCGGCAATCCGAAGACGCTCGAACTGCTTTTCTCCAGGCTCACGCTTGAGGGCAAGAAGGCCGAACTCGGTCAGGCCATCGTGCACTACGCGCTTGGCGATTATGCCTCGGCCCGCGCCACATTGCAGACGCTCGATCCAAAAACGCTGCCGCCGGAAGTCGGTCCGTCGGTCGCGCTTGTCAGCGCAACGGTCACGGCGCGTGACAATCCCCTGTTCGCCGTGAAGATGCTGGATCAGGCGAGGCTGTTAAGCCCCGGCACGCTCATCGAGGAAGCAGCCCTGCGCCGCAGCATTCCGCTGGCCGCAGCACTCAACGATACCGAGCGCCTCTCGCGCGCGTCCGAGCAATATGTCCGGCGCTATCTGCGCTCGCCCTATGCGACCCAGTTCGTCGACACGTTCGTGGCCGCCGTGGTGGAGCTGCACGACACGGTGGATCCGACCATGGTCGATGAAGTCACCGCACAGATGTCCGACGAGCAGGCGCGCATCGTCTATCTGCGCCTCGCCCGCAAGAGCGCCATCGAGGGCTACGACCGGCTTCTCTCCTTCGCCGCCATGAAGGCCATGTCCTACAGCCAGACGACTGAGGGTGAGAGCGATCCCCGCGCCATTCTATACGCAAACATGGCGTCGGTTACCTCCGACAATGTGGACGAGGTGCTCGCCGCGCTGAATGGTCTGGATGCAGAACGCCTCTCGGCCCCCGACCGTGAATTGCTAGACGCGGCCAAAACCATCGCCAAGGCGGTTCTCGATGAGCCCCGCCACACCTCGGCCGTGTCCGAAGAGCCGGCACCCACCCCAGCACCTGCCGCCGTGCCCGTCGTCACACCTGCCGCGGCGCCCGTCGCCGTACAACCGGAGCCGCAGAACGACCCGCTTCTGCCGGATATCATTCCCGACGCCGATCTCATCCCGGACCTCGTGGAGACGCAGCCGGAGAGCGCGCCGCAGGAGCCTGTGGAGGCCGCATTCCCGGGCGACCCGATCAACGAAGCCGCCGACGCCTACATGCTGGAAATGCGCAGCAAGCTCGATGACATCGACGCGCTGCTTGAGAAGGAAACCGGTCAATGAACGCTGCCATCAGTCGCGGACTGCCCGCTGCCGCACAGGCACTCGATTCAGCACCGAACAAGCGCGCCAATGGCGCTGCTGACGAAGCCGGGTTTGAAGAAGCCCTTCAGGAAAGCGCGGCCAAGAAAACCAAATCCGCGCCCGGTGAGGAAACGCCGGGCGAAGACAGCGCATGGCGTCCCATCCGCTGGACCCTGCCCCACCAGATGGACACGCAGGAAACCGAGACTGCAGAGGGCGACGCCAGCGCGGCCGACCCTGCCCTTACCGACCCTGCCCTTCCGGCAAATCCGGCTCAGGCGACCGAAACGCCTGCCGCGCCGCCGGCAGCCGCCACACCAGCCAAAGCAGACCATGCCGCCATCCCGGCGAATGCCGATGCAGAAACCACCGGGGAGCAGGCGAACACCGCCGGCAAAAGCGGAACGACCCCGGCGCAGCCCGAACTGCCCGCAAATGCCGCAGCAGCAGCACAGACGGCAGGCGCTTCGCAGGCAGGCGCTTCGCAGCCCGCGCCACAGGCAGGCGACCGTGCGCGCGAGCGCTCCGCTCCTGCATCCGCATTAAACCAGCCCGCCCGCGCCCTGCCCGAGGCAGCCAGCGCAACGGCCAGAGCCAATGCCGCACTTGGCGAAAAGGCCGTTTCCCGGACGCCGGAAGAACAGCCGGTCCAGACCGGCAGAGGCGAAAACCAGACGCGCGGCGGCGGCGAGACGCTGTTGCGCGATGGCCCGCAGCAGCAGCCCCAGCCCGAAATCCGCGTTGTGTCGATCCAGCGCGCGCCTGCACCGGCAGCGAGCAGCGAACAGGCTGCAGCCACCCAGCGCGCCGCAGCCGGTGAAGCCGCACATCTGCAAACCACGCAACAGGGTGAAGCCGGCCGCATGGTCCAGACCCTGAAGATCCAGCTTCAGCCGGCAGAGCTTGGCCTTGTCACGGCGCGCCTGCGCATTGTCGCCGATCAGCTGACCGTCGACCTGCAGGTGGAGAACGCGGAAGCCCGCCATCGCCTCAGCACCGATAGCGAGAGCATCGTCAAGGCGCTGCGCTCGCTCGGCTATGACATCGACCGCGTGACCGTCCAGCAATCCGCACCCGGAGGCCAGAGCAACACTGCCACCGGCGGCAACACGCGCGATGGCGGGTTCCAGTCGATGAACGGTCAAAACGATGGCGACCTTTCGCGCGGAGGCAATGGCGAACGCTCCTCACGCGAACAATCGGGCCGTGAGGGACGGCAGACGCAGGATGGCGGCGATGCGGCGAATAACGGCCTTTATATTTAGCCTCGCAGCTCTCACCGCAGGCGCTCAGGCCGCGACCAATGCCTGCGAAAGCGAAATCCTGCGCGCAGCCGAACGCTACCATGTTCCGCCTGGCATTCTTTACGCCGTCGGCCTCACCGAGACCGGCGTGAAGGGCAGCCTCCAGCCCCACGCGCTCAACATCGAAGGCAAGGCCGTGTTCGCCCGTAGCACCAGTGAGGCGATCCGCACCTTCGAGAAGGCGCGCAGGAAAGGCAGAAAGCTGATCGATCTGGGCTGCATGCAGATCAACCACCACTACCATGGCGATCAATTCAGGAATCTGAACGCCATGCTCGACCCCCGCCAGAATGTCGATTACGCCGCCCGTTTTCTGGTTCAGCTGAAGAAGCGTCACGGTTCCTGGTCAATGGCGGTGGCCCGCTATCATGCCGGGCCGAATAACGACCCGGCACAGAAACGCTATGTCTGCCGCGTCATCACAAACATGGTCGCGACCGGCTTCGGAGCGTGGACGCCAGAGGCACGCAGTTTCTGCAACCCATAATTGAATCTACTGAACAGCGATACCGGAAGCCGGACCGCTCTCCGGACTCCCCATTATTGACTCCTGAGAATTCATAGTTGTGCGCGATTCGCCCGACCAGTTACCACTTGACACATTAGTTGATTCGGAGGGCGGGCCGGTGATTGTGGTGATAGACGAGCGTGAGCTGGTGACGGAAGGTTACCACTCACTTTTCAATCGAGAAGGGGTGGCGAGCGCGGGTTTCGCGCCGCAGGAATTCGGAGAATGGGTCGAAACCGTTGCAGATGATGAGTTGAAGGCCGTCAGCGCCTTTCTTCTCGGTCAGTGCGACGAAGGCGACATCCGCGCCCAGCGCATCCGCGAACGTTCGGCAGCACCGCTGATCGCGCTCAGCGAGCGCAATTCGCTCGATGACACGCTGCGCATGTTCGAATGGGGCGTCGATGATGTCGTGCGCAAGCCCGTTCACATCCGCGAAATCCTGGCGCGCATCACGGCCATTCGCCGCCGCGCCCAGCAGGATACGGCAACCTTCACCGAAATCGGCGCCATGCGCATCTATTTCGACGGGCGCGACCCGGAAGTGTCCGGCGAGCCTCTTCCCCTGCCGCGCCGCGAGCGCCGCATTCTGGAATATCTGGCCGGCAACCCGACACGCCGCGTGACCAAGACCCAGATCTTCAACGCCATCTACGGCATTTTCGACGAAGACGTCGAAGAGAACGTCGTGGAAAGCCACATCAGCAAGCTGCGCAAGAAACTGCGCCAGAAGCTCGGCTTCGATCCCATCGATTCCAAGCGGTACCTCGGTTACAGGCTGGCGGACGGATAATCCGCCAGTTTTCTTCCTCAAAACGCGCCACCACCAGTTTCACGCAAGTCACATCCCCTACCGTGATTGCAATCGGCGTAGACTACGAGGAGACTTCCGATGGGCCTTTACGGCATGATGCGTACCGGCGTTTCCGGCATGGCGGCACAATCCAACCGGTTGTCCACCGTTGCCGACAACATCGCCAATTCCAGCACCAATGGGTACAAGCGCGCGAAGGCTGAATTCTCCTCGCTCGTCCTGCCATCGTCCGGCGGGTCCTACAATTCGGGCGGCGTCACCACGTCGATCCGCTATGAGATTTCCAAGTCCGGTCCGCTTCAGTACACGACGTCGGGCACCGACCTCGCCATTGAGGGCGGCGGCTTCTTCGTCGTTCAGGGCACCAACGGACAGCCCTTCCTGACCCGCGCCGGCTCCTTCGTTCCAAATGCCCAGGGCGAACTGGTCAACGCCGCCGGCTACAAGCTCATGGGCTACAGCTACGCCAACGGCACGCCCGCAGTCACCGCAAACGGCTATGCCGGCCTTGAAGCAGTCACCATCGCCCAGTCGGAACTCGTCGCAACGCCCTCGCGCAACGGCAAGCTCGCAGCCAACCTGCCGGCAAGCTCGACTGCGGTTGCAGCAGCCGATCTCCCCTCCGCCAACGCCGCGACGGCGCAGTACACCCACAAGAGCTCGCTGGTCGCCTATGACAATCTCGGCGGCAAGCAGCTGCTCGACGTCTACATGACCAAGACCGGCCCCGACACCTGGGAGATGACGGTCTACGACCGGGCGGATGCAGCGCCCAACACGTCGTTCCCCTACGCCAATCCGCCGCTTGCAACGACCACGCTCACCTTCGATCCGACAAACGGCAAGCTGGCCGGCGGCAGCCCGACAGACATTTCGCTGACGGTGCCCGGCGGCGATGCGCTGACCATCGACCTGTCCGACATGACCCAGCTCGACACCGGTTTCTCGGTGACCGGCGAAGTCGACGGCAGCGCGCCTTACGCCATCGACAGCGTGGAGATCGCCGAGGACGGCACCATCTTCGCGCAGTATGCCGACGGCTCCATGCGCGCTCTCTACCGCATCCCGCTCGCCAATGTGCAGAGCCCCGACCAGCTCAACGTGATCACCGGAAACGTGTTCTCCGAAAGCGCGGATTCGGGCGGCGTACAGCTCGGCTTCTCCGGTTCGGGCAATCTCGGCAAGGTCGTCGCCGGCGCGGTCGAAAGCTCCAATGTCGACATCGCCCAGGAGCTTACCGACATGATCGAGGCGCAGCGCAACTACACCGCCAACTCCAAGTCGTTCCAGACCGGCTCGGAGCTGATGGAACTGCTGGTCAACCTGAAGCGATAAGCGTCGATTTCTGGAACGGGGAAGTGGAAGAATATAAATGTCACTGACATCCGCACTTAGCATCGCACAGACCGCGCTCTTCAACACCTCGCGCCGGACTTCCGTCGTCTCACGCAACGTTTCAGAAGCCAGCAACCCCGATTACGCACATCGCAGCGCGCTGTTGACCAGCATGGTCCCCGGCGCGCGCATCGCCCAGATCCGGCGGGCAGCCGACGAGGTCCTGTTCCGGCAGAACCTCTTTGCCATCTCCGCATGGCAGGGGCAGAAAGCCATGTCCGGCGGGCTCGACACGATGCGCCTGACGGTCAATGGCGTGGACGACGCCAATGCGCCGGCCACCGCCATCAGCAAATTGCAGGAGGCGATGCAGCTCTACGCGGCAACGCCTTCCAACGCCACGCTCGCCGAAAGCGCGGTACAGTCCGCGCATCAGGTCGTGCGCTCGCTGAATGACGGCGCCAATGGCGTCCAGACATTCCGCGCCGACGCCGACCGCGACATCGTCACGGCGGTCGATGACCTCAATTACCTTCTGGGCGAGTTCGAAACGGTCAACACCGAGATCGTCAACGGCACCCGCGCGGGCCGCGACATCTCCGACGCGCTGGACCGCCGCGACGCGCTCCTGAAGAAAATCTCCGAATATGTGGCGATTTCCACCACCACGCGTGCGGCCAACGACATGGTCATCGTCACCGCAGACGGCGCGACGATGTTCGAGACGGTCCCGCGTCCCGTCACCTTCACACCGAACACGGCCTATGGCCCCGGCACGACCGGCAATGCGGTCTATGTGGACGGTGTTCCGCTGGTGCCGGGCAGCGGCGGCAACACCGACGCCAAGGGCTCAATCGCGGCAGCCCTGCAGCTGCGCGACCAGACCGCCCTTCAGATGCAGCGCCAGCTCGACGAAGTCGCGCGCGGCCTCATCACCGCCTTCGCCGAAACCGATCCGAGCGGCATACAGCCGGACATGGCCGGTCTCTTCAACTGGGCAGGCGGCCCCGGCATTCCGCCGGCTGGCACACTGATCGACGGCCTGGCGGGCGCAATCCGCGTCAATGCCGCCTTCGACAAGAATGCCGGCGGCGACCCGTCGCTCTTGCGCGACGGCGGCGCGAATGGCGCGGTCTATCTGCACAACACCACGGGTGCTGCATCCTATTCGGATCTGCTCCTCAGCTATTCCCAGCGGCTTGACGAGCCGATGACCTTCGACCCGCTGGCCGGGCTCGATACGACCCGCAGCGTCACGGCCTTCTCGTTCGATTCCGTGAGCTGGCTGGAAGCCACCCGCAAGCAGGCGGCGAGCGGAGCTGAAGGCAAACAGGTGCTCGCCGTGCGCTCGGCGACGGCCTTATCCAATGCAACCGGCGTCAATGTCGACAACGAGATGGCGCTGCTGCTGGACCTGGAAAACGCCTATGAAGCGTCCGCACGTCTCATCTCGGTGATCGACGAAATGCTCAAAACCCTGATGCAGGCCACCCGGTAGAGAGAGAGCACATGAAAACCTCCTTCATCTCATCGCTCGCCATGTCGCAGACGCTGCGCTATCAGACGATGCGCATGCAGTCGGAGCTGGCCGAGAGCCTGAAGGAGTCGCAGACCGGCCGTCACTCCGATGTTGGCATCGCCCTTGGCGCGCATGCCGGCCGCAATCTCTCCATGGACCGCAACATCGACCGGCTGAAAGGCCTGATCGACGCAAACGCGCTCGCCGCCAACCGGCTTTCGGCAACGCAGAACGCCATGTCGCAGATCGGCGACATGGGCCAGAGCCTGCTCGCCTCGCTGACCGCAGCAAAATCCGACATCGATCAGGTCGCCGTTTCGCAGGCCGAGGCGGAGCGTGTTCTCAAAACGCTGACCGGCGTGCTCAACACCAATCTGAACGGCGAATATCTGTTCGCGGGCATCAACACCGACGTGAAACCGCTGACCGATTTCCACGATGCAGGCTCGCCGGCAAAGACCACCTTCGACGCCGCCTTCATGGCCAAGTTCGGCTTCACGCGCGACGATCCGGCAGCCGCCACCATCAGCGCGGCCGACATGGACGACTTCATCACCAATTATGTGGAGCCGCAGTTCACCGGCGCGGGCTGGGAAACCAACTGGTCCAGCGCATCGAACCAGAAGATCACGAGCCGCATCGCCATGAACGAGACGGCCGAGACCTCGCTGACGGCCAATGAGAACGGCATCCGCAAGCTCGCCATGGCAGCGGCCACCATCTCGGACCTCCTCAACGGACCGCTTGGCGAAGAAGCCCGCAACGTACTCTACGAAAGATCACTCACCATGGTCGGCGAGGCCATTGCCGACATCGCCAATGCGCAGGCGCATGCCGGCGTCGTGGAGAACCGCGTGTCAGACGCCAGCGCGCGGGTTTCCGCGCAGGTGGATCTCTTCAAGACACTCATCAAGGACAGCGAGGGCATCGACCCTTATGAAGCCGCGACACGGGTCAACGACCTGCGCGCGCAGCTTGACGCATCCTATGCACTGACCGCCCGCCTGCAGCAGCTCAGCCTGCTCAACTATCTGCGTTAACCGACAGCCGGAACCAAACGAACGGGAAGCACATGTACCAGTTTTCCTACAGCGAAGTTCAGACAGACTCGCTTGCCGACGCCCGGGACAGGGAGGAGCAGGTTCTGAGCCGATCGATCGAGCTTCTTCAGAGGGCGCGCGAGAAGGGCCTGAACTCGCAGGAGGCTGTCGAGGCCATTCACTTCATGATGCGCGTCTGGACCGCCTTCATCGACGATCTCGGCAGCCCGGACAACGAACTGCCCAATGAGTTGAGAGCCAATCTCATCTCCATCGGCTTATGGCTTCTGCGCGAAGGTGAAGAAGTCCGTCAGGGGCGTTCCCAGAACCTGGACGGCCTCATAGAGGTGTCGCAGATCATTCGCGACGGCATCCAGCAATGAGCACACTGAAAATATCCCTGAAGGCGAATGAGAAGATCTACGTCAACGGCGCGGTCATCAAGACCGACCGCAAGGTGACGCTCGAATTCCTGAACAATGTCCAGTTCCTGCTCGAGAACCACGTTTTGCAGGCAGAGGATGCGCGCACGCCGCTGCGCCAGGTCTATTTCACGGTGCAGATCATGCTGATCACGCCGGAAAACGCCGATGATGCGCGCCGGCTCTTCAATCAGCTTCTGCCGCGCCTGCTCGACAGCTTCACCAATGAACGCATTCGCGCCGGCCTCAAGCATGTCGAGGAACTCGTTTCCAACGGGCAGGTCTATGACGCCCTGAAGGAAATCCGCGCGCTCTATCCAATCGAAGACGAGATCATCGCACAGCCTGCCGCGCCCACCGGGGACAACAGGCTGGCTGCAATGGCAGGGGAGTAAGTCATGAACGTCGAAGCGACTTCGGGCGCACAGCAGGCCCAGAAGGCCGGCGCCGCCCGGCAGGCCAACGCGCCGCAGACCGTCGACTACCAGTCGTTTCTGCGCCTTCTCGTGGCCGAGATGAAGAACCAGGATCCCACGAGCCCGATGGAATCCACCGACTATGTGGCCCAGCTCGCCAGCTTCTCGCAGGTGGAGCAGTCGGTGCAGGCCAATGCCAAGCTCGACCAGATCCTTCAGGCCTCGGCGCTGGCGCAGGCCGGCAGCCTGGTCGGCCGCGAAGTCACCTCCGCCGATGGCGAGATCACCGGAACGGTTGCCGAAGTGCGCCTCTACAGCGATGGCGTGATGGCCGTGCTGGAAAGCGGCGACAAGATCCCCGTCGGCCCCGGCGTTGTGATACGCTAGGCCATGAACGAAGCCGACGCCCTCGATATCGTCCAGTATGCGATCTGGACCGTTCTGGTGGCATCCAGCCCCGCGGTCATCGTCGCCATGGTGGTCGGCGTCGGCATTGCGCTTGTGCAGGCCCTGACACAGGTGCAGGAAATCACCCTTACCTTCGTGCCCAAGATCGTTGCGATCCTCGTTGCGGTGGCGTTTTCCGCACCTTTCGTCGCCTCGCAGATCTCCGGCTTCAGCAACGTCATCTTCCAGCGCATCGAGGGCGGGTTCTAGACCCAGCCTTAATTACAGCCGGCAATCCTCCCACGCTCCTCTTTCGCGCAAGCTTGAGACGCTAGCTTCGGCGCAAAGGCGTGCGAACGCCTTCCATCGAGTGGGAAGACCGGCATGGCGTTAAGCGAAGCAATCACAGGCGCAGAGACCCGAAAGCACGGCCGCGACATCGGCTTCGCAATCGGCGTCGTCATCATTCTGGCGGTGCTCTTCCTGCCCATTCCGCCATTCCTGATCGACGTCGGCCTGGCATTCTCCATCGCTCTTTCGGTTCTCATCCTCATGGTGGCGCTGTGGATCCAGCGGCCGCTGGACTTCTCGTCCTTCCCCACGATCCTGCTCATCGCAACCATGCTGCGCCTGTCGCTCAACATCGCGACAACCCGCGTTATCCTGTCGGAAGGCCACGAGGGCGCAAACGCAGCCGGCTATGTCATCGGCGGCTTCTCGCGCATGGTGATGAGCGGCGATTTCGTGATCGGCCTCATCGTCTTCATGATCCTTGTCGTGGTGAACTTCGTCGTCATCACCAAGGGCTCGACCCGTATCGCAGAGGTGGGCGCACGCTTCACGCTGGACGCCATTCCCGGCAAGCAGATGTCCATCGACGCCGACCTCTCCGCCGGCACCATCGACGACAAGGAAGCCCAGCGCCGACGCGCCGAACTCGAAGAGGAAAGCTCCTTCTTCGGCGCCATGGACGGTGCATCGAAATTCGTGCGCGGCGACGCCATTGCCGGCCTCATCATCACCGCCATCAACATCGTCGGCGGCATCGCCATCGGCTATGCGCGCCACGACATGAGCATCGGCGAGGCAGCCGACGTCTTCACCAAGCTTTCAGTGGGTGACGGTCTCGTCTCGCAGATCCCTGCGCTGATCGTTTCGCTTGCCGCCGGCCTGCTCGTTTCCAAGGGCGGCACGCGCGGCTCTGCCGATCAGGCCGTGTTCGGCCAGCTCAGCGCCTATCCCCGCGCGCTGTTCGTCGCCGCCATGCTGCTCACCGTTCTCGGTCTGGTGCCCGGCCTGCCGTTCCTTCCCTTCATCACGCTTGCCGTCATCATGGCCGCCATCGGCTACACGCTGCCGCGCCGCGCGCGTCAGCGTCAGGAAAGCGCCGACGAGGCCCAGCGTCAGGAGCAGCTCTCGCAGGAAGAAGAAGAGCGCAACTCCGTCAAATCCTCGCTCAAGACCGCGGAGATCGAACTTCTCATCGGCAAGCAGCTCTCCACGCGGCTTCTCGCCTCGCATCAGGAACTCGCCTACCGCATGGGCAAGATGCGCAAGAAATTCGCTGCGCAATACGGCTTCGTGGTCCCCGAAGTGCGCCTGACGGATGATTATACGATCCCGCCAAAGAGCTACCGCATCAAGATCCACGGCACCGTGGTGACCGAATATCAGATGCGTGTGGGCGAGTTGCTCGTGCTGGTCGGCAACAACCGGATGCCGGACATGCCCGGCGAAGAGGTCAAGGAACCCGCCTTCGGCATGCGCGCCTTCTCCGTGCCGGAGATGTTCGCCGACGATCTGAAGCGCGAGCGCTATGCGTTCGCCGACAACATGTCGGTGTTACTCACCCATCTGAGCGAAGTGATCCGCAACAACCTGCCGCAGCTTCTTTCCTACAAGGACATGAAGGCGCTGATCGAGCGGCTTGATCCGGAATACCGGAAGCTTGCCGACGAGATCTGCTCTTCGCACATCACCTATCCGGGTCTGCAGGCAGTGCTGAAACTGCTCCTTGCCGAGCGCGTCTCGATCCGCAACCTGCACCTCATCATCGAGGCCATTGCCGAAATCGCCCCCCATATCCGCCGCACCGAGCAGATCGTCGAGCATGTGCGCATCCGCATGGCGCAGCAGATCTGCGGCGATCTGACGGAAGGCAACACGCTCAAGGTGCTGCGGCTCGGCGGCCGCTGGGATCTGGCCTTCCACCAGGCGCTCAAGCGCGACGCCAAGGGCGAGATCCGCGAATTCGACATCGACCCGCGCCAGCTCGAAGAGTTCGGCCAGGATGCGAGCAAGGCAATCCGCAAGCATCTGGACGCCGGCGAGCGCTTCGTTCTCGTCACCGCGCCGGAAGCCCGTCCCTATGTGCGCATGATCACCGAGCGCCTGTTCCCCACCCTGCCGGTGCTCAGCCATGTGGAAATGGCCAAGGGCGTCGAGCTCAGCGTTCTGGGCTCCATCTCCTGATGCGGCGTCCGCCCCTTCCTTCATGCAGACCCGGCATCCACCGCCGGGTCATTCCTGCCACGGGCTGACGCGATGCTTGAAACGCCGCTCCTTGCAGCCTTTCTGGCGTTCTGCCGCATCGGCGGCTGTTTCCTGTTCATGCCGGGCCTTTCCAGCGTGCGCGTTCCCATGCAGGTGCGGCTGTTCGTGGCCGTTGCCGCCACGCTTGCCATGCTCGCGCATCTGTGGGACCTCATCACGCCGCATGTGTCGAGTGAGCCCGGACCACTTTTCCTGCTCATCGCTTCGGAACTCGCCATCGGCGCGCTGATCGGGCTCATCGCCCGGCTTTATGTCCTGTCGCTACAGTTCATCGGCACATCCATGGCGATGTTTGCCGGTTTCGGCATGGCTGCCGGCGGCACCGCAATCGAAGAAGCCGAACCGCAGCCGCCGCTTACCGCGCTCATCTCGCTGTCGGCGCTGATGCTGCTTTTCGTTCTGGACTTCCACCACGAGATCATCCGCGCGCTCGTCGTGTCCTATCAGCTCGCGCCGATCGAAAGCCTGTTCGATCCGCAGTCGGCCCTGACCGACATCACCGACACGCTCTCCGACGCCTTCTACGTGATGATCCGGCTTGGCAGCCCGTTTCTCGCCTACGCCATTCTGGTCAATCTGGGCATCGGCTTCATCAACAAGCTCACGCCGCAGATCCCGATCTACTTCATCTCCCTGCCCTTCGTGATCGCGGGCGGCCTGATCCTGCTTTATTTCGCCATTCCCTCGCTGCTCGGCCTGTTTGCCGAGGGCTTCTTCCCGATTTTCGAGGGGCGCTAGCCATGGCGACGCCACGACAAAAACGCCTCCAGAAACTGGTTCACGTGATGCAGCGCCTGAAGGACTACCATCAGGCCCAGCACGCGACCCATCTGGCGCAAGCGATTGCCGCCGAGGAAGAAGCAAAGGCCATCACCGACACGCTCGACACCGGCACGGACATGACCAACCTCTTTCCGGAACTCTATCACCGCCGGGTGGCCAGTGCGATGGAGCGCAGGCAGGCCAGCGCCGCACGCGCCCGACAAGAGGTCGGCAACATCATGCAGGCGGATGCGCGCGGCAACGCGCTGGCGCGCGCCTATCGCGAAGCCACCGACCTCGAAGAGCGCAGCGCCGCCGACAAGGAACGTCTCGAATTCATCGAGCGCCGCAGGTCAAACGAGGCTTAAGCCTCCCACAAGCTTGATCTGGGAATATGCCGGTTACAGACACGAGCGATGGAGGACGCCTTGGCGATATCGCCTCCCGGCGACATTGTTTTGAATGTGGCGCGCGCCGCAGATCCGGCCAAAGCCGCCGCCGCGAAGGAGCGGTTGCAGGCAAAGTCGGGCGCGACGGCCAGCTTCCAGGCAGTGTTCGACGCAAGACCCGTCGGCGCAACCAGAACCGACGCCAGCGCACCTTCCGATGTGGAGAAGAAGTTCGAGGCCATGGTGCTTCAGAACTTCATGCAGTCGCTCCTGCCGGAAGAGACCTCCTCCGTTTACGGCGAGGGGCTGGCCGGCGAAATGTGGCGCTCCATGCTCGCGCAACAGCTTAGCGAGTCCCTCGCCGAGCAGGGCGGGCTGGGCATCGCGCGCAATGTGCTGCGCGACTACACGGTCGAAAACGAAGAACGGGTTCCAGTGGGCGCTGTCTCGCAGACACCCGAGCAGGAAGAGGCAGGCAGGCGGGCTCTCATGTCCACCGCCATGGTCGAGGAAATCGAACGGCATGCAGCAAGGACACTCGGGGTAAACCCAGCCGCTGCCGCACGTGACGAAAAAGAGAGCTGAAGCTCAGAAACGGAACGAACCCATGTATGATATGACCTCCGCAGCCAATTCCGAGAAAGCCGCCCTGGCCATGAACCAGCATGGAGGCGCGAGCGCCTTGGCAATCATGCGCCGCATCGAGGAAACCATCGACGCCGAGACGGACGCGATCCGCAACAATCCCGGCTTCGACATCAAGGCGTCCAATGCGCGCAAGAGCCGTCATCTCTACGAACTCACCCGCGCCCTGAAAGGCGCAAATGAAGCAGGCCTCGTCAACGCACACCGCGATGCGCTGGAGCGCCTGCGCGACAAGCTCGCCGTCAATGAAGAGACCATTCGCGCCCATATGAGCGCCGTCAACGATGTGGCCGACCTCCTGCAGGAAGCCATCGAACGCGCCCAGACCGACGGCACCTATTCCGAACGCGAATTCGGGCAGGCCTCACCCGCATGATCAAGTTCGTCCTTGCAGCCCTGTGGATCTGCGCCGTCACGGTGGGAACGATGCTTTATTCGTTCCAGTTCTCACAGGCCAAGAACAGCGCCGAGCCGCCGCCCGCCTTCTTCGGCGGCCTCGACTATGTGAGCACCGACGTGATCTCGGTGCCGGTCGTGAAGAACGGCGCGGTGGATGGCTATTTCCTCGCGCGCCTGTCCTATTCGGTGGATTCCAAGAAGATCAAGGCGCTCAGCATTCCCATGGACGCCATGCTGGTGGACGAGATCTACTCCCATCTCTACGCCAACCCCACCATCGATTACGCAAGCGAAGACGGTTTTAACGTAAACGCCTTTCGCGACGGGCTGATCGAGAGCATCAATGCCCGGGTCGGCGACGAACTCGTCCATGAAGTGTTTATCGAGCAGGCCGACTATCTGTCGAAAGCGGAAATCCGCAATCAGGGAGCACGGAGCCGGCTCGGTCCGGATTCAGAGAGCAGCGCTCCGGCATCAAAATCCAGCCACTAGGGTCAGAGCTGACACTCTCGTCCTGCTCCTGAAACACCTTCTGCGAGCCAAAGATCCCAGGCCCTGAAAATCGCCATGGTTTTCAGGGCTTTTTGCTTGTCTGAGATCAGGCAAAGCCGATGGATCGCTGCCAAAATCTTCAAGACTCAGCGCGCCGAAAATAGAGATTATAATTTTAAAACTTGAAATATTATAAAGAATAAAAGCTATCGCAGGACGGCCATTTTTTGCGAAATTAGCCTAATTCGTGAACTTTTGTTTCCGAACGCCTCATTCCTGTCCAAAATCGATTTGTTTAATGCAGATATAAGGCGTTGCCTTATACAGCGAACATATGCAAACAGTCTTTTGCTACTGCGATTATCCCGGTCATTTTTCGTCCGGGGTGCAGAGCGCTGTTTCGTTGCCGCCCTTCGCGCGGGCCGAAAGAGTATATTTTGGAGATTTATAGTGACGATGACGCACACCACGGTCGATATTTCGCCGCCGACCACGGATAAGGAATATATCGAAGCTTTTGACACCGACACCAACGGTACGTGTTTACCGCCCCTGGCAACGGCCATCGGATACAAGCTGCGTCGTGCGCAGCTTGCAGTCTTCCAGGATTTTCAGAAGTCGTTCGCTTCGGTGAAGTTGCGTCCAACCGAGTTTGCGGTGCTTTCCCTGATCGCCGCAAACCCCGGCCAGAAGCAGACCGAAGTTGCAGAACAGCTCGGCATCAAGCGCGCCAATTTCGTCGCATTGATGGACTGTCTGGAAAACCGTGGCCTTGCCGAACGCCGGAAGGGCGACATAGACCGCCGCTCCCACTCTCTGCACCTCACCGAGAAGGGCGCGGATTTCATCACCGAAATCTCGAAGCTCTGGGCACAGCATGAGAAGCGGATCATCGACAAACTGGGCGGAGAGGACAACCGCAACGCCCTCATAGCCCTGCTCGACCGCCTGCTGGCTCCCAAGAAAAGAACCCCGCTACCGCGCCGGTGAACGCCAGAAAAACGTTGACGTAAACGTCAACAAATGACTAGTGTCGCCATGTCAGGCCGCACGCTCTCAGAGCGGGTGAAGCCATCGAAACAAGAAAGCGCATCCGGGTTACAGGGAGAATACGCATGGGGATGGACGCAATTGCCGAGAAGGTGAAAGCACGTGTCGCAGATTCGGGCTTTGGCAGCTCGGTGAAATTCGATTGCGGCGATGACGGTGTCATCGTCATCGACGGAAACAGCGTCTCCACCGAGAACGGTGATGCCGATTGTGTCATCAGCCTCGCCAAGGAAGACCTCGAGGCCATGATCGCGGGCGATCTCGACCCGACAGCCGCTTTCATGCAGGGAAAACTCAAGGTGGCCGGAGACATGTCCGTCGCCATGCAGCTCAGCCAGGTGCTCTAAACGACAGCTGAACAGCAGGTCTCCTGCACCATTGCAGGAACCATAACGCATCAGGGCGGATCGCTTTTGTCAGGAAAGCGCTCCGCCCTTTTTCATTTCGGAATGGCACGCAGGTCTTATCCCCAGGATCAGAACCCTAGACAACCCGCCCATGCGCCCCGGCGCGCGCGGCGATCAGGCGGCCACTCGCCTCAAGCGTCCCGGAAGCACCGGCAAGCACGCCGGGCCTGAACTCGAGCGCCTGAAAGCGTTCCGCCTCATAGGGTCCGGGCATGGCAAGCGCACCCGTCAAACTGGCCGAAAACCCGAAGCGCTCATAATAGGCGGCGTCTCCCACCAGCAGAACGGCTGCGTGCTCCAGCCGCCTGGCCTCGGCCAGCGCATGGCGCATCAGGGCCGCGCCCACTCCGCGCCCGGCAAGCGCCGTTTCGACAGCAAGCGGCCCGAGCAACAGCGCGGCAGGACCGCCCTCGCCGAGACGCACGTCCCAGAGACGCACCGACCCGATCATGAAACCATCCGCATCGCGCGCAACAAATGCCAGCCCCTCGGCCGGCACCCGGTCACGGCGCAGCGCCTCGGACGATTTCAGCCTGCGTTTCGGTCCCATGACGCGGTCGAGCAGCGCCTCGCGCTCGATCTCGTCATGCGCTGTTTCGCAAAGAATGGAAAAGGCAGGCGCAAGCGCCCCACCGACAACAGCCTGTGTCATGGCCCTGTCCTCGATGTTCTGTCGATCGCACAAATCGCCCCTGCGCGTCCGAATGGGCGCAGGGCGATCTGGAGGCAGTGTGGAATGAGAAGCCCGCGCGTTCCTGCGCGGGCCGGATGTCCGATGCGTCAGATGACGTAGGATCGGAGCGGCTCGAACCCGTTGAAGGCCACCGAAGCATAGGTCGTGGTGTAAGCGCCCGTGCCTTCGATCAGCACTTCATCGCCAATGGTCAGCGACAGCGGCAGCGGATAGGGCGTCTTCTCATACATCACGTCAGCGGAATCGCAGGTCGGGCCGGCCAGAACGCAGGGCGCGGTCTCACCGCCGTCATGCGGCGTCACCAGCGGGTAGCGGATGGCCTCGTCCATCGTCTCGGCCAGACCGCCGAACTTGCCGATGTCCAGATAGACCCAGCGCACATTGTCGTTGTCGGCCTTCTTGGAGATCAGCACGACTTCCGACTTGATGACGCCGGCATTGCCGACCATGCCGCGGCCCGGCTCGATGATGGTCTCGGGAATGCGGTTGCCGAAATGCCTGCGCAGCGCCGAGAAGATCGCCTGGCCATAGGCCTGTGCGGCCGGAACGTCGCGCAGGTAACGGGTCGGGAAGCCACCGCCCATATTGACCATGCGCAGCACGATGCCTTCGTCAGCCAGCGCGCCGAACACGCCACGGGCGTCTTCCAGCGCGCGGTCCCATGCATCGAGATCGGTCTGCTGCGAGCCGACATGGAAGGAAACGCCATAGGGGTCGAGGCCAAGCGTGCGGGCATGGCGCAGAACGTCCACGGCCATGGCCGGCACGCAGCCGAACTTGCGCGACAGCGGCCATTCAGCGCCAGCGCCGTCCGTCAGCACGCGGCAGAACACGCGCGAGCCCGGTGCGACGCGCGCAATCTTGTCCACCTCTTCCTCGCAGTCCACCGCGAACAGGCGAATGCCAAGCTCATAGGCGCGCGCAATGTCGCGCTCCTTCTTGATCGTGTTGCCGTAGGAGATGCGGTCGGGCGTCGCACCGGCGTTCAGCGCCATCTCGATTTCGGCCACCGAAGCGGTGTCGAAGCTCGAGCCCAGCTGGGCGAGCAGGCGCAGGATCTCCGGGGCCGGATTGGCCTTCACGGCGTAATAGATCCTGGAATCGGGCAGCGCCTTTTCAAAGGCGCAGTAATTGTCATGCACGACGTCGAGGTCGACGACCAGGCAGGGACCATCGGGACGGCGGGTGGCGAGGAAGTCAAGAATGCGCTGAGTGGCCATCAGTCTCTCCAATTGCGGCCCTGCTGGCCGCATTACCGAAGCTTCGAAACTGCAAATGCCGTCAGGCATCCGCGGTGGACAAAGGACGCGGCGTGCACACACTGGGGCCGGCAGGTGGAGAGCACCGGAACCAGGTCATGCGTAACGCGTATCGATGCATTCCCGCCTTGCGGCGAATATGCGCTTTGTCTGCCTCAGCTTTGGATGGGAGACCCCAACCGCACTGCCGGCAATGAAGGTGTGCCTCTTCAGTAACCCCGGCTTTTGGACAGCCGGCAGACACCAGAAAGGCCCGCACCGTCGTTGCTTCAAGATGTCCTCGATCTATCGGTTGGCCGTAAGATCGACTGGAGCGGTTAGGTCCAGGTACCGTACCGGTTTCCTCGCCATTTTCGAGGTCCGGCGGACACCCACAGGCACGTGCGACTTTGGGCAGCGCGGATATAGGGGCAACGCCTGTCACAATCAACGAAAATTTTTGTGTGCTTGAAAAAAAGTTCCTGAATGCCAACCTGTTGCCGCAGGACCCAGCGAGGAAAAACAATGACAACGACCCGCGACACGCTGAATGCTTTCCTCGACTACCCGAACATCCCCCTTCCAGCCTCCGGCGAAGGCCCGCTCAACGGGCTGACACTCGGCGTCAAGGACATCTTCGACGTGGAAGGCTACCCGACCGGCGGCGGCAATCCGGATCGCGCCAAAGCCTTTCCCGAAGCGACGGGCACCGCGCCCGCCATCCAGCGCCTGCTCGACGCCGGCGCGCAGTTCATCGGCAAGACCCAGACCGACGAGCTCACCTTCTCCATGATCGGGCTCAACGCCCACTTCCCGGCTCCGGTCAATCGCGCCGCCCCGCAGCGCTTTACCGGCGGCTCCTCTTCCGGCTCGGCTGCGGCCGTGGCCGGCGGGCTTGCCGACATCGCCGCCGGTTCGGACACCAATGGCTCCATCCGCGCGCCCGCTTCCTATTGCGGCCTGATCGGCCTGCGCACCACCCATGGGCGCATTTCACTTGAGGGTTCGATGCCGCTTGCCCCCTCCTTCGATACGTTCGGCTGGTTTGCGCGCGACGCCTCGCTCTATGCCCGTGTGGGCGATGTCCTGCTCGGTGAGGACACGCACCGGACACGCCTGACCAAGCCGGTCCGGATCGCGGAACTCGAAGCGCTTCTGTTCGGCGAGCAGGAGCGCGCCGCCTACACAAGCATGCTCCACGCAACAGGTCGTCATTTCGAGCGCGAAGCGGCGTTTCTCGCCCTTCCCGGAACGGTCGATGCGCTCTTCTCCTGCTTCCGCACCATTCAGGCTTACGAGGCCTGGCAGTCCCATGGGGATTTCATCCGCAGGGAAAAACCCCAGCTTGGGCCCGGCGTGAAGGACCGGTTCGAATTCGGCAGCCGGATCAGCGCCGAAACCGTTGCCGGGGCCCGCGCCGAACGCCACCGCTTCCAGCAGGATTTCGCAGCGCTCTTCGAAGACGACATGGTGCTGGTCATGCCCACCCAGCCAACGGTCGCCCCGCTCAAAGGTGCGACCGAGGAGGAGCTGGACCGTTTCCGCGGTCTTGCGCTCAGCCTCACCTCCATTGCCGGCCTGCTTGGCTGGCCCCAGATCACCCTCCCCCTCGGTCACGTGCATGATGCCCCCTTCGGCATCTCGCTTCTCGGGCCAGCCGGCAGCGACCGGCAGCTCATTCGCATGGCCGCAGACATTCTCTCCGGAACCTGAAGGATACGCCCTTGGACACCCTCAGCCGCATGCGCGCCTTTGTCGACGTGGTCGAAGCGGAAGGCTTCTCCGCAGCCGCCCGCAAGGTCGGCAAGTCGAAGGCCCTGCTCTCGAAATATGTGCGTGAGCTCGAAGACGAACTGGGCGCGCTGCTTCTGAACCGCACCACAAGGCAATTGTCGCTGACGGAAGCCGGCCACACCTATTACGCGCGCGCCGTGGAGCTGCTGCGCGATGTGGAAGACCTGGCTGAATCCGTGCGCGATTCCTCCGGTGACGTCCGTGGCCGCGTCCGGCTTTCCGCCCCGCGCACCTTCGCCGACGCGCCGGTCGGCCAGTCGCTGATCGATTTCGCCAAGGCGCATCCCGACATCACGCTGGAGATCAATCTGGATGACCGGTTCGTCGATCTCGTGGAAGAAGGTTTCGACCTTGCGATCCGGATCACGAAGCTCTCCGATTCCTCGCTCATCGCAAAGCGCCTCGCCCCCTTCCGCGTCGTGCTCTGCGCTTCCCCGGAGTTGATCGCCACCCATGGCGAGCCCAAGAGCCCGCAGGATCTGACCCACCTGCCCTGCATCGTCGACACCAACAGCCGCTATCGCCAGAACTGGCCCTTCCGCGACGAAGATGGCGAAATCGTCAACATCCCCGTCACCGGGCGCATCGAGGTCAACAGCCCGATGACCGCGCGCGCTGCCGCGATCTCCGGGCTGGGTTTCGCCGTCCTGCCGGACTTCATCGCCGATCCCGAGGTCGAGGCCGGCCGTCTCGTGCCCCTGCTTCAGGACAATGCCGCCAATGGCGCGGGCATCTACGCCATCTACCCGCATCGCCGATACCTTCCGGCAAAGGTGCGCGCTTTCGTCGACTATCTGGCGCGCTGGCTGAAGGAAAATTATCCCACGCGCTAACAATTGGTCTAATTTCCGCCGGGTTCGTGTAAAACACAGCACAAACGAGACGGGAGCAGACATTTCAAATGCCGACTTGCAAAAAAACCATGCTGAGAACCGGCATCGCGCTTTTGGCCATCGCCTGCGCGGCTCCCGTATTCGCGCATCCGCACGTCTTTGCCGAAGCGCGTCTCGACGTGAATGTCGACGATCAGGGCAACATCGCATCGCTGCACCATGTGTGGCGTTTCGATGATCTGTTCTCCAGCACCGTGCTGGTCGAGTTCGACAAGAACCAGGACCTCGCGCTCAGCCAGGAAGAGCTGGACGAGGTGGCAGGCGTCGTTCACGCCTCGCTTGGCGACTTCAACTATTTCCAGCTCGTCACCAGGGACGGCAAGGATGTCGCGATGGAAGCGCCGGACCGGCTCATTGCCGATTTCGTCGACAACCAGCTCATCATCCTGTTTGAATCGAAGCCCGAAGCGCCGCTCGCCCTCGACGGCAAGATTTCGCTCGGTGTCTACGACCCCACCTTCTACACAGCCATCGACTTCATCGAAGACAGCTACATGACCGTCAACAATCTGCCGGCCGGTTGCACGCAGAGCGTCGTCCGCCCCGATCCCGATGAAGCGCTCGCCCAGAACCAGCAGACGCTGACCGAGGCCTTCTTCGAAGATCCGACGGGCAACGACATGAGCAAGATTTTTGCGACCCGGCTGGAGATCGCCTGCAACAAGGACAGCTGACCCATGCTTCCATCCCGCCGTGTTGTCATCGCAGCCGCCGCGCTGACCATTCTGGCCACGGGCGCGGCCCTCGCGCAAAGCTCGCTCGGCATCGGCGCGGCAGAGCCGGCAATCACGCCGACAGGCCCCTTCGCCGGCACGCTGCAATGGATCAACACCCAGCAGCAGGCGTTCTACCGCACGCTCACCGGCGCGCTGAAAGCGATGCGGGACGATGGCAGCAATCTCTGGATCCTGATCGGCCTGTCATTTGCCTATGGCGTCTTTCACGCCGCCGGCCCCGGCCACGGCAAAGCCGTCATCTCGTCCTACATGCTGGCCAATGAAGTGGCGCTTCGGCGCGGCGTGGTTCTCTCCTTCGCCTCCGCGCTCCTGCAGGGGCTCACCGCCATTGTCCTCATGAGCATCGTCTTCCTCGCGCTGCGCGGCACCTCCATCTCCATGACAGACGCCGCCCGCTTTCTGGAAACCGTCAGTTTCGGCCTGATCGCCGTGTTCGGCGCATGGCTCCTGTGGCGCAAGCTCTCGGGCATGATGCGCAGAAGCCCGGCGCCAGAGCCCGCGCCGCAGGCCATGCACAGCCTGTCTGCCGCCCATGCCGGCAACCACGCGCATGACCACCACGATCATTCCACCTGCGGCCACGCGCATCATCACGATCACGCACATGATCATGACCACGGGCACGCTCATGGTCCGGGCGAAGTCTGCCCCTCCTGCGGCCATTCGCACGCACCCGATCCCGCCCTGCTTTCAGGCGAGCGGTTCGACTGGAAAACCGCAAGCACGGCCATTGCCGCAGTCGGCATTCGTCCCTGCTCGGGCGCGCTCATCGTGCTCACCTTCGCATTCCTGAACAGCCTGTGGCTCGGCGGCATGCTCTCGGTCATCGCCATGTCCATAGGCACGGCCATCACCGTTTCTATTCTCGCGACACTCGCGGTCACGGCCAAGAACTGGGCAATCGCGCTGTCGGGCAGCGACCGCGCCAGCAATCGCGTTCACAATGTGATCGAGATCGGCGGCGCAGCCATGGTCATGCTCCTGGGGCTCACGCTTCTGGCAGCGAGCCTCACCGCCTGAGATTTCCTGTCTGACGAAAAGGGAGCGGGGTCAGTCCCGCTTCTTCTTCTGGGCGCGCGCGCGAAGCCAGAACACGCCGAAAAACGCGAGTACGAACAGCGCCGCGAAAGTGCCCGCCGCCCAGGGCGAATACTCGCCAATGGCCAGCATGATGCGTGGCATCAGATACGCCACGATGCCAAAACCGATGAGGATGAGCGCGGCCGCGATCGCCGCCTTGCGATTTTCCGACAAGTGATCCCGTCCGTCTTCCAGATCGTCCCGCGTCCATTCCGACGCACAAAGGACCATCGCAATCATTGATGCAGCCCCGGGCATTCCCGCCCGCCTGCACGTTGCCACAACAAAAGCGCCTGCAATCAATCCGCCCCGGATCAGTCCCGGAACGCTTCCAGCCGCTTCTTCTGTCGGCCTTCCTTATCGAAATTGGCCGGATCAAGCCATCCGTCAAATGCACTTTTTAGGGCCGGCCACTCGCTGTCGAGCATGGAAAACCACGCCGTGTCACGGTTCTCACCCTTGACCACCATATGCTGCCGAAACAGCCCCTCATGGGTGAAGCCAAAGCGCTCAGCCGCCCGCCGCGAGGGTTCGTTGGCGTTGTTGCACTTCCACTCGAAGCGCCGGTAGCCCAGATCCTCAAACACATGGCGCGCCACCAGATAGAGCGCTTCGGTCGCCCGCACCGTTCGTGAAATCCCCGGCCCCCAATAGATGTTGCCCACCTCGATCACGCCATTGGCCGGATCGATGCGCATCAGCGCCTGTCGCCCGCCAACCGCGCCCGTCTCCTGATCGATCACCACATGGAAAAATGGATCGGCGCTGGCAGCCGCCTGTTCCAGCCATTCCTGAAACGCCTCACGGCTCAGCGGCGGATAATCGCCCAGCCAGCGAAACCGCTCACCGGCGTCGGGTACGGTCGAAACCGCGTAGAGCCCGTCGCCATGGCGCGCCGGATCAAGCGCCTCCAGCCGCACGGTGCGCCCCTCCAGAGCGGCGCGCCCGGGACGCGGCCTTGCTGCCCAGCCGGAGAGATCGGTCTGCATGTCGGTTTCCTCCAAAAGCGCCTTTTCTCCTGAAAAGCACGCCCGCCCTGCACAGAACAGACCCAGCTCCAGACGTAGGCTGCGCCAGAAACACCAAGAGCACCTTGGAAGAGGAAATATCAGGGTGGAAAACGGGCGGAGCGGCCACTGGTCGGCCGCCCCGCTTCGAACCGTGCTTGGGAGGAGGAAAGCCGATCCGACATCCAGAATCCTAAGCGCGAAATCGTTAACGTTTACTTAACGCAATCCCTCAAATCCCGATTATCGCGTCACGATCTCAGGCCCCATAAGGCTATAGGGCAACCATGTTGACATAAACGGTACATAGGTGACGAGGATCAGGAAGACGAACAGCACCAGCACGAAGGGCGCTGCCGCCCGCACCACCTGGATCAGACTCATGCCGGTGATACCACTCGTCACGAACAGATTGAGCCCGATCGGCGGCGTGATCATGCCGATCTCCATGTTCACCACCATGATGATGCCGAGATGCACCGGATCGACCCCAAGCTCCATGGCAATGGGAAACACCACCGGCGCAACGATCAGAAGAAGCCCCGACGGCTCCATGAACTGGCCACCCAGAAGCAGGAGCAGGTTCACGGCAATCAGGAAGGTGAACCAGGTGAAGCCCGCATCGACCATCAGGGCGGTGATCGCCTGCGGAATGCGCTCGGCGGTCAGCACATGGGCGAACAGCAGCGCGTTGACGATGATGAACATCAGCATCACCGTCGTGCGCGCGGCGTCCACCGTCACCTTGCGCGTTTCCTCGTTGAAGAAGGCGCGCAGGAAATTGCGCCCCATCAGCCCCAGATTGCGCCGCCAGATCGGCAGGCTGGCCACCAGAAGCCCCGCAAGGCCGCGGGAACCGGCCTGCTTGCCGCGCCACAGCGCATAGGCGACCATCGCCACCAGCGACAGCACGATGCCCGTCAGCGTGCGCCCCTGAAGCGTGACGCCCTCCCAGTCCGCCGTCAGGAAGAAGGTCAGGATCATCCAGACGAAGAAGAAGGCCAGCGCATAGACGGTCGCGGAGAACCCGATGCGCGCATTGACGCCATCCTCATCGCGCACCCATTGCTCGCCCTTCATCGGCCCCATGTCACGGTAGACAAAGACCGCCACCAGGAAGGAATAGACTGCGGCGACGGCCGCCGCCTCGGTCGGCGTGAAGACGCCGCCATAAATGCCACCCAGAATGATGATGATCAGGAACAGGCCCCAGCCGGCTTCCTTGCCGCCCGCAATGATCTCGCCAAAGCCCTTCCAGTCTTCCGCCGGCAGGTTGCGCACCCGCGCCATCACATAGATGGCGATCATCAGCATCAGGCCCGCCACCAGCCCCGGCACCACACCGGCCAGGAACATGCGGCCAACCGAAACATCCGTCGCCGCCGAATAGACGACCATCACGATGGACGGCGGAATGAGAATGCCGAGCGTGCCCGCATTGGCGATGATGCCGGCCGCAAACTCCTTGGTGTATCCGACCTGCCGCATGCCCGCGATGGCGATGGTGCCAATGGCCACCACCGTTGCCGGCGACGAGCCGGAAAGGGCCGCAAACATCATGCAGGCCAGAACCGACGCCATGGCCAGACCGCCACGGAAATGACCGACCGAGGCGATGGCGAAGCGGATGATGCGCCGCGCCACACCGCCCGTCGACATGAAGGCGGACGCCAGAATGAAGAACGGAATGGCAAGCAGCGTGTAGTTCTGCGACGCGGTGAACAGCTGCAGCGCCACCGACGATATGGAATCGCTGGAAAAGAACGCGATGATGATCAGTGACGAAAGGCCGAGCGCCACCGCCACGGGAACGCCCATGAACAGAAGGAACAGGACGAGGATGAACAGAATGGCTGGTTCCATCGCCGCTACTCCTTCAACGCGTCTTTGTTTTCGGCGACCAGATCCTCGGCCTCATGGCCGGCAATGATCAGATCGCGCTCGCCACGGGCAATGCTCACCACGCCCTGCAACGCGCGGAAAGCGAGCAGCGCAAGCCCGACCGGCAGCATCAGATAGGCCACCCAGCGCTGCACACGGTCCTGCAGCCCAAAGGCCTCCTGCATCCACAGGGGATAGCGCAGATCATCGAGGCCGGTGCCCCGGTCGAACATGAATTTCCAGTAGCCGATGGCCCCGGTCTGCCGCCAGTTGGTGGAGACATCCGCGCCGACCAGCGTCATCCAGCCCGCATAGAGCAGGATGAAGGCATAGAGGAAGACACACACCGCCCCGAAGATCGCCGCCAGCTTGAAGAGCCGCGACGGCATCATGCGGATAAAGGCATCGACCCCCAGATGGATGCCGTTCTTCACGCCATAGCTCATGCCGAAAAGGATCATCCAGGCAAACAGGATGCGCGTGAATTCCAGCGCACCGCCCCAGCCACTGTTGAAGCCGTAACGCGCGATCACCTGCGTGAACGAAACGAATGTGATGGCTGCCAGAAGAATGGCGAGAATGTTTTCCTCAAACCGCCCCACCGCATCGGGATAACGCCGTTCCAGCACGAACAGCACAATCACGAGGGCGACGAGTCCGAGCGCCGGCCACAAGAGCGCCATGTTTTCCTCCCGAAAACACCTGCCACAAGACCGCCCGCTGAAAGCGGACGGCCCTGCAAGGCGCGGCGAGGGGAAACGCCGCGCCGGGATTGGTTATGGGATCAGGAGCCGCTGGAAGCAGCAGACTCGATCAGCTCCGCGCCGATGTCGCCTTCGAACTGCGTCCATACCGGCTTCATGGTCTCAACCCATACGGCGCGCTGCTCGGGCGTGAGCTCGCGGATCGTGCCGCCTGCATCCAGAATGTTCTGGCGGCAGGTCGCTTCCTGCTCGGCAACATTGTTGTTCGCCGTCGTGGTCACCTCTTCCACGATGGCCACGAACTGATCGCGCACCGCCGGATCGAGACTCTCAAGCCATTCGGTCGAGGTTACGAGAAGATAGGCAAGGAGCTGGTGGTTGGTCTGGGAGATGCCGTCCTGCACCTCGAAGAATTTTTGGGTGTAGATGTTGCACCAGCTGTTTTCCTGGCCGTCCACAACGCCCGTCTGCAACGCGCCATAGACTTCCTTGAAGGCGAGCTTCTGCGCCGATGCACCCATGGCCTCGATCATGGCGACGGCCACGTCGGAGGTCTGCACACGGAACTTCAGCCCCGCCGCGTCCTGCGGCTCGATCAGCGGCTTGCCAGCCGAAAACTGCTTGAGGCCCGAAGACCAGAAGCCAAGCCCCTCATAGCCCTCGTCTTCCATAACCTTCAAAAGCCCGTGCCCTTCCTCGGAGCCGATGAAGCTGTTCACCGCATCCAGTGTGGGGAACAGGAACGGAAGGTCAAACAGGCGGTATTTCAGCGTGTAGGCCTCGAATTTCGCAAGCGAGGGGGCAGCGAGCTGCACATCGCCCAGAAGCAGGGCTTCCATCACCTTGTCATCGTCGTAAAGCGTCGAGTTCGGGAACACTTCCATACAGGCGGTTCCGTTCATCTCCTCATTCACGCGCTCGGCAAGAAGCGTCGCTGCATCGCCCTTGGGGTGGCCCTTGTCGGCAACCACATGGCTGAACTTGATGACCATTTCGCCATCGTCACACTGGGCCTGGGCCTGCGTGGCTAAAGCGGTCAGGGCAAGCGCCGACACGGCGCCAATCAGAAATCGCATGAGTGTCTCCTCCACTGTGCACGCCCCGTCATGCGCGTCATACGCGACGGGTCATCCAATGCGGCCTTTTCCGGCCGCCTCATTCTAGTTCTTGGGTGCTACCTTGTTCTTGGGCATTGCACGAAAGGCACACGCCATCCGAGCACCGCTATAATTGTATCCTGTGATACGGGTGCCCTGAAATCAAGCGAGAGGAGGAGCCCTCAATGGGTTTCGCTCTTATGCTTTAGTCTGAGTAGTCGCGTTCGTCGGCGATAACCTTGCCGTCGCGCGGCAGGCTTCCGGGCTCCGCCAGATGCACCTGTCCGCCAACCTTGGTCACCTCGCGCAGCGTCGCCTCAATGGCGGCTGCGTCCGGCTCAGCGCCCGCATGCGCCTCCACATGCAGGGCCATCGCATCGCTTGCGCCATCGCGCGTCACCACCAGCCGCGCCCGTTCAACCGCGCCATGCCGGCGGATCAGCTCCGCGATCTGCTTCGGGTCGATGAACATGCCCTTGACCTTGGTGCGCTGGTCGGCGCGCCCCATCCAGCCCCGGATGCGCATGTTTGTGCGCCCGCAGGGGCTTTCCCCCGGCATGATTGCCGAGAGATCGCCAGTGCCCAGCCGCACAAGCGGATAGGCAGGATTGAGCGATGTGACCACCACCTCCCCGACCTCGCCTTCCGACACCGGATCGTCAGTGCCCGGCCGCACGATCTCCACGATCAGATTCTCGTTCAAGACCATGCCCGGCAGCGGCGCACCGTCCTGCCCGGAGGTTTCATATGCGATCACCCCGAACTCCGCCGTCGCATAGCATTGCAGCACCGAAATGCCGCGCGCGCGATAGGCTTCCCGCATTGAGGGAAACAGCGCACCACCGGAAACAAGGCCGATGCGGATGGATGAGAGGTTCCTGCCATCCCTGTCCGCGCGCTCCAGCATGATCTGCAGAAAGTCAGGCGTTCCCGCATAGACGTCGGGCCGAAACGCCTCTGCCGCCTCCACCTGCATGTCGGTGTTGCCGGTGCCGGCGGGAAACACCGCACAGCCCAGCGCCCGCGCGCCCGTGTCGAGCACGAAGCCGCCCGGCGTCATGTGATAGGCAAAGGCGTTGTGCACGCGCGCACCCGGCCGCACACCGGCGGCAAAGAAGGCGCGGGCCGCCTGCCAGGGATCGGCCCCGGCTCCCTGAATCTCCCAGATCGGCCCCGGCGACATGAACACCCGCGCACCCTCCAGCGCATCCGGGTCGACAAACCCGCCAAAAGGCGGGTTCTGCTTCTGTCGTTCCAGAAGCTCCGGCTTGCGCAGCACAGGCAGGCTGGCAAGAGCCTGCCGATCCACGATTTTTGAGAGATCATGGCCGGAGAGCCAGTCCGCAAGGCCTTCAGCTTTGCCAACGGCGTCGCTCAGAAAGCGCGGCAGGCGTGAAAACAAATCATGCTCGCGCTCCGCCGGATCGCGGATTTCCAGCGCATCGAAATGCGGTGACATGGCTCCTCCCCCATGGGTTCAGGCCATGTTATCGCAACAATCGCACCCAGCGGGCAAGATCGACCAAGGTAATGAGTGCCGCCGCCAGATAGGTCAGCGCCGCCGCCTTCAGCACCGAGCGCACGGCCGGCATATCCGTCTCTGAGACATAGGCCCCCTTCTCCAGAACCGGCAGCGCCTTGCCGAAACTGGCGTCCAGCTCTACCGGCAGCGTGGCGAGCGTCACCAGAACGCGCACCGAAAGGAGCCCTACCCCGACCGCGAGAAGCGCCACCAGCGCCATGGGCGTGCGGGCCAGAATGGCGAGAAAAGGCGCAGCGATGAAGAAGATGCCCGCCGCCTTGTCCGTCACCATGGCAAAGCGCGCAAGCCCCTGCCACGCCCTGAAGGAGCGTTCGCCATTTGCGTGCTGAACCGCGTGCGAAACCTCATGCGCGGCAACGGCCACCGCCGTCAGCGAACGCCCGGAATATACATTTTCGGAAAGACGGACCGCCCGCGCCTGCGGGTCGTAATGGTCGCCCCGGTCACTGGTTTCGACGGGAACATCCGGCAGCGAGAAACGGTCGAGCAGATGGCGGGCAAGCTCCCCGCCGTTTCCGGGAATGTCCGGTCGGTCATCCCCGTGCTTTGCCAGCGTGTGCCGCACCCAGAATTGCGGCAACACGATCACGGCAAGCAGAAGAAGGGCGAGGACGGCAAACAGCATGTGTCGCGGCTCGTCCCCGCCCCTTCAAGGTTCAGGAAACGCCGGATGCGCGGTTGAGAACGAAGTTCGTTCCGTTGGCCAGCGTGCAGTTCATCCGGTCGCTAGAGGCCAGAAGGCATGTGGCTGCCGTCTGCTGCTGGCTCTTCAGCGAATAGAAGGAAAGCTCGATGGTCTGCCCGCCACGGTGCGAGTACGACCCCTCGGTCAGCACTTCACCGGTCTGGATCGAGCGGGAGCTGAAGCGTCCGCCCTGCAGGGTCGAAACGGCCACACCGTCCGTGCCCATCCACTGCCCTTCGACGCCGGTCTGCCGCGCCATGCGCGGGCCGCCGCCGCTGCCCATATCGGTCTGACAACCAGCCACCGCCAGTGCAGCCGCCACCGCTCCAAGCGTCAAAATATTACGTGTTCTCATAGCCTTGGCCTCCTGTCGCCAACCGGCTCCTGCCGGTCGCGCACCGTCTTTTCATCAGGCCCGGCCCCCGGCAGGGACCGAACTATACCCGTTTCAATTGCCCGATTTTGCCGGCATTGCAAGCGCAGCGCGCCGCCTGACGCTCAGCGCACGAGAATGTTGCGGAACTGCCACGGGTCGGATTCGTCCAGATCTTCAGGGAAGAGGCCCGGCCTTCCCTCAAGCGGCGTCCAGTCGGTGTAATAGCCCTTCACCGGCCCGAGATAAGGCAGCTGCACTTCGAGGCAGCGGCGGTAATCCACCTCGTCCGCCTCGACGATGCCGGCTTCCGGGTTCTCCAGCGCCCACACCATGCCTGCGAGCACGGCGGAGGTAACCTGCAGTCCCGTCGCGTTCTGGTAGGGCGCGAGCTTGCGGGCCTCTTCCAGCGTCAGCTGCGAGCCGAACCAGTAGGCATTCTTGTCATGGCCGTAGAGCAGCACGCCCAGCTCGTCCATGCCGTCGACCAGCTCGTTCTCATCCAGCACATGCTGCTCGGGCTGCGCCTTGCCTTCCGCACCGAACATCTCGTGTAACGAAAGCACGGCGTCGTTGCAGGGGTGATAGGCGTAATTGCAGGTCGGGCGGTAGACCAGCTTGCCCTTCTTGTCGCGCACGGTGAAGAAATCCGCGATGGAGATGGATTCATTGTGCGTGACGAGAAAACCGTATTGCGGGCCGGGCGTCGGGCACCAGCTGCGCACCCGCGTGTTCGCGCCCGGCTGCTCCAGAAAGATGGCCGCCTTGTTGCCCTTCTTCTGCTTGCGCGCGTTTTTCGGCGTCCACTTCTCATGCGTGCCCCAACCCAGTTCCGCCGGCTGCAGCCCCTCGGCCACGAAACCCTCCACCGACCAGGTGTTCCAGAACACGTTCATGGGCTTCGGGTTCTTCGCGCGCTGGGTGTCGCGCTCGGCGATGTGGATGCCCTTCACACCGCATTTCTTCATGAGCTTCGCCCAGCCCTCGCGGTCATCGAATGCGGGCTCCTCGAATTTTAGCCCAAGATCGCCGGCAAGGTTCACCAGCCCCTGCTTCACGAACCACGAAACCATGCCCGGATTGGCCCCGCAGGTGGAAACGGCCGTGGTTCCGCCCGGGTTCTTGGCCTTTTCCCGCCGCACCGTCTCACGCAGCGCATAATTGGTGCGCGAGGCATTGTCGGCCTTGTCGTCGAAATAGAAGCCAAGCCACGGCTCGACCACCGTATCGACATAGAGCACGCCGAGCTTGCGACAGAGCTTCATAAGGTCGAGCGAGGACGTGTCCACCGAGAGATTGACGCAAAAGCCCTGCCCTTCGCCCTCGGTCAGAAGCGGCTTGAGCAGCTCCTTGTAATTGTCTTTGGTGACATGCGCCTGCACGTAGCGGATGCCGCGGTCGTCCAGCAGCTTGCGGTCGGTATCGACCGGGTCGATCACCACCATGCGCGTCTTGTCGAATTTGAAATGGCGCTCGATCAGCGGCAGCGTGCCGCGCCCGATAGAACCGAACCCGATCATCACGATCGGTCCGGTGATTTCACCATGGATGGGCCAGTCGTTAGCAGCCATTGCGCGCCTCTCCGAAACAGAATGTCTGAATTTCCAAAACATATAAGCCTGTCATAATAAAGAGCAAAAACGGTTCTGGTTCAGACAGGCTTTGTTATTCCTTAAGAGCATCCAGCCTGTCGACCGTGCGCGAGATGGCGCATTCGATGATCTCGAATTCGGCAACCCCGTGCACCGCGAAGGGATCTTCCGCAAGACACGCTTCCAGCGCCGCACGCTCGCCCCGCGCCAGGATCACCCCGCCGGTGCGCGGCACCTTGCGCCCGGAGGCAATGAAAATGCCGTCGGCATAGCAGCGGTCCAGCCACGCCATATGACCGGCCATATGCGGCTCGACCTCTTCGACCGGAACCACATAGCGCAGCGAAACAATGAACATGCCCTGATCTCCAATAACAATTCCAGGAAAAGCGGGAACCGCTCTAATTCTCGATTTTCGCGAAGCGCGCCTTCACTAGCGCTTCCTCATATTCACCCCGGGCAGTGGAATCGAACACGACCCCGCCGCCCACATTGTAGATCGCAGACCCGTCTTCAAAGAGCGAAACCGTGCGGATCGCCACGTTGAACCGCATCGTGCCATCGGGCGCGACCCAGCCGACCGAGCCGCAATAGGCCTCGCGCGGCCCCGCCTCCAGCGCATGCAGGATTTCCATCGCGCGTATCTTGGGCGCGCCCGTCACCGAGCCGCAGGGAAAAAGCGCCGAAAAGATCTCGCGCAGCCCCGTCCCCGGCGTCAGCCGCGCCCGAACCCGGCTCACCATCTGGTGCACCGTCTGATAGGTCTCCACATGGAACAGCTCCGGCACGTCCAGCGTACCCACCTCGCTGATGCGCGAAATGTCGTTGCGCAGCAGGTCGACGATCATCCGGTTTTCGGCCTGGTTCTTCGGATCGTTGCGCAGAAAATCCTTCAGCGCCGCATCCTCGTCCGGCGTCTCGCCACGCGGCGCGGTTCCCTTCATCGGCATGGTCTCGATCCAGCCATCGCGCGAAACCTGAAAAAACAGTTCCGGCGAGCGCGAAACGATGACCGGCCAGCCAAGATCCAAAAGCGCCGCATAACGCACGGGCTGGCGCGCGCCGAGCGCATCGAACAGCGCCGCCGGTTCCCCCTCCCAGCGCGCATGGACCGGAAAGGTCAGGTTCGCCTGATAGCAGTCGCCTGCGCGCAGATGCGCATGCAGCCGCTCAAAACGCGGAGCGTAATCCCCGAAGGTCCAGAGCGGCTCCGCATCGCCAAGCGCCGCATCGCGCACATCAAGCACGGGCCGCACCGCGCGTTCTTCCGGCGCGTCAAACACGCCGAAACACAAAAGCGGCCCCCGCCGCCCTGCTTGCTGTAGCCCTTCCGGCAGGAGCGGCTTCAGCTTCGGCTCCAGCAGATAGCCGGCCTCGTAGGCCATGTATCCGGCAAGCCAGAACCCGTCGCTCCGCGCCTTCTCGGCACGGGCGAGCATGTCGTCAAATGACCGGGCGTCCCACGCGATCAGAACATCGCGCGGGCGGGAGAAGAAAAGCTCCCGCCCGGCCATGTCGTCTCGAAAAAGAGCCTGCCCCCGAAGGTCCGTCAGCATCGGGTCGAACGCGCCCGGATCAGCCGTCGAGCGTCTCGAGCTCGTCGATCAGCCCCTCGATGACCGACAGCCCCTTGCTCCAGAAGTCCGGATCGCTCGCATCGAGGCCGAACGGCGCAAGAAGCTCGGAATGATGCTTCGTGCCGCCTGCCTCGAGCATGGCGAAATACTTCTCCTGAAAGCCCTCCGGCGCCTGCTGGTAAACCGCAAAGAGCGAGTTCACCAGGCAATCGCCGAACGCATAAGCATAGACGTAGAAAGGCGAATGGATGAAGTGCGGGACATAGGCCCAGAAGGTCTCGTATCCCTCGCGCAGCTTCACCGAAGAGCCAAGGCACTCGTTCTGCGCCTCAAGCCACAGCTCGCCGATCTGCTCGGAGGTCAGCTCGCCATCGCTGCGCCGCCTGGAGTGCACCTTGCGCTCGAACTCGTAGAAGGCGATCTGGCGGACAACCGTGTTCAGCATGTCCTCCACCTTCTGCGCCAGCATCGCCTTGCGCTCGCGCTTTTCGGTGGTCCGGTCAAGCAGCGAACGGAAGGTCAGCATCTCGCCGAACACGGAGGCCGTCTCGGCCAGCGTCAGCGGCGTCGGCGCCATCAGCGCGCCCTGCTTTGCCGCCAGCACCTGATGGATGCCATGGCCCATCTCATGCGCCAGCGTCATCACATCGCGCGGCTTGCCCAGATAGTTCAGGAGCAGATAGGGATGCGCGGAAGGCACGGTCGGATGGGCAAACGCCCCCGGCGACTTGCCCGGACGCACCGGCGCATCGATCCAGTTGCGGTCGAAGAAGCGCCCGGCGATCTCCGCCATGCGCGGATCGAACGCCGCATAGGCGTCGAGCACGGTCTTCTGCGCTTCCTCCCAGCCGATCACCGCCTGCGGGGTTTCCGGCAGCGGCGCATTGCGGTCCCAGTGGTTCAGAACCTCCATGCCCAGCCATTTCGCCTTCATGGCGTAATAGCGGTGCGACAGTTTCGGATAGGCCGTGCGCACGGCTTCGGCCAGCGCGTCGACAACCGGGCGTTCAACGCGGTTTGCCAGGTGGCGGGAGTCGGCAATGTCCTCGAAACCGCGCCAGCGGTCGGAGATTTCCTTGTCCTTGGCGAGCGTGTTGGTGATCAGCGTGAAGGTGCGCAGGTTTTTGCCAAACGTCTCCGCCAGCGCTTCGGCGGCCCTGCGGCGCTTCTCGCCATCGGCGTCCTGCAACAGGTTGAGCGTCTGCTCCAGCGCCAGTTCCTCGCCATCGACCGTGAAGCGAAGCCCCGTCAGCGTCTCGTCAAAGAGACGGTTCCAGGCACCGCGCCCGGTGACCGACTTTTCATGGAAAAGCTGCTCGATCCGGTCTTCCAGCTCATAGGGCTTGTCGCGGCGAATATCGAGCACCCAGGGCCGGTAATGAGCCAGCCGGGCATCCGCCTCAAGCGCTGCCTCAATGGCCGCATCGTCAATCTTGTTGAGCTCCAGCGTGAAGAAGATCAGATGCGCGCTCGCATCGGTCAGCTTCTCCTGCACGTCGCCATAAAGCTTTGCGCGCTTCGGGTCGGAGGTGTCGCCGGCATAGAGAAGCCCCGCATAGGACACGATGCGCCCCATGAGTTCCTCAAGCCCCTCATAGGCCTCCACGGCCTCGCCCAGCCGGCTCTCCGCGCCCTTGGCCACCTCGTCGGCGAGCTTGCCCTTCCAGGCCCTCTCAAAACCGGCAGCCTCTGCCGCTGCGCGGTCCAGATCGCGCTTCAGCTCAGGCGACTCGATTGCGGGATAAAGATCCGTCAGATCCCATTCTGGCAGCTTGCCGAATTCCGAAGCGGCCCTGTCAGCCACAATTGCCGCATCCGTTGCCGCAGGGCGCGCGACCCTGCCAGTGTACTTGGCCATGTAATCCTCGTTCTGCCGAATTCGGTCATTTCTCCGCGACGACGAAAGGTTTCGTTCACCGGGATTCTTGAACCCTTGTTTAGAAGCCTATGCCATTTTGATCCAGCCCGTGCGCGGAGAGCGCGCTCGATACTCTAACGCCATTGCATAAATGCGACATGTCGGAAGCCGTTCTCATAGTCGATGATGACCCGGTCCAGCGCCGCCTCCTTCAGGCTGCGGTGGAGAAACTCGGGCACACGGCGCTGCTTGCCGAGAACGGACGCGAAGCGCTTGGCGTTCTGGAGCGCACCGAACAGACGCCGCGCACCATCGTTCTCGATCTCATGATGCCGGAGATGGGCGGGCTTGAAATGCTCGAACACCTCAATGGCGACGGAACAGACATTCCCGTCATCGTCCAGACATCGCGCGGCAGCATCGACACGGCTGTCGAAGCCATGCGCGCCGGCGCGTTCGACTTCATCGTCAAGCCCGTTGCCCCTGCGCGCCTTGGCGCCGCCATCGGCAATGCGCTCAAGGTCCGCGCGATGGAGACGCGCCAGCGCAGGAGCCAGAAGCCCGCCGAAACCGCCTCTTTCGAAGCCCTCGTCACCAACAGCCCCTCCATGGCGCGCGTCATGAAGCTGGGAGAGAAGGCCGCCGCGAGCGACATCCCGGTTCTCATCGAAGGTGAATCCGGCGTAGGCAAGGAGCTGATCGCCCGCGCCATTCAGGCAGCAAGCGCCCGCCGCCGCAAACCTTTCGTCACCGTCAATTGTGGCGCGATCCCCGACACGCTGGTGGAGAGCATCCTGTTCGGTCACGACAAGGGCGCGTTCACCGGCGCAACCGAAAAGCGTGCCGGCAAATTTGCCGAGGCCGACACCGGCACCCTGTTTCTCGATGAGATCGGCGATCTGCCGCTCGACGTTCAGGTCAAGCTTCTGCGCGCGGTGCAGGAAGGCGAGATCGATCCGGTCGGCGGACGCGGCACGCGCAAGGTGGACATCCGCCTCGTCTCGGCCACCAATCAGAACCTTATCGAGCGCGTGAAGGAGGGCCGCTTCCGCGAAGACCTCTTCTACCGCCTCAACGTCTTCCCGATCATGGTTCCGCCGCTGCGCGACCGCAAGGAAGACATACCGCTTCTCGTGCAGGCCTTCATCGCCCGCTTTGCAGACAGTGCGGCAAGCCGCGTCACCGGCATTGCGCGCCCGGCCCTTGCGCTTCTGGAACGCTATGACTGGCCCGGCAATATCCGCCAGCTCGAAAACGCGGTCTTCCGCGCCGTGGTGCTTTGCGAGACCGGCGTCCTCGATGTCGCCGACTTCCCACAGATCCGTGCGCAGGTGGAAGGGATCGACCCCTATGAGGCGCAGTTCGAGGCTGTCACCGCCTCACCCGCACAGGAAGCGCTGGCACCCGAGCACCGCCAAGAGACAACGGGCGGGACAGCAGCAACGCCGGCAGAGCGGGTTCAGAAGGGTTTCATCAAGGCGCTGGACGGTCACAATGAGATCCGTCCGCTGGAAGAGATCGAGAACGACATGATCCGGCTCGCCATCGAACATTATGGCGGCCAGATGAGCGAAGTAGCGCGCCGTCTCGGCATTGGTCGCTCGACATTATACCGCAAGCTCAAGGATCTCGGGATCGATCCGACCGGGCGCACACGCCCGAATGAAGACTGAGGCCAATAGAGCACAGTCCACGCATTAACCTGGCGTTTACCCTGCGGCGCGTCGTCACGCTTCGCCACGATATCGCCATCGTCTTTGCGCATTCCTACTTTAATAAGATGGAATTAACCATTAAATCGAATACTCGTAAGGTGGGAAGATAGAGTTCCGGGCCAAAGGCTCGGGGGACAAACACCAGCCTGTAAGGCCACGGACCTTGAGACAGAACGACGTTCACGCACCTGTATGGCGCTTGGCTTCACTCGCACGCGTGAGGTTCCTCGCCGGATTGATGCTCGCAGCCAGCGCGCTTTTGGCAGCAGCGCCTGCCGCGCACGCTGAAACGCGCACGCTGAAGCTCTACTTCATCCATACCAAGGAGCGCGCGGAAATCACCTACAAGCGCAACGGACGCTACATCCAGAGCGGCCTGAAGCAGGTGAACCGTTTCCTGCGCGACTGGCGTCGCAACGAACCAACCAACATGGATCCGCAGGTTCTCGACCTGCTTTGGGAGACCTACCGCGCCGCCGGTGCCCGCGATTACATCCATGTCGTGTCCGCCTATCGTTCGCCGCAGACCAACGCCATGCTCCGCAGCCGCTCCAGCGGCGTCGCGAAAAAGAGCCAGCACATGCTCGGCAAGGCGATCGACTTCTACATTCCCGGCGTGAAGCTCTCCACCCTGCGCAATTCCGCCCTGAAGTTTCAGGCCGGCGGCGTCGGCTATTACCCGCGTTCCGGCTCGCCCTTCATCCATATCGATGTCGGCGGCGTGCGCCACTGGCCGCGCATGAGCCGCAAGGAGCTTCTCGCTGTGTTCCCGAGCGGCAACACGATCCACGTGCCGACCGACGGCAAACCGCTCCCCGGCTACAAGCAGGCGCTCGCCTCCTATGAAGCGCGCAAGCGCAAGGGCAGCACCATTCAGGTCGCCCGCGACACCGGCAGCAAGAGCAATAGCGGCGGTGGACGCGGTCTTCTCGCCACGCTGTTCGGCGGCGGCGCCGACGAGGAAGAGGATAACGCAGAAACCACAACGGTTGCTGCGCGTCAGCCGGCAGCCCGCCGCGCGCCTGCCCCGGCAGCCGCACCTGAGCCGCAGCCCGAAACGCCGGGCACGATCCTTGCCGCCCTGCCGCAGCGCAGCGTTCCCACGCCGCGCGCCGCACCGCGCCCTGCCGCCGAAGTTGGCCAGCAACCCCTGCCCTTCGAGGTAAAGCCGGTTGAGGAAGCGCCGACCATTGAGGAGGCAACGCCGCAGGATGCAGGCACTGCCGTTCTGGTCGCAGCGAACATTCCGACGCCCACGCAGCGTCCGGAATACGCGCCTGAAACCTCGACGCAGGAAGCGCTTGCACAGATCGCCGCTGCAGAACCCCAGGCCTCCGACGCCATTGCCGGCGTGCTGGCCGATGCCGCGCAGGAAGAAGAACCGATCACCACGGCAGCCTACATGCCGCTGCCCTCCAGCCGTCCGGCTCAGGCTCTTGCGCCGTCCGACGAGTTTACCCTCGCCGCACAGCCTCAGCCACGTCCGCAGCCCGCTGCAGTCACCGCGCCCGAGAGCGACTTTGCGCTCAAGGTAGATGAGCAGGCTGCCGTCACGGTTGCCGCGGCTCCGGCACAGCCTGAACGTGGCCAGCCGGTCTCCGCATCGCCGCGTCAGGCGCTTCTGGCCCGTGCGGACCAGCAGGCTGCCCCGCGCCCGGAAATCCGTTCGCGCAGCACGCGCAAATCGGCCAAGCCCGGCCCCAACGACATCGCACCGGGCGCACAGCCCGTCGTCGTTGCGGCAACCGGCGAAGCGCCGATCCGCGCACTCAGCCGCAACTCCATGCTGAACGAAGCCGTAAAGCCGACACAGCCGCCGGCATTCGACAGCGAGTTCGTCCGGTCGCCTGAAACCGTCTACACGACCGGGTTCCAGCAGGACGTGACCGTCGCCGACGCCACGCGCTTCACCGGCAAGGCCGTGAACTTCATTTCCATGGCCCGGTTCCGCACCAACTGACGAACCGAAAACAGACATAAAAAAAAGCGGGGCCAGGCCCCGCTTTTTTTGTGCGTTGGTTTTCGCGAAAAGGCATTCAGTTCTTGAGGCCACTTGCCTCACGCGCCAGCGCTTCGATGGCGTCCCAGTCGCCTGCGTCGATCGCCTTGTCGGGCGCAACCCAGGAACCGCCCACGCAGATCACGTTGGGCAGCGAAAGATAGTCACCCACATTCTTCGGCGACACGCCGCCCGTCGGGCAGAAGCGGATGGAAGCCAGCGGGGACGAAAGCGCCTTCAGGAAGGGCGCACCGCCTGCCTGTTCGGCCGGGAAGAACTTCAACAGGCTGTAGCCTTCCTCACGCGCGGCCATCACCTCGCTCGGCGTCGCCGCGCCCGGCAGGAAAGGCACCTCGGACATGGAGGCCGCATCAAGCAGCTCCTGCGTGATGCCGGGGCTCACGATGAACCGCGCGCCCGCCGCCACTGCATAGGAGAAGTCCTTCGAGGTCAGGATCGTGCCCGCACCGACAATCGCCTCCGGCACTTCCTCGCAGACGAGACGGATCGCATCGATGGCGTCCGGCGTGCGCAGCGTGATCTCGATGGCGGGAAGCCCGCCCTTCACCAGCGCGCGGGCCAGCGGCACGGCATCTGCCAGACGGTCGATCTTCAGAACCGGAATGACCGGCTGCCCTTCAAGGATCGCCAGCAATACGTCGTTCTTCTTCTGCATGGCAGCGTTCATGTGCACACCTCTCCTCAAGGCCTGTCCGTTTCGTGCGAAACCGCACTTTTAAAACGGTTCAATACATCGATTTCGCCGCCCATGAACACTTTTCTTCCGAAACTGGCAAGCCGCAACGCTCAAAACGCCCGTGGCAAATCGCGCCAGAGGCGCAAAACAAACGCTTTTGCGCGCGTGAAAAGCCCGGTGAGCGGCAGGCTCCGACGAAGCGCCGCACGCGTCACCGGCCCCGCGATGCCATCCACCCTGATACCCGCCTCCGCCTGAAACCGCTTCAGCGCCTCCTCGGTGCGCTTCCCGAAAACGCCATCCGCCGCCACCGGATAGCCCTGCGCCGAAAGCATGGTCTGCACGCTTTCCACCGCCTCTCCCCGCGCACCCATTTTCAGCAGACCTTCAGCAGCCTGCCTTCCTTCGACACGCTCCCCGGCATGGAGGCGATAGGCCTGCGCCAGCTTCCGGTCATAGCGGTTTCGCCGGTAGCCCGGCCCGTTATAGCCATGCGCGAACCGCGCCCAGTCATGCGCGGCAAGCGGCTCCTTCAGCCCGGCCTTTTCGATGTAACGCAGCATCAGACGCATCTGCCCGGCAAGGCCGTCACGCGCCTCGGCCACCAACGCCTCCACATCGGCAAAGCCGAGCCAACTCCAGTGCGCGCCCATCACCTGCCCCACGCCCCACGACACCGACTCATACGCCGCCTTGCGGTCGATGCGCGCTGCCTCCTTCAAAAGCGCCCAGCGCGCCGCCTGACTGCGTGGATTGGCAATCGCACCCGCCTCGGGCGAAGCCAGTCCCGCCGCCCGCGCCGCCGCCTGCTTCGCACCGGAAAGCCGACGGTCGAAATAATGCCCCTCAAACCGGATCGGCGGCTCCGCCCTGCCGCGCACCATCGCCGATACCTGCCCGCCGCTTTCCACCTGCGCCACCGCCAGAAGCAGCGCTGGCTCCAGCCCCGCCGCCAGCGCCGCATCCCTGATTTCACCGATCTCCGTGTCCGAAAACATCGCGCTCGTCCCTCTCCGTTTTCGGGAATTATCGCCCCGCCCCCGCAGCCGGGGAGAAAACCCGCTTCAGGAAAACCCGCGCAAACCCGGATCCGCCCCCTCAAACCGAGGAAAACGCGGCTTTTTCTTGCAAGCTGAAAAGGAGAAGCGTAGGAGACCGCGCATGATTTCATCCTCGCCAGACCAGACGTTCCGCGTCGCCGCTCTTTATCGTTTCGCCGCCCTGCCGGATTATGAGGCGCTGCGTCCGCAGCTTGCCGCCTTCTGCGAGAAGAACGGCATTCGCGGCACGCTTCTTCTGGCCGCCGAGGGCATCAACGGCACCGTTGCCGGCGCGCCCGAAGCCATCGACGCGCTGATCACCCATCTGGAAACGATCCCCGCCCTCAAGGGCATCGAGGTCAAATACAGCACGGCCTCCGAAATGCCCTTCCACCGCATGAAGGTGCGGCTGAAGAAGGAGATCGTCACCATGGGCGTGCCCGAGGTCGATCCCGTCAATCAGGTCGGCGCCTATGTGGAGCCTGCCGACTGGAACGCGCTGATCGCCGATCCCGACACACTGGTCGTCGACACCCGCAATGCCTACGAAACCGCCATCGGCACGTTCTCGCGCGCCGAGGATCCGGAAACGGAAACCTTCCGCGACTTCCCCGCCTGGGCCGAGCGCAACCTCAATCGCCTCAAGGGCCGCAAGGTCGCGATGTTCTGCACCGGCGGCATACGCTGCGAAAAGGCCACCGCCTATATGAAGCTGATCGGCGTCGATGATGTCTATCACCTCAAGGGCGGCATCCTGAAATATCTGGAAGAGGTTCCGGCCGAAGAAAGCCTGTGGGAAGGCGAGTGCTTCGTGTTCGACGAACGCGTCTCAGTGCGCCACGGTCTCGAAGAGGGCGACGCCACGCTTTGCCGCGCCTGCCGGCATCCGCTGACGCCGGAGGAGCGCGCATCCCCGCTGTTTCAGGAAGGCGTTTCCTGCCCGCATTGCGCCGAAACCCGCAGCGAAGCAGACCGCGCCCGCTATGCCGAGCGCCAGCGCCAGGTGGAACTGGCCGAAAAGCGCGGCGAGAGCTTCCCCATCGGCGCGCCGTCAGAGAAGCACAAGGTCTAGAGCAATTCCAGGAAAAGCGGGAACCGGTTTTCCGTCCGGAATTGCGCAAAACCAATGATTTAGAGCGTTTTCGCGCTTCCTGGAAAAGCGGGTTGCTCTAGACCGCTGCGGCCAGATCCTCGAGTATCGCGTCCGCATGGCTCCACAGAATGGCGCTGCCCTCGCCTTCAAGCCGGTGCAGCGTGCTGTTGACGAAACGGCCATCCAGCGTCGCGCCGAAGTCCGGCGAATGCACCGGGCTCGTATCGGCAAGGCCGAACCACAGCGCCACCGGGCAGGCAATCTCCTCGACCCGGAACGGCCAGGGCTCCATGGCAAGCCGCGTGTCGCGGGCATACCCCGCCGCCCCCTGCCGAAACCCGTCCGCCAGCGCTGCGCGATAGAGCGGCGCAAACGCCTCGCCCGCATAATAGGCGCGGTCCTGCGGCCCGCTCATCGTCTCGATCATCTGCCACAGCCAGTCGGCCGTCGCGAAGGCGGCAATGTCCGCCTCCAGACGCGCCGGATCGTCCCTGGCAAGCTGCACCATGTCGGCGACAGGCTCGGGCAATTGCGCCAGCACCGCCGACGCAGACAGTTCATCCTGACCTGACACCAGCGCCACCGCCTTCACCACGCCGGCATCCGCCAGCGCCAGCGCAAACGGCGCGCCCTGTGAAAAGCCAATGGCAAACCCGCCGTCTTCCTCCAGATTCGCCAGCAGCGCCGCCACATCCGCGCTCCAGCGCTGAAAGCTCTTTTCCGGGTCCGCGTCAGACGCGCCGAGCCCTGCCCGGTCCACCGCGACAATGCGCAAGCCAAGCCGCTCTGCCGCTGCACCGCCAAAGGGGATCGCTCCTGCCATGCCGGCGCCGGAGCAGAAAATCACGACGCGGCCTGCGGGCGCACCCCATTCATGCCAGCCGAGGCTGCGTCCATCGGAAAGGGTCAGGGTGCGGGAAACGACGTCGGTCACGTGAATGCCTTGCTTTTAAAAATCGGGCTGGTGCCAGTGCCACCCGATGCGCGAGATGTCAAAGTTCGATCATCAGGACTGACGCAATGCCGCAGCCACGCCGGCGCGCGCAAAGCGCTTCAGCGCCGTCTCGTCAACACCCGCACGGGCCTGAACGGCAATGCCGATCAGAACCGACACCATCAACTGCGCAAGCCCCGCCACTTCACCGTCAGCCTCTTCCCGCGCAATCCGCGCCGTAAGCTGCGCCTCGATCCCGCTGATCGTGTCCGCCAGCACGGCTGCGATCTCCTCATCGGCCGGTGCTTCCGCCGTCGCCGTGCACAGAACCAGACAGCCCGGCGCAGCACCCTCGCCATAAAAGCCGACCGCCGCGTCGAAGAACCCCGTCAGCGCATCGCCCAGAGGCCCCTCGCGCCCAAGCGCCGGCGAGACCGCCCGTTCCATCCGCCGCCGGTAATCTTCAAGGGCGGCCAGATACATGGCCTTCTTGTTGCCGAACGCGGCGAAAAGGCTGGGCCGGTTCATCCCCGCCGCCCGCGCGATCTCGTCCAGCGAGGCAGCGGCATAGCCGCGCAGGCGAAACGCTTCTGCAATGGCAATCAGCGCCGCTTCGCGGTCATAGGCAGGCGGACGTCCTCGGCGTGCAATCATTTTGTACCATCTTGCATAAAATTCATCTCCGTGCATTTTTATGCGAAACAGTACAAATATCAAGGCATATCACAATGACCCAATCCAAACATCCCGGAAATGCAGCCATGGGCACACTCGCCTGGGGCCACGGAACGGATGGAACACTGAGCGGCGGCGAAAAAATCCGCCTCATCGGCAATCTCGCCTTTGTGCAGGTGCAGCAGGCACTCGACACGGTGCGCCACCGCCTCGGCCTTCTCACCCCGGCTCCGGTCTCGCTCGACGCGCTGATGCCGTCGCAGACCGCGCTGGTCGAAGATGCGCTTCAGCTCGCCACGGAGACCCATCGCGATGCGCTGCTTTTCCATAGCTGGCGCACCTATCTGTTCGGCGCGTTGATCGCGGCCCATGAGCGCCTCGACCACGATCCCGCCCTGTTCTTCGCCGCCGCAATCCTGCACGATATCGGCCTGACCGAGCGCCACGAGCCGTCACTCTGCACGCGCTGTTTTGCGCTCAGCGGCGGCGAGCGGGCGCGTGATCATCTGTGCGCGAAAGGACATGGCGGCGAGATCGGCCAGAAGGTCGGCGACGCCATCGCGCTCCATCTCAACGGATGGGTGTCCGCCCGCGCCCATGGCGCGGAGGCGCATCTGGTGTCGCGCGGCGCGGTCTGCGATCTTTTCGGCGCTGGCCGCCACCGCATCGCACCTGCCTCGCTCGCAAAGGTCCTGGAGCGTTTCCCGCGCGACGGCGTGATCGAAGCCCTCCGGTTCGAAACCGCCGAACACAGAAAGGGCACCCGCCCCGCCATCATGACCGGGCTGTCGGGCGGCAAGGCTCCTGCCGAGCCGTTCGGATGACATTGGACTTTCGTCGTCCCATGCCGGTTGCAGCGCCCTGCAACATTGCAATGCCGCAAATGCGTTCCTACCTTTCCGCCAACGCTACGGCGCGACAGGCGCGAAACGAGGAGATGCGGATGTTTGATCCAAAGAAGCTGCTGAACGACCTTCTGGGCTCACAGGTGCCCGGAACGCAGGGAACCGTGCGCGACAAGGCGGGCCAGGCGGTTCAGCTCGCCAAGGACAATCCGCTTGCAACCGGCGCCATCGCGGCTGTCCTTTTGGGCACCAGCACGGGGCGTTCCGTCACCGGCAGCGCGCTCAAGCTCGGCGGCATCGCCGCCGTGGCCGGCATCGCCTACAAGGCCTATCAGAACTATCAGTCCGGCAAGGAGCCGACCGAGGCCGCGAAAGAAGGCGAGCTTCTGCCGCCGCCGGAAGACACCAGCCTCAACCCGGCCCAGGCCCCGCAGGGCGAGGGCGAATTCGCGCTGGCGCTGGTGCGCGCCATGATCGCCGCCGCCCGCGCCGACGGTCATATCGATGAAGGCGAGCGCGCCAAGATCGCCGACAAGCTCAAGCTTTCCGGCATCGACAGCGAGGAGGAAGCCTTCCTCATGCGCGAGCTGGAGCGCCCGGTCGATCTCGATGCGCTGGTCGAGGCCGCACAGACCGACGCCCAGAAGATCGAGCTTTACACGGCTTCGCGCCTCACCATCGAACCGAAGACCCGCGCCGAGCGCGGCTATCTCGACATGCTTGCCGGCCGCCTGCGCCTGCCCGACCCGCTTGTCGACCACATCGAGGCAACCGTCTCCGAAGCAACGGCCTGACCGTTTCCCGACTGTCCGGTCATGATCTTCCAGTCATGGCCACCCGGACGAAAAGCCGACCTCAACGTCAATGCCCCCTTCTCCCCGCCTGCGGGGAGAAGGTGAGGATGAGGGGCAAGCACCGGCATCGCCGCAGCCCCCACGGCCCAGTCAGCACAAAACCACAAACATTGCCGCCCGCCCCTCATCCCCCTGCCGGGACCTTCTCCCCGCTTGCGGGGAGAAGGAAGCTGCGCAACCGCCCCGCCTAAAGCCCAAAGGCCACACACCGCCAAACGACCCGGCCCCGGCGTCAATGCCCCCTTCTCCCCGCAAGCGGGGAGAAGGTGAGGATGAGGGGCGGGCACCGACATCGCCGCAGCCCCCACGGCCAAACCAACGCCAATCCACAAACATTGCCGCACGCCCCTCATCCCCCTGCCGGGACCTTCTCCCCGCAAACGGGGAGAAGGAAGCTGCGCAACGGCCCCGCCTAAAGCCCAAAGGCCGCACACCGCCAAACGACCCGGCCCCGGCGTCGAGGCCCCCTTCTCCCCGCATGCGGGGAGAAGGTGAGGATGAGGGGCGGGCACCGACATCGCCGCAGCCCCCACGGCCCAGTCAGCACAAAACCACAAACATTGCCGCACGCCCCACATCCCCCTGCCGGGACCTTCTCCCCGCAAACGGGGAGAAGGAAGCTGCGCAACCGCCCCGCCTAAAGCCCAAAGGCCGCACGCCGCCAAACGACCCGGCCCCGGCGTCGAGGCCCCCTTCTCCCCGCATGCGGGGAGAAGGTGAGGATGAGGGGCCAGCACCGGCATTCGCGAAACACACACCCCGTCACCAGGCGCGCCACCACACCACCCCCAGAGCTTTGCCCCATCCTCCCTTGACCCCGCCGTCACCGCCCTCCTAATATCCAAACCGGGCAGCGCGTGATGGCTGCCTCTGTCCCAAGGTTCGGGCGGCATTCGGGGCGCGAATGTCCAGACCTGACCACCATGCATTCCCGTTGACCGGCGCGCGGCACCCGTCCGCGCCAATGACCTATGGTGGTTCCATGTTCAAACGTGCTCTTGTGAGCCTCGCCCTCCTCGCTTCTCTTTCCACGGCGGCCACCGCCGAAAAACTCACCGTCTTCGCCGCTGCCAGCATGAAGGACGCCATTGAGCGCGCCGCAGGCGAATATCAGGCAGCCGGTGGCGACGAAGTGGTCGTCTCCTTTGCCTCCAGCTCCGTTCTCGCCCGCCAGATCGAGGCCGGTGCGCCGGCGGATGTCTACATCTCCGCAAACACCGACTGGATGGCGTATCTGGTCGAGCGCGATCTGGTCCGCGCCGATAGCGAGACCATCATCGCCGGCAACAATCTCGTCATCGCAGCCGCAGAGAGAACGGAGCCAGTCGACAGCCCCGACGCCCTGCTTGACGAGCGCTTCGCCATGGGCGATCCGAGCCATGTGCCCGCCGGCAAATATGCCCGCACGGCGCTCGAAAACCTCGATCTCTGGAAAGACGTCGAGAAGAACGCCGTGTTCGGTGAAAACGTCCGCGTGGCGCTGGAGCTCGCCAGCCGTGGCGAGGTCAAAGCGGCCATCGTCTACGGATCGGACCAGAAAGCCGCCGGCGATCTGGTGCGGGCCTATGTCTTCCCGGCAGACAGCCATGCGCCGATCCTCTACCCCGCCGCCGCCACGAAGGATGGAGCCGAAAGCGCCGAAGCCTTCCTCGCCTTCCTGAAAAGCGAGGCCGGCCGCGCGATCTTCACCGATCTCGGTTTTTCCGAAGCTACGGAATAGACTGCCGACATGGGCGAGACCGAACTTTCGATCATACTCCTGTCCGCGAGGGTGGCGTTTACCGCCATCCTCTGCGCGCTCGTTCCGGCCTTTGCGCTGGCCTGGCTTCTGGCCCGCAAGCAGTTCCCCGGAAAGGGCGTCGTTCAGGCGCTGGTCACCCTGCCGCTCGTGCTGCCGCCGGTCGTCACCGGCTACGGCCTGTTGATCCTGTTCGGCTCCAAAGGGCCGCTTGGCCAGCTCTTTGAAAACCTGTTCGGCATCAGCTTCGCCTTCCGCTGGACGGGCGCGGCGCTCGCCGCCGGCGTCATGGCGTTTCCGCTCCTCGTGCGGCCCATCCGCCTGTCGCTGGAAGCCATGGATCAGGGCTTTGGCGAGGCCGCGCGCACGCTCGGCGCATCGCGTCTCACCGTATTCTTCACCGTCACCCTGCCGCTCGCCCTTCCGGGCGTCATAGCAGGCGCCGTTCTCGGCTTCGCCAAGGCGCTTGGCGAGTTCGGGGCGACGATCACCTTCGTCTCAAACATTCCCGGCGAAACACAGACCCTGTCGCTCGCCATCTATGCGCTGCTGCAATCGCCATCGGGCGATGCCGCCGCCCTTCGCCTGATCGCAATCGCCGTCGCCCTGGCGCTCGCCGCCATAGTCGCGTCCGAATATCTGGCCCGCAGGCTCACCGCCGGAGGACGCGCATGAGCACTCTACACGTAGACATCAGGGGCCGCGCCGGCAGCTTCGAGATCAAAACCGCCTTCCAGGCCGGCGCAGGCGTCACCGCGCTGTTCGGGCCATCCGGCGCGGGCAAATCGACCCTGCTCAAGATGATCGCCGGCACGGCACGGCCGCAGTCGGGACGCATCGTGGCTGGCGGGCGCACGCTGTTCGATTCGGCCACCGGCACGAACCTCCCGCCGGAAAAACGCGGCATCGGCTTCGTCTTTCAGGATGCGCGCCTCTTCCCGCATCTCTCGGTGCGCAGAAACCTCACCTATGCCCGCTGGGCAGGTCGCCGTCCGGCATCCCGCGCCTTCGATGAAGTGGTGGCCCTGCTTGGCCTTGAAGACCGGCTCGACGCTGCACCCGCCACGCTTTCAGGCGGCGAGCGCCAGCGCGTCGCCATTGGCCGGGCGCTGCTTGCCGACCCCGCGCTGCTTCTCATGGACGAGCCGCTCTCCTCACTCGACAAGGCGCGGCGCAACGAGATCCTGCCCTATCTGGAAGCGATCCGCACCGAGGCCGGCATTCCCATCCTCTATGTGAGCCACGAAACTTCGGAGGTCGCGCGCCTGGCCGACACGGTGGTGCTGATCGAAAACGGACGCGTTTCCGACAGCGGCCCCGCCGCCGCCATCCTCGCCCGCCTCGGCCTTGCCGCCGGCGGCGATCCCGACGAGGCCGGCGTCATCCTTGAAGGCCGCATCACGGATGTTGACCCCGCTTACCACACCGCCGTCATCGCGCTTGATGACGACCGCATCGAGCTGACCGGAAACGGGTTTGCACCCGGCATGACGGTGCGATTGCGCGTGCGGGCGGGCGATGTCGCCATCGCCAATGCGCCCCATGACGGGCTGTCGATCCGCAACCAGCTTCCCGCAATTGTCGAGGAGATTCGCCGTGACGGCGCGTTCGCCACCGTTGCGCTCGGCTTTGGCGGGCAGCAGCTTCTGGCCCGCATCACGGCGAAGTCGGCGGATGCACTCGGCCTTCAGCCGGGCAGCCGGGTCCACGCCCTGCTCAAGGCCGTTTCCGTCGAGATGGCGCGCATCGAAAGCCCGCGCGGCGGGCTCACATCCGCGTCATCGCCACGCTGAGCGAAGGGCCATTCGCAATCGTCTGGTAGACCACGCAGTAGCGCTCGGTGAGCTTCAACAGCTGATCGAGCTGCTCCTGCGATGCATCCGTGTCGAGATCGAAGGACAGCCGGATTTCCGCAAAACCCACCGGCGTATCCTTCACCACGCCCAGCGTGCCGCGAAAGTCGAGATCGCCCTCGGCTGAAACCACGCCCGCCCGGAGCGGTATCTCCAGCGCCGTGGCCACGGCCTTCAGCGTCACGCCCGCGCAGGCGACCAGCGCCTCCAGAAGCATGTCGCCGGAGCACAGTTCCAGCCCCGTTCCGCCCGTCGCCGGATGCAGTCCGGCAATGGCGATCGCGCGGCCGGTCTCCACCTTGCAGGCAATGTTCTGATCGTCGAGCGCGCCCCTGGCGTGAAGCGTGATGAGGGCTGCGCCCGGCTCACCGCGATAGCGGTCCTTGATCGGCGCCTGAATGGCGCGCAGTTCTGCAGCGTCCATGGCATACACCTCCTTCGAGCCCACCGGGCTCGCCATCAAACCCCAGAATAGCACCATAAGCACGAGCCCGCGAACTTACGGTTTGCCACCCAAGTTTCACTTGCATCACCTTCAAGCCGGTGGAAACATGCCGCCGGGTCCGTCTTCAACGGGACGTCACAATGCGGCGCTAGAGACCGCGAATTGCCATTCGGGAGAAGTCACTATGCGAACTACCATATCCAAGCGTCTTGCCATTGCCTCGCTGACCGCATCGGCACTGGCCCTGAGCGCAGGCGCGGCGTTTGCCGATTACACGCTCAACATTCTCCATATGAACGACTGGCACAGCCGCATCGAGCCAATCAACAAATACGATTCCACCTGCTCGGCTGAAGACGATGCCGAGGGCAAGTGCTTCGGCGGCGCTGCCCGCCTCGTCACCGCCGTGGCCGAAGCGCGTCAGGCGCTGGACGGTGAAAACGTCCTGCTGCTCAACGCCGGCGACAATTTCCAGGGATCGCTCTTCTACACCACCTACAAGGGCGCGGCCGAAGCCGAGTTCCTGAACCTCATGAAGACCGACGCCATGGTCGTCGGCAACCATGAGTTCGACGACGGCGAAGACGGTCTGGCGACCTTCCTCGACAAGGTCGAGTTCCCCGTGCTCGGCTCCAACGTCAAGGCCAAGGAAGCTTCCGCACTGGGCGACCGGGTGAAAGAATATCTCCTGCTCGATGTGGGCGGCGAGACAATCGCCATCGTCGGCGCGGTCGCCAATGACACGGCCGAGCTTTCCTCGCCCGGCGAGAACGTCTCCATCATCGAGGATGTGGCCGGCATCACCGCTGCCGTTGAAGCCGCCACCGCCGAGGGCGCAAACAAGGTCATCGCACTCACCCATGTGGGCTACCCGCGCGACCTCGAAGCCATCGCGAAGATCCCCGGCGTCGACGTGGTTGTCGGTGGCCATTCCAACACGCTGCTCTCCAACGCCATCGAGGGCGCCGAAGGCCCCTACCCGACCATGGTCGACAATCCCGACGGCCATCAGGTGCCCGTCGTGCAGGCCGGCTCCTATTCCAAATATCTCGGCGAACTCAAGCTCACCTTCAACGATGACGGCGTGGTCACCGCCGCCACCGGCGACGTCAAGCTGATCGATGCTTCCGTAGACAAGGACGAGGCGGTCGTCGCCCGCGTGCTGGAGCTGGGCGGCCCCATTGAGGAGCTGAAGAACAAGATCGTCGCCGAAACGGCAGCCCCGGTGGATGGCAGCCGCGAGACCTGCCGCGCCGGTGAGTGCGAGATGGGCAATCTCGTGACCGACGCCATGGTCGCGCGCACCGCCGATCAGGGTGTCCAGTTCGCCATCACCAATGGCGGCGGGCTGCGCGCCTCCATCGATGGCGGCGAAGTCACCATGGGCGAGGTGCTGGGCGTGCTGCCGTTCCAGAACACGCTCGCCACCTTCCAGATCAAAGGCGAAGATGTCGTTGCCTCGCTTGAAAGCGGCGTGAGCCAGATCGAGGACGGCGCCGGGCGTTTCCCGCAGGTCTCCGGCCTTCGCTTCAGCTTCGACCCGTCCGTCGCCCCCGGCGAAGGCCGCATCCAGTCCGTCGAAGTGAAGGATGGCGACGGCTGGACCGCAATCGACCCGGACGCCACCTACACGGTCGCCTCCAACAACTTCACGCGCAATGGCGGTGACGGCTACAAGCTCTTCGCCTTGAACGCCCAGAACGCCTATGACTACGGTCCCGGCCTCGAGCAGGTTCTCGCCGATTATCTGGCCGCCAACAGCCCCTACAAACCGTCTCTGGATGGCCGCATCACCAAGGTCGCCGCATCGACGATGGACAAGGCCGACGAGACGATGGAAAAGGCCGCCGACGACGCCAAGACCATGGCTGAGGGCGTTGCCGAGAAGGCAAAGGAAGCCGTCGAAGGCGCTGTCGCAGGCGCAAAGGAGATGGCGGAGAAGGCCGCCGGTGAAGCCGACGCTGCCATGAAGAAGATGACCGAGGGCACAGAAAAGGCCACGGAAGACGCAGGCAACGCCGTCGAAAAAGCGGCCGATGATGCAGCCTCCATGGCCAAAACGGCAGCCGACAAGGCCGCAGAAGCCGCCGAGAGCGCAACCGAAAGCGCGAAGAAGATGGCGGACGACGCCGGCGAAGCCATGGAGAAGACCGCCGATGATGCGGCCTCTGCAACCGAAGGCGCAGCCGACAAGGTCGAAGAGGTTGCCGAAAACGCAGCCGAAGCCACCGGGGAGATGGCCAGCAAGACTGCGGAAGACGCGGAAAAGATGATGGATGGTGACAAGAACACCTACACCATCGCCCGCGGCGACACGCTGTGGGAGATCGCCCGCGCGCAGTATGGCGACGCCACCAAATGGCGCGACATTGCCGATGCAAACCCGCAGATGGATCCCGGCCGGCTCAAAGTGGGCATGGTCATCACCCTGCCTGCGGCCAACTGACCCCTAAAACCCCTGAAAGCCCCGCCAATTGGCGGGGCTTTTTCATTTTTTCGCCCCTGCGGCCACGCGCTGCATTGAAAACCCGCCCGGCTTCGCTAGCTTCCCCTGCATGATCGGAGCCAAAGCATGAATCTCCCCACCACTATCGACCGTTCCGCCGCAAAGGCGGTCGGCCCCCTGCCCGCAGATCACCCGCCGGTGCGCATCGGCAAGGTTGGCGTCCTCCTCGTCAATCTCGGCACGCCTGACGGCACGGATTACGCCCCCATGCGGCGCTATCTGAAGGAATTCCTGTCGGATCGCCGCGTCATCGAATGGCCAAGAGCCATCTGGTATCCGATCCTTCATGGCATCGTGCTCAACACGCGGCCCAAGAAGTCCGGCGCGGCCTACGCGGAAATCTGGAACCACGAGCGTAACGAATCGCCCCTGCGCACCTTCACCCGCGCCCAGGGTGAAAAGCTCGCCGGGGCCCTGTCGGAGCATGAGCATGTCGTCGTCGACTGGGCCATGCGCTACGGCCAGCCCTCAATCGAGACGGTCACGAAGAGCATGATGGAACGCGGCTGCGACCGCATCGTCATGTTCCCGCTCTACCCGCAATACTCCGCCACCACCACGGCGACGGTGAACGACAAGTTCTTCGAAGCGCTCATGAAGATGCGCTTTCAGCCGGCCATCCGCACCGTGCCCTCCTATCAGGACGAGCCAGTCTATATCGAAGCGCTGGCCCGCTCCATCGAAACGCATCTGGCAAGCCTCGACTTCGAACCGGAAGTCGTCATCGCCTCCTATCACGGCATCCCGCAGAGCTATTTCCAGCGCGGCGATCCCTATCACTGCCATTGCCAGAAAACCTCGCGCCTTCTGCGCGAGCGCCTCGGCTGGGACGAGAAGAAGCTGATGACCTGCTTTCAGTCCCGCTTCGGCCCCGAAGAATGGCTCCAGCCCTACACCGACAAGACGGTCGAGAAGCTCGCGAAGGAAGGCGTAAAATCCATCGCCGTCTTCAATCCCGGCTTCGTGTCCGACTGTCTGGAGACGCTGGAAGAAATCGCCGGCGAGGCCGGAGAAATCTTCCACGAGGCCGGCGGCACGAACTTCACGCACATCCCCTGCCTCAACGACACCGAAGAAGGCATGGCTGTCATTGAAACGCTGGTGCGGCGCGAGCTGGCAGGCTGGGTATAAACCCGGCCTCGCCATCCACGCGTCACATTTGGCGCAACATATGCGCGGCGTATTCCGCCCGCAGAGCATGCATGCCCGACAATTTGAGCCGTTGGGTTATGGTTTTGCCTGCGGTTAAGGTCTTCACAAAGCGGGTTACAACCTTACAGTGCGCCACGCGATTCAATACAAGCCCCTCCGGGGCGGTTTCAGGAGCCGATAATGCCCTTCTCCGGTTTTGACATACTCATCCCCGTCCTGGTGGTCCTCGTTGTCCTGCTGCTTTTTGCAGGCATCAAGACGGTGCCGCAGGGCTTCAACTTCACGGTGGAGCGGTTCGGTCGCTACACGAAAACCCTCACCCCCGGCCTCAACATCATTGTCCCGTTCATCGACCGCGTTGGCGCGAAGATGAACATGATGGAGCAGGTGCTCGACGTCCCCACACAGGAAGTCATCACCCGCGACAACGCCATCGTCGCCGTCGATGGCGTCGCCTTCTATCAGGTGCTCACCGCCGCCGAGGCCGCCTATCAGGTGTCCGGACTGGAAAACGCCATCCTCAACCTGACCATGACGAACATACGCTCCGTCATGGGCTCGATGGATCTCGATGAGCTCCTGTCCAACCGCGACGCGATCAACGAAAAACTTCTGCGCATTGTCGATGACGCCGCAAGCCCGTGGGGCATCAAGATGACCCGCGTCGAGATCAAGGACATCAACCCGCCGGCCAATCTGGTGGAATCGATGGCCCGCCAGATGATGGCCGAGCGCAACAAGCGCGCGCAGATCCTCGAGGCAGAAGGCCTGAAGCAGGCCGAAATCCTCGAAGCCGAAGGCCGCAAGGAAGCCGCCTTCCGCGATGCCGAGGCCCGCGAGCGCGCCGCCGAGGCCGAGGCCCGGGCAACGCAGGTCGTGTCCGATGCCATCGCCGCCGGCGACGTGCATGCGGTGAACTACTTCGTGGCCCAGAAATACACCGACGCGCTGGCGACCATCGGTTCGTCCAACAACAACAAGGTCGTTCTGATGCCGCTCGAAGCCTCCTCGCTGATCGGCTCTCTCGGCGGCATCGGCGCCATCGCCCGCGAAGTCTTCAGCGACGGAAACACGGCCCCCGCCCCGAAGAACCGGGCTTCCTCAGCCCGCCCGCCGCGTACGGGTCCCGCACAGGAATAGCCTCATGATCGAGCATGTCGTCGCTGAACTCGGCCCCTGGAACTGGATGCTGCTTGGCTTTGTGCTGCTGGCGGCGGAAATCCTGGCGCCCGGCGTTTTCCTTCTGTGGATCGGCATCGCCGCAATCCTGACCGGAACGCTGTCGCTCCAGTTATGGGATGCGGCGATGTGGACCTGGCACGTGCAGGTTCTCGTCTTCCTGGCGCTGTCCCTGCTCTCGGCCTATGGCGGCAAGCGCTTCATGGATTCGCGCAGAAACGAGGAGACGGACCAGCCGCTCCTCAACCGCCGCACCGAGCAGCTTGTCGGCCGCACGGCAACGCTCGAACAGGCCATCGAAAACGGCTTCGGCCGCGTCCGGCTCGATGACACGGTATGGCGTGTCGCCGGCCCGGACCTCCCGGCTGGCACGCGCGTGAAGATCGCAGCGGTGGACGGCTCCACATTGCGCGTCGAGGCAGTCTGAACCACAAAAAGCCCCGGAGCCTATGGCGTCCGGGACTTTTTTTATCTGCCATCAAGAACGCCTCTGCCACCGCCTGTTTCAGAACAGGCAGCGCTCCGGCCATCATGATCGGGAGAGGAGCAGCCTGAGACCGGCATAGCCAAAGACCAGAGCCAACACGCCTTCGATCCACTTGCTGAACTTCTGGTAGGCCCGCCCCAGAACGCCGGTGGAGAAAAGTAACGCGTAGCCAACATTCACCGTCAGGCCCAGAATGGCGCATCCCACGATGATCGTGAGCAGAGTGTATGACGGTGCATCCGGCCTTAGCCCAAGCGCCATGATCGCAACCCAGCCAAGAACGGCTTTGGGGTTGGACAGGTGCAAAAGCACCCCTCTGCGATAGAACACCACTTTCCTTGCCGGCGCCATTGGCTTCAACTGTCCAGCCTTGGCCGTCAGTGCCGACCTCGCGGACTTCCAGGCCAGAAAAAGAAGATAGAGACCACCGGCGACCTTGATGAAAAAGACCGCTTCAGCATAGGCGGTCAGCACCGTCGCAACACCGGTCGCGGCCAAAACGGCCCAGAACATGCTTCCCGTCACCACCCCAAGCGCCAGAAGGACTGCACTTTCGCGGCCCTGCTTCATGGCAACGCCCATTATCGCCATGGTGCTGGGGCCAGGGCTGGCAATCACAACGAGATAAGCGGCGAAGACGACCAGAAGATGCTGAACGTGTTCTGCAAGCATCGGAACTCCTTCACATTGTGAGGCCAAAGGGAGCTGGCCAGAGTGGTCAGACCAGTGGGCGCTTGAGCGAAGCCGGTCTCATTCGGCCAATATGACACGCGATGGGTTCGCCCCCAATTGCAGAATTGTACCCCTTGGCATCATCCCCGCTGGCGGCACACAGCCACTAAGCGAGCGAACCGATACGTCCTGCAAACCCTGCAGCCAAACGAAAAACGCCCCGTTTGAAACGGGGCGCCTGTCAACTTCACATGGTCCTGAATTACAGCCTGTCAGATTCAGGCAGCGCCAATCCGCAGCAGGTCGTGCAGATGCACCACGCCGCAGGGCTTGCCGCCCTCCACCACCATCAGCGTGGTGATCGACGAGGAATTGACGATCTGCAGCGCGCTTTCGGCCAGCGTTTCCGGCCCAATCGTCTTCGGATCGCGGGTCATCACCTGATCCACCGTCATCGCCAGAAGCTCGCTGTCGATGTGGCGGCGCAGATCGCCGTCGGTGATGATGCCGATCAGTGCGCCATCGCCGTCGGTGATGCCGACGCAGCCAAAGCCCTTCTGGGTCATTTCCAGAATGGCCTCGCGCATCAGCGCACCGCTTTTCGCCAGCGGAAGCTCCGCGCCCGAATGCATGATCTGGCGCACCTGCGTCAGCTTTGCGCCCAGCTGCCCGCCGGGATGGAAAGTGCGGAAATGGTCAGCCGTAAAGCCGCGCGCCTCCAGAAGCGCCACGGCCAGCGCATCACCGATCACCAGCTGCAGCACGGTCGAGGTGGTGGGAGCGAGCCCATGCGGGCAGGCTTCGGGAGCCCGGGGCAGACCGAGCACCACCGTTGCTTCCTTCGCCAGCGCCGAAGCCTTGCCGGCGGTGATTGCGATGATCGGAATGGCGAAGCGACGCGCATAGGCGATGATGCCATGCAGCTCGGTCGTCTCGCCGGACCACGACATGGCAAGGATGACATCGTCGCTGCCGATCATGCCGAGATCGCCATGATTGGCTTCGGCGGGATGCACGAAGAATGCCGGCGTTCCCGTGGAAGCCATGGTTGCGGCAATCTTGGAACCGATATGCCCGCTCTTGCCCACGCCGGTAACGATCAGGCGGCCCCTGATCCCGGCAACGGTGCGCACCGCTTCGGCAAAGGGTTCGGCAAGCCCGTTGTCGAGGGCTTCGGCCAGTTCTTTAAGTCCGGCGCGTTCGGTTTCAAGCGTGCGAACAGCAGAAGCGATAACGCTTTGCTGGTCCAGGTTCATGGAAGAGTTTTTCAGCATGGCATTGCCATTACCGCCTTGATGCCGCGCTGTCCATTCAGTTTGTCCATTGTGCCCGCCCCAGTCGTAGACGTCCGCACACAAGGTTTTGTTAACCACGATGATTTACTGCTGGGTAAGTACAATTGTGGCGCGTCTTTATAGTCTGGATCTGAATGTCTTCTCCCGGTTTCAGAGTGGGTTGGAATACGCGCATATGGCGCAGATCCACTGCGCTGGGTCTCAGTCTTTCAGCATGTGTCTACGGCGTCGCTACGGCGCAGGAAGTCAGTGGTCTGCGCGGGCTCGTTTCCGAAACAGACATCACCTCTTCCATACAGAGTGGCGCTGGTGCGGAAACGGGCCTGCCCGCCCCGCGCTATGAACCCGTAACGCCGAGCCCCTCGGGCGATCCGGCTTCTGCGGAAGCGCCAGCCGAAACCAGCAACAGCCGTTCCAGCCGCACACCATCGACCGCCATCGCGCGCGAGCGCGCCCGCGAGGCGCGCAACGTTCCCGCGCAGGCCAGCCAGACGCCGCTTGACGGTGTCGTCACCAATGGCATTCCCGAAGGCGATCTGGACGAGACTGACGGCGTCGACCGGGCTGACAGCACGGATGCCCTCAACCCCCGCGTCGGCGCCATCGAGAGCAATTTTCAGGCTTCGGAAGAAAATCCCTATGCACCGCTCGGCCTGCGCGTCGGCACGTTCACCGTCACCCCCACGCTCGAACAGGGCGTAACCTGGACCACGAATGCCGATTCCAGCCCCGGCAGCGGCGAGGCGGCGATCTCGGAGACCACGCTCAGGCTCAACGCCGTGTCCGACTGGTCGCGCCACGCAGCCACCATCGACGCTTACGGCATCTACCGCAAATCCGTTTCGGGCGAAGCGGTCTCGGACATCGAAGGCGGCATCGATGGCGCGCTGCGTTTCGATCTGGCGGGCGACTATACGGCGCTTGCAAGCCTCGGTTACACGGTCAGCCCGGAATCCGCCTCCTCCCCCGTCGTCATCGTCGGGGTCGAAGACCGGCCAATCCGGCACATCATCGACGGCAGCCTCGGGCTCTCCAAGGATCTCGGCAAGCTGCGACTGAGCGCCACCGGCTCGCTGACGCGCGAGCATTATGGCGACGCCACGCTCATCGATGGCAGCACGCTTTCGCAGAAAGAGCGCAACTCGACGCTGGCCACGCTGCGCCTGCGCACCGGCTATGCCATCTCGCCCGCCCTTGCCCCCTTCATCGAAGGCGAGGTCGGTCGTCGCTTCTACGATGAAGAGAGAGACAGCGCCGGCTATGAGCGTTCGGCCACACGCTTCGCAGCCCGCGCCGGCGTCATGGTCGACATTGAGGAAAAACTGTCGGGCGAAGCCTCCATAGGCTGGGTCGCAGAAGACATCGACGACGACCGCCTTAACACGGTTTCAGGCCTTGCGCTTGCCGCCGCGCTCAACTGGTCGCCGCAGCGCGGCACCGATGTGCGCCTCGACGCCTCGACCACGATTGAAGGCACCACCGATCCCGGTGACAGCGGCTCGATTCTTCACTCGGGAACTCTTCGGGTGGAACGCCAGATCCGCGCCAATCTGACGGCCGAAGCCGCCGCCGGACTTTCCTGGCGCGACTATGAAAATGGCGGGCACGACCTGACCATGAACGGCGAAGCCGGCATGACCTGGTGGCTCAACCGCACACTCGGTCTCACCGGTCGGGCGCGTTACGAGAAACGCACCAGCAGCGTCCCCAGCCGGGAGTATGACGCAAGCAGCGTGTTCCTGGGCGTGCGCATGCAGCGCTAGACCGCTGCGCGGCCTGGAAAATCAGTTTTTAGGAATTCGGTGCGGAATTTCCGCAAAAAAGACAAAACGCCGCCATTTCGGAGAAAATGACGGCGTTTTTCAAAATTGCGTCAGACGCGGCCGGAGGCCTCCACGACGCGCAGCACATGCTCGCGCAGATCGGGGCGTTCCAGCGCGAAAGCGAGGTTCGCTTCCACGAAACCTTCCGGCGAACCGCAGTCAAATGTGCGGCCCGTGAAGGGGAAACCGTGGAAGGGCTGATTCTTCAGAAGTTTCAGCATGGCGTCGGTCAACTGGATCTCGCCACCCGCGCCGCGTTCCTGCTCGGCGAGAAGGTCAAAGATCTCCGGTCGCAGGATGTAACGGCCATTAATGTAGAAGTTCGACGGCGCATCCTCGGGCTCCGGCTTCTCCACCATGGCGTTGATTTCGAACCCGCCGGCAACCGTATCGCCGCGACCGACGATGCCGTATTTGTGGGTCTGCGAGGGCTCGCACTCTTCGACGGAGACAACGTTTCCGTCCGTCTTTTCAAAGAGTTCCACCATCTGCGACAGGCAGCCCCTGGGCGACTGCATGATCATGTCGGGCAGAAGAAGCGCGAAGGGCTCATTGCCCACCAGTTCGCGCGCACACCAGACGGCGTGGCCAAGGCCCAGCGGCTCCTGCTGACGGGTGAAGCTGGTCTGGCCGGGCAGCGGCTGCATGCTGTGCAGGCGGTCGAGAACCTCGTTCTTGCCGCGCCGCTCCAGTGTGTCGTACAATTCGACCTGAATGTCGAAGTGATCTTCAATGACCGCCTTGTTGCGCCCGGTCACGAAAATGAAGTGCTCAATGCCGGCTTCGCGGGCCTCATCGACGACATACTGGATCACGGGCTTATCGACGACAGTCAGCATTTCCTTGGGGATTGCCTTGGTGGCCGGAAGAAAACGCGTTCCCAGACCAGCGACAGGAAATACCGCTTTGCGAAGTTTCGTCATCAGAAATCTATCCCCGAAAGGTTGAAATGAAGGCGTTTGGCGCTGCCTTAGCAACGCCGGATTGATGTTTCCTGAATGAATGCGCGTATATCGTGACAAGTTCCGGAGAACCCGATCACGGACATTAACAGCATGGTAAACGTTTTTCTAACCGGGACCTGCCATGGAAAGGCTGGACTACCTGTAACGGAGATCGTGATGTTGTTCCGCTTGCCCCCACGAAACCTCGTCGCGACGTTGATCGCTTCTTTCGTGCTCGCATTTACCGTAACCCTCCAGCCGGCCAGCGCCGATGCCGGCTTCCAGCGCTGGGTCCAGCAGTTTCGTGCTGTTGCGATCAAGAACGGCGTTTCCGGCGCCACCTATGACCGCGCCTTTCGCGGCATCACCGCCCCCGATCCGGAGGTGCTGGAGAAAGCCCGCTACCAGCCCGAATTCCGCGCCGAGGCGTGGGAATATTTCGACAACCGCGTTCAGGCCGACGCCATCCAGCGCGGTCAGCAGCTCGCCCGCCAGTGGAAACCCTGGCTCGACCGCATCGAAAGCCAGTACGGCGTCAGCCGCTATGTGCTGCTCGCCATCTGGTCGATCGAATCGAACTATGGCGAAGTGCTGAAGAACGAACGCGTCATGCGCAGCGTGCCGCGTTCGCTGGCCACGCTCGCCTATGCCGACAAGCGCCGCGCCAAATTTGCCCGTCAGCAGCTCATCGCCGCGCTCAAGATCCTGCAGAGCGGCGACATTGATGTTGGCCACCTGACCGGCTCCTGGGCCGGCGCGATGGGCCACACGCAGTTCATCCCCACCAGCTATCAGGCCTATGCGGTCGACATGGACGGCAATGGCCGCCGCGACATCTGGACCTCGATCCCGGACGCCCTTGCCACCGCAGCAAACCTGCTGCGCCGCAATGGCTGGCGCACCGGCGAAACCTGGGGCTATGAAACGGCTGCGCTGCCAGGCGGACGCAAGTTCCCGGGCGGCAACATGTCGCTTGCCCGCTGGGCTTCCATTGGCGTCGTGCGCGCCAATGGCAAGCCTTTCCCGCGTCCGAACGACAGCGCCGAGCTGAAGGTCCCGGACGGTCGCGCAGGCCCCGCCTTCCTCGTGACCAAGAATTTCCAGGTCATCAAGCGCTACAACAATTCGGACAAATACGCACTTGCCGTGGGCCTTCTTGCCGACGAAATCGCCGGCTATGGCGGCCTCGTGCGTGACTGGAATCGTCCCTTCGAACGTCTCAGCTACAACGAGACGGAAGAGCTGCAGCGCCGCCTTGGTGCGCTTGGCTATTATGACGGCCCCATCGATGGCAAGATCGGCTCCGGCTCGCGCGCCGCGATCCGCGCCTTCCAGTCCCGCAACGGAATGCAGGAAGACGGTCATCCGGGCAAGGAAGTGCTCCGCCGCCTGCGCGGGAACTGACCGGAGACAATTGACCGGAGACAGGGGAAACAGGACATGAAAACGGACAGGGCAGAGGCAGGACGAGAAGGCGACAAACGCTTCGTCATTGCCATCATCTCGTTAAGCCTCGCCCTGCCCGTTATCCTCTCCACGCCCTCGCCTGCCGGGGCCCAGGAGAGAAGTCGCGGCCTTCTGGATTTCCTGTTCGGCGGGCGGGCGCGCCAACGCGAGCCCGAGCGCCCTGCGGTGCGGCAACCCAGCCAGCGCCGCAACCAGCCGGCCACGCGAAGCCCCAGCCGCTCGACAACACGCGCCGCACCCCGCCAGCCAACGACGCCTCCACCGCCGCCGGAAGTGGAGAAGCTTGAGAATGCACGCACGGTGCTGGTCGTTGGCGACTTCATGGCCGGAGGGCTCGCCGAGGGCCTGAGCGACGCATATGCAGAATCCCCCGGTGTGCGCGTGATCAATCGCAGCAACGGTTCGTCCGGCTTTGTGCGCGACGACTATTATGACTGGAATGCCGAGATTTCGGGCATTCTGGAAGAGGTTTCCCCGACCGTCGTGGTCGTGATGATCGGCTCCAACGACCGGCAGCAACTGCGCATCGACGGTCAGCGCGAGGCCCCGCGGTCGGAGCCCTGGCTCGCCGAATACACCGACCGCGTCAAAACCTTCGCAGCCTCCATCGAAGAAAAGCAGATCCCGCTCGTGTGGAGCGGCTTACCGGCCTTCAAATCATCGACCATGTCGTCCGACATGCTGGCCTTCAACGACATCTACAAGACCACAGTCGAAAGCATTGACGGCACATTCGTCGACATCTGGGACGGTTTCGTGGATGAGAATGGAGCCTTCATCTTTACCGGGCCGGACATGAACGGGCAGCCGGTGCGGCTGCGCGGCAGCGACGGCATCAATCTCACGCGTTCCGGCAAGCGCAAGGTGGCGTTCTATGTGGAGAAACCGCTGAACAAGCTGCTCGGCGAAGCCATTTCGCCCGATATCGGCGAGGTCGGGATCGAGAACCTTCCAAACCTGGTGCTATTCCCCGAAGAGCCCACGCCTGTCGACCGGACCGTGCCGATCTCGCTGTCTGACCCGGCGCTCGATGGCGGGCTGGAGCTGATGGGCGCGGTGGTGGAACCAATCGGGCGACAGGAGCGCAGTGACGAAGCGGACATCGACAGCGCCACATCAAGTCAGCCCGGCCGCGCCGACAATTTCTCGTTACGTCCGGTCGCACCAGTGGCAGAAAAGAAAACGCCGCAGCAGCCAGAAGCCACGGCGACGCCCTGATTTCATCCAGACCTCTTCGGGCTCGCAGATCACTGCAGGCAGGCGGGATCACCTGACGCCCGCATAATGCGTGGAATGACGCGATGGGGCACCGACTTCGAGGCCCCCTTCTCCCCGTGCGCGGGGAGAAGGTGAGGATGAGGGGCGAGCGCCAGGTTCTGCCAACCCCACAATATGGCGAGATTTTCTTGCGCCGCGTCAGCCCCTCATCCCCCTGCCGGGACCTTCTCCCCGCTAGCGGGGAGAAGGGGGCCGTCATCCATCTGGCTCCCCTCTAGCGGGGAGAAGGAAGCCGTCATCCACCTGGAGCGTCCTTTGTGCGTCTAAATGGACGCACGGCGCCCTAGCGCGGCAGGACAGAACTGCCCATGAGGAACGTGTCAATCGCGTGGGCGGCCTGACGCCCCTCGCGGATCGCCCAGACCACCAGAGACTGACCACGCCGCGCATCGCCCGCTGCAAACAGACGGTCGATGGTGGTGCGATACTCACGGTCGTCAGCATTGACGTTCACAGAGTTGCGGCGGTCGATATCGGTTTTCAGCCGGTCGCCAAACTCGGACAGAACGCCTGTTTCCAGCGGGCCGGAAAAGCCGATGGCGATGAAGGCGAGATCTGCGCGAATGACGAATTCCGTGCCCGGAACGGGCTTGCGCTTCTCGTCCACCTGACAGCATTTCACACCGGTCAGAACGCCATCCTCACCAACGAATTCAAGCGTCGCCACCTGGAATTCACGATCGGCGCCTTCGGCCTGTGAAGAGGAGGTGCGCATCTTCGTCGCCCAATAGGGCCAGACGGCAAGCTTGTCTTCCTTCTCCGGCGGACGCGGGCGGATGTCGAGCTGGGTGACGCGCACCGCGCCCTGACGGAAGGCCGTGCCGACGCAATCCGATGCGGTGTCACCACCACCAACGACAACCACATGCTTGCCGCCGGCAAGGATGGGCTCCGCCGCCCATGCGACGGACTGAATATCCTCACCGCCCACACGCCGGTTCTGCTGAACCAGATAGGGCATGGCGTCATGAACGCCGTGGAATTCGCCGCCGGGGATACCAGCCGGGCGCGGGCGCTCCGAGCCACCGCAGTAGAGAACGGCGTCGTGCTCGGCCAGAAGCTCTTCCACCGGCTTGTCCACGCCGACATTGACACCGCAATGGAAGGTCACGCCTTCGCCCTGCATCTGCTCGATGCGGCGGTCGATATAGTGTTTTTCGATCTTGAAATCGGGAATGCCGTAGCGCATCAGGCCGCCGGGCCTGCTTTCGCGCTCATAGACATGGACCTGATGACCGGCACGCCCGAGCTGCTGGGCGGCAGCCATGCCGGCCGGGCCGGAGCCGATGATGGCGACCTTCTTGCCGGTCGTGTGGTCGGCCGGATAGGGCCGCACGAAACCCGCCTCATAGGCCTTGTCGGCAATGGCCTGTTCGACCGTCTTGATGGCGACGGGAATATCTTCGAGATTGAGCGTGCAGGCTTCCTCGCAGGGTGCAGGGCAAATGCGGCCAGTCCACTCCGGGAAGTTGTTGGTGGAGTGCAGATTGCGGATCGCCTCCTCCCAGTCACCATTATAGACGAGGTCGTTCCAGTCAGGGATCTGGTTGTGGACCGGACAGCCTGTCGGGCCGTGGCAATAGGGAATGCCGCAATCCATGCAGCGCGCGGCCTGTTTCTCGACTTCCCTGTCCGACATGGGCAGCGTGAATTCGCGGAAATGACGAATGCGGTCGGACGCCGGCTGGTACTTGTGCACCTGACGGTCGATTTCGAGAAAACCTGTAACCTTACCCATCGAGTAAACCCCGTTATTTTAGAGCTTCAGACCGAAAAGCGGATACCGTTTTCCGGTTGTTCCGATGCCCCATCAATAATTCAGATCGTCCATTGTGCGCCCCGGTGGACGCATGGCGATCTAGTGAAGTGCCGGAAGTCCGAGAACATCCTCGCACCGTGCAATCCAGCGGGTGAGCGCCCTGCGCCCGTCGAGTTCAAAGCCCCCCTGGGGGGCAAGCCGCGTGTAGCCGAGGAGCGCGATATCGGCGATGGTGAGCCCGTCACCGACAAAGAAATCGCGCGTCTTCAGCGTCTCGTCCATGAAATCGAGCGCAGCCTCGCCCCGCTCCACCTTCAACGGATCGCGCGCTTCAACCGGCTCCTTGCGGTAGAACACCTGAAAGCGCGCACCGGCCACATTGGGCTCATGGAAGTTCTGCTCCCAGAACATCCACTGATCGATTTCCGCCTGGGCAAACGCGTCTTCGGGCAAAAGCGCCGAACCGCGCGCCAGATAGCGGATGATTGCGCCCGACTGGCCAAGCGTGCGCCCGTCATCGAACCGCACGACCGGCACCTGCCCAAAGGGCGACATGGCGAGAAACGCGTCCGTGCGGCTCTCGCCAGCCATGAGGTCGAGCTCATGCCAGCGATAGGGCAGACCGAGATGGTCCGCCGTGTATCTGACCTTCAGGCAATTGCCCGAATTCCGGTCACCAAAAACATCCATGAGCAACAGATCTCCAGAACCCACGGCTATTCCGCCGCCAGACCGAGCTTCATGCGCTCCATTTCTTCCAGTGCACGGCGGTACTCGACCGGCATCACCTTGCGGAATTTGGGACGGTATTCCGCCCAATGATCCAGAATGGCGCGCGCCCGCTCGGAGCCCGTGTAGTGGAGATGGTTGGAGATAAGCTGCGCCAGACGCTCTTCATCATGCCGGGTCATGTCGCCGGTAACGTCGACACGGCCCTTGTGCATGAGGTCGCCGCCATGGTGGTGCAGCTTTTCGAGGATGTCGTCCTCCTCCGGCACCGGCTCCAGCTCGACCATGGCCATGTTGCAGCGCTCGGCGAAGTCGCCCGCCTCATCCAGCACATAGGCAACGCCGCCGGACATGCCGGCCGCGAAGTTGCGGCCCGTCTGACCGAGCACGACCACCACGCCGCCCGTCATGTACTCGCAGCCATGATCGCCGACGCCCTCGACAACGGCGACCGCGCCCGAATTGCGCACGGCAAAACGCTCGCCCGCAACGCCGCGGAAATAGCATTCACCCTCGGTTGCGCCGTAAAGCACCGTGTTGCCGACAATGATGGAGTCTTCCGCGACAATGCGGGAATCGTCCGTCGGGCGGATGACGATGCGGCCGCCGGAAAGGCCCTTGCCGACATAATCGTTGGCGTCGCCCTCAAGCCTGAACGAGACGCCGCGCGCCAGAAACGCGCCGAAGGACTGACCGGCCGTGCCCGTGAGGCGCACGTCGATGGTGTTTTCCTTCAGGCCCTTGTGGCCGTAGCGCTTGGCGACCGCGCCCGACAGCATCGCGCCGGCCGACCGGTCGGTGTTGCAGATCGGGAAGTCGAGCGACACGGGCTCACGGTTTTCAAGGGCCGGCCTTGCCGCCTCGATGAGCTTGCGGTCGAGCACATCATCGATGGGATGCTCCTGACGCTCGGTCCAGTGGATCGCCTCGCGCGGGGCATCGGGCTTGTAGAAGATCTTCGTGAAATCGAGGCCACGCGCCTTCCAGTGCGCGATCATGCCATCCTTTTCGAGAAGGTCGGACTGGCCGACGATATCGTCGAGCTTCGTGTAGCCCATCTCGGCGAGATACTGGCGCACCTCTTCCGCGACGTAGAAGAAGTAGTTGATCACATGCTCGGGCGTGCCCTTGAAGCGCTTGCGCAGAACCGGGTCCTGCGTGGCGACGCCAACGGGGCAGGTGTTCAGGTGGCACTTGCGCATCATGATGCAGCCGGCGGCGATCAGCGGTGCGGTGGAGAAGCCATATTCGTCGGCGCCCAGCAGCGCGCCGATGATGACATCGCGACCGGTCTTCAGCCCGCCATCGACCTGCAGCGCGACGCGCGAGCGCAGACCGTTCAGCACCAGGGTCTGGTGCGTTTCGGCGAGGCCCATCTCCCACGGGCTGCCCGCATGCTTGATGGAAGTGAGCGGCGAAGCGCCGGTGCCGCCATCATAGCCGGAAATGGTGATGTGGTCGGCGCGCGCCTTGGCGACGCCGGCAGCCACCGTGCCCACGCCAACCTCGGAGACGAGCTTGACGGACACATCCGCATCCGGATTGACGTTCTTCAGGTCGAAGATGAGCTGCGCCAGATCCTCAATGGAATAGATGTCGTGGTGTGGCGGCGGCGAAATGAGGCCGACGCCCGGCGTGGAGTGGCGCACCTTGGCGATGGTGGCGTCGACCTTGTGGCCGGGAAGCTGACCGCCCTCGCCCGGCTTTGCGCCCTGCGCCACCTTGATCTGCATCATGTCGGAATTGACGAGATATTCGGTGGTGACGCCGAAACGGCCGCTGGCGATCTGCTTGATGGAGGAGCGCTCCGGGTTCATCGAACCGTCGGGCATCGGCAGATAGCGATCAGGCTCCTCGCCGCCCTCGCCCGTGTTCGACTTGCCGCCCAGCGCGTTCATGGCGCGCGCCAGCGTGGTGTGCGCCTCGCGGCTGATGGAGCCGAAGGACATGGCACCGGTGGAGAACCGCTTGACGATTTCGGCTGCGGGCTCGACCTCATCCAGCGAGACCGGCTTGCGGCCTGTATCCTTGGCCTTCCTGACAGCGAACAGGCCGCGAATGGACTTGGCGTCGGCTGCCTGCCCGTCGACCATTTTCGCAAACTCACGATAGGTCTCCCAGGACTTGCCGCGCACGGCATGCTGCAGGGAGGCGACGGCGTCGGGCGACCAGATGTGGGATTCGCCGCGCATGCGGAAATTGTATTCACCGCCCACTTCCAGCGCGCTCTTCAGCACCGGGTCCGCGCCGAAGGCGGCGGCATGGCGGCCGACCGTCTCGGCGGAAATCTCGTCCAGACCGACACCTTCGATGGTGGTGGCGGTGTTGGTGAAGAAGTGCTCGATGAAGTCGCTTTCCAGACCCACGGCGTCAAAGATCTGCGCACCGCAATAGGACTGGTAGGTGGAGATGCCCATCTTGGACATCACCTTGAGGATGCCCTTGCCGATGGCCTTGATGTAGCGCTGAACCACCTCCTGCGTGTCGACCTCCGGCGGGAAATCGCCGGCCTTGTGCATGGACAGAAGCGTGTCGAAGGCGAGGTAGGGGTTGATCGCCTCCGCGCCGTAGCCCGCCAGGCAGCAGAAGTGGTGCACTTCGCGCGGCTCGCCGGATTCGACCACGAGGCCAACCGCCGTGCGCAGACCCTTGCGGATCAGGTGGTGGTGAACGGCGGCCGTTGCCAGAAGCATCGGGATGGCGATGCGGTCCGGGCCGATCTGGCGGTCGGACAGGATGATGATGTTGTAGCCGCCGGCAACCGCAGCCTCGGCGCGGTCGCACACGCGCTCCAGCGCGCCGCGCATGCCGGCAGCACCCTCGCCCGCCGCATAGGTGACGTCGATGGTCTTGGTGTCGAACCGGTCCTCGGTGTGGCCGATGGAGCGGATCTTCTCCAGATCGCCATTGGTGAGGATGGGCTGGCGCACCTCAAGCCGCTTGCGGCGCGAAGAGCCGACCAGATCGAAAATGTTGGGGCGCGGGCCGATGAAGGAGACAAGGCTCATCACCAGTTCTTCGCGGATCGGATCGATCGGCGGGTTGGTGACCTGCGCAAAGTTCTGCTTGAAATAGGTGTAGAGCAGCTTGGGCTTGTCGGACATGGCCGAGATCGGCGTGTCGGTGCCCATGGAGCCGATGCCTTCCTGCCCGGTCGTGGCCATGGGCGCCATCAGCATCTTCGTGTCTTCCTGCGTGTAGCCAAAAGCCTGCTGGAGATCGAGCTGGGCCACATCCTTGCGCAGGGCGCGCGGTTCGACCGGCTTCAGGTCTTCGAGGATGAGCTGGGTGTTGTCGAGCCACTTCTTGAAAGGATGCCTGGTGGCGATGGCCGCCTTCACATCCTCGTCGGAAATGATGCGGCCTTCCTTCATGTCGATCAGAAGCATGCGGCCGGGCTGGAGACGCCACTTGCTGACGATCTTGTCTTCGGGAACCACGAGCGCGCCGGCTTCCGAAGCCATGATGACGCGGTCGTCATCCGTGACCACATAGCGGGCCGGGCGAAGGCCGTTGCGGTCAAGCGTTGCGCCGATCTGAATGCCGTCGGTAAAGGCCACGGCAGCCGGGCCATCCCACGGCTCCATTAACGCGGCGTGGTATTCGTAGAACGCCTTGCGCTCGTCGCTCATCAGACGGTTGCCGGCCCAGGCTTCCGGGATCAGCATCATCATCGAATGAACGAGCGAATAACCGCCCTGGAACAGGAATTCGAGCGCGTTGTCGAAGCAGGCCGTGTCGGACTGGCCCTCATAGGAAATGGGCCAGAGCTTGGAAATGTCGTTGCCGAACAGCTCCGAATCCACCGAGGCCTGACGCGCGGCCATCCAGTTAACGTTGCCACGCACCGTGTTGATCTCGCCATTGTGGGCGACCATGCGATAGGGGTGCGCGAGTTCCCAGGAGGGGAACGTGTTGGTCGAAAAGCGCTGGTGAACGAGCGCCAGCGCCGTTTCAAAACGCGGGTCTTTCAGGTCGCTGTAATAAGCGCCGAGCTGATAGGCGAGGAACATGCCCTTGTAGACAATGGTGCGCGCCGACAGCGACACGGTGTAGAAACCTTTGATGCCGCCCTCGAGCTCCTCGCGCACGCGGCCCGAAATGACCTTGCGCAGAATATAGAGACGACGCTCGAAATCCTCCTCGTCATGAATGCCCGCGCCACGGCTGACGAAAATCTGGCGGTGGACGGGCTCGGAAGCGGCAATGTCGGGCGCCTTGGAAAGACAGGCATTGTCGACCGGCACATCACGGAAGCCGATCAGCTCCTGGCCTTCCGAGCGCACCACATCGGCGATGATGTCGTAGATCTGTTTGCGCAGCTCCGCATCGCGCGGCATGAAGAAGTGACCGACGCCATAATGGCCGGGCTCCGGCAGTTCGACGCCGCGCTCCGCCCATTCCTCCCGATAGAGGCGGTCGGGGATCTGCATCAGCATGCCCGCGCCATCGCCGACCAGCGGATCAGCACCCACCGCGCCGCGATGGGTCAGGTTTTCGAGCATGGCCAGGCCATCGCGCACGATATCATGCGAGCGACTGCCCTTCATATGCGCGACGAAGCCGACGCCGCAGGCATCGCGCTCATTGCGGGGATCGTAAAGCCCCTGCGCAGCGGGCACGCCCGGCGCGGACATCTTCACGGTGCGTTTGACGGCGGCCGTTTCGGCCTCGTTGGCCGGCCCGAACCCGGTCGAAAAAGAGGGCGTCATTTCCGTCATCGCAAATCCTCACATTCTAGAGCCCGGGGCAAGCCTCCCTGGGCGGTCGTTCAGTCGCCAGAAAGCCCTTGCGGCCTTCCGGGGTGTATGCACGGCATTTCCATTTAGAAGCCGGAGCAACGCTACCGATATGCTCCGGCGCGTGTTCTTGTTCTTGGGCGGGCATCCCTGCCTGTGCTCCGGTCATTGCCGGACCGCCTTTGTTGCACCGGTCGTTCGCAACACTATCACGAGCGCAAAAGCCACGCTGAGGCGCTGGCAACCGAACTGCACAACAATAGGACAGCACTGCTGTCTTATTCGCTGAAATGCCAGAAATACCAACACCAGACAAGACGGAAATGCAAATTTTTTGCGCAAAACACGAAATAAAATACCTAAACTGCAAGTATTGATGACATTTTGATAAACCGCCGCAGAATATCCTGTCAGGCGCAAAAATCACCGCAACATCTCATCCGAAGGGCTTGAACCGGAGCATCGAAGCGCGCAATCTCCCGCCGCCACTGCTTATTTTGGGGTCAAAAGAGAGATCTGCCGCATGAATTTCGCCTCCGACAACTGGGCCGGCGCCCACCCGCAAATCGCCGAAGCGCTCGTCACCAATGCAGGCGGCTTTGCGCCGGCCTATGGAACCAGCGAGCTGGACAAACGGGTGGAGAAGATGTTCAGCGACATCTTCGAACGCGAGGTGGCGGTGTTTTTCGTCGGAACGGGAACGGCGGCAAACAGCCTGTCGCTCACCTGGGCCTCGAAACCCGGCGGGGTCGCCTTCTGCCATTCGGAAGCGCACGCCATCGATGATGAGGGTGGCGCACCGGAATATCTGACCGGCGGTGCGCGCCTGAAGGGCGTGGCGGGTCAGCTTGGCCGCATGGACCCGAACGCGCTCGACGCGGCGATCCGCGAACACCCGGCCCAGTTCGTGCATGCCGGGCAGCCCATGGCCGCCTCGATCACCCAGGCGACCGAGATCGGCACACTCTATTCACTCGAACAGATCGAAGAGATCGCCGGCATCTGCCGCGAAGCGGGCATTCCGCTGCATCTGGACGGCGCGCGTTTCGCAAATGCGCTCGTGTCGCTGGACACGACGCCGGCCGAGATGACCTGGAAGCGCGGCGTGGAGATTGCCTCCTTCGGCGGCACGAAGAATGGCTGCTGGTGCGCGGAAGCGATCATCGTGTTCGATCCGGCGAAGATCGGCCAGATGCACTTCCTGCGCAAGCGCGCCGCACAGCTCTTCTCCAAGTCGCGTTTCATCGCGGCGCAGTTCGAGGCCTATTTCCGTGACGACCTCTGGCTGAAGAATGCGCGCCACGCCAACGCGATGGCAGCAGAGCTCGCAACCGCGATCTCCAATGCCGATGGGGCACGCCTTGCCTGGCAGCCGCAGGCCAACGAGGTGTTTGCGCTCATGAAGGATGAGAAGGCCCAGGCGCTTCAGGCCGCTGGCGCGCAGTTCTATCCGTGGAAGCCACCGCTCTCATTCGCAGGCGAAATGACGGCGGGCAACACGCTCTATCGTTTCGTGACAAGTTTCGCCACCGAGGCCGCCGACATCCAGAGGTGCGCGGAAGCATTGAAGGCCTGAGCAACACGGCGCGCGCGGCACGACAACAACCTTCGCGATAAACAAAGCCTCACACGCAAGTGATGCCGGCTCGCGCGCGCTTGATTTCCAAGTGAACGATCCCTCTGAAAAAACGGGTCCTGCCGGGACGGAACCCCGGTTTCGACAGGACCCGAGAGGAGATCATTCATGTCCACCAAAACCGCACTCACCGCTGCCTATATCGCCGGAACGGTCGCAGCCGCCCTTTCGGTCGGCACGCTGGCCACCACCACGGCCGCCCAGGCCCAGGAAAAAGAAAAGTGCTATGGCGTGTCCATGGCCGGCAAGAACGATTGCGCGGCCGGGCCCGGCACCACCTGCGCCGGCACCTCCAAGGTCGATTACCAGGGCAATGCCTGGAAATATGTCGATGCAGGCACCTGCGCCACGATGGAACTGCCCGGCGAGCGCATGGGTTCGCTTGAGCCGCTTGAGCGCGACATGCCCTCCTGATCCAGCCAGCATGATCTGACCTGACACCAAATGCCGGGAGGCGACCTCATGGCACGCGAAGCAAAACCCCTTTCCGCCATCCAGAGCCGCTTTCCGGCATTTCACCCCGCTGATGCCCCCACTGGTGCCCCCGCTGGCCGGGCCGGTGCGAGTTTCAAGCCGCAGCATTTCGACGCAATCGCTGAAAACCCTGCGTCAGTGGGTTTCGTGGAAGTACACGCAGAAAACTATATGGGCGCGGGCGGCCCGCCGCACGCCGCGCTGACCGCAATCCGCAACATGCTGCCCGTCTCGTTACACGGCGTGTGCATGTCGATTGGCGGCCTCGACCCGCTCGACCCCGAACATCTTCAACGCTTTGCCGGGCTGGTGGAGCGCTACGAACCCTTCAAAGTGTCGGAGCACCTGGCTTGGTCGACCCATGACGATGTGTTTTTCAACGACCTCCTGCCCCTGCCCTACACCGATGAGACGCTTGCACGGGTGTGCGAGCACATCGATCAGGTGCAGGAAGCCATCGGCAGGCCGATGTTTTTGGAAAACCCGTCCACCTACGTCCTTTTCTCCGAATCCGAATGGCGGGAAACGGATTTCCTGCGTGAAATCGTGAAGCGCACGGGCTGCGGCCTGCTGCTCGACATCAACAATGTGTTCGTTTCTGCGACCAATCACGGCTTCAGCGCCACGGAGTATCTCGCCGATTTCCCGCTGGCGCATGTGGGAGAAATCCACCTTGCCGGCCATGACGAACAGGAAGACGACGAGGGTGCGCCGCTGCTGATCGACAGCCATGACCGACCGGTCGCCGACCCGGTGTGGAGCCTTTATGAAACGGTGATCGCCGCATGCGGCCCCGTCGACACGCTGATCGAATGGGATGCGGACATTCCCGACTGGCCGATCCTCCAATCCGAGGCGGCGGCGGCTGAACGCATTCTAGACCGTCATCGCACCCTCGAGCCGGAAGAAAAACGCCATGCGCTCCATTCCTGACGCCATGAGACAGGACCCGGCGCAGCCCTATGACGACGCCTTTGGCGCCGTTCTGCTCAACCCGGATCGCGCCACGCCGCAGGGCGTGAGCGGCCCGCATGGCAAGGCGGCGATCAAGCGCTTCAACGTCTATCGCAACAATGTCACCCATAGTCTCGTAACCGCGCTTTCAGAAATCTTTCCGGCGGTCGCCATGATCCTGGGGGATGAGAATTTCCGCATGATCGCGCGGGAGTTTCTGCGCGTGCATCCACCGCGCTCACGCCTCGTCTTCGAATACGGGCACGGGTTCGGCGATTTTCTGGCCGGGTTCGAGCCGATACGGCATCTGAAATATCTGCCCGACGTGGCCCGGCTGGAACGCGCCTGGCTTGACGCCTTTCACGCAGCCGACCGCACACCACTTGCGCCCGCCGATCTCGCAGCCCTGCCGCCGGAAGCGCTGGCAACAGCCCGTTTCACGCCGCACCCGGCCATGCATCTCACGCGTTCGGACTATGCGGTGCATACGATCTCCACGGCGCACCGCACCGGGCCGATGCCTGATCGCATCGACGCGGGCATTGCCGAGGCAGCGCTGGTGACCCGGCCCGCACTTGATGTGCAGGTGCGCGAGCTCGACCGGGGCCAATTCGCCTTTCTGAAGGCGCTCGCCAATGGCGCAGCGCTGCAACAGGCGGCCGGGGCGGCGCTTGAAGCCGATCCCGGCTTCGATCTTTCCGCCGCCATCGCCCTGATGCTCGAAAGCGGCGCATTCGAGACATGCCAGGCAGGCAATGACAGTCAGAACAAGGATGAAAGCCCGTGATCCACGCAATCCAGATGCTTCATGCGCGCGTTTTCTCCACCCTTGAGCGGATGCTCGATGGCTGGTTTCCGGGCCTTGCCGCGCGCTTCGCCTTCTTCGCCGTTCTCTATTTCTACTTCCTGAATTCGGCCCGCACGAAGGTGGGCGAAGGCCTGCTCGGCTTCTTCAGCGTCGCAGACGGGGCCTATTACCAGATCGCGCTGCCGGCGGTGGAGGCTGCGGGCGGCGATGTTTCAGCCGTGCCCTTCATCCCATGGGGCGCAATCGTCTGGGCCGGCACCTATGCGGAGTTTGTCCTTCCGCTCCTGATCGTGATCGGTCTTTTCACCCGGATTGCCGCACTCGGCATGATCGGTTTCGTGCTGGTGCAGTCCTATGTGGACATTGCCGTACACAAGGTGGGCGCGGAGACCGCAGGCGCGTGGTTCGACCGCTTCTCCGACGGGCTGATCTGGGACCAGCGGACGCTCTGGGTGTTTCTGCTGCTTTATCTTGTGGTGAAGGGTGCGGGACGCATCTCGCTGGATGCCCTTCTTGGCCGCAAAAGCGCGAGCACTGCCTGAAAACACAAAAGCGGCGCCACACGGGCGCCGCCATCATTCAAACTCTTATCCGTCTGCTTCTAGCAAATCGGGGATTCCCTCAGGCCGAAGCCTTAGTGGGTCCTGGCCTCGATCTCCTTCGTTTCCTTCGCCGAAGCGATGGGAATACGGCGCGGCTTCATCTCCTCGGGGATGTTGCGCGTGAGATCGATGTGAAGGAGCCCGTTTTCAAGGTTGGCGCCCGTCACTTCGACGTGGTCGGCGAGCTGGAAGCGGCGCTCGAAGCTGCGTGCGGCGATGCCGCGATAAAGCAGTTCGCCTTCGCTTTTCTGCTCGGCGTTCTTCTCACCCTTGACGGTGAGCACATTGCGATGGGCCTCAATGGAGATGTCCTCATCGCCAAAGCCGGCGACAGCCATCGAGATGCGGTAGGAATCATCGCCCGTGCGCTCGATATTGTAGGGCGGATAGGTCTGGCCGCCCTCGGGCTGGGCCAGCGTATCGAGCATGCCAAAGAGCCGGTCGAAGCCGACGGTGGAACGATAGAGAGGCGAAAAATCAACGTGACGCATGGTCTGTTCTCCAGTTGAGCAACATTGCGTTATGGCCATTTTCGGAAACCCGCTTCGGGCGTTTCCCGCTGGCCAGCGACCCCGTTCTGGCGGCCGCAGAAGATATATGGGAACCCCAAAAATCGGGTTCAAGAGCCCGTCGATTTCAGATGAACGGCGGATGAACGGGCCGCTCGGATACCGTTCAGCTTCACGCTGCTAGCGTTAGCGCAATGGATCGGCGGCGGACTTATGACGCTGCCCTGCGGAACGTACCGGATGTAACGTCCCTTCCAGCCGGTGCGGAATGCCGGAAGTGGTTCAGGCCACTTCCGGCTTTCAGTTTCAGTCGCAACCGTTCTGTTTCTTGCCATTCACGCATCCCGGCTCTATTCCTTCTTAGGAATATCATCTTCCACACCCCTCAAAGCCGCTCTTGAGGTCCACGATCCTGCATGAATGACCTGCTTATCGTCGTTCCGGAAAATCCCCCGCCCGAGGGGATGAAGGCGGACCTGTTCCAGACGAAGGACGGGGTTTCGATCCGCTTTGCGCGCGCGCCGGAACGCGGAGCCGAGAAACACGGCACGGTGGTGATCCTGCCCGGCCGCAACGAGTATATCGAGAAATATTTCGAGACCGCGAACGACCTGACCGAACGCGGCTATGGCGCGGCGATACTGGACTGGCGCGGACAGGGGCGCTCGCAGAGACTGCTGCCGGACGCCAATCGGGGCTATGTTGAGAGCTTCGACGATTATGTGCGCGACCTGGATGCGTTCTTCGAACAGGTGGTGCTGCCCGACTGCCGCGGCCCCTACTACATTCTCGCCCATTCCACCGGCGTTCTGATTGCGCTTCTGGCCGCACCCATGATGGCCAACCGGGTGCGCCGCATGGTGCTTTGCACGCCGCTTCTGGGACTTCCGGTCTCGCCCAGAACGACACGCTGGGTGTCGCACTTCGCGCAGCTTCTCTACGCTTTGGGACTTGGCCGAATGTATATGCCGGGCCGCCGCAACCGGATGAAAATGCCTGAATTTTCGCCGGCGGCGCTGAGTTCCGACCCGCAGCGCTTTGCCCGCAACCGGGCGACGGTCAGCGCCTGGCCCGGACTTGCCATCAACGGGCCGACGGTCGCCTGGACGCGCGCCATGTTTCTGGCCATCGAACGGGTGACGGACCCGGCCTTTGCCGCGCGGATCCACATTCCCTCGCTCATCCTTTCGGCCGGTGCGGACCGCGTGGTCTCCAACCCGGCAATCGAGCGCTTTTCCCGGCAGTTACGCAGCACATCGCTCCTGACCATTGATGGCGCGCGGCACGAATTGCTGCAGGAGGCAGACCTTTACCGGGAACAGGTGATGGCCGCCTTCTTCGCCTTCGTGGAAGGCACCGGCGACATCAATTTCTGAACGCCAGAGCGGGTTCTCTGCCGCAGTGTTCTAGCGCAGAAGCGCCATCGCCTTCTTGTGCAGTTCGGGCGTGGCGGCGGCGATGATGTCGCCTCCGCTCTCAGGACGGCCGCCGGCCCAGCTGGTGATCACGCCGCCCGCCTGCTCGATGATCGGGACAAGCGCAGCGATGTCGTAAGTCTGAAGACCGGTCTCGATGACCAGATCGATCTGGCCCGCTGCCAGCATGGCGTAGGCGTAGCAATCGGTGCCGTAGCGGGCGAGGCAGACCGAATTTTCCACCCGGTCATAGGCGGCGCGGTGCAGCGGATCGAACAGCGCCGGCGTGGTGGTGCACAGCGTAGCGTCGGACAGCTCGGTCGTGTCGCGCGTCTTGAGACGGCGTGGGCCGCCCGGCCCCTCGTAATGCGCGCCATCGCCAACCGTATAGAAGAGCTCGCCGGTAAAGGGCTGGGACATCATGCCGGCAACGGCGCGGCCCGATACGGTGAGCCCCACCAGCGTGCCCCAGAGCGGCAGGCCGGAAATGAAGGCGCGCGTGCCATCGATGGGATCGATGATCCAGCGGTGATCGCTCGCCTCGCCTTCAAGGCCGAACTCCTCACCCAGAATGCCGTGATCGGGAAACGCCTCGCTGATCAGCCCGCGAATGGCGCGCTCGGCCTCGCGGTCAGCCTCCGTGACCGGATCGAAACCGCTTTCGAGCTTGTTGTCGATCAACACCGGCTGACGGAAGCGCGGCAGGGTCTGGGCTGCAGCGGCCTCGGCAATGCGGCGCATCAAAGCCGGCGACACGGTCATGGAACTCTCCTGAATTTACGGATTCGCTGCCTGAAAGGGCTGTTAAGAGCGGCGATCTTTGCCGCGTTTGGCGCGGTTTGCAATGGGCGCGTTACGGTTAACGCTTGACAATTGTGCATCGCAACATAGACTTTGTTCAGGCAGTTGATCTGCCGGATGCCCTTATTGGGCGTTTCCTCCCTAGACTTTTGGCCGTATCGCCAGGGCGATGCGGTCTTTTTTTGTCCCCGTCCAGAGCAAATTTGCTGCACCGCAGCAAACCGTGATTTCACTCGGCGGCGAGCGGATAGTCGGTGAAATACTGCCCGGCGATCGCCATCAGCTCACGCACGAAGCCGGTGAGATCGTCCATCAGCGCGTTGAAGCCCGGCCTCTTCTCCAGTGTGCGCTCATCCATATAGAGGCTGCGGTTGATTTCGATCTGCAGCGCGTGAAGCCCCTGTGCGGGGCGGCCGTAATGCTCGGTGATGAAACCACCGGCATAGGGCTTGTTGTGCACCACGCAATAGCCGCGCGCCGCCAGGAGACCGATCACGCATTCGGTGAGTGCCGAAGCGGCGGAAACGCCGAAGCGGTCACCGATGATGAAATCGGGCCGCAGCGCGCCATCGCCGGAACGCACACCCGCCGGCATGGAGTGGCAATCGATCAGAATGCCGTGGCCGAAGGTGCAGTGCGTGTCGATCAAAAGGCGCTTCAGGCGCTCGTGATAGGGCACGTAGATGGTCTCGATGCGCGACACGGCCTCGGCCAGCGGCAGGCGGCCCTGATAGATGTTCATCCCCTCGCCCACCAGCTTGGGCACGGTGCCGAGCCCACCGGCCACACGCGGCGAGCGGATATTGGCGTAAGGCGGCACCGGCTCGGAGAACATGCGCGGGTCGAGTTCCCACGGCTCGCGGTTCACATCCAGATAGGCGCGCGGAAAATTGGCGGTGAGAAGCGGCGCGCCACAGGCGACCACGCCGGAGAAGAGCTCATCCACATAGCAGTCTTCGGAGCGCCTGATCATGGTCGCATCCAGACGACTCATGTCGAGGAAGCGCTGGGGATAATGTCGTCCGCTATGCGGCGAGTTGAAAACGAAGGGAGCAGTCTGGAACGCAGGAGAACGCACCTCGAAAGCGGGGATTTTCGCAAAATCCGCTGCGGCAGTCATACGATTTTCACGCCTCCGGCATACTATTTCGGTATAAAATCTGCCATTCGTGCGCACGCCTGTCCAGCCAGTCCACAAGCTGGATCAGCAGGTTTCACTTGATATTTACCACGCTGGAATCATATAGCTGGTCTCATTCAAGTGAATTGTGGGCAAGCGATTTTTGGGCAAGCGTTTGCGGGTCAATCGCTCTCGCACTATCTGGACGGCAAAATGGCACGGATTCTCCTGGCGGAAGACGACAATGATATGCGGCGCTTTCTGGTGAAGGCGCTGGAGCGGGCTGGTTACGAGGTCGTCGACTTCGACAATGGCGCCGGCGCTTATGACAGGCTGCGCGAAGAACCCTTCTCCCTTCTGTTGACCGACATCGTGATGCCCGAGATGGACGGCATCGAGCTGGCTCGCCGCGCCACCGAGATCGATCCGGATCTGAAGGTGATGTTCATCACGGGATTCGCGGCTGTCGCGCTCAATCCCGATTCGAACGCACCGCAGGACGCGAAAGTTCTCTCCAAGCCCTTCCATCTGCGTGACCTCGTGAACGAGGTGGAGAAACTTTTGCAGGCCGCCTGACCGCGGTTTTCAAGGCGTTCGGCGAGAGCCGGCAGAGTGATCGTCACATTGCGGTAAAAACACTCAAACTACCTATTGACGCCGGCCTGATTTGTGTGATCTATGCGCGGCGTCGGATGGGCGTGTAGCTCAGCGGGAGAGCACTACGTTGACATCGTAGGGGTCACTGGTTCAATCCCAGTCACGCCCACCATCCCCCCCCCTTACATCAAGCAATCAGCTGATGATTTCGGACCGCTCCCGGGTTCGGCACTTCTTTTCCAAGAAGCGCTTTTCGATCTCCATGTGAGCACCGCAACCGCTGCGATTTGCGGCGCGCGCTGGCTTTGGCCCACAGGCATCGGCGACCGGTCAAGGAGAAGAACGATGAACAAGCACTGGTCACGGGTCGAACACCTTCACGAAACCGTTTCCAATCCGAACATCCATCTGCGTGGAACGCATAGCTATTACAGCGATGCGTGGACCGGCAGTTTCGAGGAGAGCGTCGTTCGCTACCTCTACGGGGACGAATACAGCCGCTCGGCATGGACCTCGCAATGGCCAGTCGATCAGCTCTATATCGGCGACTATGTCTGTATCGGCGCGGAAGCCGTGATCCTGATGGGCGGCAACCACACGCACCGCATGGACTGGTTCAGCCTCTATCCGTTCGCTGACAAAATCGGCGACGCCTATGTCGGCAAGGGCGACACACATATCCATGACGGCGCATGGATCGGCATGCGCGCCATGATCATGCCCGGCGTCGTGATCGGCGAAGGCGCGGTGATCGCCTCGGGCGCGATCGTCACGAAAGACGTGGCACCCTATGCGATCGTCGGTGGAAACCCCGCCGTGGAGCTGCGCAAGCGCTTCGACGACGCGACCATCGAAAAGCTGCTTGCACTGGGCCTTTACCAGTGGCCAGAAGAGAAGTTTACCTCCCTGCGGGACGCCATATGTGCGGCGGACATTGACGCCCTTGAAGCGGCAAGCGCTGCCTGGGATCGCGACAACAAAGCATAGCGAAGAGCCTGTCGGCAGCGGAACAACCTTCTGCGCCGACGGGCAAGCCCTTCACGCCCCCTCGCCACCGGATGCCGCGCGGTGCACGGCCAGCGTGAACTGCACATGGGCGCGCAGCAGCGTGGCGGCTTTGCCCGCATCGCGGGCAAGTGCTGCATCCATCAGACGTGTGTGCCCTTCAAGAGCAAGCGCCTCCTCAAGAAGCGCCCGCGTTGCCGGGTCATGGGTGATGACCTCCCCGCCCGCATCGGCAGGGGGAAAGAGAAGCGCGTGGTGGTGGCGGCGCAATTGCTCGGAAAGCTGCCGCTGAAACGATTTCAGCCAGACAGAGCGTGCAGCTGCAAGAAGCGCGGCGTGAAAGGCGTCATGCGCCTCCATCCACTCCGAATAGGCCTGCGCACCGTCATCCAGCGCGGCCGAGGCGCGCGCAAGACGATGATGCGCGGCAACGATGGCAGCCTCCCACGCAAGGTCGCCATGGGCGATGGCGTCTTCCAGAAGCGCCACCTCGATCAAAGCACGCGACTGCTCAAGGTCCTCCAGCTCCGCAAACGAAACGGGAGCCACCCGGTAACCCCTGTTGGGGCTCAGCACCACAAGCCCCGCCTCCCCGAACCGCGACAGCGCCTCACGCAGCGGCGTGTAGCCAACGCCATAGCGCTTCGAGAGCGCCATCAGGCGCAGCGGCTCCCCCGGTGCGAGAACGCCGCTCACAATGTCGCGCTTCAGCGCTGCAACGCCGCCCTCGCCTTCCGGAGTTTTGGTCTGAAGCATTGTCTTGACCTGAAATCCCATATAATCAATCATATTATATATAATAATTCGATCCAGTGGGATAGCGACCAATGAATGCACGGGCGGACAATCAGGACACACAGACGATGGCGCGGGCCGATGAGGCCGACCGGCTGGACCCGCTGAAGGCGTTTCGCGAGCGCTTTGCCCTGCCCGAAGGCGTGATCTATCTGGACGGCAACAGCCTGGGCGTTCTGCCGGCCGGCCTCAGCGCGCACATGAAGGGCGTGGTGGAACAGCAATGGGGCGAGCGGCTCGTGCGCGGCTGGAACGATGCCGGCTGGATCGACCTGCCGGCGCGCGTCGCGGGCAAGATCGCCCGGCTGGTGGGCGCAAAGAAAGACAGTGTCGCGGTTGGCGATTCCACGACGATCAACGTGTTCAAGGTCCTTTCGGCAGCCCTTTCGCTCAGACCTGACCGCCGCGTGATCCTTTCCGACCGCAACAATTTCCCGACCGATCTCTATGTTGCGGACGGGCTCGCGCGTCTTCTGGGCCAGGGTTACGAGCTGAAACTGGCGACCGCCGACGATATGGAAGAAGCCGTCGACGAAAACGTGGCGGCGGTGCTTTTGACCGAGGTCGATTACCGCACGGGCCGGCGCTACGACATGGCGGCGATGACGAAGCACATCCACGACAAGGGCGCGCTTGCGATCTGGGATCTTTGCCACAGCGCCGGTGCTTTTCCGGTTCATCTGGACGCAGCGGGCGCAGATTTTGCCATTGGCTGCGGCTACAAATATCTGAATGGCGGCCCCGGCGCGCCCGCTTTCCTCTACATTGCAGAGCGCCACGTGGCGCATGTGGCCCCGGCGCTTTCGGGCTGGATGGGGCATCAGACGCCCTTCGCCTTCACCGAGAACTACACGCCGGCAGACGGCATTGCGCGCATGATGGTCGGCACGCCGCCAATCCTTTCCATGTCATCGCTCGACAGGGCGCTGGACGCCTTCGACGGCGTCGACATGGCGCTGGTGCGCGAGAAGTCGCAGCAGCTTTGCGACCGGTTCATCGCCGAGGTTGAGCAGCGCTGCCCGGAGCTGGAACTGGCGACCCCGCGCGACCATGACCAGCGCGGCAGCCAGGTTTCCTTCCGCCATCCGGAAGGCTATGCGGTGATGCAGGCGCTGATCGCCAATGGCGTGATCGGCGACTTCCGCGCGCCCGACATTCTGCGCTTCGGCATGACGCCGCTCTATCTCAGCCATGCGGATATCGTCACGGCGGCAGAGATCCTGGAACGGGTCATGCGGGAGCGGCTGTGGGATCAGGAAATCTACCGCAAACGCGCCAAGGTGACCTGAACCGCGGCCATTTCGGCCCGCGTGCCCTGCCCTAGCCTTACGAGAATTTAATACTAGAACAGATGAAAAGCCGCCCGGAAGCTGGCATAAGACAAGTGGCCTGAAGCGACCGGTATACCGGCTGATGAATGCCACCTCCACCGCCACAAGATAACAGCCGGAGCGTGCATGTCTTTCTGGAAACAGGCAGTTCTCTGCCTCCTCATTCTCGTTGCCGCCGCGCTGGCGTGGTTCTGGTATTATCCCGGCGCGCAGAACATTCTGGCCCGTGCGGGCCTGATGGATGAGGCGCCTGCAGCCACGAGTGGAGCCGCTTCAGGCAATGGGCAGCGCGGCCCGGGTGGCGGCGCGCCCGGTCCCGTGGTCACCGCACCGGTGGCCTATGCCACGATCAATGACAGGCTGAACGCCATCGGCACCGGCCGCGCGCTGCGGTCGGTTTCGGTGAACCCGCTCACCTCCGGCACGCTGACCGAGCTTGCCGTCGCATCGGGCGCGGAGGTTCAGGCCGGCGATTTGATCGCAAAGCTGGATTCGGATTCCGAAGAGATTGCGCTCGACCGCGCCGTCATCGCGCTCGACGACGCCACGACGAAGCTTGAGCGCATCATGGCGCTGCGCGCCTCGAACACGGTGAGCGTGGTGCAACAGAACGAAGCGGAGCTGGCGTTACGCAATGCCGAGCTTGCCAAGCGGGAAGCGCAGCTGGCGCTCGACCGCCGCTCCATCACCGCCCCCATCGACGGCACGGTCGGCATTCTGCCGATTTCCGCCGGCAGCTATGTAACCAACAGCACCGAGATCGCGACCATTGACGACCGCTCGCAGATCCTCGTCGATTTCTGGATTCCCGAGCGCTATGCCGACCTGATCGAGATCGGCGCGCCGCTGACCGCAGCTTCGGTCGCGCGCAGCTCTTCCGTTCATGAGGGCGAAATCAGCGCGCTCGACAACCGCATCGACCCCGACAGCCGCACGCTGCGCGTGGAAGGCCGCATCGAGAACCCGGACGACCGGCTGCGCGCGGGCATGGCCTTCACCATCACCATGCGCTTCCCTGGCGAAACCTATCCGGCAATCGATCCGCTGGCCGTGCAGTGGAGCGCGGACGGGCCGTTTGTGTGGATCGTGGAGAGCGGGAAGGCTCGCCAGAAGCCGGTGCGGATCATCCAGCGTAATGCAGACAGCGTGCTGGTCGACGCCGAGTTCGCCGAAGGGGATCTGGTGGTGACGCAGGGCATTCACAACATGCGTGAAGGCGCGCCGGTGAACACGGCCGGGAACCCGGCCAGCGCCGGATCGCGCCTTGCCACCGCGGAAGGGTCAGCGACGTGAGGGAAGCGCTCCACAACGCCCAGACGGGCATTACCGCCCTTTTCGTAAGGCGACCCGTTCTGGCCTTCGTCTTCAACACGCTGATCGCCGTTGCGGGTCTGGCGGCGCTGTTCGGCATCGAGGTGCGCGAACTGCCGGACGTGGACCGCCCGGTGATCACCGTCTCGACCAATTTCTCCGGCGCGGCAGCCGAAACCATGGATCGCGAAGTGACCGCGATCATCGAAGGCGCCGTCGCCCGCGTGCCGGGCGTGCAGGCGATCTCGTCGGATTCCTATTACGGGCGCAGCCGCGTGACGGTGGAGTTCAGCGACAGCGTCAACCTCGACACCGCCGCCTCCGACCTTCGCGACGCGGTGAGCCGCATCCAGAACAGCCTGCCCGACGACGCCGATGCACCACGCATCATCAAGGCCGACAATGACGCGCAGGCCGTGATGCGCATTGCGCTCACCTCCACCACCATGCCGATCCAGGACATGACGACGCTGGTGGAAGACGAGGTGGTGGACGTCTTGTCCGCCGTGCCCGGCGTTGCCGATGTGCAGGTCTATGGCGACCGCACGGAGATTTTCCGCATCGACATCAACCAGACGAGGCTTTCGAGCCTTGGGCTGACGGTGGCCGATGTCTCCAGAGCTCTTGGCACGGTCGCGTTCGACACGCCGGCGGGCTCTCTGAGCAACACGACGCAGAACCTGACGGTGCGGGCGACGGCGGCCATTTCGACGCCCGGGCAGTTCGAAGCGATCTATCTGAAAGACCATGTGCGGCTCGGCGACGTGGCTACGGTGACGCTGGGCGGCGACATCGGCGAAAGCCAGTTACGCGCCAATGGCCGCACGGGCATCGGCATCGGCATCGTGCGTCAGGCCCAGTCGAACACGCTGGAAATCTCGTCCGGCGTGCGTGCCGCAGTGGAGCAGCTGAGCACCACCCTGCCCGACGGGGTGGACATTGAGGTAACCAGCGATGATGCGACCTTCATCAATGGCGCAATCCATGAGGTGGAAATCGCGCTGGTGATCGCCGTGACGGTCGTGCTTCTGGTGATCTTCCTGTTCCTGCGCGACTTCCGCGCGACGCTCATTCCGGGGCTTGCCATTCCGGTGGCCCTGATCGGCACGCTGGCGACGATCTATCTGGCGGGCTTCTCCATCAACATTCTCACCCTTCTGGCGCTGGTGCTCGCCACCGGCCTCGTGGTGGACGACGCCATCGTGGTTCTGGAGAACATCGTGCGCCGCCGCAATGAGGGCATGGGCGCGCGGGCAGCCGCCGTTCTGGGCACGCAGGAGGTGTTTTTCGCCGTGCTTGCGACCACGGCAACGCTGATCGCGGTGTTCGTGCCGATCTCCTTCCTGCCGGGACAGGCCGGCGGCCTGTTCAAGGAATTCGGCTTCGTGCTGGCGATGGCGGTGTTCCTGTCTTCGCTGGTCGCGCTTTCGCTCTGCCCGATGCTCGCCTCACGCATGCTGATCGCGCATCCGGAAGGCGAAGCGCGCGAAGACACCGGCGTCATCGCCAGGGTGGGCGGCGCGATGACGACGCTCTATCGGAAACTTCTGCGCTTCTGCCTCGATGCACCGGCGCTGATCCTGCTCATTTCGGTGCTGTTTGCGGGCGCATCCTATGGCGCGTTCGGCTTCATCAAATCCGAAATCACGCCGAGCGAAGACCGCTCCATGGCGTTCATGCGGGTCTCGGCACCGCAGGGTGTGAGCCTCGATTATTTCGCAGAGCGCCTGCGCCGCATCGAAGCGCTGATCGAGCCGCTGCGCGACAGTGGCGAGATCGTCAGCACCTTCTCGATTGCCGGACAGGGTGCTGGCAATAGCGGCTTTCTGGTACTGCGGCTTGCCCCGTGGGACGAGCGCGACCGCAGCCAGCAGGAAATCGTCGCCGACATCTCCGAACGGGTCCGCAATGAGCCGGGTGTGCGCGCCTTTGTCTTCCAGCCCAACAGCCTCGGCATCCGTGGCGCGGGCAACGGGCTGAGCTTCGCGGTTGCGGGCAACAATTTCACAAAGTTATCGGCCACCGCCGCCACCATCGTGGAGGCCATGGGCGAAGATCCGAGTTTCCGGCAGGCGCGGCTTTCCAGCGATTCCACGCAGCCGCAGCTCTCCATCGCCATCGACCGCGACCGCGCCTTCGATCTGGGGATCGACATTGACGGACTCGGCAACACGATCCAGGCCATGCTCGACGGCCGCAGGATCGGCTCGGTGTTCATCAACGACCGCAGCGTCGACGTGAAACTCGTCTCGACCACCAATCCGGTCGATGACCCGACCGACCTCGAAAACACCTATGTGAAGGCCGGTGACGGGCGTTTCGTGCCGCTTTCGGTGATCGCGCGGCTCGAAGAACAGGCCGTGCCGCCATCGCTCTCGCGCGAAAACCAGCTGCGCGCCGTGGGCGTCAGCGCGTCGCTTGCGCCGGGTGTTGCGCTGGGCGAAGCCTATCAGCGGGCGCAGGAGATCGCGGAGCCCCTGCTCGAACCCGGCATGCGGCTTGTCCCGCTTGGCGAGGCTGCGGCCCTTGGCGAAACCGCCAATTCGATGCAGATCATCTTCGGCTTTGCGCTGGTGATCATCCTTCTGGTGCTGGCGGCGCAGTTTGAGAGCTTCATCAGTGCGCTGATCATCATGGCAACGGTGCCGCTGGGGCTGGCCTGCGCGGTGTTCGCCATGCTGCTGACGGGCACGAGCCTCAACGTCTACAGCCAGATCGGCCTTGTGCTTCTGGTCGGCATCATGGCCAAGAACGGCATCCTCATCGTGGAGTTCGCCAATCAGCTTCGTGACCGCGGGCTCGGGGTGCGCGAAGCCATCGAACAGGCGTCCCTCATCCGCCTGCGGCCCGTGGCGATGACCATGATCTGCACGATCGTGGGCGGGGTGCCGCTGGTGATGGCAAGCGGTGCAGGCGCAGAAGCGCGCATCGCGCTCGGCTGGGTGATGGTGGGTGGTCTCGGCCTTGCCACCGTCTCCACCCTCTTCCTCACGCCGGTCGCCTATCTGCTGCTCGGCCGGTTCATCACGCCCAAGGCGGAAGAGGAGGCGCGGCTGGTGCGCGAGCTCGATCATGCGACCCGACTTGGGGACAAAACCACCTGAATGGGCGCGCCGCGCAATCGCGCGGCGCCAGGCGGGTGACAATCGCAAAACAAAACTGTATCTGTTCGCGGCGCGCAGGCGGGATCCATCCCGCCCGCCTGACCAGCTCAACAGCCACGGAGTGCCCCGTTGACCACCGGGACAATCAGCATTGAAGAAGCGCAGAAACTGGTGGGACAGGAAGTCGGCCTGTCCGACTGGCGTGTTGTCACCCAGGAGATGATCGACCAGTTCGCTGCGGCGACGGACGATCACCAGTTCATTCACACCGATCCAGAGCGCGCCGCACGCGAGACGCCCTATGGCGGAACCATCGCACATGGTTTCCTGTCGCTCTCGCTGCTCTCGACCATGGTTTTCGAGGCCGTGCCCCGTCTCGACGGTTCGGCGATGGGCGTGAATTTCGGCTTTGAGCGCATCCGCTTTCTGGCTCCTATCCGCAGCGGCGCACGCATTCGCGCACGCTTCGTGCTCGCCAACATCAAGCTGCGCCCCTCGGGCATTGCAGAGGTCAATTACGATGTGACGGTGGAGATCGAGAACTCGATCAAACCCGCCCTCACCGCGCACTGGCTGACGCTTGCCATGCCGGACCGCTCGCGCGAGGACTAGTTTCGCAAAGCAGGAAGCAGGCGAACACTGGCTGATGCGACTTGCAACAGTCGGTGGCTTTCGCACACGACATAAGCGCGCTGCATAATCAACTGTTCAGCGACCTGTTTTTTTGCAGAAAGAGACAGAATAAGAGAATTATTCTTTATCTTTCGCAAATATCAAATCATAAGGCCTGAAACGCAGAGCGACGGGCGCGAAAAGAATATTTTCATGACTACAGACTTTAAAGTTCTGACTGATGAGCCAGCAAAGAAAACTCCATACGACAATCCCAAAAGCATCGAGTTCAATTTCCGGGCAAAGCGTTTTCAAAATGTACGGACACTGATCGAGGACGCTCTTTCAGAGAAAACCCAGATTCGTATTCTCGACCTCGGTGGAACCGAGGAATACTGGAAAATCGGATCCGATTTTCTTGAAAAACACCGTCAGAATCTGAAAATTACGCTCGTCAACCTCGAAGCCGAGCGCGTCAGGAACACCGGACTGTTTGATTCACTTGCCGGTGACGCTGCCGATCCGCAGCTCCTGGCGGGAGAGAGCTTCGACCTGGTGCATTCCAATTCCGTGGTCGAGCATGTCGGAAGCTGGGAACGGATGATCCAGTTTGCCGAGAACACCAAGCGGCTTTCGAAGCGCTATTTCGTGCAGACGCCGAATTACTGGTTTCCCTTCGAGCCGCACTTCCGGACACCGGGATTTCAGTATCTGCCAAACAGTGTGAAGGTTGGCCTTGTCAGGCGCTTTCAGCTGGGCTTTTTCCCGCGCACCCCGGACCTTGAGGAAGCGCGCGATCTGGTCGAGCACAACAAGCTCATTTCGGCCCGCCAGATGCGGCGTCTGTTCGACGATGGCGAGATCCTGTTCGAGAAACTCGCATTCCTCAACAAATCGATCATGGCGATCCGGGCGGGCTAACCGCCAATCACTGATAAAGAGCCTCCCCTGACGCAATGAAGCGGCGGGAGATCAGGCGACAGCGTCACCTGCAATAAAGACCGGCGATGAACCGCGCAGTCATGAGGCGGGCCGGCAGCGCGTGCGCCACCGGCCCGGTCCCCTATTCTTCCGTCAGAGCCTGAACATCATGCTCCGGCGCAGCCGAAACCAGCTCCGAGGCCGGCGACTGCACGAGCAAGAGATAACGCTCATACTGGATCAGAACATCGTGGATGATCTGATCGCGCGTCATGCCCATGATGTCATAGCCCTTGCTGCCGCTGGAGAACTGCGTCCGCGCCTCATAGCGCAGGCCCGAGCGCGCAGCCTCGAACGCCGAGAATGCAGGCAGTTTCTGAGAAACGGGCGCAACGCCATAGACGAAGTCGCGCATGTCTTCAGCCGGTGAGGTCAGAGCGATGGCGCCCGCCTCTCCATCCTCGACAAAGGCCTCGCGACCGCGATCCGTCAGTTCCTTGGCAACCTGCTCCAGCGCGGGCTTCACATTGCTCTGAATGAAGGTGTGAATTTCCTTCTCGCTGGGCGCATGCATCATCAGGCTCAGCCGGCGCTGCCAGGTGATGCCCGAAGCCGGATGCGCCGGCGCAACCTGCGGAATTCCGGCATGCGCCTCACGCTGGGCAAGGTCTGCCCGCATGCCCACGAAGAGCGCCCAGACAAGCGCCAGCATGACAAAGGTGAACGGCAGCGCACTGGCGACGGTTGCAGACTGCAACGCGCCAAGCCCGCCTGCCAGAAGCAGGCTTGCCGCAACCAGCCCTTCCATGCCGCACCAGAACACGCGCTGCAGGGTGGTGGTTTCGGTTTCGCCACCGGCGGCGATTGTGTCGATGACCAGCGAGCCGGAATCCGAGGAGGTTATAAAGAAGATCGCCACCAGAAGGACGGCCAGCGTCGAGGTGATCGCCGTCAGCGGCAGGTAGGTGAAAAACTGGAACAGGCCGACCGAAACATCGGCCGCGACCGCAGCGCCAAGCTCGCCGGCGGCAACGCCGGTGTCGATGAAGATCGCGGTGTTGCCGAACACGGTCATCCAGAAGAAGGTGAAGCCGGCGGGGATGAACAGAACCGCCGTCACGAACTGGCGCACCGTACGGCCGCGCGAGATGCGGGCGATGAACATGCCCACGAAAGGCGACCAGGAAATCCACCAGGCCCAGTAGAACAGCGTCCAGCCGTCGATCCACGGGGTCGGCTCATAGGCGTAGATGTTGAAGGTGCGTAACACCAGCGTGTCGAGATAGAGACCGATGTTCTGCACGAAATCGCGGAACAGCGCCGATGTCGGACCGACAACCAGCACGAAAACCATCAACAGAACGGCGACGATCAGGTTGGTCTCGGAGAGGATGCGCACGCCCTTGTCGAGGCCGGTGACGACCGAAATGGTGGCAAGCGCGGTGATGACCGCAATGAGCGGCACCTGCACCCAGGGGGCGATGGGAACGCCGACCAGATAGTTGAGGCCGGCATTGATCTGCGTCACGCCAAGACCGAGCGACGTGGCGATGCCGAACATGGTGCCGACGATCGCGAAGATGTCCACCGCGTGGCCAATGGGACCATTGATGCGGTCTTTCAGAAGCGGATAAAGGCCCGAACGAATGGTGAGCGGCAGGTTGTAGCGATAGCCGAAATAGGCGAGCGACAGACCGACCACCGCATAGATGGCCCAGGCGTGAATGCCCCAGTGGAAGAAGGTGACCGACATGGACTCGCGCATGGCGGCGATGCTGCCCGGCTCCGCAGTGGGCGGTGCGAGGAAATGCGTCATGGGCTCGCCCACGGCATAGAACATCAGGCCGATGCCCATGCCGGCGGCAAAGAGCATGGCAACCCAGGAATGGTATTTGAAGTCAGGCTCGGAATCGTCCGGTCCCAGCTTCAGCCTGCCGAAACGGCCGATGGAAAACAGAAGAACGGAAGCAAGGAAAATACCGACGGAAAGCAGGTACAGCCAGCCGAATGCGGACAGGATATTGCTTTGCAGGGCGGAAAAAACATCGCCGGCCCGGCCGGGGAAGATAACGCCGATCAGGAGAAACACGGCGATAATAATCACCGAGCCGAAAAAGACCGGCGGGTTGATGACAAAACGACTAAACATGGGGAATTACTTTGCGCTCCCGTTTGTGAAACTGGCAGATGGCGCTCGCGATAAAAGCTCCCGACAGAAGCTGACAGCCTGTACAAGGCAAAAAAAGCTGAAATCGAGCACCGGCGGCAGGCCTCCCGTTTCTGCTTGCCGCCGGCTAACTTGTCAATGATAGACACGTCAGGCTCACGACAAGACACGAAATGACTTTGCTGAACGGCAATTATCCTGTGTTTTTCTCTAAAAACCCAGAGAACAGAACCATTCAGGATCGCACGTGGCCTTGCGGGATCAAACGACCCCGCACGCCCGAACAAGCTTGAGCAGACGCGGCAGGGATGGCGGCGTGTTTAGCGCGCACCAGGTTTCACGCGCCTCACCGCCATAGCTTTCCTTGTGCCGGGCAAGCGACTGGGTCGGGTAAACCAGTTTCTGGGCGATCGGGTTTGTGTAGATGAACCGGAAGGCGCGGCGCGTGAGCCAGTCCTTCTGGAACTCCTGATCCTCGATCTTGTGAAATGGCATGAGGCCCAGATAGAGCTTCGGCACGACTTCGGCCTGAAAGGTTTCCACCGCACGGCGAACGAGGAAATAGGCCGCCAGCGGATCGGTATCGGGCAGCCAGCGGCGCGTGGCTGACAAATAGCCGATCAGCCTGCCATCTTCATAAAGCGGGTCGAAGAAAGCGAAGGCGACCGGCTGGTCGTTCTCGTCGAGGATAAAGAACTTTCGCACATCCGGTTCGTCGCGAAGCTGGATCGGTCGCACGAGAAAAGAGAGTTCGCGCCGCTTGGTGGTGCGGGTGCGCCGCCAGCCCAGCGAAATGGCCTCCACGCGTTTCGGGTCCAGCGAGGCCACCGGCACTTCGGCAACGCGATGCCCCATGCGCTCGAAGCGGTTGGTCGCGGTGCGGAAACTGCGTCGGCTGGGACCGGTGAAACTGTAGGTATCGAGGTCGATCAGGCTTTCGATGCCGAGAGCGTTGACGAAAAAACCCTTGGTCGAAAGCAGTTCAGCCATGGGGCGCGAAATCTGCCAGAAGGTGACGTCCGGCCGGACCGCGACAAACGCATCGATCAGATCGGACCAGAGCGCACGCGGGGCAAGCGGGTCTGCCAGCACATAGGCCGTACGGCCCACCATGCGATAGGCGATGGCGCCATGCTCACTGCCGAAATAACGCATGTCGGGCTGATGCGCGACGGAATAGGCCAGCACGAAATTTCCGTGCCGCTGAAGAAGCGCATGGCGCTGTTCATCGGAAAGGTGAGCGTCGTCGCTCGGGAGACTGGTTCTGGACAAGCGCGTAATCTGGTTCACGGCGAAGAATCAAGTTCTGCGCCCCCACGTGGCGATGGATGCCACGCATCGCAAAAAGTGACAAGCTGGAATTGACAATAAAGAAACCATTAGGTTATTTAATTGTCGACTGGAGACTCGCCATGACTGCCTCGATCCTGCCCGCCCAGCCTGAAGCCGCCCCGGAAACGGCGGATGAACGCGTTCTTTTTGCCCTGAAGACCAAAGGGGCCATGACCGCGCAGCGTCTTGCACATCATCTCGCAATCTCGCCGGTTGCCGCGCGCAAACAGCTCGCCCGGCTGGTGGATGCAGCGCTGGTGCAGTTTCAGGAGGAAGCGCGCGGACCGGGCCGCCCGGAGCGCGTGTGGCGGCTGACGGCAAAGGGCCATGGCCGCTTTCCCGACAGCCATTCCGACCTGACGCTGGAGTTGATCGGCTCGATCCGTCGCCTGTTTGGCGAGGAAGGTCTCGACCGCCTGATCGGCCAGCGCGAGCAGATCATGCAGCATTCCTATGAGAGCGCGCTGGAGACACAGGACGGCCTGAAGGACCGGGTGGCCGCACTGGCCCGCATTCGCGCCCGCGAAGGCTATATGGCGGAGGTGGAGGCGCTCGAAGACGGGGCCTTTCTCCTGATCGAGAACCACTGCCCGATCTGCGCTGCGGCGACGGCCTGCCAGGGTTTCTGCCGCTCCGAACTCAGCGTTTTCAGAACCGTGCTCGGCCCGCAGACGCGGGTGGAGCGCACGGACCACATTCTGGCGGGCGCGCGGCGCTGCGCCTACCGCATAGAAGCCCGTTCAGACGACTGAACATTTGAAAGCCGGATGCCGCTTTTCGGCCCGGCGCACCAGACGAGGCACATCATGAGCACGACAGACACCGGGCAACAGCCCGGCAATTCCGGCTGGGCTGCCATCTCGCAAACCGGCCAACTGGGGCAGTTCGCCCTCTTATGTCTCGGCATCTGGCTACACGCCGCCGACACGCTTCTGGTGGCGACGGCGATGCCGGCTGCGGTGGCGGAAATCGGCGGCGACCGGCTGGTGAGCTGGACGCTGTCGCTCTACCTTTTGGGCTCCATCATCTCGGCGGCGGCTGCCGCACTCATCGCCTCGGCGGCGGGCCTGCGCCGCGCTTTCGTGATCGCAGCGCTCATCTACACGGTGGGCTGCGTGATCAGCGCGCTCGCCCCGAACATGCCAGCCATGCTGCTTGGCCGTTTTGGCCAGGGCGTGGGCGGCGGTCTTCTGGTGGCGCTCACCTATGTGGCGACCCAGCGCCTTTTCCCGGAAGAGATGTGGCCGCGGCTGATCGCCCTGATGTCGGCCATATGGGGCGCATCCGCCTTTTGCGGGCCGATGATCGGTGGTTTCTTCGCCGATATGGGCCTGTGGCGCTGGGGCTTCTGGACCTTCGCGATACAGGCGGTTCTACTGGCGGTTCTGGTGCCGTTGTTCATGCGCCCGACCAAAGGGGCCTCGGAAACGGCGCAGCGCTTTCCGGTGGTGCGGCTCGCGCTCCTGTCACTCGCCGTTCTGGCGGTTGCGACCGCCGGCATTTATGTGACGCCCGGCGTCTCGCTGCCGCTGGTGGCGGCGGGCGCGCTGCTCTTCTATCTGTTCCTGAAGCGTGACGGCAGCCGCGCGACGGACAAGATGTTCCCCACCCGCGCCTTCGACCCGCGCACGGTGGTTGGCTGCGGCTTCATCGCCAATCTGGCGCTCGGAACGGCCATCATGTCCTTCACCGTTTACGGGCCATTCTTCCTGCAGCGCATTCACGGCATGTCGGCACTGGGCGCGGGCTATGTGATGGCGGCCGAAGCGGTGGCCTGGAGCACGATGGCGATGGTGTTTGCCGGCGTGGGCGCAAAGGGCGAAGTGCGAGTCATCAAGGGTGGCGCATTGCTGATCGTGCTGGCGATTGCCCTGCTCGGTCCGCTGATGGCGGAGGGACCGCTCTCAGCCATCGTGCTTCTGTCGATCGCGCAGGGCGCGGGCTTCGGCATGATGTGGGGCTTTCTGATCCGCCGTGTGGTCGCGGCAGCGCCCGGAGACGAGCGCGACAGCGCATCGGCCGCCATGCCGACCACGCAGCAGATCGCCTTCGCGCTGGGGGCAGCCCTTTCCGGCATCATCGCCAACTTGGCGGGCTTCGCAGAGGCGCAAACGCCGGCAGCCATGCAGCCGGTGGCCATCTGGGTGTTCATCAGCTTCCTGCCGCTGGCCATGCTTGGCGCTGCTGCTGCCTGGCGGCTCGCCCGCGAGGTTGGGGCAGGAGATTAGTCATCCCGCCTCGGACGGCCCGTATGGGTGGTCGAGGTGACGGAAACGGGATCACTGGCCGGGAAGGTGTCTTCGAGACCTTCCTCAAGCTCCTCTTCCAGTTCCTCGTCATCCAGCTTTCTGCGCGCCGGCTTTGTGGCGAATTCGGCAGGTGCGCCGGTGCGGGTCGTGCGTGTGACGGAGACCGGATCGCTTGCCGGAAAACTATCCTCAAGCCCTTCTTCCAGGGCTTCTTCAAGGGCTTCTTCCCTGGCCGCGCGTTCGCTTTCGGTTTCAGGTTTTGGCTTCTTGGGGTCAGGCTGCATCGAAATCATCCCTTTTCAGGGTCAATGACGAGACAGCCCGTCCGGTTCCAATCCTTCAGCGATTACCGGTCGCGCGAGGCTGCCTCCAGAAGCATGAAGACATAGTCGGAAAAGGAGCGCCAGCATTCCACACGGAAAGCGTCCCTCTCCGTGCGCCACAGAATGACCTCTGCCTTGCCGAACACCGTGCGTGAACATGCGCCAACGGGAAAGACGTCAAGCGAGAGATCCTGCGGGCAACCGGCATTGAGCACGGCCTCGACACGCGGGCCGGAGACAAGCACCGCCGTGTTGCGGTGCGAGACATCGACGGCGGAGTGGAACGCGCTGACAGAGGCGCAGTCCTCCATCAGGTCGCCGCCATTGTCATCGATCACCAGCCATTCGTCGGGACCGAGCCAAAGCGCTGCGCGTTTGCCGCCTGAAACCGACGCTTTGGGGCGCTGCGGCAGGTCGAGCCCGAGCGCCTTCGACAGCGGTTTTAGCGCCGTTTCGGGTGCGCGAAGCAAAAGCCGCGTGGCCGGCTCCGCACGCACCAGCGTGATGCCTTCATCATTGAGAAAGCGCCCTTCGAGCGCGCCTGTGCGGGCGATTGTGTCAGCCATTGGTGCGCGCTCCCTGCTCGTCAAAGAAAACCGTGGAGGTGACTTCCACCGCGATCGCGCCATCGGGCATCGGCACATAGAGGGTTTCGCCCATGCGTTCATGTCCGCCTGCCACCAGCGCCAGCGCGATGGAATGGCCGCAATTCTCCGACCAGTAGGAGGAGGTGACATGGCCGAGCATGGGCACGGGAACCGGGGCGTCCGGATCGGCGACGATCTGCGCACCCTCTTCCAGAACGGTTTTCGGGTCGCGCGTCCTGAGGCCCACGAGCTGTTTGCGGCCGGGAGCCACGAGATCCGGCCGGGCAAGGCCGCGCATGCCGACGAAATCCGTCTTCTTCTTGCCAATGGCCCATGAAAGCCCCGCATCGTGGGGCGTTACGGTGCCATCGGTCTCCTGCCCGACAATGATGAAGCCTTTTTCGGCGCGCAGCACATGCATGGTTTCGGTGCCGTAGGCGCAGGCCCCCTGCTTTTCGCCTTCCGCCCAGACGGCCTCCCACACGGCGCGGCCATAGTCGGCCGGGACGTTGATCTCGAAACCGCGCTCGCCGGTGAACGACATGCGGAAAAGCCTCGTGGGAACGCCGCAGATCATCCCCTCGCGCACCGACATGTGCGGCATCGCATCGTCGGAGAGGTCGATGCCTTCCACCAGCGGAGCGATGATGTCGCGGCTTTTCGGCCCCTGAACGGCGATCACCGCCCATTGCTCCGAGGTGGAGGTCAGATAGACCTTCAGATCCGGGAACTCGGTCTGGAGATAGTCTTCCATGTGGTTGAGCACGCGCGGCGCGCCGCCGGTCGTGGTGGTCACGTGGAAGCGGTCTTCGGCGAGCCGTCCCACCACGCCGTCATCATAGATGAACCCGTCCTCGCGCAGCATGACGCCATAGCGGCAGCGCCCGACGCCGAGCTTCTGCCACGGGTTGGTGTACATCAGCTCCATGAAGCGCGCGGCATCCGGCCCGACGACCTCGATCTTGCCAAGCGTGGTGGCGTCGAAAATGCCCGCACTCTGGCGCACCGTGCGGCACTCGCGGGCAACCGCTGCATGCATGTCTTCACCGGCTTGCGGAAAATACCATGCGCGTTTCCACTGGCCGACATCCTCGAACACGGCCCCGTGCGCCTCCGCCCAGTCATGCATGGGCGTGCGCCGCACCGGCTCGAACAGACGGCCCTTGCCGTGCCCCACAAGCGCACCGAAGGTGACGGGCGTGTAGGGCGCGCGGAACGTGGTGAGCCCCACTTCGGGGATCGGCCGGTCCAGCATCTCGGCGGCGATGGCGAGCCCGTGCATGTTGGACGTCTTGCCCTGATCGGTCGCCATGCCGGTGGTGGTGAAACGCTTGACGTGCTCGATGGAGCGCATGCCCTCGCGCACCGCCTGGCGGATGTCCTTCGCGGTCACATCGTTCTGGAAATCGACAAAAGCCTTGGCCGTGCTTTCGGCTCCGGCCCCCTCGCCCGCACCCAGCATGCCGCCGGACCAGCGCTCGGTGCTGTCGGCGGCAAGTTTTGGCAGCTTGCGGGCCGCCCCGCCGGCGGCCTCATGCCCGGCCTTCAGGGCCTCGGCGACGGTTTCGCCAAGATCGATGCTGCCCGCACACGCGCCGACCGAGACCAGTTCCTGCACGGCATTGCCCGGCAGGAAACGCTGTGTTTCCGCATCGAAGGCCAGCTTGCCGCGCGACTGCGAGAAGAGGTGGACGGCCGGCGTCCAGCCAGACGAGGTCAGAAGCGCATCGCAGGCGATCGTGCGCTCCGCGCCGCCGGAAACCGGTCGTACCTTTATGGATGAAACCCTGAGCCGCCCGCCCGTGCCGGTGACGGCATGCCCCGTCAGGCACTCGATGCCAAGCCGGCGGGCCTCTTCCACATGCGGCCCCTGCGGATCGGGCCGGCAGTCGACGATGGCGGCAATGCTCACGCCGGAACGCTTCAGGTCCAGAGCAGCCTGCCAGGCACTGTCCCCGGCCGTGTAGATCGCCACATTGCGCCCCACCGTGACGCCGAAATGGTTCAGATAGGTGCGGGCGGCGGACGCCAGCATGATGCCCGGCCTGTCATTGTCGGGAAACACCATGTGCCGCTCGATGGCACCGGTGGCGAGCACGACCCGCTTCGCCCGCACCTGCCAGAGCCGTTCGCGCGGCTGATCGGTGGCCGGGCTGACCAGATGATCGGTCAGCCGCTCGACGAGCCCCACCATGTTCTGCGCGTAATAGCCGAAACCCGTGGTGCGGGTGAGAAGCCGGACATTGTCGCGCGCGGCGAGATCCGCCGTCACGGCCTGCGCCCAGTTCCAGCCGGGCATGCCGTCGATCATCGCGCCGGTCTCATAGCGCAGAGCACCGCCCGTTTCCGCCTGTTCGTCGGCCAGAATGACGCGCGCACCGGCATTGGCGGCAGCAAGCGCTGCCGAAAGCCCGGCAGCCCCACCGCCGATGACAAGAACGTCGCAATGGGCGAAACGGTTTGCATAACAATCCGGATCGGGCCGGTCGGGCGCTTCGCCAAGACCGGCGGCGCGCCGGATGAAGGGTTCATACACCCGCTCCCAGGCAGCCTTCGGCCACATGAAGGTCTTGTAGTAGAACCCGGCGGAGAAGAAGGGCGACGCCAGATCGTTGAGCGCACCGACATCGAAGGAGAGCGAGGGCCAGCGGTTCTGTGACACCGCGTTGAGCCCCTCATGGATTTCCTGAACCGTGGCCCGCACATTGGGCGCCCTGCGTGCTGCATCACGGTGAACGCCGACCAGCGCATTGGGTTCTTCCGCACCGGCGGAGACCATGCCGCGCGGGCGATGATATTTGAAGGAGCGACCGACAAGATGCACGCCATTGGCAAGCAGGGCCGATGCAAGCGTGTCGCCATGCAGCCCCTCGAAGGACTTGCCATCGAAGGTGAAACGAACGGGATCGGCCTTGCCGAGCCGGCCAGCGGTGGCGATGCGGAAAGGCTGGGTCATCACTTGCCCTCCCCGCCGATACCGGGCTTAGGCTCGCCTGCCTTATAAGTCGTCAGGAACCGGTCCGATACGGTGTCGCGCGCGGCGTTGAAGAACCGGGCGCAGCCATGGATGTGCCGCCAGCGTTCATAGACGATGCCCTTGGGGTTTGAGCGAATGAAGAAGAACCGCTCGAAATCTTCGTCAGACATTTCGGCCATGTTTTCTGGACGGGCGATATGCGCCTCGCCGGCATGGCGGAACTCCAGTTCCGGCCGGTCTTCCTGGCAATAGGGGCAGTGAATGAGAAGCATGTGATCCCCTTGTTTAGAGCGCCGGACGTCCATTCGGACGCACAAAGGTCGCTCTGACCTGTTGAACCTGCGCATCGTGCCTTCCGAAGATCGTTTCCGATTTTCGGGCCGATGCGCTAGTGCGCCACGGCGGCAGCAGCCGCCTCATCGATGAGCCGGCCCTTGCGGAACCGCTCCAGTGTGAAGGGCGCGTTGACCGGATGCGGCTCGTCGCGCGCGACGGTGTGGGCAAAGACATGCGCCGAGCCCGGCGTCGCCTTGAAGCCACCCGTGCCCCAGCCGCAATTCACATAGAGCCCGCTGACCGGCGTTTTTGCGAGAATGGGCGAACGGTCGGGCGTGACATCGACAATGCCGCCCCAGGACCGCAGCATCTTCATGCGGGTGAAGATCGGGAACATCTCGCAGATGGCGTCGAGCGTGTGCTGAATGATGTGCAGCCCGCCGGTCTGTGAGTAGGAGGTGTATTGATCGGTGCCCGCCCCGATGACCAGTTCGCCCTTGTCGGACTGGGAGATATAGGCGTGGACCGTGTTGGACATGACCACGCAGGGGAAGACCGGCTTGACCGGCTCCGACACCAGCGCCTGAAGCGGGTAGGATTCCAGCGGCACCTGAACGCCCGCCATCTGCATCAGCACCGAGGAATGACCGGCGGCGACGACGCCCACCTTCTTCGCGCCGATGGTTCCACGCGTGGTCTCCACGCCGGTGACGGCCCCGTCTGGCCCGCGATTGATGCCGGTGACCTCGCAGTTCTGGATGATGTCGACGCCGCGCGCGGCGGCTGCCCGCGCATAGCCCCAGGCAACCGCATCATGGCGGGCCGTGCCGCCGCGCCGCTGCAGCGCTGCACCCATGACCGGATAGCGCGCCTCACGCGAAATATTCAGCGGCGGGCAATAGGCCTTCGCCTCTTCAGGCGTCAGCCACTCATTGTCCACGCCGTTCAGCCGGTTGGCGTGGATATGGCGCTTGAACACCTGCACATCGTGCACATTGTGCGCCAGCATCATCACGCCGCGCGGCGAATACATGACGTTGTAGTTCAGATCCTGCGAAAGCCCGTCCCAGAGCTTCACGGAATGATCGTAGATGCCCGCGCTTTCGTCATAGAGATAATTGGAGCGGATGATGGTGGTGTTGCGGCCCGTGTTGCCGCCGCCGAGCCAGCCCTTTTCCAGCACGGCGACATTGGTGATGCCGTGCTCCTTTGCGAGATAATAGGCTGTTCCGAGCCCATGGCCGCCGGCTCCGACAATGATGACGTCGTAGTTCTTCTTCGGTTCGGGAGAGGACCACTGTTCCGGCCAGCCCTTGTGGCCACGCATGGCCTCGCGGGCGATGGCGAAGACGGAATATTTGCGCATGGGCCTCTCCGCAATGCAGGCAGCGCGCCGCAGCCGGGCGCGTTCAGACACAGCCTAGCAGTAACGAAATCCCGCGCAATGGCTTGCGCTGATTGCGACGGCGCTTGCCGTTTTGCGTCAAATTTTGCGCCGAAGAAGACCCGTTATCATGCGGTCAGATACTGGCCCTCTGCCTGCCGGCGAACACGCTTCGCCAGCAGACAGCCATAGGCCAGGAAAAGAAGCGAGATATAGAGCTCGCGCACCTCGGAGAGCTCATATCCATCCACCATGTCGACGCCGCGAATGATGAACACCAGCTTGGAGAACACATAAATGGCGGCAAGGGCGATGGCGGCAAGGCGCAGCTCGGAGGAGTTGAACTGGCGCACGATGTCGAGACAGATCAGCAGCCCGAGGAAGAACCAGACCTGATAGGGCACGATGTTCCAGGATTCAAACATCAGCGACGCCACGGGCAGCCCGAAAAGCGCGAAGATGCGCGGCGGGATATAGGGCTCCACCTGACCGAAGAGACCGCCCGCACCACGCGGCCAGCACCAGGGCAGGACCACGAAGCAGAAGATCGCGCTCGTGTAGTAGATGGCCTCGAACTGGTAGGTGTAGAAATTGTGGATGTTGGTTTCATTCTGGATGTTCTTGCTGAAGAGATCGGGCGTGGCCCAGCCGAGCCAATGCTGCCCCCAGGACATCTCCTCCATCAGAATGAGAAATACCACGCCGGCCATGCCGGCCAGCACGAGACATGGCGGAAAAACGCCGAGAAGGCGCGCGCCGCGCAGGCTGCGCGACCGCCAGGCCGCAACGAGGAAGCTGATGACTGCGGCAATGAGCAGAACCTCGGTCGCCATGCCCAGCGGCTGCATCTCGCGCACAAAATCATTCAACGAGGTGGGAACGAAATGAACGGCGGCGGCGACCGCCAGAAGGAACCCACCAGCGACACCAATGCCCCAGAACGCCTGCGCCCGCTCGCCCCGAACCACCTCCAGGGTGCGCATGACAGGCTTCAACGCGATGAAAAGAAAAAGTGCAGCCAGAAAGGAAATGCCAATCCGGGCGCGACCGAAGGGCGTGAAATCCGGATCCCCCTTGCGCAGCAGGCCATATCCATGGATGAGTTCGCCATAGACGGCCGAGCCAACAACCAATGCGAAAGCGGCCATGCCGAAACCGAGCCTCATCACGCTGGTTTTTAAGCCAGTGCCGGCCCGCCCATACTTCTCCGACATGTCGATATACTCCAATATACAAGACACGCCTGTGTAGTGCTCTTTCCTTTTCTCTACGTTAACGGGAACTGCCAGTTGAGCGCTTCCGGAAAAAATGCGAAAGAAAGCGCTCGACAGAAATATACCGTTCTGGTATGAGCCAGCGCTATTCGTGGCAGAATATGGCTGCGGAAACCTCTGCCCATGGGCGGAGGAAACCAGAATTCACTTTTGAAAATTAGAAGACCAACGTTCTGACAGGAAACCCACGTGCAGGTACTCGTCCGCGACAACAATGTTGATCAGGCGCTTCGCGCGCTGAAGAAGAAAATGCAGCGCGAAGGCATCTTCCGCGAGATGAAGATGCGTGGGCATTACGAAAAGCCGTCGGAAAAGCGCGCCCGCGAAAAGGCTGAAGCCGTTCGCCGCGCCCGCAAGCTGGCCCGCAAGCGCGCCCAGCGCGAAGGTCTGGTCGGCGGTCGTCCGGGCGCACGCTAACAGCGCCCATCTTTCGACGATTTCTGTCTGTATCGAACGCGGTTCGACCCTGTGGTCGCGCCGCGTTTTTGCTTACATATATCTCTGCACGAGGATGGGAGTTCTGCATGAGGACGGCAATGGCTTGGTTTGACACTTCGGTTATGGCATTAAAAGCCATGACTTTTTTCCCAGCGCCTTCGCCCAGCCCCCAGAGCCCTCGTGACATGAGCCCCCGTAACATGAGCCCCCCTGACATGAGGCCCAGCCGCATGCGTTCCCGCCCCCTCAGCCATGGACTTGCCGGCCTCGCGCTGGCGGCCCTGTTACCGCTGGCCGCCTGCCAGTCCGGCTCCAATCCGGCGACGGACATCAGCCGTGTGGATACGGCTCAGGGTTCTGCGCAGAACATCGGGTCGCTCAGCTCGGTCATCGACCGCACACCCAACGAGCCCGAAGCCTACAATATGCGTGGCGCGGCTTACGGACGTGCAGGGCGCTATCAGGAGGCGCTGAAGGATTTCGACAAGGCGATCTCGCTTAATCCGCGCTCGCCAAACGCCTATGCCAATCGCGCGCTGATCCACCGCTATATGGGCAACGACCAGCAGGCGCTGGCGGACTATAATCAGGCGATCTCGCTCGATCCCAATTACGACACCGCCTATATCGGCCGCGCGGAAATCTATCGCCTGGCCGGCCGCAGCACGGATGCGCTGGCGGATCTGGAGCGTGCGATCCAGCTCGATACGACGGACCCGCGCGCCTATTACCGTCGCGGCCTTCTCTATCAGGCTACGGGCCAGCATCCGTTCGCCATCGAGGATTTCGCCAAGGCGATCTCGCTCGCGCCCGATCAGCCCTATGGCTATAACGGCCGCGGCCTCTCCTATCTCGCCCAGGGCGACGACGAGAACGCATTCTCCGACTTCAACACGGCCATCCGGCTCGACAAGGACGTGGCGGAGAGCTGGGCAAACCAGGCGCTTGTCTACGAGAAACGCGGCGACAGGGCGAAGGCTGCCAAGTCCTATTCGCGCGCCCTTCAGCTCGATCCGGACTACATTCCCGCACGCGATGGTCTGGCGCGCACCCGCGCCTGATTCTCACCCACTCGCAGACTGCTGATCTTCTTTCAACGGCCCGCCATCGCGCGGGCCGTTGACGTATGGTCACCAAATTTAATCTGGAACCTTCTCTTTCGTGACGGGTTGTGAGGCCGGACGAAAAAGGAGTTCCAGTGATGAAAAAAGCAATCATTCTCGCTTCCGCCCTGACCGCCGCAGCCGCAGCGCCTGCCTTTGCGCAGGAGCGCGTCGAAGTCGGCGTTCTGGACTGCGTGATCGAAGGCGGCGCGGGCGTTGTGATCGCCTCTTCCCAGGAACTGGCCTGCACCTTCGAGCCCGCCGGTGACGAGCGCCCGCCGGAGACCTATGTGGGCGTGGTGAACAAGTTCGGCATTGATGTGGGCGTGAAGGACGCCACGCAGATGCAGTGGCTGGTTCTGGCCCCGACGGCGGACGCCTATGCGCCGGGCGCGCTTGAGGGCGACTATGCCGGCGTGAGCGCGGAGATCGCAGCGGGCCTGGGTGCGGGTGCAAACATCCTTGTCACCAAGGAGAGCGAGAGCCTGATGCTGCAGCCGGTGAGCCTTGAGGGCAAGACCGGGCTCAACGTCGCCCTTGGCGTCAGCGAGTTCCAGCTGCGTTCGACCTCTGCTGCCGAGTGAGACCTCCCTGCCCCACCCGGCACCAATAAAAAAAGCCCGGCTTCAAGCCGGGCTTTCTTTTGTCCAGAGCGCCTCCGCTGTTCGTTGAATCGCGGAAGCGCTCTCATTCACTGTCTTTGCGCAATTCCGGGTGGGAAACCGGTTCCCACTTTTCCTGGAACTGCTCTAGTGATCCATCGCCTTGACGATGTCTTCGGTCATCTTCTTGGCGTCGCCCAGAAGCATCATCGTGCCGTCCTTGTAGAACAGCGTGTTGTCGATGCCGGCATAGCCGGAGCCGAGCGAACGCTTGACGAAGAGACAGGTGCGCGCCTTGTCCACATCGAGGATCGGCATGCCGTAGATCGGCGAGGTCTTGTCGTCACGCGCGGCCGGGTTGGTCACGTCGTTCGCGCCGATGACATAGGCAACGTCTGCCTGAGCGAACTCGGAGTTGATGTCTTCGAGCTCGAACACCTCGTCATAAGGCACCTGGGCCTCTGCGAGCAGAACGTTCATGTGACCGGGCATGCGGCCTGCAACCGGGTGAATGGCGTATTTCACCTCGACACCGGCTTCCTTCAGCTTGTCGGCCAGCTCACGCAGCGCATGCTGCGCCTGGGCGACGGCCATGCCGTAACCGGGCACGATGATGACCTTCTGCGCATTGGCCATCAGGTAGGCGGCATCGTCTGCCGAACCCTGCTTGACCGTGCGCTCGATGCCATCGTCTGCAGCCGCTGCCGTCTCGCCGCCGAAGCCGCCGAGAATGACCGAGATGAAGGAGCGGTTCATGCCCTTGCACATGATGTAGGACAGGATCGCGCCGGAAGAGCCAACCAGCGCGCCGGTGATGATGAGCGCGAGGTTGCCGAGCGTGAAGCCGATGCCGGCTGCGGCCCAACCCGAATAGGAGTTGAGCATGGACACGACGACCGGCATGTCTGCGCCGCCGATCGGGATGATGATGAGCACACCGAGCACGAGCGAGGCGATCACGATCAGCCAGAAGATCGAGGTGCTCTGCGTGGTGACGAGCAGCACGATCAGAACGACCAGCGCGATTGCCAGACCTGCATTCACCACATGGCGCATGGGCAGGAGGATCGGCTTGCCGGACATGCGGCCATCGAGCTTCAGGAAGGCGATGATGGAGCCGGTGAAGGTGATCGCGCCAATGGCAACGCCCAGCGACATCTCGACCAGCGCCTGCGCGTGGATCGCGCCCAGCGTGCCGATGCCGAAGCTTTCCGGCGCATAGAGCGCCGCGGCGGCAACCATCACGGCGGCCAGACCGACCAGCGAGTGGAAGGCGGCCACGAGCTGCGGCATCGCGGTCATGGCGATGCGCTTTGCAATCACCGCGCCGATGCCGCCGCCGATGGCGAGGCCGAGCACGATGAGCACGAACCCGCCGAAGGAGGGCGTTGCGTAGAGCAGCGTGGTGCCGATGGCGATGGCCATGCCGACCATGCCGTAGACATTGCCCTGACGGCTGGTGGTGGGATGCGACAGGCCCCTCAGCGCGAGGATGAAGAGAATGCCGGAAACGAGGTAGAGGAAGGATGCAAGATTGGCGCTCACGTCACTTGTCCTTCTTCTTGTACATGGCCAGCATGCGGCTGGTCACGAGGAAGCCGCCAAAGATGTTCACCGACGCCAGGATGAGCGCGATGAAACCAAAGCCCGTGGCAAGCCCGGAAGCGGAGATGCCCACGGCGAGCAGCGCGCCGACCACGATCACCGAGGAGATCGCGTTGGTGACCGACATCAGCGGCGTGTGCAGCGCCGGCGTCACCGACCAGACCACGTAATAGCCGACGAAAATCGCCAGCACGAAGATCGCGAAGCGGAAGACGAACGGGTCGATCGCCCCGCCGGATGCGGCATGCGCGAGTGCGCTGGCTGCATCGGCGACTTCGGCCGACTGCATGCTTTCAACGGCGGCGCGAACGCTCGCCCCGGCGCTGTCGAGCTGGTCGAGCGCCTTTTCTAGTGCGGTTGGTTCCATCAGGATTCTCCCCCCGATTTGGCTGCGGCAGGCTTGTCGGCAGCGCTGGACGCGCCAGCAGGCTTTGCTGCCGTTTTCTGGGCCGCTGTTTTCTTCGTCGCCGCGCCTGCTGCAGCCTTGGCTGCGGGCTTGCGCGCAGGCGCCTTGCGGGCCGGGGCCTTCCTGGGCGCGGCCGCCTTGGCCACCGGCTTCACGGTGTCGACGAAATTGGGATGAACCACCTTGCCGTCATGGGTGAGCATGGTGGCCTTCACCAGCTCGTCTTCCATGTCGACGGCGAGTTCCTTCTTCTCCTTGTCGACCATGGTCTCAAGGAAGGTGTAGAGGTTCTTCGCGTAGAGCAGCGAGGCGGAAGCGGCCACACGGCCCGGCACGTTGAGGTGGCCGACGATCTTCACGCCATTGGCCGTGGTGACGACCTCACCCGCCTTCGCGCCTTCCACATTGCCGCCACGCTCGACCGCCAGATCGACGATGATGGAGCCCGGCTTCATGGACTTGACCATGTCGGTGCTGACGAGGCGCGGCGCGGGCCGGCCCGGAATGAGCGCCGTGGTGATGACGATGTCCTGCTTGGCGATGTGCTCGGCGACGAGTTCGGCCTGGGCCTTCTTCTCTTCATCCGTCAGCTCGCGGGCATAACCGCCATCGCCGGAAGCATCCTTCAGCGCCTCGGTCATGATGAACTTCGCGCCGAGCGACTGGACCTGCTCGCCCGCAGCCGCACGAACGTCGGTGGCGGTGACGACAGCGCCCAGACGGCGCGCGGTTGCGATCGCCTGAAGGCCGGCAACACCAGCACCCATGACGAACACCTTGGCCGCCGGAACGGTGCCGGCGGCGGTCATCATCATCGGCAGCGCGCGATCATACTCGGCGGCTGCGTCGATCACCGCGCGGTAACCGGCAAGGTTGGCCTGCGAGGACAGGACGTCCATGGACTGGGCGCGCGTGATGCGCGGCATGAACTCCATGGCAAAGGCGGTGACGCCCGCAGCCGCCATGGCCGCAACGTCGCCCTCATTGCCGTAAGGATCCATGCTGGCGAGAACCAGCGCGCCTTTTTTGTAGGTTTTGACTTCGGCCGGCGTCGGACGCCGCAGCTTCAGAACGACATCGGCTTTCGAGGCATCGGATGCCTTGCCGATTTTCGCTCCGGCTTTTTCAAATTCACTATCGACAATACGCGACTGCTCGCCTGCGTTCTTCTCGACGACAATGTCGAAACCCAGTCCAGCAAGCCGTTTGACCGTTTCGGGAGAGATCGCAACGCGACCTTCCGTAACGTCAACTTCTTTAGGCACAAATATGCTTTGTCCCACCGTCATATCCTTTCGGTTGGACCGTCCTCCCGGTCACGGAGCTGCGGCGGCAGCCCCGTTTGTTGTAGCGGATGACTGCTTCAGGGCAGCAGCCAGACACCCAGCGCAGTGATGAGGATGAAGAGAACGGTGCTGGAGAAAAAGCCAGCAGGGGTGAAGAAACCAAAAGCCATGGCCACCAGAATGGCGACGATCACCAGGCTTGAATATTTGATGACGGCCAGGAAGAGATTGTAGGTCTTCTCGTGCTCGGCGTAGTCCATTTCTGCGCCCGTTTCGGCCGGTCCGGCCGGCATATTCTCTGCCATCACAAAAACCCCATCGGAATAGAATTGGTCTTGGGAGATAGCGAAAAGATGGCGCAAGGGCAATGGGAGGATTGCCCGATAAACAGCCAGATGCGCTTTCAAACGGTTTGGGAGAACCGTTTTGGCCCAATCGGTACGCTTTTTGGAACAAATCGTCGGCACACCGCCGCAATGGAGGCGCGCAATCTCACTGCCAGATGAGAAAAGCCGGCCCGGGCATCAGGAAAGCCAGCGCTTGCGCCGCTTGTAGTGCTTCACATTGCGGAAGGAGCGCCGTCCCTCGCCGCCGACGCCAAGGTAGAACTCCTTCACGTCTTCGTTTTCGCGCAGGGCCCTGGCCTCGCCATCCAGCACCACGCGTCCCGATTCCAGAATGTAACCGTATTTTGCATAGCGCAGCGCCACATTGGTGTTCTGCTCGGCCAGCAGGAACGACACGCCCTGCTCTTCATTGAGCTGTTTGACGATCTCGAAAATCTCTTCGACCAGCTGCGGCGCGAGCCCCATGGAAGGCTCGTCAAGCAGGATCATCTTCGGGCGCGACATCAGCGCCCGGCCAATCGCCGTCATCTGTTGCTCGCCGCCCGATGTGTAACCGGCCTGCGAGTTGCGCCGCTCCCTGAGGCGCGGGAAATAAGTGTAGACGAGTTCGAGATCCTCGCGGATCGCGGCCTGCCCGTCGCGACGGGTGAAAGCGCCCGTCAGGAGATTGTCCTCGACCGAGAGATGGCCGAAACAGTGCCGCCCTTCCATGACCTGAATGCAGCCCCGGCGCACCAGATCGTTGGGCGAGAGGTTCTGCACCTCATCGCCACCGAACAGGATGGACCCCTTGGTCACCTCGCCACGCTCTGCGTGAAGCAGGTTGGAGATCGCCTTCAGCGTCGTGGTCTTGCCGGCGCCATTGGCCCCCAGAAGGGCCGTGATGCCGCCGCGCGGCACCGAGAGCGAAACGCCCTTCAAAACCAGAATGACGTGATCGTAGATCACCTCGATATTGTTGACTTCAAGGATCTGCTCTGCGGCTTCTGCCGGTGATGCTGGCGCTGTGGTCGTCATGCTTGCATGTCCTGTTTGAGCGGATCGCCGCTCCCCGTCGGGGCATTGAAGGGGAGCGGCGGCAGAAGGTGCTACATCTTGCACTCTTCATTGACCGGCCAGGGCGCGTTCGCCTCGGCATACTCCTTGGCCTTTTCAAGCTCGAGCGGCTCGATCTCGGCGCGGTCGGGCGTCAGGAGGTCGGACGCCTTGACGAACTTTGCGCCGTCCCACTGCAGCATCCAGCCGCCGCCATGGCCCGTGTGGTTGGAGCAGGAGGTGCTGAAGGGCACGAGCATGCCATCCGCGCCCAGCTCTTTCAGGCGGGCTTCATCCAGATTGATGTTCTCCAGCCCCCAGCGCAGCTGCTCCGGGCTCGGCGTGCGAACGTCGAACTCTTCCTGAGCGGCCTTGATGCCTTCGACCAGGATCACGGAGATCATCAGACCGCGCTGATAGAACACGGAGTCGAACTCGCCCTCGGACTGGTTGATCTGCGACTTGCCGGCATCGACGACATATTTCTTGATGTCGGCCATCAGCGGGGCTTCGGAATTCGGCACACTCCACGAGATGGAGCGATAACCCTTTCCCTGTTCGCCAACCAGTTTCAGGTCGCCATCATGGCCGGACCACCAGACGCCAACGAACTGATCCATCGGATATTTCGTCTTCACGGCTTCGGTGATGGCGCCGGCGTTCATCGCGCCCCAGCCCCACATGACCACGAAATCCGGACGCTCACGGCGGATCTGCAGCCACTGCGCCGACTGGTTCTGCATCTCGGTCAGACCGACCGGGATCGGCACCAGTTCGAAGCCATGCTTCTCGGCCAGCACTTCAAGCAGCGGAATGGGCTCCTTGCCGAAGGGGTGATCGAGGTGCAGGAAGGCGATCTTCTTGTCCTTGAGACTGTCGAGATTGCCGTCGGAAATGTTCTTCAGGATCATCGACGCGCCATCCCAGTAGGACGATGGCGGGTTATAGGCCCACTGGAACACCTTGCCGTCGGCCATCGGCGAGAAGCCGTAGCCGGGAGCCAGAATCGGGATCTTGTCGACATTCGATTTCGGCAGAACCTGAAGCGTAATGCCCGTGGACCAGGGCTGCGTGACCACGGCCCGCGCCTTGGTCTTTTCGTAGCACTCGACGCCCTTTTCGGTGTTGTAGCCGGTCTCGCACTCGTCATAGTCGAGTTTGACGCCGTTCAGCCCGCCATCACGTTCGTTGAGCAGGGTGATGTAATCGCGCTGCCCGTTCATCAGCGGCGTGCCGGTGGCCGCAAACGGGCCTGTGCGGTAGGCCAGGTTCGGAATGTAGATGCTATCGTCCTGCGCCATGGCAGGCCCGGCAATGCCAACGCCCATCATGAGCGCCGACGACAGGATCGCAGTTTTGAGCATTCTCTTCATACTGTCTCCTCCACTTGTTCCGTTCTTCAAAAGGAAGGGGCGAACAATCCCCGTTTGATGCCCCCTGCCCGCCTAATGCGGGAAGGGCCAAAGAATGAACTTTTCGCGGATCATGGCCCAGAAACGCGCCAGACCGTGCGGTTCGATGATCAGGAAGGCGATGATGAGCGCGCCGATGATCATGATGTTCAGGTGCTCGACCATGGCGGAATCGACCGGGATGCCGAAGGCCCCCGGCACGCTGCTGATGATGACCGGCAGCGCCACGATCAGGATCGCCCCGAGGAAATTGCCGAGGATCGAGCCAAGCCCGCCAATGATGGCGATGAACAGCACACGGAACGAGAGCGGAATGTCGAACAGGTTCGCTTCCGCCGCGCCGCGCCACAGGAACACGAACAGCGCCCCGGCAATGCCCACCACATAGGACGACACGAAGAAGGCCATCAGCTTGGTGCGCATCAGGTTGATGCCCACGAGCTCGGCGGCGATGTCCATGTCGCGCACCGCCTTCCACATGCGCCCGATGCGGCCGCGCGTGATGTTGATGGCGAAGAAGGTGATCGCACAGACCACGCACAGAACGAAATAATACTGCGCCATGGCCGTGGCGCGCGGCCCCGCGACCGTGATGCCGAACAGATCGATATTGGGCACCTGGATCGCGCCGGAGGCGTTGTAATTGTAGAGCCAGGCCCATTTCTGGAACAGCCAGACGAGGAAGAACTGCGCCGCCAGCGTGGCGATGGCCAGATAGAAGCCCTTGATGCGCAGCGATGGCAGGCCGAACAGCACGCCAATGGCCGCCGAGAAGAAGCCCGACAGCGCGATCGCCACGACGATGTTCATCTCCGGAAAGATTGAGACGAGCTTGTAGCAGGCATAGGCGCCCACGCCCATGAATGCGCCGGTGCCGAGCGACAGCTGCCCCGCATAGCCGGTGAGGATGTTGAGGCCGAGGGCTGCCAGCGAATAGATGAGCACCGGGATCAGGAGTGCGCGAAAGGCGAACTCGCTTGCGGTGAACGGAAAGATGACGAAGGCGAAGATCAGGATGACGCCGAGCAGGATCGCATCCTGACGCACCGGAAACAGCGCGTGATCGGCTTCATAGCTGGTCTTGAACTGGCCTGCTGTGCGGTAAAACATGGATTACACCCGCTCGATGATTTTTTCGCCAAACAGCCCCTGCGGGCGGAAGAGAAGCACGAGCAGCGCCAGCATGTAGGCGAACCACGCTTCGGTGTTGCCGCCGAGCAGCGGCTGGCCCCAGTAGATCTCGAAGACCTTTTCCAGAATGCCGATGGCCAGCCCGCCGATGATCGCGCCCATCACGCTTTCCAGACCGCCCAGCATGAGCACCGGCAGCGCCTTGAAGGCGATGACCTCCAGCGCGAAGGACACACCGGCCCGCGCGCCCCAGACAATGCCGGTGGCGAGCGCGATGACACCGGCGATGAACCAGACGATCACCCAGATGGTGGAGAGCGAAATGCCGACGGACAGCGCGGCCTGATGGTCATCGCCAAGCGCGCGGATGGCCCGGCCGATCTTGGATTTGTTGAGGAAGACCAGAAGAGCTGCCACGAGAACCATGGCTCCGATGACCGCCGTGAGATCCTTTTCCTCGATGGAGACGAAGCCGCCAAACGGCTCGAACACGATGCTGCCGGTCGGGATGAAGAGCTGCTCGGTGATCATCACCTTGTTCTCGCCGCCGAAGATCAGTTCGCCGAAGCCGATCAGAAACAGGGTGATGCCGATGGTCGCCATGAACAGGATGATGTCGGGCTGGTTGACCAGCGGGCGCAGCACCACGCGCTCGATGGTCATCGCCAGGATCAGCATGACGACGAGCGTGAGCGGCAGCGCCAACAGGGCGGGAACGCCCTTTTCATAGAGGCCCACCAGCGTCAGCGCGGCGAACACCACCATGATGCCCTGCGCAAAATTGAAGATGCGCGAGGATTTGTAGATCAGCACGAAGCCGAGCGCGATCAGCGCGTAAAGCACCCCGCCGACGAGCCCTTCCCAGAGCACCTGAAGCAGGAAATCGGGAGCCGCAGCCATATCGGCGAAGGGCTGCACCAGAACATCGTTCAAGAATTCCATACGTTCCTCCCCTCGCCGCCTAGTGCGGGACGCCCAGATAGGCGTCGATCACGTTCTGATTGTTTTTCACCTCGTCAGGCGGGCCGTCGGCGATCTTCTTGCCGTAATCGAGCACCACCACGCGGTCGGACAGATCCATGACCACGCCCATATCGTGCTCGATCAGCGCAATCGTGGTGCCGCGCTGCTGGTTCACGTCGATGATGAACCGGCTCATGTCTTCCTTTTCCTCGAGGTTCATGCCCGCCATGGGCTCGTCGAGGAGAAGAAGGGTCGGCTCCATGGCGAGTGCGCGGCCGAGCTCGACGCGCTTTTGCAGGCCATAGGGCAATTTGCCCACCGGTGTGCGGCGAATGTGCTGGATCTCCAGAAAGTCGATGATTTCCTCGACCTTCTCGCGATGCTCGATCTCTTCGCGCAGCGCAGGCCCATGCCAGAGCATCTGCCAGCCAATGTTGCGCTTCATCCTGACCGAACGCCCGGCCATGATGTTGTCGAGCGTCGACATGCCCTTGAAGAGAGCCACGTTCTGGAATGTGCGGGCGATGCCTTGCCCCACCGCCTGATGCGGCTTCATGGAGCGGCGCTCCTTGCCACGAAAGATGATGGTGCCTTCCTGCGGCGTGTAGAAACCGTTGATGACGTTGAGCATCGAGGTCTTGCCGGCGCCATTGGGACCGATGATGGCGCGGATCTCGCCCTTCAGAACGTTCAGCGAAATGTCGGTGATCGCCTTCACGCCGCCGAAGGAAAGCGAGACGTTCTTCACGTCGAGAAGCACACCGCCCCTGGCAATGCCGTCATCGGGCGCAGTGAGCTCATTGGGATCGGGGCGCGGGTTCATTCGGCAGCCTCCCGGACATTTTCGGCCGGAACCTCATGGATCTCGGCATCGACGATCTTGACCGTCGCGCGGATGACGCCCTTGCGGCCATCCTCGTAAGTGACCTGGGTTTCCACGAACTTCTCCGTCGAGCCATCGTAGAGCGCCTCGATCAGCTCGCCGTAACGCTCGGCGATGAACTTGCGGCGCACTTTCTGGGTGCGGGTCAGCTCGCCGTCATCGGCATCCAGCTCCTTGTGCAGGACGAGGAAGCGCTTGACTTGCGAGGCCGCCATCAGGGGCTCGCGGGCGAGCCTGCGATTGGCCTCGTTCACATGCGCGGCGATGGTCTCATAGACGCGCGGATGCCCGGCCAGTTCCTGATAGGACGCGTAGGCGATGTTGTTGCGTTCGGCCCAGTTGCCGACCGCCTGCAGGTCAATGTTGATGAAGGCCGCGCAGAATTCGCGCCCATGGCCGAACGCCACCGCTTCCTGAATGTCGGGGAAGAATTTTAGCGTGTTCTCGATGTATTTCGGCGCAAACAGCGCGCCCGAGGCGAGCTTGCCGACATCCTTGGCCCGGTCGATGATCTTGAGCTGACCGTCGGTGTCGAAGAAGCCGGCATCGCCGGTGTGCACCCAGCCATCCTCGGTCTTGGTTTCGCGGGTTGCCTCGTCGTTTTTGTAGTAGCCGACGAAAACGCCCGGCGAGCGATACATCACCTCGCCGCTCTCGGCGATGCGGATTTCCACCTCGGGCGATGGCAGCCCCACCGTGTCAGGACGGATCTTTCCGTCTTCCTGCGCGGTGATGTAGACGGTGGCTTCCGTCTGGCCGTAGAGCTGTTTCAGGTTCAGCCCGAGCGAGCGGTAGAAGGAGAAAAGCTCCGGACCGATGGCCTCACCGGCCGTATAGCCGACCCGCATGTTCGAAAAGCCCATGCGGTTTTTCAGCGGGCCATAGACCATGAATTCGCCGAGCCGGTATTTCAGCCGGTCCAAGAACCCGACCTGCTCACCATTCAGAATGCGCTCACCGACCTTAGCGGCATGGGCGAGGAAATAGTCGAACATGCCCTTTTTGAGCTTTCCGGCATCTTCCATCCGCACCATGATCGAGGTCAGCATGGCCTCGAAGACGCGCGGCGGCGCGAAGAAATAGGTCGGCGCGATCTCGCGTCGGTCCTCGTTCACCGTTTCCGGGCTTTCGGGACAGGCAACGCAGAAGCCCGCCGTATAAGACTGGGCGTAGGAGAACAGGTGATCGCCCACCCATGCCAGCGGCAGATAGGCGATGATCGTCTCGTTCTCGGTCAGATTGTCGAAGGCGTTGCCGTTGATGGCCGAGCGCACGAAATTGTCGTTCGACAGCATCACGCCCTTGGGACGGCCGGTGGTGCCGGAGGTGTAGAGAATGACCGACAGGTCATCCCCGCGCCCCTTCCCGATCTCGGCCAGCCAGCCGGCATTTGCCTCTGGTTCCCCGGCGAAGCGGCGCATGCCCGTTTCGCGCACATCGTCATAGGCATGAAGATGGGTGTGGTCGTAATCCCTGAGGCCGCGCTCCTCGTCATAGACGATCTCGGTCAGCAGCGGCACCTCGTCCGAGATGGAGAGAACCTTGTCGACCTGCTCCTGATCCTCGACCACGGCGAAGGTGACCTCGGCATGGTTGAGCACATAGGCCATCTCTTCCGCCACGGAATCGGCATAGACCGGCACGGGAACCGCGCCCAGAGACTGGGCGGCGGCAAAGGTCCAGTAGAGCCTTGGCCGGTTGGAGCCGATGACGGCGATCTTGTCGCCGCGCTTCAGGCCGATTTTCTGAAGGCCGAGCGCGAAAGCCCGCACCTCCTCAAGCTGTTCTGCCCAGGTCCAGCTCTGCCAGATGCCATAGTCCTTGAAACGCATGGACGGCCGGTCGCGGAACCGCTCGGCGTTCAAGAGCAGATATTTGGCGAACGTATCCTTAGACGCGTCTGTATGCGCCAAGTCGCTTACCTCCCACTGTCAGCGGTAGATCCGCTGTTGTTCCGGTTCCTCCCCGAACCGGACTATTGATTGGGTTGAGGGTTCCACGAAACCCGCAGCCATTCAACACGCCCCTTGACAGACACCGCACCAGTTTGTCTTTATACTGGAGGAAGTCTATGCGCAGGCGGCAGTATTTCCGAAGCGCGAAAAGCATCTTTCAGACCAAAGTCTAAAGCTGATCTTGGAGCCGGACGGCGCGCGCCTTTGCGCCTGCCGAACAGGCCCGAACGTTGCTGCACATCGGCCGATCAGCGTCTTCCCGTCCGGCGCTTTCCCGTCAGGAATCGTAGCGGCTCAGCGCCTCGGCATCGACAACCGTGATGCGCCCGTGCTCGGCCTTGAGAAGCCCCTCGTCTTCCAGCTCGTGCAGGGCGCGATTGACCACCTGGCGCGAAACGCCGGCCAGAAGGCCAAGTTCCTCCTGGCTGATCTCGATGGCGTTGCCGGCACGCGGATAGAGCGTTCGATTGAAGAACCACGAAAGATTGCGCGCCACACGGGCGTTCGGCCCGAGAATACGGTCATATTCGATGGTGGCGATGAACTGGCCCATACGCTCGTTGAGCTGGCGCACGAGGAAGCGATTGAAGCCGGTGCTGTTTTCAAACAGCCACATGAAGGTCGGGCGCGACAGCATGGTGAGCCGCGTGTCGCGGATGGCGACCACGTCATACTGGCGCGGTTCGCCCTTGAGCACCGACCCTTCGCCGAACCAGCCGCCATCGGTCACGCCGGCAAAGGTCATTGCCTTGCCGGCAGCCGAAATCGCGCTGATCTTGATGAGCCCCTCGGCGACGCCGGTCCAGTGGTCCAGCCGGTCACCGCGGTGACAGATATAGCTTCCCTTGGAAAACAGGCGTTCCGTCAGGCCGCGCCGCGCACGCTCCAGCTCGTCGTCGCTCAGTTCGACAGACCAGATGGCATCCGCTGCAATGTCCTTTTTGATGCTCATGTCTTTTCGATAACCCGCCTGCCGGCGAGCGACAAGAAGCGATCCCGGCGAATGGCAAATAGATCAGGCAGCGTCGAGCAGATATTTCGCGGTCGGGAGAACGGTCAGCGGCGCCACTTGGCCGGGCGCCGGGCGCTCAAAAAGGAGCCGCTGTTCGGATTTCGTCGACAGGAAGAAGGGAAAACGCTCGACAATCGGGCCGAATTCCTTGGAACAGATGCCGCCAAAGAGCATCAGGGGGATGCTGATCGGCGGGTATGCGCGCTCCGGGCTCATCTGACGCGCGCCAAAGATGCGGCGGTAGAAAGCCGTGTGTTCCTGCCGGATCAGACAGGCGCAATAGGTTGAATGAAAATACTCATAGGCAGCAATGACCAGACGCAGCGACACATAGGGTAACGCCCGGTATTCGCGCGCGATGTCCGGATCGGCCGCAAGCATGCTCGGATTGATGCAGGTTTCGCCGTCATCGATATGCGGCAACATGATATCGCCAAACCCCTTGGTGACGGGGCCAAGCGGATTGTCATGGTCGATCTGGTGCAGACGCACCGTGCTGACCAGACGCTTGTCTATGTAAACCGCGAAATTATAGCAGTTGGGCAGATCGTCCAGATCATCCTTCACGATCTGCCGCTCCGATTCCGGCACGAAACCATGCGCATGATAGGAGCGATAGCGAAGGTGAAAGATCTCTTCCCGATCTTCGCTCGTATCGCAACGGCGATACTCCGTGCGCTCCAGAAGCGCCATCACGCCATCGATGAAGCTTGAGGATTTTCTTTCCGGTTCACGGGCGAAACGCTCCGCCCCCGGTTTTAGGCCGACCAGGCCGGTACTCGTGACCATTGCCGCATGCCCCACGTCGACTTTTACAACCTCTCGTACATTTCAAGCGTAAACCCCTCACGGTTTATGTAAAGCTGAAATTCGTACGAATTATATTTAGGTTTTATTAACCTTAACAAAAGGTTTTCGGTCAAACGCCATTGCAAAGCAAAGAATCACGCCTTGTCAGACAGATGCGCGGTTGGTGCCGGAAGGGGAATGGGCGGGGAAGGACTGCTTCACTTCCGCCATGGTCTCGATGCCGGAAGCCGTGAGCGCTGCGCCGAAGAGGAACCCCTGTAAAAGATCGGGTTTCACATGGCTTTCGAGCAGGCGGAGCTGGTCGAAACGCTCGACACCTTCGACGGTCACATCAAGGCCGAGCTTGCGCGACAGGTCCACAACGCCCTGAAGCAGGTGAAGCGAACGCTCGCCCTCCTTCAGATTGGCAACGAAGCTGCCGTCGATCTTGACCTTGTCGAGCGGTAAGGTGTGCAAATAGCTGAGTGAAGAATAGCCGGTGCCGAAATCATCAAGCGCAATCCGCACGCCAAGTTTCTTAAGCGTGTTGATGTAGCGCACCGTGGCTTCGGTGTCGTTCAGAAGCGCGGTCTCGGTCACCTCGATTTCGAGGCGCGCCGGATGCAGCCCTGCCCTCTCGAGCGCGCGCTCCACCTTGCCGATCACGTCACTGGAACGAAAATCCTTGGCCGACAGGTTGACCGAAACGCCCACATGTTCGGGCCATGTCACGCATTCCTTGCAGGCCGCTTCCAGCACGATGGTGCTGATTTCGGAGATCAGCCCCATTTCCTCGGCAAGCGGAATGAAGATGGCCGGCGACACGAGACCAAGATCCGGGTGGTCCCAGCGGCACAGCGCCTCGCAGCTTGCGATCCGCATCGTGTGGGCGTCCACGATCGGCTGGTAGACAACCCGCAGGCTGCGGGCCTCAATGGCGCTTCTGAGGTCGGCCTTCATCACCTGGCGGTTGCGGAAGGCGACATCCATTTCCGTCTCGAACAGGCTCCAGCCGTTCTTGCCGAGCTCCTTGGCCTTGTAGAGCGCAAGGTCGGCCTTGACGATCATGGAATCCACATCGCTGGAGCGAACAGGAACAACCACGGCGCCACCGCTCGACTGGATGCGCATCGCGTGGCCGGCAACATCCACTTCACCACTGAGCGACGAGAAGATCTGCTCGAACTGACGGGCGAACTCCGCCTCGTCTTCCACCTGATTGAAATAGAGCATGAACTCATCGCCGCCAAAGCGGCTGATGCGCACATTGGCGCTCTCAAAAGCGGAAAGCCGCTCCGCCATGGCGTAGATCAGCCCGTCGCCGACCGGATGACCCAGCGTGTCGTTCACCGTCTTGAAATCGTCGAGGTCGAGAACGGCCAGACCGCACAGGCGATCCTGATCGCCCGCAGCCATGGCCTCGGAAACCTTTTCATGGAAATAGGCCCGGTTGGGCAGGCTGGTGAGGCTGTCATACCGCGCCATGAAGCGGATCTTCTCTTCCGCCTCCACACGGCTTGTCACCTCTTCAAAGGTGAGCACACCGACCTCGTCATGGCCTTCGCGCGCGGCGAACTCGAAGTGGCGGCCATTGGTCATCCGCAGCAGGACCTTCCGGTTACGGCCCTCGCGCAGGGCCTTCGAAAGGTGCTCTTCTGCATAGTCGTAATCACGCTGGGACAGGAGACCGCTCGCCACGCCGCGCATCAGCAGCGATTTGAGCGTGCGGCCAAGCATCTGCTCCGGTGATTTGAAGCCCAGCATTTCGGCGGCCTGGGTGTTGCTGACCACCACCCGCTCCTCATTGTTGAGCATGAGAAGGCCGTGGTGCATGGTGTTCAGCGCCCGGTCGAAGCGCTGCGCCAGACGCGTGGAGCGCTTTTCCTCGCTGATCGCCGTGAACAGCACGGTGCGCACCAGATCCGCCATCTTGGTGACCACCAGCATGAAGGGCGCGATGAAAAGGCCAAGCGCGAAATGATAGAAATCGCCCTTCAGCATCAGGCCGAGCGCCATCGGGAAGACGATGGTGAGCGTCAGGATCGACACCATTTTGTGGGAGCCGTAATTGCGCCCGGCAATGGTGATTGTGCCGCTCAGAATGGCGGAAACGGCGGCGAGTTCACTGAAATTGTCGCTCGACCAGACGATTGCAAAGAAGCCGAACGCACCGACCACAAGGCCGTGCAGGCTGCCCCACCACAGATAGCGGTTTTCCCAGGCGAGCGCCGAGGGGTAATCAGAGATCAGATCGTGATCGACGCGCGTGATCTTGAAATAACGCCACAGGCCGGCGGCAAACATGGCCGGCCCGAAGAACAGATGCGCGGCCTGGCCGGTCTTATAGTAGAGAAGAAGCGCAATCAGGCCATAGCAAGCCGCGCCGACGGGCAGTACTCCGACGTCCTGAAACAACGAACGGATGTACCCAACGTAGACGTCTTCCGGTATGCTGTTCTTAGAGTTTTTCACTGCATGAGCCCGATTGACGGGCCCATTTGTGACACAACAGCATTAAGAAAAGTTTATCCGGCTTTTCACCATGCCAGCCGGCAAAATCCAGCTATTCCGCAGCCTTCAGAAGCGTCCCCGGCTCATCGCCATCCTCAAGACGCTGCCTGAGCCGCGCCCGCTCGCCGGCAGCCTTTTCGGCGTTGCCTTCCTTGATGTAGCCGAAACCGCGAATGAGAGAAGGCACCGAAGCCAGAGCAACAGCGGCCTCAGCACGCTCGGGCGACAGAAGCGCCTCGATGCGATCCAGATCGCTTTCATACTCGGCAAGCAGCCTGCGCTCCATGCGGCGTTCTTCGGTGCGACCGAAGAAATCCAGAGCGGTTCCGCGCAGGCCCTTCAGGCCCGCAAGCAGGCGGAAAGCGGTCATCATCCACGGACCGAAAGCCGACTTCCTTGGATGCCCCTGCGCATCGTGACGACCGAGGATCGGTGGCGCCAGATGGAATTCCAGATGGTCGTAGCTCTCGAACTCGGCAGCGAGCTGACGCTTGAAAGCGCCATCCGTGTAGAGCCGGGCAACCTCGTACTCATCCTTGATGGCCATGAGCTTGAAGAGGTTGCGGGCGGCAGCCTCCGTCACAGCCGTCGAACCCGGTAACGCCTTTTCCTCGGCGGCGCGCAGACGGGCGATGCGGGCGCGATAGCGTTCCGCATAGGCCGCATTCTGATAGCCGGTGAGGAACGTCGCACGCCGCTCGATGACCTCGTCCAGCGTCTGCGACAGGGGCTGGCGCACATTGCCATTGGACGATTTGGCGACAAGCCGGCGCACATGCTCGGGATCATGCGCGGCGCGGCGGCCCCAGCGGAAGGCCGAGACATTCATGGACACGGCCTGCCCGTTGAGCGCGATGGCCTTCTCGATGGCTTCCGCCGATACGGGTAACCCGCCGTACTGATAGGCCATGCCGAGCATGAACATGTTTGCGCCGACGGAATTGCCAAACAGCACGCTGGCCGTGCGCGTGGCGTCGAAGAAATGCCCCTTCTCCTCGCCTGCCGCAGCGCGAATGGCCTGTTTCAGCCGTTCGATGGGCAGCGAGAAATCAGCGGAGCGGGCGAAATCGCCCGGCATGACTTCCGCCGTGTTGGCCATGAACAGCGTGTGCCCGTGGCGTGCGGACGCCAGAACCTTCTTCGCGCCGGAAACGACGAGATCGCAGCCCAGAACCAGATCGGCCTCACCTGCGGAAACGCGGATGGCGTAAATGTCTTCAGGCGTCGGCGCGATGCGCAGATGCGTGAACACCGCCCCGCCCTTCTGCGCGAGGCCGGCCATATCGATGATGCCAGCGCCCTTGCCTTCCAGATGCGCGGCCATGCCGAGGATTGCGCCGATGGTGACGACGCCGGTGCCGCCGATGCCATCCACCACGGCCGACCAGCCGCGCTCCATCTGGTAAAGCGCAGGCTCCGGCACGCCTTCCAGCGGATCGTTCGCACCGGTGACGCCCTTCGCCTTCTTCAGCTTCGCCCCGTGAACGGTGACGAAGGAGGGGCAGAAGCCGTTGACGCAGGAGAAATCCTTGTTGCAGCTGGACTGGTCGATGCGGCGCTTGCGGCCGAATTCGGTTTCCTGCGGCTGCACCGAAACGCAGTTCGACTTGACGCCGCAATCGCCACAGCCCTCGCAGACGAGTTCATTGATGAACACGCGCTTGTCGGGATCGGGGAACGTGCCGCGCTTGCGACGGCGGCGTTTTTCGGCGGCGCAGGTCTGATCGTAAAGCAGGACCGAAACGCCCTTCACCTCGCGCAGATCGCGCTGCACCTGATCGAGATCGTCGCGGTGGTTGATGGTCGTGCCCTGCGGGAACGCCACCACGCCGGCATATTTTTCCGGCTCATCGCTGACCACGGCGATGCGTTCCACGCCCTCGGCGCGCACCTGATCGGCAATCATGTCGACGGTGAGACCGCCCTCATGCGGCTGGCCGCCGGTCATGGCCACGGCGTCATTGTAAAGGATCTTGTAGGTGATGTTCGCACCGGACGCGATGGCGAAGCGGATCGCCATGGAGCCGGAATGATTGTAGGTGCCGTCACCCAGATTCTGGAAGAAATGCTCGCGTTTCGAGAAGGGCGCCTGACCGATGAACTGCGCGCCCTCCCCGCCCATGGCCGTGAAGCCGATATTGGAGCGGTCCATCCAGGTGGCCATGAAATGGCAGCCAATGCCGCCGCCGGCGATGGAGCCCTCGGGCACATTGGTGGAAGTGTTGTGCGGGCAGCCGGAGCAAAAATAGGGTGCGCGACCGGAGACATCCTTGGTGTCGGCAAGCATCGCCTGAAACTGGCGCAGGCGCGACACATGCGCCGCGATCTCTTCGGACGGGCCGATTACCCGCAAGATGCGCTCGCCGATGGCGATGGCGATCTCGTTGGGATCGAGTGCCGCAGTGGGCGCAAACAGGCGCTCGCCCCTCTCGTTCACCTTGCCGATGATCTCCGGCTGGTTGGCCGTGCCGTACAGGTTTTCGCGCAGCTGCACCTCGATGAGCGAGCGTTTCTCCTCAACGACGATGACCATGTCGAGACCGCGCGCGAAGTCGCGCATATGCTCCACGTCGAACGGCCAGGGACAGGCCACCTTGAAGAGACGGATGCCAAGCTGGTTGGCGCGCGCTTCGTCAATGCCCAGATCATCAAGCGCCTGACGCGTATCGAGATAGCTCTTGCCGAGCGTGACAATGCCGATCTTCGCCCTCGAACCGCCGGAATAGATGATGCGGTTGAGGTTGTTGGCCTGCACGAAGGCGGCGGCGGCAGCGCGCTTGTAATCGTAAAGCCGCGCCTCCTGACCAAGCATGTTGATCTCGTTGCGGATGTTCAGCCCGCCGGGCGGCATGTCGAATTCCGGGCGAACGATGTTCAACCGTTCAAGCGAGACATCCACGGCTGCGGTCGACTCGATGTTGTCCTTCACGCATTTGATCGCCGTCCAGGTGCCGGCGAACCGGGAGAGCGCGTAACCGTAAAGCCCGTAATCGATGAGCTCCTGAACGCCGGCCGGGTTCAGGATGGGGATCATCGCATCCACGAAGGCGAATTCGCTGGCGTTGGCGACGGTGGAGGACTCGGCCGTGTGGTCGTCGCCCATCAGCGCCAGAACGCCGCCATGCCTGGAGGAACCGGCCTGATTGGCGTGGCGGAACACGTCGCCGGACCGGTCGACGCCCGGCCCCTTGCCGTACCAGACGCCGAAAACGCCGTCATATTTGCCCTCGCCCAGAAGCTCGGTCTGCTGCGAACCCCAGCAGGCGGTGGCGGCCAGTTCCTCATTGAGGCCCGGCTGAAAAATCACATTGGACGCTTCAAGCTGCTTCTTGGCCTTCCACAGCTGGAGATCGAGACCGCCAATGGGCGATCCGCGATAGCCGGAAACGAAGCCTGCCGTGTTGAGCCCTGCGCGTCGATCACGCTCGCGCTGCATCAGGAGCATGCGGACAACCGCCTGCGCGCCGGAAACGAAGATGCGTTCCTTGGTCAGATCATACTTGTCGTCGAGCGCAACGTCATGAAGCGTCATGAATTATTTCCTCCTCCGCGGACCACGTGTTGGAAACGTTTCCGCAAGGGTAGTTTTGTATTCGGCCGGCATCCCGTCAAACGAATTTGCCGCTCGGGCCACAATGCGCAACACCGCAGCAAAGCAGCGATTTGAAAGGACATTTTATTAGCCCTGCAACGCGTGCGACGAACGAATCTAACGGCGCCGCACTTACACTTCTCCCGTTCCGTGCGACGAGTGCAACAGCCACATCCATTAATTTAGGTGGGCAGCGCAAAAAGGCGACTTTTCTTGCGCCATTACTTTTGCAGCCGCAACAAAGCTGCTAATCACTCGATACCCGTTTTACGGGCAGGAAGGGCAGGACAGGGAACAACTGCCGCCCAACCAAAGGGGAAATGCAAGAGGGCCCATATGGCAGATCACACCGCGCAACTCGCCGTGCGCGCAAACGGCGGAGGTTTGTGACCCCGTGCGCGCAATCGCTTCTCTCGTCCGCGCCATAAGCGGATTGAACGCCTTTATCGGAAACGTCTTTTCCTGGCTTTCGCTGGCCATCGTTCTGGTCTGCTTCACCGTCGTGGTGCAGCGTTATGTCTTCTCCGTCAGTTTCGTGTGGATGCAGGATCTCTACATCTGGCTGAACGGCGCAATGTTCACGGCGGTGGCCGGCTTTGCGCTGTTGAGAAACGACCATGTCCGCGTCGACATCTTCTACCGGCCCGCCAGCACAAGGCGGAAGGCCGTGGTCGACCTGATCGGCGTGTTCCTGTTCCTGCTGCCTTTCTGCTGGATCGTCGTCTATTACGGCTGGAGCTTTGTCAGCCGGTCATGGCGGCTGGGCGAAGCGTCCGCCAATGTGGGCGGCATGCCGGGGCTTTTCATACTCAAGGGGTTCATCCTTGCTTTCGCGGTGCTTTTGGCGTTGCAGGGCATCGCCATGGCGCTGCGGTCCATTGTCGTCCTCAATGACGCAGAAGACCTCCTGCCCCCGAAACTCCGTTACACCAACGATGAAGAAGAGCAGCCGGAGGCAAGCGTCTGATGGATCCGGTTCTTATTGGCGAGCTCCTTTCGGGGCTCATGTTCTTCGGCATTATCGGCTTTCTGCTCCTGGGCTTCCCCGTGGCTTTCACGCTGGCCGGCGTATCGCTCATGTTCGGCCTTGTCGGCATGTGGTTCGGCGTGTTCGACCCGTCCAATTTCGGCAGTCTGGCCAACCGCTATATCGGCTACATGACCAATGAAGTGCTGGTGGCCGTGCCGCTCTTCATCTTCATGGGCGTGATGCTCGAACGCTCCAAGATCGCCGAGCAATTGCTGCTTACGATGGGCAAGCTGTTCGGCAATCTGCGCGGCGGCCTTGGCATGTCGGTCATCATTGTCGGCGCGCTTCTTGCCGCTTCCACCGGCGTGGTGGGCGCAACGGTCGTCACGATGGGCCTGATTTCGCTGCCGGCCATGCTGCGCGCGAATTACGATCCGAAGCTGGCGACCGGCGTCATCTGCGCGTCGGGCACGCTCGGCCAGATCATCCCGCCATCCACCGTGCTCATCTTCATGGGCGACATGCTTTCGGGCATCAACGCGCAGGTGCAGATGGCCAAGGGCAATTTCGCCCCGGTGCCCGTCTCCGTCGGCGATCTGTTCGCCGGCGCGCTTCTGCCCGGCGTCATGCTGGTGGCGCTCTATCTCGGTTGGACGATCTTCAAGGCCATCTTCGATCCCGCCTCCTGCCCGGCAACGCCGGTGCCGCCTGAAGAGAAGAAAGAGCTGCTTGGCGAAGTCGCGGTGGCGCTCGTGCCGCCGCTGCTTCTGATCATGGCCGTTCTGGGCTCCATTCTGGGCGGCATCGCAACGCCGACAGAAGCAGCCTCCGTGGGCGCGGTGGGCGCAATGGTGCTGGCGGGGCTCCGCTGGCGGCTTTCCTTCGCGGTTCTGCGCGAGACGGCCATCGCCACGGCCTCCATCACCTGCATGGTGTTCATCATCCTGTTCGGCGCGTCGGTGTTCTCCATTGTCTTCCGCCTGATGGGCGGCGACAATCTGGTGCACGAGTTCCTCGCCAACCTGCCGGGCGGCACGCTGGCGGCCGTGGCCGTGGTGATGCTGATCATGTTCCTTCTGGGCTTCATCCTGGATACGTTCGAGATCATCTTCATCGTGATCCCGATCACCGCACCGATCCTGCTGGCTCTCGACGTGGACCCGGTGTGGCTCGGCGTTCTGGTGGGCGTGAACCTGCAGACGAGCTTCCTGACGCCGCCCTTCGGCTTTGCGCTGTTCTATCTGCGCGGCGTCGCACCGCCCAATGTGAAGACATCAATGATCTACAAGGGCGTGCTGCCCTTCGTGGGACTGCAGGTGCTCGCAATCGCGATCATGTTCATGTTCCCGGAGATCGCGACATGGCTGCCAAGGGCGATCTACAATTAAGGCGTCCGGCAACCGGGTGATCTCCTCCGGCTGCCGCATGCAAGGACTGCCGCTCGAGAGGCGACAGTCTGACGGCAACAAAAAAGCCCGGGCCAATGCCCGGGCTTTTTCATTTCAGCCGAAACCGGTCAGATCGAGAAGTACTTCTTGCGCGCCTCGATGAAGGGACCATCCGTGCCTTCGGTGCGGGTGCGCAGGATGTTGAGCGACTCGATGAAGCTCTCGGTCGTCTTCTTGGTGAGCGCATCACCGGAATCGCGCAGCTCGCCCATGATCTCGGCAGCGGCCACCGCACCGGCCTCGATGATATCATCGGGGAACTGACGCACATTCACGCCATGCTCTTCGACGAGCGTCTTCAGCGCGCGCGGATCGTTGGCATAGAAGTCCGAAGCCACCTGGTCGTACTCGGCCTGACAGACGTCACGGACGATTGCCTGAAGGTCGGACGGCAGCTCCTGATACTTCGCCTTGTTGACCACCAGCTCGGTTGCCAGACCCGGCTCCACGAAGCTCGGGAAGTAGTAGTTCTTGGCAACCTGGTAGAAGCCCAGCGCCAGATCGTTGTAGGGACCGACGAACTCGGCGGCGTCCAGCGTGCCGGACTGCAGCGCCTGGAAGATCTCGCCGGCGGCCATGTTGGTGACCGTTGCGCCAAGCTTCTCCCACACGCGGCCACCGAGGCCAGGGGTGCGGAAGCGCAGACCCTTTACGGAATCAAGACCCGTAAGCTCATCGCGGAACCAGCCACCGGCCTGCGTGCCGGTGTCGCCCGACAGGAAGCCCTGAACGCCGAACTGATCGTAAATCTCATCCCAGATTTCCTGACCGCCCATGTAACGCACCCAGGCAGCCATCTCGCGCGAGGTCATGCCATAGGGAACGCCGGTGAAGAAGGAGAGCGCGGGGCTCTTGTTCTGCCAGTAATAGGCCGCGCCGTGGCTCATCTCGGCCGAACCGTCAATGACGGCGTCGAGCGACTGAAGCGGCGGCACGAGTTCACCGGCGGAGTAAACCTGTACGGTCAGGCGACCGTCGGATGCGGCGGTAATGCGGTCGGCGAGACGCTGCGCGCCAACACCCAGTCCCGGAAAATTCTTCGGCCAGGTCGTAACCATGCGCCAGGTCTGGTTGCCCTGCGCAATCGCCGGCGTGGCCAGTGCTGCAGCGCCTGCGCCGGCGCCGGCAAGGCTGGCCTTCCGGAGAAATGAACGACGATCCATGAAATACCTCCCAAGTATTCAAAAAGCGAAAAAAATGGCCGTTAAACGGCCTCTTCTACTGAACAGTGACGCGTGTAAACACAATCATCCCGTTCCGAACTGTTATCAATACACGCAGCCGCGTGGGTGTCTAGCGCGAACGGAATCTGGCCCGATGAAATTTTGTGAGTGCCTCTAGCCAGCGAAAACCGCAGAAAAAGCCGGCTTTCAAAGAAAATACCCCTTTTCGAACCCGGGTGAATCTTCCCCAAACGCCTCAAAACGCCCCCTTACCCCTCATTTTCAACAGGAAAACGTCCACGCACACGCAGGGCGGCCCGCGCAATGTCGACTTTTGGCTCACTTGAAGCCACGCTGCATATGCAACACAAAGCAAACACCCGAGAATCATAAAAAAACGATCCGGGGGGAACACATTGCTGGGAGGAAAGCATGGCGGGGCTCCTTGGCCTTTCGCGCCTCATAGACGCTATTAATCGTTTCATCGGGAAACAGGTTTCCTGGCTCATCCTGTTCGCGGTGCTGGTCTCCGCCTACAACGCCATCGTGCGCTTTCTCGGCGACGGGCTGCCCGCCTATCTGCCGATCCCCCGCGCCTCCAACAGTCTTCTGGAACTTCAGTGGTATCTCTACGGAACCGTGTTCCTGCTGGCGTCCGCCTACACGCTGCAGCGCAATGAACACATCCGCATCGATATCGTCTCGAGCCTGTTTTCCAAGCGCACGCGCGACTGGATAGACCTGTTCTGCCACATCTTCTTTCTGCTGCCCTTCGTCACGCTGATCGTCTGGCTGAGCTGGCCATGGTTTCAGCGCTCCTTCGTGTCGGGCGAGATTTCGGCCAATGCGAGCGGACTGATCATCTGGCCGGCGAAATTCATGGTGCTCGCCGGCTTCGTGCTTCTGACCGCGCAGGCGGTTTCCGAAATCATCAAGCGCTGTGCGGTTCTGAGCGGCATGATCGACGAGCCAAATCCGCAGCATGAACTCCACCCGGCAGCGGAAGCCGCCATCGAGATGGAGGAAAAGCGCGATGATTGATTTTATCGCCCACAACCTCGCGCCCATCATGTTCGTCACCGTCATGGCGATGCTGCTGATCGGCTACCCGGTCGCGTTCACGCTGGCCGCGGGCGGTCTGCTGTTCTTCGTCATCGGTGTCGAGCTCTCGCACATTTCGAGCGAGATCCGCCTCTTCTGGCCGCTCCTGCAATCGCATCCCGAGCGCATTTACGGGATCATGTACAATGACACGCTGCTGGCGATCCCGTTCTTCACCTTCATGGGACTGATCCTCGAACGCTCGCGCATGGCCGAAGACCTGCTCGACACGATCGGCCAGCTCTTCGGGCCGGTGCGCGGCGGGCTTGCCTATGCGGCGGTTCTGGTCGGCGCGCTTCTGGCGGCAACGACCGGCGTGGTCGCCGCATCGGTGATCGCGATGGGGCTGATCTCGCTGCCGATCATGATGCGCTACAATTACAATCGCGGCTTTGCGACCGGCACCATTGCGGCGTCCGGAACACTGGCGCAGATCGTGCCGCCGTCGCTGGTACTGATCGTCATGGCCGATCAGCTCGGCCGTTCGGTCGGCGACATGTATGTGGGCGCGTTACTGCCGGCACTGGTCATCATCGCGGCCTATTGCCTGCTGGTTTTCGCGGTCACCATCTTCAAGCCGGAATGGGCGCCCGCACTGCCGCCGGAGACACGCAAGCTCGGCGGCGGCGTCATGTCTCTCATCCTTCTGATCGCCGCATCCGTGGCGATCTATTTCGCCACCTATCACACCGTCTTCGCCGAAATGCGCGGCGAGGTGCGTCTCGTCTGGGCGGCCACCACGGCGACGATCTTCGCGCTGCTGTTCAGCCTCGCCAATCGCTATCTCAAACTGAACATCCTCTCGCGGCTGGCCGAACAGGTGGTGATCGTGCTGATCCCGCCGCTGGCGCTGATCTTCCTCGTGCTCGGCACCATCTTCCTGGGCATCGCCACGCCGACCGAGGGCGGCGCGATGGGGGCCGCCGGAGCGCTGCTCCTCGCCATCGTCAAAAGAAGGCTCACCTTCACCGTTCTCAAACAGGCTCTCGACGCAACGACGAAGCTCTCGGCATTCGTCATGTTCATCCTGATCGGCGCGCGCGTCTTCGGCCTGACCTTCTACGGCATCAACGGCAATGTCTGGATCGAGGAGCTTCTTCTGGCGCTGCCTGGCGGCGAGATCGGCTTCCTGCTCACCGTCACGGTGATCGTGTTCATTCTCGGCTGCTTCCTCGACTTCTTCGAGATCGCCTTCATCATGGTGCCGCTTCTGGTGCCGGCAGCGGAAACGCTGGGCATCGACCTGATCTGGTTCGGCGTCATCCTCGGCATCAATCTCCAGACATCGTTCCTGACGCCGCCCTTCGGCTTCTCGCTCTTCTATCTGCGCTCCATTGCGCCGATGAAGGAGTGGAAGGACGAGGTGTCCGGGCGGATATTGCCGGCGGTGAAGACGACGGAGATCTACAAGGGGGCGATCCCGTTCATCATCATCCAGTTCCTGATGATCAACCTTGTGATCAGCTTCCCCGGCCTCGTGACCCACTACAAGAAGGAAAGCACGGTCAATCCCAGCGAGGTGGAGATCAACATTCCCTCCTTCGGCAGCGGCAATGATGGCGGACCCGGATTTGGGCTGCCCGGCGGGCTCGGCAGTTCGCCCTTCGGCGCGCCACCCGGCCAGTCCGGCAGCAGCGATGGCGGCGCGCAGAACAACGGGCTGCAATTGCCGGGCCTTGGCGGCCTGCCCCCGATCGGCGCACCCGCCGGTGCGCCGGAAGCCGCGCCGCAGGAGCAGGAGCAGAAGCCGGCGCCCCCGGATCTCAGCCAGCCGCCAAGCTTCGACTGACCGAACCGACAGCCAAAAGAAAACCCCGGAGCGACCGCTCCGGGGTTTTCACTGTCTGCATCCAATCAGAAGGCTAGAGCTTGCCGGCCCGCTGCTGGATCATCATGAAGGTATCGAACGTGTACTCGGAAAGCTGCGCCCACAGATAGGCGTCCTTCTTGAAGGCCTGCTGATTGTCGTAGATCTTCTTGAAGGTCGCGTTCGAGCCGTTGATCTCGCCATAGGTGTCCATCGCGGCGTTGTAGCACGCTTCCAGGATTTCCTGGCTGAACGGCCGCAGCTGCGCGCCATCCGCCACCAGCTGACGCAGGGCTGCCGGGTTCTTGTAATCGTAGCGCGCCATCATGTCGGCATTGGCCGCGCGGCAGGCAGCATCGACAACGGTCTTGTAGGCGTCCGGCAGTTCGTCCCACTTCTGCTTGTTGAACATGGCGTGGAGAACCGGGCCGCCTTCCCACCAGCCGGGATAGTAATAATACTGGGCGACCTTGTTGAAGCCGAGCTTCTGATCGTCATAGGGGCCGACCCACTCCGTCGCGTCGATCGTGCCCTTCTCCAGCGCCGGATAGATGTCGCCGCCGGCGATCTGCTGGGGAACGACACCGAGTTTCTCGATGATCTTGCCGCCCATGCCGCCAATGCGCATCTTGAGGCCCTTGAGGTCCTCGACCGTGTTGATCTCCTTGCGGAACCAGCCGCCCATCTGTGCGCCGGTGTTGCCGCATGGCAGGGCATGGAGACCCTGCTCATTGTAGAACTCGTTCATCAGCGTGTTGCCGTCGCCATAATAGAACCAGGCATTCTGCTGACGGTAATTGAGGCCGAAAGGGATGGCGGTGCCGAGCGCGTATGTCGGGTCCTTGCCCCAGTAATAATAGGAGGCCGTGTGCGCCATCTCGACCGTTCCGGTGGCGGCTGCATCGGCTGCCTGCAGACCGGGCACGATCTCGCCGGCGGCAAAGACCTGAATTTCGAAATTCCCGTCCGTCGCGCCTTTCACGAAATCGGCCATGGTCTCGGCTGCGCCGTAAATCGTGTCGAGCGCCTTGGGAAAAGACGAGGTGCAGCGCCAGGTGATCTTTGGCATTGACTGGGCGATTGCCGGCGTTGCCAGGGCTGAAGCGGCAGCGACACCCGTGCCGGCCATGCCCGCCTTCTTGATGAAGGTTCTGCGGTCCATATGTTTTCCTCCCATTCTGGAACCGTCTGCCGAAGCACGCATGCACTTCGACCCGTTTATGGTTTCGTCGCTCCATATGTTTGCTTTTCTTGAGCGCCGAAAGCCTTGCGCATCAATGCACGCAGGGGTTTTTAAGTCCAGCGCCGAGCCCCCCGTTTACGACCAATGTCGAAGACCCAAGAAAAGCCTCAAACGCCCCCTTTGGAAACGCTTCGGCAATCTCTACATTCGGCTTCAACACACACAGCCGCCAACCTACGGAAATTCAAATGCCCACGCCCCTCATCGCCGTCACGACGGACGCAAAGGATCTTGAGAAATACACCTGGCACGCAACGCCGCAGCCCTATCTTGACGCGGCGATCTCGACCGCCGGCGTGCTGCCGGTTCTCGTGCCCTCGCTCGGCGACAAATACGACCTCGACAGCCTGCTCGAGACGGTCAACGGCGTTCTGGTGACGGGATCGGCATCCAACGTCTATCCGGCGCTCTATGGCGGAGACGCCACGGACGAGAACGGCCCCTACGATCATGCGCGCGATGCGACGACACTGCCGCTCATTCGCCGGGCCATCGAAAAGGGCGTGCCGCTTCTGGCGATCTGCCGCGGCATTCAGGAGCTCAACGTGGCGCTTGGCGGAACGCTGGCCATGGAGGTCCACGAGCGCGACGGCGCGTTCGACCATCGCGGCGACGAGGAAGCCGCCTTCGATGCGCGTTTCGCCATCCGCCAGTCGGTGAAGATCACGCCGGGCGGGTGCCTGGCGGGACTGTTCGACACGTCAGAGATCGCGGTGAACTCGGTGCACCGGCAGGCGGCATCGACTGTCGCGCCGCGCCTTCAGGTGGAAGCCATGGCCGATGACGGAACCGTTGAAGCCGTTTCGGTGAAGGATGCGCCGGGATTTGCGCTCGGCGTGCAATGGCACCCGGAATACTGGGCGCACAATGACAATGCGTCGGCACGAATCTTCAAGGCTTTCGGCGAGGCCGTTCACCGGCACGCAAACGCCCGCATCAGCGCGCGGATTGCGGCGGAATAAGCTCAGTCTTCGCGGTAGAGGCTGAGAAGGGGCGAGCTGGGTCGCAGGGACTCATAAGTCACCCCGTCGCCGGGGAAGAACTCGACCAGCGTTTCACCGGAAGCAGAGAGGAACGCGACCGTGCCATCGGCGCGTTCCTGCCAGACCCGCGCACCGGCAAGGGCGGGCACAAGCTGCGCGCAGGCGCTGTCGAGGGTCAGTTGCGCCTCGCCGGATGTGTCCGCGCGGCGCAGCTTGCACACATCTTCAAAACCGATGCGCATCAGGGTGAATTCGGAGGCGTTCGTCCCTGCCAGCGCATCCTGCGTCAGCGGGGTTTCGGAGCCATCCCTGGCCGAAACCGCATCTGAGAAATAGCCGCCCGAGGCCAAAAGCGTGGCCAGCAATGCACCCGACACAAACAGTTTCATATAGGCGGAACCCCCAACTCAAAGTAGAATCGGAAGTTCCGCTTTCCCGGTTAACAAATCGCTAACGAAGCGCCTTTCAGCGCGTGACGGAAGCCGTTTCCGGCACCGGCGTAATCGGCTGCCCTTTGACGAACCAGGAGACGAGATTATCCACCACCAGATCGGCCATCCCCTGCCGCGTGGCCACCGAGGCAGAGCCGACATGCGGCAGCAGGGATGCGTTCTCCACGGCAAGCAGCGCCTCGGGCACGTTGGGCTCATCCTCAAACACATCAAGCCCGGCAGCGAAGATCGTGCCATCCTCAAGCGCCCTGATGAGAGCTGCCTCATCAACCGTGCTGCCGCGACCGATATTCACGAAAACACCATTGGAGCCCAGCGCCTTCAACACCGCTTCATTGATGGCCTTGCTGGTTTCCTCGCCGCCGGGCGCGACGCAGATCAGCGTATCGACGGCAGAAGCGAGCCCCAGAAGCGTGTCGTGATAGGCATAGGGCACATCATCGACCGCTCGGCGGTTGTGATAGGCAATCGGCAGGCCAAAGGCTGCAAGACGCTGTGCAATGGCGCGGCCGATGCGGCCCATGCCGAAAATGCCGACCGTGCGCCCGCGAAGCGACCCGCGTGAGAATGGGTAAGCGCCCTCGCGCACCCAGCGGCCCTCGCGCAGCCATGCTTCGGCGCGCGGCAACTCGCGCACCGTGTTGAGAAGGAGCCCGACGGCCGTGTCGGCAACTTCGTCAGTCAGCACGTCGGGCGTGTTGGTCACCATCACACCCCTGCGGGCAGCATGCGCGGCATCGACCGCATCATAACCCACGCCAAAATTCGCGATGATCTCAAGATTGGGCAGCGCATCGATAAAGGCGGCGTCCACCACCGTCATTGAAGCAATGCCACGCACTTTCGCGGCCATCTCTTCCGTGACCAGAGTGGCGTCGGCCTGCTCCAGCGTCAGGAGTTCAAATTCTGCATCAATGCGTTCCAGCGCGTGCGGGTGCAATCGCCCCGGCACCAGAATGGCGGTCCCCTGCGTTTCCGACAAATCCACTCTCCCAATAAGATCAACAGTAAAGGCCAGGACGAAACCGGTCAGCGCTCGACCGGTTTCCCCGTCGACTGGCGTATGTGCAGCTCCGGCTTGATCAGCTCCTGAGCAAGGTTCACATCGGCGCCGTTCAGCCGGTCCAGAAGAACCCGCGCAGCGCGGCGGCCGACTTCACGCTGACCGTTCCAGACCGTCGTCAGCGCCGGCGTGGCGATGGCGGCTTCCTCCAGATCGTCATAGCCGGTGACGGAGACATCCACACCCGGCACGAGGCCAGCGCGCGCAATGCCGTTCATCAGGCCGATGGCAACGAGGTCGTTCCAGCAGACGGCAGCCGTCGGCTTGTCCTTGAGCGCGAGGAAAGCACCGGCGATCTCGAAGCCCGCCTGCTTGGTGCGCGGCCCCGGAAAACGCCATTGCGGCTTGATCTCCAGCCCCGCCTTCTGCATGGCGTCGACATAGCCCTGATAACGGTCGCGACCCGTAGAGGTCTGATCCGTGCCACCGATCATGGCGATGCGCGTGTGACCGAGCGAGATCAGATGGTTGGTGGCAAGCCCCGTGCCATAGGCGTCGTCACCCCGGAACACGGGCACGCGCGCGCCCTCTACCGAACGTGCAATGAGCACCGTCGGCAGACCGTTCTCCTCCACAAGACGAATGTCCTGCGGCGGCGTGCCAATGGCCGGTGACATGATCACCCCGTCTGCGCCAAGCTGCAGAAGCGTGTCGATGAAGGTGCGCTGCTTCTCCAACTGGTCGTAATGGTTCGACAGCAGAAAGGTCTGGCGCGACCGGTCCAGCTCGCTTTCGATGGAGCGGAGAATCTCGGCAAAGAACGGGTTCATGATGTCGTGCACCACAACCCCGATAATGCCGGATCGCGAGGTGCGCAGGCTGGCTGCGCGCCTGTTGTAGATGTAACCGATCTCCCGCGCATGCTCCTTGATGCGCTGGCGCGTGGCATCTGCCACCAGCGGGCTGTCGCGAAGCGCGAGAGACACGGTCGCCGTTGAAACACCAAGCGCTTCGGCGATTGTTGAAAGCTTGATCTTCTGCGCCAGTCGACCTCTCCCCTACCCGCAATACCAACCCGCATCTGGTGTCGGACAACGACAGATGCGTCGTATCCAACCCAAAATCAGGTCGTGACAGATTAAGCCACCTTAAACTGTTTAAGGTTGCTTATGCCATGGCTGGGGAAAAGGTCAATCTAGTTACGCATTCTGCGTAGAAAGCTTGATCAAGCCGATCCTCGGGCGTCGCTGGAAACGCCGAAGATCCTAACTACGCATCGACCTCCGCATCTTCGTCCTCGTCAATCATGTCGTGGCTTTCGCCATTCAGATTGGCTTCGATTTTCAAGAGGAGCGTGGCGAGGGCCTTTTGATCTTTTTTATCGAACCCCTTCAGTGCGAGCTTCTCGGTTTTGCGAACCGATTTTTCGATTGCCTTGATGGCCTGCTCGCCCTGTTCGGTCAGAAAAATATGGGCACGTCGTCCGTCTTCGTCCGATAATCGCTTTTCCAAAAACCCCTGATTGGCAAGTCGATTGATTGTTTTCGTAATGGTTGGCGGCCTGACGCCTAACAGTCCGGCAAGCTGACTTGGCGCTTGCCCGTTTTCAATGGATAAGGCTAACATGATCTTGTCCTGGCCGGCATAGAAGCCGTGTGCCAGAAGCCGCTCGGCCAGAGCGGTACGTGAAAGCCTGGCGGCCGACTGCAACAACCCTATCGTCGCGCCCCTTACAGCTTTGGCCATATATTTAGTCCCCTTTAGACATCCTCGAGAATGAGTTAGAACGCCCCTGCGGTCAAAATAGCCGTAACGAAGCTCAATGCAACCTAAGATTGACCAGTTTCATACCAATGGGGATGGTCTACTTTTGGCTAAGCATACAACGTTATCTCGTCTTGAGGCAGTCGGTATTAAGCAATGACCACACAAGAAGTTCCCTCCGCTCAAGGCAAAAAGATTTCCATTTTGCCTCTGGGCGCAACAGAGCAGCATGGCCCGCACCTGCCGCCCGAAACCGACTGGATCATCGCCCAAGCCATTGCTTCAAAAGCAAAAAGCGCCTGCCCCGCAAATCTCGACATCACGTGTCTTCCGGTTGAGAAGATAGGCTATTCTATCGAACACTCGGACTCGCCGAAAACGCGCAGCCTTTCTTTCGATGAAGCCGTTGAACGCTGGGTCGGCATCGGTGAAGCGCAGAACAAAGCCGGCGCAAAAAAACTGGTCCTTTTGAACGCTCACGGCGGAAACTCACCGCTTTTGACCATCGTGGCGACGGAATTGCGCGTTCGATTCGGCATGCTGGCGGTCGCCACGAGCTGGACGCGCTTCGGCTATCCGCAGGATCTGGTCTCCGATGAGGAGCGCGCGCTGGGCATTCATGGCGGCTTCATCGAAACATCGGTCATGCTGGCGCTGCGACCGGATCTCGTCGACATGGAGAAGGCCGCCGACTTTCAGTCCGCGCAGGCCGCTTTCCGCCGCGACTTCAAGCATCTGCGCGCCTACGGGCCACACGCTTTCGGCTGGATGATGCGCGATCTCTCGCCGGAGGGCGTGACCGGCAATGCAGCGGCTTCCAGCGCAGAAGCGGGCGAACGCATCATCGACAACGCAGTCACAGGCTTCGTCGAGCTGCTTGTCGATGTCGACCGGTTTGACCTGTCCCATTTCGAAGACTGACCGTGCAATCGGCAAAACGCCGTCTTATATAGTCGAGAAACCTTTCAAGTTATGCGAGAAACCATGTCCGACGCGCAGACCGAGACGCTCAGCGAAACCACCCCGAACCAGATCCCGGTCACGGTGCTGACCGGCTATCTCGGATCCGGCAAGACGACACTTCTGAACCGCATCCTCACCGAAGACCACGGCAAGCGTTATGCGGTGATCGTCAACGAGTTTGGCGAGATCGGCATCGACAATGATCTGATCGTGGAATCCGACGAGGAAATCTACGAGATGAACAATGGCTGCGTGTGCTGCACGGTGCGCGGCGACCTGGTGCGCGTGGTCGAAGGGCTGACCCGGCGTCCGGGCCGGTTCGACGCCATCGTGGTCGAGACCACGGGCCTGGCCGACCCCGCCCCCGTGGCGCAGACCTTTTTCATGGATGACGATGTGCGCGCCAAGACGCGGCTGGATGCGGTGGTCGCACTGGTCGACGCCAAGCACCTGCCGCTGCGCCTGAAGGATTCCAACGAGGCCGAAGACCAGATCGCGTTCGCCGATGTCGTGATCGTCAACAAGACCGATCTCGTGACCCCGGAAGAACTGGCAGCGGTCGAGGCAACGATCCGCGCGATCAACCCGATGGCCCGCATTCACCGCGCCGAACGCGCCGGCGTTTCGCTGACCGAGGTTCTGGACCGTGGCGCGTTCGATCTGAAGCGCGTGCTCGACAATGATCCGCACTTCCTCGATCACGACGATCCGGACCATGTGTGCGGCCCCGACTGCGACCACGATCATCATCATCATCATGACCACGGGCATGATCACGACCATGGGCATGGGCACCACGATCATGCGCATGACCATGGCGCTGCCTCGCCGATCCACGATGCGGGTGTGAAATCACTGTCGCTGCGCGGTGGCGAGATGGACCCGAAAAAGTTCTTCCCGTGGATCGAGAAGACCACCCAGATGGACGGGCCGAGCATTCTGCGCCTCAAGGGCATCATCGCGTTCCCGGACGATCCGGACCGGTTCGTGGTGCAGGGCGTACACATGATCATCGAGGGCGATCACCAGCGCCCCTGGCGCGACGACGAAAAGCGTGAGACGCGGCTCGTCTTCATTGGCCGCGACCTCGACACCGAGCGTCTGCAGCGCACGTTCGAGGCCTGTCAGGCATAACGCCTGACAGAGCCATCCGCGCCACACCCCACGAACTCCCACAGACCGGCCTCGCCCAGGACCAGCCCACATGCCCACAGTCGCCCCGCTCGACCTCGAAAGCCATTGCATTGCCACTGCCTGGCTGAACGACATTCCGCATTTCGCGCTGGCCGATGGCGTGGTGCATCGTCTCGACAATGGCCACAAATGGACAGAGGTTCATGACGGGCTGCTGGCCGCCTGCCCCGACGTCGATCATGCACGCCTTATCACCGGCGGCGAGGATGGGCGGGTCGCAGCACTCGCGGCTGACGGCACGGTGGAAACGCTGGCCGAGATCGGCCGCAAATGGGTGACCAGCGTTGCAGCCGGTCCGCAGGGCACGGTCGGCTTTGCGGTCGGGCGCAACGCCTATGTGCGCTTTGCCGATGGAAAACAGCGCGAATTCCAGCACCCGCGCTCGGTGGAAGGCATCGCCTTCGCGCCGAAGGGAATGCGGCTTGCGGTTGCCCGCTACAATGGCGCGACGTTGCATTTTCCGGCTACCGACGGCAAGCCGACAGAGCTGGAATGGGCGGGGGCGCACACCGGCATCACCTTCTCCCCGGACGGCAAGTTCCTTGTCACCACCATGCAGGAAAACGCCCTGCACGGCTGGAAACTCGCGGATGGCAAGCACATGCGCATGGCCGGCTATCCGGGCAAGGTGAAGAGCTTTTCCTGGAGCGCGAAGGGCAAGTGGCTCGCCACTTCCGGCGCCCCGGCAGCCATTGTCTGGCCCTTCCAGGCAAAGGACGGCCCGATGGGCAAGGCGCCACTTGAGCTGGGAACACGCGGCGACACGATGGTGACGCAGGTTTGCTGCCATCCGACCGAGGAAATCGTCGCCATCGGCTATGCCGACGGCATGATCCTCGCCGGGCGCTTCGCCGACCAGAAGGAGGTGCTTCTGCGCCGGCAGGGCAAGGGCGCGATCACCGCCATGGCCTGGGACGATGATGGCCGCCGCCTTGCCTTTGGCTCCGAGACCGGTGAAAGCGGCGTGGTGGATATCGCGGGTTGAATTTCACGCCCTGTGCCTCAGTCTTTGCTTGCAGCGCGCACTGCGTCCTGTAGCTTCCTCACCTGACTGGAAGCATGGGGGAGCGAGCGGTGGATAGCAGGCGCACAGTGCAGGAGATGCCTGCCCGGCTTGAACTCACCCCCGCGACCTATCGCCATCTTCTGAAAACGGCGCATCGCCACGCATCGCACCAGATTGAAGCGGAAGACCTGCTGCATGAAACGCTGATCGCAGCGCTGAATGCCGGCAACCGGCCATGCGTGGAGAACCGCGCCTGGCTTCAGGGCGTCATGCGCAACGTGGCGGCGACGAAACGTCGGTCCGCCTATCGCCGGACAAGGCGTGAGAACGCTGCAAGCCTTTTCGAGCCTGCAGACGACGGGGATGTCCCGAGCGCGTTTCTCGCCGGCCTGCCAAGGGGCCAGAGAATTGTTGCGCTCCTCGCGCTCGGCGGTCATACGCGCAGTGAAATCCGGCACCTTCTGCGCATTTCCGATGCGAGCCTGCGTCAGCGCATTGCCGGCCTTCGCAAGCGTTGGCGCGATGCCCCGCCCGATGCAGCTCCCCTTCCCGGAAAGTTGCTGGCGGGCACGCTCGCCTTCGGCACGATCCGGCAGAACCTTCTTCCGCTGACCGGTCGCAATTCTGCATTCCTTGCAAGCCACGATCCGGACGGGCACCTCTTTGCGGTAAGTTTTTCTAACCCCAAAGCTCACAAACCTGGCTCCTGCGGCAATCAAGAAGCAGAACCAACATTGTAACATCAGGAGACACACATGCTTTCCAACGTCCGCATCGGCACCATCTGCTACTACGTCAACGACATTGACCGCACGGAAGCGTTCTACCGCGACGTGGCCGGGCTGAATGTCCAGAGGATGGAAGGGGACGAGGAGACGGGCGACTGGCTGCTGGCCAGCACCGAGAACAATATCGAACTCATCTTCTTCAAGATGGAATCCCGCCCCGGAAACACGCCCATTGTGGTGTTCGACCTCCCAGAAGGTGGCATCGACAATGTCGTGGAAGGCCTTGCCGAGAAAGGCGCGACCATTGTGACGCCCGTCAGCCATGCTCCCGGCGGCTGGTCTGCCGAATTCGCAGATCCGGACGGGCATGTCCTGTCCGTTTATCAGTCGGAAGAGCGCCCGCGCAGAAGCGCGTAACCATCACCGCACCAGAACCGCTCGCAGATCGTTGACATTCGTGCCGGTTGGCCCCGGCGCGAACAGATCGCCCAGAGCATCAAACGCGCCCCAGGCGTCATGCGCGGCAAGAAGCGCCTTCGGGTCGTGGCCGGCAGAGCGCAGCCGCGCGACGGTGCCGTGATCGGCAAAGGCGCCGGCATTCTCCTCAGACCCGTCGATGCCATCCGTATCGGCGGCGAAAGCCGAGATGCCGGAAATACCCTCGATGCCAAGCGCAAGCGCCAGAAGGAATTCGGTGTTGCGCCCGCCGCGCCCGCCGCTTCGGCGCAGCGTCACCGTGGTTTCGCCGCCCGAAAGCAGCACGACCGGCTTTCTGAAAGGCCGGTCGCGCAACGCAACCTCGCGGGCAATCGCCGCATGAACGCGGCCCACCTCACGCGCTTCGCCCTCAATCGCATCCGACAGGATGACGGCAGGCACGCCCTGCGCTTCGGCGGCGGCGGAAGCCGCTTCCAGCGAACGCGCGGCCGAGGCGATGACATGGACCTCATGACCTGCAAAACGCGGATCATCCGGCTTTGGTGCGTCTGCCGCCGGTGATGCGAGATGCTGCATCACCGCCTCGGGCAGCTGCATGCCATAGGTCTCGATCACGGCAAGCGCGTCCGCGCGGCTGGCCATGTCGGGCACGGTCGGACCGGATGAAACAAGCGCCGGGTCATCGCCGGGAATATCCGAAACGATCAGCGAGACGACGCGCGCGGGATGGGCCGCGGCGGCCAGCCTGCCGCCCTTGATTGCGGAGATGTGCTTGCGCACCGTGTTCATGGCCGAGATCGGCGCGCCGGACGCCAGAAGCGCCTCGTTGACGGCAATCTCATCGGCGAGCGTAAGGGAACCTGCGGGGGCGGGCAGCAGCGCCGATCCGCCGCCGCAGACGAGCGCGATCACCAGATCATCCGGGCCGAGCCCGCTCACGCTCTCCATGAGACGCTTTGCGCCGGAAAGGCCGGCCTCATCCGGCACCGGGTGCGCCGCCTCCAGTACCTCGATCATGCGGGTCGGCGCGCCATAGCCGTAGCGGGTGACGACCACGCCTTCCAGAGGCCCCTCCCAGGCATCTTCCAGCGCCGCCGCCATCTGGGCCGCTCCCTTGCCGGCCCCGACCACGATTGTGCGGCCCCGGGCCTTTTCCGGCAGGAATGCGCGAATGGTCTTGGCCGGGTCGGCGGCGGCGACGGCAGCGTCGAACAGTCTTGTGAAAAACGCCTTCGGATCGATGCTGCCGGTCACATGCGCCCCCCTGGATTTACCCCCGGAATTTACAAGGCGCTTTTGGCAGCCTCTCCTGCGACATAGGTTTCCACGATGGCGCGGTCGTCGGCAAGCGTCTGGAGCAGGAAAAGCTCCTCGGCCAGCGTTTCGATGCGCTCCATGCGCAGCGCCATCACCGGCGTTGCGCGCGCGTTCAGAACCACGATATCGGCGTCGGTGCCCGGTTCCAGCGTGCCCACGCGCTCCGACAGGGAGAGCGCCTCGGCATTGCCGCGCGTGATCTGCCAGAAGGAGGCCAGCGGGTTCAGCTTCTCGCCATTGAGCGCGATGACCTTGTAGCCTTCATCCATGGTGCGCAGCATGGAGTAATTGGTGCCGCCGCCCACATCCGTCGCCGAGGCCAGACGCAGCGGCTTCTCACGCTTGCGATAACGCAGATAGTCGAACAGGCCGGAACCGAGGAAGAGGTTGGAGGTGGGGCAGAACACGGCGACCGAGCCCGTGTCCGAAAGCACATCCGCCTCGCGCTCGGAAAGATGAATGCAATGGCCGAGCAGTGCCCTGGGGCCAAGCAGACCGTACTGCTCGTAGATGCCGGTATAGTCCGGCGCGTCGGGATAAAGCTCCGCCGTCAGCGCGATCTCGTCGTGATTTTCGGAGAGATGCGTCTGCATGTGGAGGTCGGGGAATTCGCGCATCAGCGCTGCGGCTATCTCCAGCTGCCCGGGGCTGGAGGTGATGGCGAAACGCGGCGTGACGGCATAATTGAGCCGGCCCCTGCCGTGCCATTCGCCGATCAGCGCCTTCGTGTCGTCGTAAGAGGATTGCGGCGTATCGGTGAGTGCGGCCGGCGCGTTGCGGTCCATCATCACCTTGCCGCCCACAACGCACATGTTGCGCGCCAGCGCCTCACCGAAAAACGCCTCCGCGCTTTCCTTGTGAACGGAGCAATAGGCGGCAACCGTGGTCGTGCCGTTGCGCAGCAGCTCATCGAAGAACAGACGGGCGATGTGACGGCCGTGCTGAATGTCGGAGAACCTGGTTTCTTCAGGGAAAGTGTAGTTGTTCAGCCAGTCCAGAAGCTCGGCGCCATAGCTCGCGATCACCTGCATCTGCGGGAAATGCGCATGGGCGTCGATGAAGCCCGGCAGGATGAGGTGCGGGCGGTGATCCACCACCGCGTGCCCCGCTTCTGCGCCTGCTGCGACCTCGGCAAAACTGCCGGATGCAAGGATAACGCCATCTTCGACCAGAACCGCGCCATCCTCTTCAAACAGATAGGCGTCGTGGTCGTCGATGCTCCGCGGTTCGGCTTTGAACGACAGGAGCCGCCCGCGGATGAGTTTCTGTGCCATGCGCTAGCGCGCCTCCTCGAACCAGGTAACGATCAGTTGCCGCTCCTCGTCCGTGATGCCCGAAACATTGCCGGGCGGCATGGCGTGGCTGCGGCCTGCCTGCAGATAGATTTCACGCGCGTGCTCGGCAATAGCCGCATCCGTGTCGAGCACAACATTCTTCGGTGGGTAAGGAATGCCCTCATAGCCCGGCACCACCGCATGGCACATGGCGCAACGCCCCATCACCGTGTCGCGCACGGCTGGAAAATGGGTCGAGGCGACGAACGTCTGCCCCGTCGCCGAAAGCTTCGTCTCACCCGTCAGCACCTGCGGCACGGTGGAGAGCCACATGATGATGATGAAGAGAACGCCGGCCAGCCCCCAGGTCCAGTGCGGGGTGCCCTTGCGGGCGTGCACGGTGTTGAAATAGTGCCGGATCAGCACGCCGATGATGAAGATGAGCGATGCGATGATCCAGTTGAACTGGGTGCCGAAGGCCAGCGGATAATGGTTCGACAGCATCAGGAAGACGACGGGCAGCGTCAGGTAATTGTTGTGCAGTGAACGCTGCTTCGCCTGCAGGCCAAGTTTCGGGTCGGGCGTGCGCCCCGACTTCAGATCGGCCACCACGATCTTCTGATTGGGGATGATGATCAGGAAGACATTCGCCGTCATGATCGTCGCGGTGAACGCGCCCAGATGCAGGAAGGCCGCGCGACCGGTGAAGAGCTGCGTATAGCCCCACGCCATCGCAACAAGGATCACATAAAGCACCAGCATCAGCGCCGTATCGTTCTTGCCGAGCGGCGATTTGCACAGAAGGTCGTAGAGCAGCCAGCCAAGCCCGATTGAAGCGAGCGAGATCAGGATGCCGCCCCAGGCCGGCACATCAAGCACATTGCGGTCGACCAGATAGAGATCCGCGCCCGCATAATAGACGATGGCGAGCAGCGCGAAACCGGACAGCCAGGTGGAGTAGGATTCCCATTTGAACCAGGTCAGGTGCTCGGGCATGGAGGCCGGCGCGACCATGTATTTCTGGATATGGTAGAAACCGCCGCCATGGACCTGCCATTCCTCGCCATGCACGCCCTCGGGCAGACCCGGCCGCTTCACCAGCCCCAGATCCAGCGCGATGAAATAGAAGGATGAGCCAATCCAGGCGATGGCCGTGACCACATGCAGCCAGCGCACGCCAAAGGACAGCCAGTCCCACAAAACCGCGTAATCGTTCATGCCCGTTCCCTCAACTCCCGTCAGCCCTGCCCCAATAGCCAGCCTTGTTCCTGCGCGCTTCCTTTTGCCCAACTTCGGACGGAAAACCGGTGACCACTTTTCCTGGAATTGCTCATTCATTGTTCCTGCGCAATTCCAGACGGAAAACCGGTAACCACTTTTCCTGGAATTGCTCTGGCGGCCCAAGGTGACGGAACCCGGTATAAACGGAAAGCGGGGAAGATCACGATGACTTTCAAAAAAATATGGAAAATAATGCGCGCGAATCTTGGGGGAACCGCATGGCCTATCTCGACAATATCGCCGTTTTTGTCCGCGTCGTGGAACTCGGCAATCTGTCTTCAGCAGGCCGCGACATGCGGCTTTCTCCGGCCGTTGCCTCGAACCGGGTGAAGGAGCTCGAAAAGCATCTTGGCGTGCGGCTCTTCAACCGCACCACGCGCCAGCTCACCCCCACCGAGCAGGGCCGCGTCTTCTATGAGGGCGCGCGCAAGGTTCTCGAAGCGGTGGCGGAAGCCGAAGCCTCGGTCGCAGATCTTTCCGGCCAGCCGCGCGGCACGATCCGCGTCACCGCGCCGCTCGGCATCGGCAAGCGTCTGATCGCCAGCGGCATTCCCGAATTCCGCGACCAGTATCCCGAAATCGAGGTTCGCTTACGACTCTCCGACCATGAGGTCGACATGATGCGCGAGGGCATCGACGTCGCCTTCAAGCTCGGCATTCTGGAGAATTCCTCTTTCCGCATGCGCGGCATCATGGATTGCGAGCGTGTTCTGGCGGCGGCCCCTGATTATCTGAACCGGCGCGGCGAACCGAAAACGCCCGAAGCGCTGATCGATGAGCGGCACGACTGCCTGATGTTGCGCTTTCCCGGCGCACGCGAGCATTTCTGGATGCTGCAAACGCCGGAGGGCGCGCGAAAGTTCGAGGTCGGGGGACCGTTCGATTCCGACGATGGCGACGTGATCACCGACTGGGCGCTTGCCGGGCGCGGCATCGTCAACAAGCCCCGCTTCGAGATCGAACCATTCCTGCGCGACGGGCGGCTCCAGGTGGTCCTGCCCGAAACCCCGCCAGTGCCGGTCAAGCTTGCCGCGCTCTACCCGCACAAGAAGTTTCAGGACCCCAAAGTGCGGCTCCTGGTCGACTTCATGGCAGGCCGCTGCCAGCGGATGATTGGCGCGACCCTGTCAGAGCAATAATGGTCAGCCTGCACGCAGGCTTTCCAGACCGCGCTGAACAAGCTCGCGCATGAGCCGCTGATAGGGAACACCACGCTTCTTCGCCTCAGCCTTCACGGCATCCAACTGGCTTTGCGGCATGCGCATATTCACCCTTGCCGCCTTGTTCTCGAACTCGAACCCGGCGGGTTTGAATGCACCAAAATCCAGATCGGAAAGATCCTGATCGAGGAAGTCTTCCGCATCCTTATCAGTTTTCAGTTTGGGAACGCTGCGTTTCATAGCGTTTCAACTCCTTGGCATGCATATAGCGCGCTGTGATCGGACGAATAAGACGCTTCCCGTCAACCATGCGAAAGGTCACGCCCATGAACATGGGGCGGCCCCGCCGGTTGCGTCCGATGACGATGTAGCGATCTTCGGGCCCAGAGTGTGCTGGATCAGGCGCAATCAACGGGTCATGAAGAAGCGCATGTTCGATCTCGTCCTTCGAGACACCATGCTTTGCACATTTCGGCCAGTTTCCGGTGTCCCAGTCAAAGCCTGCGATCTTCATTCATGAAGTATGTAAGTTTGTACACACAAATGTCAACATCACGACTGCAAAGCCGTCAGTATCTCCGCAGCCGCCATGGCTGCGATGACGGCGGGGCGCTTGTCGTGGACGGCGTTCCCGCCAATGGGGGTGGTCAGCTGCGCGAAACGGCGTTCATCGCCGCCATTCTTCAGATACCAGCTCCGGAAGGTCGCGCGTTTGGTTCTGGAGCCGATCATGCCGACATAGGCCGCGTCATCGCGCGCCAGCGCCTCGGCAACCAGCAGGAAATCGAGCGCATGATCATGGGTCAGGACCACGAAGGCCGTCCCGGCGGAGGCTGAACGCACCGCCTCTTCCGGCAGGGCCGTAAGGCGCGTCTCCACATCGCTTGGAAAATCCTCCAGCGCTTCCTCACGGGTCTCGACCACCAGCACCCGCACGGGCAGCGGGGTCAACGCTGCCGCCAGCGCATGGCCGACATGGCCACCGCCAAACAGGATCACCTGCGGGAACGCGCCTGCCTCATCGCGGACGCGCTTCACCAGCGCCCTGCGCTCCGCCTCATCGAGAAGGCGAATGTCGAGCGCCACCCGGCCGCCGCAGCACTGGCCGATTTCCGGCCCGAGCGGAATGTCGAGAGCACCGTTTGCTAGATTGTCCGAGATCAGTTCGCGCGCCCTGGCAATCGCCATGAATTCAAGCTGGCCGCCACCGATGGTTCCAAAAATCGCCTCGGGCGAAACCAGCATCCACGCGCCCTCTTCGCGCGGGGTGGAGCCTTTCGCCTCGCGCACCTCGACGAGAGCGGCGGACGGCGCGGCATCCAGAAATGTCCGAAGGGTTTCAGTTGGATGGTTCATTGCCGCACCCATGCGTGACGGTGAGAAGACGCGACCCAGAGACCAGTGCGAAAAAGCAGAAGCATGTCAGAACGATAACGGCAGGAAGACTTAATGTCTTTCAAGGCTTTGCGAGAAAGTAGCCCGTGCAAATCAGGCTGATCCGAAGGACGCTCGATAGACCGGCGACCTGCTGCGTCAACCCCCTTGACCGGGAGGGAAACCCCGCTCTGCGGGCTTTTCCTGGCATCTCTTGGTCTATCGAACGCCATTGCGGCCATATTAATGGGTCCTGCCCCTAGCGCGCGCCTTCAACCTTCATGCGTTCCACCGCCATCAGCACACGCTCCGGCGTGGCCGGCGCATCGAGACGCGGGCAGACCGTGTGACCGGCAACGCTCGCCACTGCATCGGACAGTGCGTGCAGCACGCACATGGCCAGCATGAAGGGCGGCTCGCCCACGGCCTTGGAACGATGCACCGTCGGCTCGGCGTTTTCCGCCCAGTCGGCAAGCGCCACGTTGAACACTTTTGGCCGGTCGGACGCGAGCGGGATCTTGTAGGTGGAAGGCGCATGCGTCCGAAGCCGCCCCTTGCCGTCCCAGACCAGCTCTTCCGTCGTCAGCCAGCCCATGCCCTGAATGAAGCCGCCCTCGATCTGGCCAATGTCGATGGCGCGGTTCAGCGAGCGGCCCGTCTCGTGCAGAATATCAACGCGCTCGACCATGTATTCGCCGGTCAGCGTGTCCACGGAGACCTCGGCGCAGGCTGCGCCATAGGCGAAGTAGTAGAACGGCCGCCCCTGCCCCTTGTCGCGATCCCAGTGGATCTTCGGCGTCTTGTAGAAACCGGCTGCGGAAAGCTGGATGCGGGCCATATAGGCCTCGCCGATCAGCTCGGCGAAGGGAATTTCACGGTTGCCGATGCGCACCCGGCCCGGGAGGAACACCACCTGATCCTTCGGCACGTCATGCGCCTCGGCGGCAAAGGCGATCAGCCGGTTCTTGATCTGGCGCGCCGCGTCCTGCGCGGCCATGCCGTTCAAATCCGTGCCGGAGGAAGCCGCCGTTGCGGAGGTGTTGGGCACCTTGCCCGTGGTCGTGGCGGTGATCTTCACCTGATCAATGTCGATCTGGAATTCCTCGGCAACGATCTGCGCCACCTTGGTGTGCAGCCCCTGCCCCATTTCGGTGCCGCCATGGTTCAGATGCACCGAACCATCCGTGTAGACATGCACCAGCGCGCCGGCCTGATTGAAATGCGTGGCCGTGAAGGAGATGCCGAACTTGACCGGCGTCAGCGCCAGACCACGCTTGATGACCGGGCTTTTTGCGTTGAAGGCCGCGATTTCACGCCGCCGCGCGGCATAATCCGCACTTGCCTCCAGTTCGGCGATGACCCGTTCTGCAACATTGTCCTCGACCGTCTGGTGATAGGGCGTGACGTTGCGGTCGTCCGTGCCGTAGAGGTTTTTCTTGCGGATTTCGAGCGGGTCCCTGCCCAGCGCGAAGGCCACCTCATCGATGATGCGCTCTGCGCCAACCATGCCCTGCGGCCCACCGAAACCGCGAAACGCGGTGTTGGAAACGGTGTTCGTGTAGAGCGGGCGCGAGACGGCCCGCGCAGCCGGGTAGAAATAGGTGTTGTCGCAGTGAAACAGCGCCCGGTCTGTCACCGGACCGGAGAGATCCGCCGCATAGCCGCAGCGCGCGGCATAGGTGAAATCGACGCCGAGAATGCCGCCCTCATCATCGAAACCGACCGTGTAATCGATCAGGAAGTCGTGACGCTTGCCGGTCGCGGTCATGTCGTCATCCCGGTCGGGACGCAGCTTGACCGGCCGGTTCAGCTTCTTGGCGGCAATGGCCGCAATGGTGGCGAACAGATTGGCCTGTGTTTCCTTGCCGCCGAAGCCGCCACCCATGCGCCGCACCTCGATGGTGACGGCGTGGGAGGGAACGCCCAGCGCATGCGCCACCATGTGCTGCACCTCGCTTGGGTGCTGGGTGGAGGAAAACACGGTCACATCGCCGTCTTCGCCCGGAAGCGCGAAAGCGATCTGGCCTTCAAGATAGAAATGGTCCTGCCCGCCAACCCGCATCTGACCGCGGATCGTGTGCGGCGCAGCGGCAATCGCCGCAGCGCTGTCACCGCGCTCGAGCTTCAGCGGTGCGGTAACGAGCTTCGCGTCATCCGCGGCATCGGCGACATCGATCAGTGCGGGTTCTTCCGCATAGTCGATCTTCGCCAGACGGCAGGCGCGCCGCGCCACTTCGCGCGTTTCGGCAATGACCGCGAAAACCGGCTGGCCGAAAAACTGCACACGCCCGTCTGCCAGAATGGGCTCGTCATGCAGCCCGGTCGGGCTCATATCGTTGTCGCCGGGCACATCGTTCGCCGTCAGAACGGCGACAACGCCGGGCGCTGCCCGCACATCGGAAAGGTCAAAGCCGGTGATCGCGCCATGCGCCACCTCGGAAAGACCGAGACAGGCATGCAGCGTGCCGGCGGGTTCGGCCATATCATCGATATAGATGGCCTCGCCGCTTACATGTTTGCGGGCGGAATCGTGCTTCTCGTCGCTGGCGACGCCGCCATCAATCTTCGCCTTGCCCTGCGTGCGTGGTTCATGCCGCGTCATGGTCAGGCCGCCTCATGTCTGGAGAGGTCCACCGCGCCGGCGCCGGTGCTTTCAAGGAAATAGCGGCGCAGCAGGTTCTTCGCCGCCATCATGCGATAGTCGGCGGATGCGCGCATATCGGAGATGGGCTGGAAGTCCCCGTCATAGGCCGAAAGTGCTGCCTCGACGGTTTCCTGCGTCCATGCCTTGCCGGTCAGCGCCGCCTCGACGGATTTTGCGCGTTTCGGCGTCGCGGCCATGCCGCCATAGGCGATGCGGGCGGCTTCGACCCGGCCATCGGCGATCCGCAGATCGAACGCGCCGAGAACCGCCGTGATATCTTCATCCCGACGCTTGGAGATTTTCCAGACCGCGAAACGGGAGGCCGCATCGGGCACCGGAACATGCACCGCCTCGACGAACTCGCCGGGCGCGCGATCCTGCTTGCCATAGTCGATGAAGAAATCTTCCAGCGGAATGGTGCGGCGCGCGCTGCCCCTGCGCAGTGTGAGCGTTGCGCCAAGCGCGATCAGTGGCGGCGGCGTGTCACCGATGGGCGAGCCATTGGCGATGTTGCCGCCAATCGTGCCCATATTGCGCACCTGCTCGCCGCCAATGCGGTCGATCAGTGCGCCCAGCGCGGGAATGCGTTTCGCCACAAGTTCAAATGCTCCGGTGTAGCTCACGCCCGCGCCAATGCTGATGACGCCATCCTGCTCACGGATTTCCTGCAGGCCATCGAGCCCGCCGATGAAGACCACCGGCGCGATGTCGCGCATGAATTTGGTGACCCATAAGCCCACATCCGTTGCACCGGCGACGATTGTGGCCTCGGGCTCGGCTTCAAGGATCCCGGCAAAATCATCGACATCCGCCGGGATCAGCAGACGCTCGCGGCCCGAGCCGATCTCCACCCGCGCGCCATCCTTCATGCCTTGCAGCGCGGCGATGACCGCAGCGCGCTCCGTCGCCAGCGGATCAGACGCGGCATTGCCATAGTCGGAGACCGCGCGCGCAGCCCGCACGATGGGTTCATAGCCGGTGCAGCGACACAGATTGCCCTGCAATGCCTTCTCAATGGCCCTGTCGGAGGGCTGCGCCTCGCGCATCCAGAGCGCGTAAAGCGACATGACGAAGCCCGGCGTGCAGAAGCCGCATTGCGAGCCGTGATAATCGACCATCGCCTGCTGAACCGGATGCAGGCTGCCATCGGCCCGCTTCAAATGCTCCACCGTCACCACGTGACAGGCATCCAGCGATCCCAGGAAGCGGATGCAGGCATTGACGCTCTCATAGGAAAGCGCGCCATTGCGCAACCGACCGACGAGCACGGTGCACGCGCCGCAATCGCCTTCCGCGCAGCCTTCCTTGGTGCCGGTCAGGCGCTGCCGCAGGCGCAGATAGTCAAGCAGGGTTTCGTCCGGGCGGACATTGCCCAGCGCCACCGGCGCGCCGTTCAAAAGAAAACGGATTTCACCGCGCGCGCCCATCAGCTCCCCCTGTAGGTGGAATAGCCATAGGGCGAGATGAGGAGCGGCACGTGATAATGCGTGTTTTCAGCCATGCCGAAGCGGATCGGCACCTGATCGAGAAAGGCCGGAGCCGGCAGATCAACGCCCTGCGCACGCAGATAGGCGCCGGCTTCAAACACCAGTTCATAGAAGCCGGTGCGAAACGCATCGCCAGCAAGCAGCGGCGCATCGCAGCGGCCATCGCTGTTGGTCGTGACCGTCTTCACATGAGTGCGCGCCTCCCCCTCCAGGCGATAGAGCGCAATCTCCAGTCCTCCGGCCGGTTTTCCGCTGGCCGTGTCCAGCACATGGGTCGTCAGACGGCCCTCACCCGCATTGCTCATGCGGCCTCCCTTTAAATTCACTAAAGCCACTTGCCCTATATATAGGGTTGATTGTGGGACAAATCCGCAGCCAGCATAAGAGCCCCGGCGAAGGATCGACAACTAAACTCTTTCAAATTTTTCGGGAAAGTTCACACCCCATTCCATCGATTATCCTTGCCAATAAAGAATATCGGAAAGTTTGCATGACCCGCTACCTCAGAAACATGACCGGCTACGGCCAGAACCCGCCGAATGCCGACTGGCCCGATGGCGCGCGCGTAGCCGTGCAGTTCGTCGTCAATTACGAGGAAGGCGGCGAAAACTGCATTCTGCATGGCGACGAGGCCTCCGAAGCCTTCCTGTCGGAAGTGGTGGGCGCAGCGCCCTGGCAGGGCATGCGCCACTGGAACATGGAATCCATTTATGAGTACGGCTCGCGCGCCGGGTTCTGGCGGCTCCACCGCATGTTCACGGCAGCCGGCGTGCCGGTCACCGTTTTCGGCGTCGCTTCGGCGCTTGCCCGAAGCCCCGACCAGCTTGCCGCCATGCAGGATGCCGGCTGGGAAATCGCGTCGCACGGCCTGAAATGGATCGACTACCGCGCCCATTCGGAAGAAAGCGAGCGCGCCGACCTTCTGGAAGCCATCCGGCTGCACACCGAAGTGGTGGGCGAACGCCCGCGCGGCCTGTATCTCGGACGCACCTCGGTCAATTCGGTGAAACTGGCCATCGAGGAAGGCGGGTTCGACTGGATTTCCGACACCTATGACGACGACCTGCCCTACTGGATCGACCATGACGGCCACGGGCACGGCACGCGCGCGCAACTGGTCGTCCCCTACACGCTTGATGCAAACGACATGCGCTTTGCCACGGCGCAGGGCTTCAATTCCGGCGATCAGTTCTTCAGCTATCTGAAAGACGCTTTCGACACACTCTATACCGAGGGGGGCTCGGGGCGGCCGGCCATGATGAGCATCGGCCTTCATTGCCGTCTCATCGGCCGGCCGGGACGCGCTGCAGCCCTCCAGCGCTTCATCGACTATGTGAAGAGCCACGACCATGTGTGGCTTGCGACACGTGGCGAGATCGCCCGGCACTGGCGCGAAAAGCACCCCTATGAAGCGCCGGCGCTGCGCCCGAGCCGCATGAGCGAACCGGAGTTCATCGAACGGTTCGGCAGCATCTATGAGCATTCGCCATGGATCGCCGAACGCGCGGCAAAGCTGGAACTCGGCCCCGCACATGACACGGCCGGGGGCCTCGCCAATGCGCTCGCCCGCGCCTTCCGTTCGGCCAGCGAAGACGAACGCCTTGGCGTTCTGAAAGCCCACCCGGACCTTGCGGGCAAGCTGGCGGCAGCCAAAAGGCTGACCGAGGAATCGAGCAAAGAGCAGGCTTCGGCAGGGCTCGATGCGCTGACCGACAGCGAACGCGCACGCTTTACCGAACTCAACACCGCCTATACGCAAAAATTCGGGTTTCCCTTCATCATCGCCGTCAAGGACAACACCAGGGACAGCATTCTGAAGGCCTTCGAAGCCCGCTTGGAGAACAGCCGCAACGAGGAATTCGCCACCGCCTGCCGGCAGGTGGAGCGGATCGCCCGGCTGCGGCTCAACGACATCCTCCCCGTGTGAAATCAGGACGAGACCAGATGAACGCCCGCACCTATTACGCCCCGCATGGCGGGCATCCGCCGCAGACCCAGCTCCTGACCGACCGCGCGGTTCTGACGGACGCCTATGCGCTGATGCCGAAAGGCGTCATGCAGGACATCGTCACCAGCCTGCTGCCGTTCTGGGAAAAAACCCGCTGCTGGATCATTGCGCGCCCCCTTTCCGGCTTTGCCGAGACCTTTTCGCAATACATCATGGAAGTGGAGCCCGGCGGCGGCAGCGACCGGGCCGAACTCGATGAGACCGCGGAAGGCGTGCTTTTCATCGTCGAGGGCGAGCTGACCGTCGAGATCGCAGGCGAGACGCACAAGATGACGCCCGGCGGCTACGCCTATCTGCCGCCATCGAGCGGCTGGACCGCACACAATCGGGGCGACGCGCCCGCTCGCTTCCACTGGGTGCGCAAGGCCTATGAACCCGTTGCCGGCCTCGACACGCCCGATGCGCTGTTTCTGAACGAGGCCGATGTCGCGCCCTCTCCCATGCCGGGAACGGATGGCAAATGGGCAACGACGCGCTTTGTCGATCCGGCCGATCTGCGCCACGACATGCATGTGACCATCGTCACGCTGCAGCCCGGCGCGGTGATCCCCTTCGCCGAAACGCATGTCATGGAGCACGGTCTCTATGTGCTGGAAGGCAAGGCCGTCTACCGGCTCAACCAGGACTGGGTGGAGGTGGAAGCCGGCGACTTCATGTGGCTGCGCGCCTTCTGTCCACAGGCCTGTTATGCGGGCGGGCCGGGCAATTTCCGCTACCTGCTCTACAAGGACGTCAACCGGCACGCCCGGCTGGGTGGCAGCTTCGCGCGATGAAGCGAATCGAAGCCGAGAAGCTCACACGCGCAGCCTTCGCGCCCTTCGGCGACGTGATCGAAACCGAAGGCGCGGAAAGCTTCCTCATCAATGCCGACAAGTGCCGCCGCTTTCACGATTTGGCGACGGTCGAAACGGCGGGTGAGAATGCGCGTGTTCTGATCAACATCTTTCGCGGCACGCCCTATGCGCTGCCGCTGCGGCTTTCCATGGTGGAGCGGCACCCGCTTGGAAGCCAGGCCTTCATGCCGCTTTCACCGGCCCCCTTTCTGGTGATCGTGTGCCCGGATGAAGACGGGCGGCCCGGCACCCCCCGCGCCTTCATCACGCATCCCGGACAGGGCGTGAACTATGCGCGCGGCACCTGGCATGGCGTTTTGACGCCCATTGCCGCACCCCAGGATTTCCTGGTGGTGGACCGTGGCGGAGACGGCAACAATCTGGAAGAGTTCCACTTTCAGGAACTTTTTGAAATCACGGTGCCATCCCTCCCATGACCGCTCCCGACCTTCACCTCATCAACCGGCTGCTCGACGTGATCGAACAGGACATCCTGCCGAAGACCGCCGCGGGCGTCGCCCATGGCAACAAGCTCTTCGGCGCGGCCATCCTGAAGAAAAGCGACCTGTCGCTGGTGCTTGCCGAAACCAACAATGAGCTGGAAAACCCGCTCTGGCATGGTGAGGTTCATACGCTGAAGCGGTTCTACGAACTGCCGAAGGATGCGCGCCCGGACACGAAAGACTGCATTTTCCTGTCCACGCACGAGCCCTGCTCGCTGTGTCTTTCGGCGATCACCTGGACCGGCTTCGACAATTTCTACTATCTGTTCAGCCACGAAGATTCGCGCGACGCCTTCGCGATCCCGCACGATCTGAAGATTCTCAAGGAAGTCTTCACGCTGGAGCCCGGCGGCTACAATGCCGAAAACGCCTTCTGGAAAAGCTACGCCCTGCCCGCTCTGGCAACCGCACTGCCTGCGGCTGATGTGGAAGCCGTGAAAGCGCGGATCGCAAAGCTCTCCACAGCCTATGCCGCCCTTTCCGAACGCTATCAGGACAGCAAGGCAGAGAACGACATTCCGCTGAACTGACGGGGATGGCCGGGGTGAAGGCACGCGCCAACGTCACCACCTGAGCCCGTCATGCCGCCCTCGCCCTTCGACAGGCTCAGGATGAGGGCTGTGTTGGCGAAGCCGCCGCGCGAGACGATGCTCTGAGCGCTTCAAAAACCAAGACAATGCGGAAGCGCCGGTGATGTGGGAGAGGCGAACAAGCACATCACGGCATCGCAAAGCACTGCAACGCAACCCAAGGCGAGGCAACCCAAGGCGGGGCAACGCAACGCGAGACAAGACAACGCAAGGCAAGGCAAGGCAAGCGCCTCACATCTCCCTGCTTTCACCTCATCCTGAGCCTGTCGAAGGGCGGGGTGAAGGCACGCGCCAACGTCACCGCCTGAGCGCGTCAAACCGCCCTCGCCCTTCGACAGGCTCAGGATGAGGGCTGTGTTGGCGCTACTGTGCTGTGAGGGCTCATGTTGTCACCCTGCGAGGATAAAGGCCCCCACCGCAATGAGCGCGCCCAATAACAAAAGGGCGGGTTACCCCGCCCCATCGCCATCGTGATTAAACGCGTTCCATCGCCAGCGCGATGCCCTGGCCAACGCCGATGCACATGGTGGCGAGCGCGCGCTTGCCGCCGCCGGCCTGCAACTCAAGCGCAGCGGTGCCGGAGATGCGGGCGCCCGACATGCCGAGCGGATGGCCAAGCGCGATTGCGCCGCCATTCGGATTCACCTGCGGCGCATCCTCGGCAAGCCCCAGTTCGCGCAGCACGGCGATGCCCTGCGAGGCGAAGGCCTCGTTGAGCTCGATGACGTCGAAATCCGAAGGTTTCAGGCCAAGCCGGGCACAAAGGCGCTGCGTTGCCGGAGCCGGGCCGATGCCCATGATGCGCGGCGGAACGCCAGCCGTCGCGCCGCCGAGAATGCGGGCGATCGGCGTCAGGCCGTATTTCTTCGCCGCTGCTTCCGAAGCGATGATGAGCGCAGCCGCACCGTCATTGACGCCAGAGGCATTGCCGGCGGTCACGGTGCCGCCCTCGCGGAAAGGCGTCGGCAGCTTGCCGAGCTTTTCAACCGTGGTGCCCGGACGCGGATGCTCGTCCCTGTCGACCACCACCGGGTCGCCCTTGCGCTGGGGAATGGTGACGGGGATGATTTCCCTGGCGAGACGCCCGTTTTCCTGCGCGGCAACAGCCTTGTTCTGGCTGCGCACGGCAAAGGCGTCCTGATCGGCGCGGCTGACAGAGAAATCAGCCGCCACGTTCTCACCCGTCTCCGGCATGGAATCGACGCCATACTGCTTCTTGAGCAGCTTGTTGACGAAGCGCCAGCCAATGGTGGTGTCGTAGATTTCCGCATGACGCGAGAAGGCCGTTTCGGCCTTCGGCATGACGAAGGGCGCACGGCTCATGGATTCCACGCCGCCGGCGATCATGATCTCCGCCTCACCCGCCTTGATGGCGCGCGCGGCAATGGTGATCGCATCCATGCCCGAACCGCACAGGCGGTTCACCGTGGAGCCCGGCACCTCGATGGGCAGGCCCGCAAGAAGCACGGCCATGCGCGCCACGTTGCGGTTGTCCTCACCGGCCTGGTTGGCGCAGCCATAGAACACATCGTCCAGCGCCGCCCAGTCGACCTTCGGGTTGCGCTCCATCAGCGCCTTGATCGGCAGGGCAGCCAGATCGTCGGCGCGAACGGAGGAAAGCGCGCCGCCGAAACGGCCGATCGGCGTGCGGATGTAGTCGCAGATGAAAGCTTCAGCCATGAGTGAGGTCTCCTAACCATCAATGCCGGGCAGCGCCCGGCCGCCGCGTGCGCCACGCGACGGAAAGATCATGCGCCCTTATGGGCCGCTTCGGTGCGGGCTTTCAAGTCGCGCAATGTCGCAAGCTCGAGTTCGGTGGGCGGCGGCGTCTCTTCGACACCGTCAGCAAACGTCACGGTCCAGCCGCAGGTTTCCTGCACCTGATCGCGCGTAACGCCGGGATGCAGCGACACGACGGTGAACTCCTTCGTCACCGGATCCGGCTTCCAGATCGCAAGATCGGTGATGAGCAGCGTCGGCCCCTTGGTGTCGATGCCGAGCTTCTGGCGGTGGTCGCCGCCATCGCCATGTCCAAAGGAGGTGTAGAAGTCGATCTTCTCCACCATGCCCCGCTTCGACTGGGCGAGCGTGATGTAGACTTCCTGCGAGGAGGTAGCGATTTCCGGAGCGCCACCGCCACCGGGAAGCCGCGTCTTCGGGCTGTCATAGTCACCGATGACGGTGGTGTTGATGTTGCCGTATTTGTCGATCTGGGCCGCGCCCAGAAAGCCGATGGTGATGCGCCCGCCCTGCAGCCAGTAGCGGAACATTTCCGGCACCGGCACCGTGGTCAGCGCGGTGTCGCACAGCTCGCCATCGCCAATCGAGAGCGGCAGAACGTCCGGCGCGGTGCCGATGGTGCCGGATTCGTAGATCAGCGTGATGTCGGGCGCATGCGTCAGGCGCGCAATGTTGCACGCAGCCGAGGGCGCGCCGATGCCGACGAAACACACATCGTCATTCTTCAGCGCGCGTGAGGCCGCAATCGTCATCATTTCATTGGGAGTGAATTCGGGCTTGCTCATCCTGCGTCCCTCAGCTTCTCAACGCGGCCTGCGAAATCCTCGGGCGTCGCATCAAGCACATTCTTCTGCATCCAGTCGCGGAACAGGTCGCGGTCTGCGGCGACCTTGTCCCATTTCAGATATTCGGCGTTGTCACGCGCGTAATAGCCATGCGTGTAGGAGGGGTGTGCGCCACCCGGCACCACGGCGATGTCGGTCACCGTCCAGTGGGGCAGAATGGTCAGATTGGGGTGCAGGTCGGAGAAATCGTCGACGACTTCTTCGACGGTCACGACAGCGCGTTTCGCTGCAAGCACCGCCTCTTTCTGAATGCCGACAATGCCCTCGACCAGAACATTGCCCTTCCGGTCCGCCTTCTGCGCATGAATGAAGACGACATCGGGCCGCAGTGCCGGCACGGCGGCCAGGCTCTCGCCCGTGAAGGGGCACTCGATGAACTTGATGTTCGGGTTCACACGGGCAAGCTCCGCGCCGCGATAGCCACGGAAAATCGCGCAGGGAAGCCCGGCCGCACCCGCCTCATAGGCATTGGCCATGGCGGCGTGGGAGTGTTCCTCGATCTCGAGCTTGTGCGGAAAGCCGTTTTCCACCGCATCGCGCAGGCGGCGCAGAAGCCCCACCCCCGGATTGCCGGCATAGGAAAAGACCAGTTTGCGGGCGAGGCCCATGCCGATCATCTGGTCGTAGACCACATCGGGGGTCATGCGGATCAGCGTGAGATCACGGAAACCCTGGCGGATCGCCTCATGGGCGGCGGCGGTGGGGATGAGATGGGTGAAGCCTTCAAAAGCGACGCTGTCGCCATTGTTCAGGTTCTCCGCAACCGCCTGGGGCAGCGGGACGAAACGCGCCATGGCACTCCTCGTAAGTTCGTATTGCGAACAAAAGTTTTATATGCGATACTTTCTAGATGGAGAATGAAACCGAGTCAAATGCCCCTGCCACAGCTGAAGCCCAGGCTTCGCGCGATCTCGTGGGATCGCTGCAGAAGGGGCTTGGCGTTCTGGAGATTCTGGCAAATGCGCCGGACGGCATGACGCTGACGGAAGTGGCGACGGAGGCGGGGCTGACACGCGCAGGCGCGCGGCGGCTGCTCCTCACACTGGTGGCGAGCGGCTATGCGCGCCAGACGGACCGGCGCTTCCTGCTTTCCGCGAAACTGCTGGGGCTCGCCCGGACATGGATGGGCGACGCCGCGCTTTGGCGCTATGCAGAGCCCGTCATGCGACGTGTGTCCGCAACGCTTGGCGAATCCTGCTCCGCAGCCGTTCTGGAGGGCGAGGATGTCGTCTATGTGGCCCGTGTGGCCGGCCGGCGCATCGTGTCCGTGAGGCTCAATGTCGGCACGCGGCTTCCGGCCTATTGCACGTCGATGGGCCGGGTTCTTCTGTCAGATCTGGAAGCGTCCGAACTCACCGGTTTTCTCGCGAAGGCGTCGATCAGCGCCAAGACTGAACGAACGGTGACGGACCGGGCCGAACTCGCCGAAACGGTGACCCTGGCCGGCGCGCGCGGTTACGCCATCGTCGACCAGGAGCTGGAGCTCGGACTGCGCTCGATTGCGGTGCCGATACGCAACAAGGCGGGGCGCATCACCGCCGCCCTCAACGTCTCCACGCAGTCGGCGCGCTTCACCTGCGCCGAGATGGAGCAGTCCATCCTGCCCACCCTGCTGGCTGCCGCGCGCGAAATCGAAGACTTTCTCGCCCTGCAATAGGCGGCCGCCCTCAAGCGGTATGACACAGCGGTTCATGCGGCACTCCTTGGACGTTTGTCGTCATTGCCTGGAGATTGCTCGATGGTCTGGCGCATACGGCGTGCAAGGCGCGCTTCGAGCCGCGCCTCCAGCACACGCTCCAGCACGTCGCGCGCGCCGGCATGGCCATGCCCCTTTGACATGGTGAAAAGCGAATCCACGATGGACACCTCGTCCTGCGGAGACAGGAGGGCATCGATTTGCGCATCAGTCTGCGCGTCCGAACGGGCGTTTTGAATCAGTCTTCTCATAATTTGGAATCTTGCGCGCCGAACCTGACGGCAAAGCGGCGGCTGGGTGAAATTTTGACGACAGTTTCTAGGCATAACAGCGCCGCGCAGAGACCTGCGCGGCGGCATGCCGACTTGGCGGGCGCTATCTATTGATGGGCCAGGCCCTGCCCCTGATAGGCAGAAGGCGGGGGTGTCATGCGATGCAACTCACCCTGCAGAAGCTCGAAAATGTCCATTGCGAGCCGCAGGTTGAAACGCTTGTCGTCGAAGAACATGCCGTAGCGGATCTCGAGCCCGCCCGGAATGACCTCGACACAGTCTTCATGCAGCGCCGGATTGCCATCGAAAACGAAACCCGGCAACGGTGAGACCGCAGCCCCGTTGGCGACCAGCTTCATGGCGTTGGTGATGTCATCCACCTCGCCGATCACGTCATAGGAAACGCGGCGATGGCGGAGCCATTCGCGGGCGACAATGCCGAGCGGTGACTGCGGATTGGTCAGCACCACCGGTATGGAGCCGCTGTTTCGCTTGGTCTGTTCGGCCAGCTCGCGCGAGCCCATCCACCGCATCGCATATTCGCTGATCAGATCCGGCCCCATTTCATTCGGGTAGAGCGCGCGGAAAACGGCATCCACCTGCCCCAGATCGTACATCTCTTCAAGCCGCCTGGAATCGGCGATGCGCCAGCTCACGCTTTCCTTGATCTTGCCAAGCCGCCCGAGCCCGGCAAGCAGCAGCGGCGCGGTGTAGGTGCAGATACCGACCTTCAGCTTGGAAACATTCTTTTCATAGCCCACCGTGCGCAGCCGCCGCTCAAGATCGAGCATCTGGCGGATAAGCCGGGAAATCTCTTCCTTCACGATGATCCGGTTGCCGAGTTTCTTGATCAGCGGCGTGCCGATCGCCTTCTCAAGACGCCCCAGATGCATACTCACTGCCGGCTGGCTGATGCCCAGCTTCTGCGCCGCGCCGGTCAGGCTGCGCGTGTCGATGACCGCTTCGGCGGCCCGCAAAGTTGCAAATGAAAGTCCATCCTGTCTGTGCATGCCCATATGCTCTACGCCTCGCTTCATAAGAGGTGGGAATCTGACCCGAAAGACGCTGCCGCGAACGCGGCACACAACGCTTCTGCAAGACGGCGATAACCGTCCGTCCGCATCACACGGTTCACCCGCGCGATGCAGTTTCACGATGCGCTCTGCACCGTTCTGCATCAGCCACGCCAAGCGCTGCCGATGCGACGCCAACTCATCAGCCCGGACACGAATGACCCGGAAAACCGATCAAAGCGGCGCTACAAACATGTCCGCTGAAACATAAGTACCCCCGGAATTCCGACGTACCCTGCTCGATACAACTTCTGAACGATATCGGATTCAGATTACATATACAACCTGTAATGGATTATGTGGATATCTATGCAACCTTTGGGGAATCAATATCGGGAAAATCCATATTTTTCATAAGGATACTCGGTTATCAACATCGATAAGTGATAAACAAGAAATACAACTTATACGCTAAATTCCACGTATAATTATGCGTATACAACCCCGTAAAAAAGCCGGCCACGAGGGCCGGCTTTTGCCGATTCTGAAGGGAGCGAAAAAGCGTCGAAACCGACGGCTGCTCCACCAATATTCCAGACCGCCTCTTGAGCATCCGGTCGCTCGCAGGACGATCTAACGCTCCATGCGGAAGCCCAGAAGCCTCAGCGCATTCAGCGTCACCAGAACGGTCGCGCCGGTGTCTGCAAGGATTGCGATCCAGAGCCCCGTGACGCCCAGCACCGTGGTGACCAGGAACACCGCCTTGAGCCCCAGCGCGATGGCGATATTCTGATGGATATTGGCCATCGTCGCACGCGCCAGCCGCACCATGCCGGCGACATCGCCCACACGGTTGCGCAGAAGCGCGCCATCGGCCGATTCGAGCGCCACATCGGTGCCCGAGCCCATGGCCACGCCAACATTGGCGGTGGCCAGCGCCGGCGCGTCGTTGATGCCGTCGCCAACCATCATCACCGTGTGCCGACCGGTCAGCTCACGGATCGCGGACACCTTGTCGTCGGGCAGAAGCTCGGCGCGATACTCCATCGAAAGACGTCCGGCGATGGCTTCCGCCGTGCGCGCATTGTCACCGGTGAGCATCATGGTGCGCACGCCGAGCGCCTTGAGCTCCTGCATGGCGGCGGCGGCATCCTCGCGCGGCTCGTCGCGCAGGGCGATCACGCCTGAAAGCGCACCGGCGCGGAAAACGGCGGCAACCGTCTTGCCCTCGGCCTCGAGAGCCTCAATGCGGCTCCTTGCCAGCGCGGTCATCGCGCCTTCTTCCTCGGCATGGCGCGGCGAACCGACGAACACGGTCTCACCACCTACGCGCGCTTCCACACCGCGACCGGGAATGGCGCGCGCATCCCTGCCCGCCTCATAGGAAACACCAAGGCTCTCGGCATGGGCCAGAACGGCTTCGGCCAGCGGATGGCTGGAACCGGCTTCAACGCCGGCAGCCAGCGCCAGAACACGCGCCTCATCGCCATCGGCCGCCCACACATCCGTCACCGCCGGACGGCCGACCGTGAGCGTGCCGGTCTTGTCGAAGGTCACGAGATCGGTCCGGGCAGCAGCCTCGATAACGGCCCCGCCTTTCAAAAGCAGGCCGCGCCGCGCACCGGTGGAGAGTGCGGAGGCGATGGAAGCAGGAACGGAGATCACCAGCGCACAGGGGCAGCCGATCAGGAGCAGCGCCAGCGCACGATAGATCCAGACATCCCAGGCAGCCCCCGCCGCAAGCGGCGGCACGATGGCGACCAGCAGGGCGAACCCCACCACTGCCGGCATGTAGTAACGGCTGAACCGGTCGATGAAACGCTCCGTTGGCGCACGCGCATCCTGCGCTTCCTCGACCAGACGAATGATGCGCGCAATGGTGTTGTCCTCCGGCGCGCGCGTCACGCGCACACGGATCGCCGCATCGGTGCTGATCGAACCGGCAAAGACGTCTTCGCCCTCACCCTTCGTGCGCGGCACGGATTCGCCCGTCACCGGCGCTTCGTCGATGCCGGCAATGCCGTCGACGATCTCGCCATCGGCGGGAATCCGGTCGCCCGGCCGCACCATGACGATCTGGCCGATCTTCAGCTCTGCGGCCTGCACCTTGCGGGTCTTGCCGTTTTCCTCAAGCAGCGCGGTCTTGGGCACCAGATCGCCCAGCGCCCGGATGCCGGCGCGCGCGCGGTTGGCCGCCACACCTTCCAGCACTTCGCCCACGGCGAACAGGAAGACGACAAGCGCCGCCTCCTCGGCAGCGCCAATGAACAGGGCACCGGCGGCGGCCACCGTCATCAGCATTTCAATGGTGAAGGGCATGCCTGCACTCAACGCGGCAAAGGCCCGGCGGGCGATGGGCGCAACGCCGATCAGACAGGCCGCAACAAAGGCCCACATGCCGATTTCACCCGGCAGCAGGAATTCCGCACCCCAGGCGGCGACCAGAAGAAGTCCGGTCAGGATCACCAGACGCCCCTTGCCGGTCTGATACCAGCTGCGGTCGCCATCATCCGCGCCGTGCACATGACCGGCAACGCCATGTCCCGGATCGGCGCGCTCAACTTTAGAACCCTGCCCATGCGTGTGGTCATGCCCACTACAACAGGAGCTCTGCGTAACCGCGCCCGTTTCGGCCGCTTCCCCGCGCTGACGCGGCGCAATCGAATAGCCGAGTTTCTTGACCGCACGCTCCACCTTGTCGCGCCCGGTCTTGTTTTCATCCAGCGACAGGGCCAGCGTCTCGGACATCACCGAAACACTGACATCACTCACACCGGGAAAACGCTCCACGGCTGTGCGGATCTTGTTCGCACAGCTTCCACAATCCATGCCGCCCACCTTCCAGGAATAGGGGTTTGCGGCGCTATCATCCTGTTTCAAGGACACGATGATTCTCCTTACAGACTTTCAACGCCTGCAAGGATAGGATCTCTAGTCACTAGAGCTTCAAGAGGAAAAATGCGCGAATTCGATCAACCGGCCTGATGCACGGGTTCGCCGCCGATCCAGGTGGAGACAACGCCGAGATCATCGTTCAGAACCACGAAATCGGCGTCCCTGCCAGCGCCAAGGCGGCCCTTGGCGTGATCGAGCCCGATGGCCTGCGCCGGATAGACGCTTACCATGCGAAGGGCCTCTTCGAGCGGTAGCCCGACCGTGCGGTGCAGATAGGCAACCGTCGCAATCATGTCGATATCCGCACCGGCCAGCGTCCCGTCCTCCAGCGTCAGCCGGCCATTCTCACGCATGATCGTGCGGCCGTTCAGCGTAAAGGATTTCAGATCGGTGCCGATGGTCGACATGGCGTCCGTCACTGCGAAAATGCGGGCCGGGCCATTCTTGCCGCGCAGGGCAACGCCAATCGCCACCGGATCGACGTGAACACCATCGGCAATGATGCCAACCCACAGACGGCCACTGTCGAGCGCAGCGCCCACGACACCCGGCTCGCGATGGGCAAGCGGGCTCATGGCATTGAAGAGATGGGTTACCAGCGATGCCCCCGCCTCGGCATAGGCCAGCGCCGTGCGGTAGGTCGTGTCCGTGTGCCCGAGGCTCACCTTCACACCGCCCCCGACCAGCGCCTTCACCTGTTCAGCCGTCGCATTTTCGGGCGCCAGCGTCACCATCAGCGCCGGCAGCTCCCGGCGCGCCTCGATCATGGCGGCGAGATCGCCATCCTCCAGCGGACGGATCAGCGCCGGGTCATGCGCGCCCTTGCGCGCGATGGAAAGGTGCGGTCCTTCCAGATGCAGGCCGAGAAAGCCGGGCATCTTCATCCGCGCCGCTTCAACACCGGCGGCAATCGACGCTGCGGTCGATTCACGCGTATCGGTGATCAGCGTCGGCAGAAGCCCGGTCGTGCCGAATTTCGCATGCGCGCTGCAGATTTTCTGCAGTCCCCCGACCCCGCAATCGCCGTCGAACATCACGCCGCCGCCGCCATTGACCTGCAGATCGATGAAGCCCGGCACGACCATCGCACCGCCCGCCTCGCGTCGTTCGCAGTCGGGAGCAAGCGCGTCCAGCGGCTCGACCCCGGCAATCCGGCCGTTCTCGACGATCAGCGCCCGGTTATCCTGCCAGGCGTCTCCATCAAAGATGCGCGCGCCGACGAGTGCGAAAGAAGACATGTCTCGGTTCCGATTTTCTGGATTACATCAACGTTCCGGGATCTTCAGCTCGGCGACGAAATCATAGGCGTCGCCGCGATAGATCGAACGGGTGAATTCAATGACCCGGCCATTGGGCAGGTAGGAAACGCGCTCGATATAAAGCGCGGCCTCGCCGGGCGCGACCTTGAGAAGCTTGGCCTCGCGCTCATCCACATTGCGCGCGGAAATGCGCTGCGTGGCGCGGCACGGCCGGGCAGAACGCATGTCCAGCGCATCATAGAGCGAATCCGTGACCGATGCCGGATCGGGAAGGAAGCTGCCGATGATGGATGCCCGCTCGATGGCCATGGGCACATCGTCTGCGATGCGCAGGCGCTCCAGGCGGGAGACCGTATCCCCCACCGAAAGCCCCAGCACCATCATTTCGTCAGGAGACGGCGCGACAACCACCCGCTCCAGCCACTCGGAGCGGGCAGACAGTCCGCGCCGCGCCATGTCCTCGGTGAACGAGGTCAGCAGCGAGAGAGACTGCTCGACGCGCGACACCGAGGGCGCAACGAACGTGCCGGAACCGTGGCGGCGAATGAGACGCCCCTGCTTCACCAGATCATCGACCGCGCGGCGCACCGTGACCCGGCTCAAGCCCGTCAGTTCGGCAATGTCGCGCTCGGTCGGCAGGGCCGCGCCCTCGCCCAGCACGCCGCCGCTGATCGCATCTTCAAGAAGGCGACGCAGGCGCACATAAAGCGGGCCGGACCCCATGGCCGCAACGCTCTCTTCGGTGAAGAGTTTCGATACGCTCATCGTCGCACCTCCCCTTCCATGGCCGGCGGGAACGCGCGCAGCGCAAGCTGCACCGCACCACCCAGAGCGTCGGCCAGTGGCTCTTTCAGGATCGCCTGATGCCGCGGCTCAAGCCGCCCGGCATAGAGCGCCCCGAGACCACCCAGGAGACAGAGGCGTTCGCACCCCTCGAAAACGACAGTGTCGAGCGTCTCGGTGATATCGCGCACCGTGTCGCGCAGAATGCGTCCGGCCAGAGGGTCGCCCTGATCGTCGTACTCGAAAACCATCGGCGCGAAGGAGCCATAATCGGCCGGCCGCGCATTCTGCTGCGCGAACTCCACCATCGCTTCCGGATTGTTCTGGAAATGCGCCATCACGGCGCGGCTGAGCGGCGTGTGTTCGCGAATGCCGTCATGGGCGAGCAGGGCCTGCTGCAGCAGTGTACGGCCAAGAACCGCGCCACTGCCCTGATCGCCGATGGCGAAACCCCAGCCGCCCACATTGCGCAACACGCCGCCGGAGCGCGACACATAGGCGGAGCCGGTGCCCAAAATGGCCATGACGCCGTCATTGTCGCCCAGCGCGCCCTGAAGCGCGATCAGACCGTCATGCACGAATTGTGTGTCGGCAAATGGCAGCGCCCGGGCAAGCACCCGTTGCCGCTCACCCACATTGATGCCCGCAAGCCCCAGATAGGCCGGAATGCCGGAAAGATCGAGCGCATCGAGCCCTGCATCGTGGAGCGCCTCGCGGGCGGCCATCACGATGTTCTCGCCAATAGCGTCCGACGCGGTAAAAATATTGGCGGAGCCGCGTTTTCCGCGCCCGAGAACATTGCCATGCCGGTCGGCCAATGCGGCCCGGCAGCTCGTTCCCCCACCATCGATTGCAATGACAAATTCGCTCATGATCACTCCTCGCAATCATGATACCAAAAAGATACCTCTAGGAAACAAGAAAAAACAGAGCGCCGAAAATTTAACGCATCCATCTGTTTTTGCTTCATAAAAATCTGCGCCACTCAAAAAACCGTTCGAAGATGAAAGATTCACCTCTGGACAAATGGTATTTTTTTGGCCTTTAATTTCTCCATTGGAGGAGCAGAGGGGTCCGGGGAGCGGAGCGCACAAGGCACACAAAGAAGCGCCAGTGCGTGACCAGAAAACCGGAAATGCCGGCCGGGCTCAAGAGCCGGCTACCAAAAAGAACCTCCATAGGAACAGTTCAGCAGCGCTCCGGGCGCCGTTGCGACCTGTCGTGCAGGCGCGGCTGCGATGCCCCGGGGCAAACCAGGGAGAAGACCATGATGAAATCCACCAAACTGGCGTTACTCGCCGCAACCATGCTCGGCGCGTCCGGCGTGGCGATGGCGCAGGATGCCGAGCTCACCATCGAAAGCTGGCGCAATGACGACCTGACCATCTGGCAGGAAAAGCTCATCCCGGCTTTCGAAGCCAAGAATCCCGGCATCAAGGTCAAGTTCGCGCCGAGCGCGCCGACCGAGTACAACGCGGTCCTCAATTCCAAGCTGGACGCCGGCACGGCTGGCGACCTGATCACCTGCCGTCCGTTCGACGCATCGCTCAGCCTCTACCAGAAGGGTCACCTGTCGGCGATCCAGGATCTGGAGAACATGGCGAACTTCTCCGACGTGGCGAAGGCCGCATGGAGCACGGATGACGGCGCGGAAACCTTCTGCGTGCCGATGGCGTCCGTGATCCACGGCTTCATCTACAATGCCGACGCTTTCGAAGAGCTGGGCATCGAGCCGCCGAAGACCAATGAAGAGTTCTTCGCCGTTCTCGAGAAGATCAAGGAAGACGGCACCTACATTCCCATGGCCATGGGCGCCAAGGACCAGTGGGAAGCCGCCACGATGGGCTACACCAATATCGGCCCGAACTACTGGAAAGGCGAAGAAGGCCGTCTGGCGCTGATCAGCGGCGAGCAGAAGCTCACTGACGACCAGTGGGTCGAGCCCTTCCGCCAGCTCGCCGCATGGGCGCCCTATCTGGGCGACGGCTATGAGGCGCAGGCCTATCCCGACAGCCAGAACCTGTTCACGCTCGGCCGCGCGGCGATCTTCCCCGCCGGTTCGTGGGAAATCTCGATCTTCAATGACCAGGCCGACTTCAAGCTGGGCGCATTCGCACCGCCGGTGCAGAACGCCGGCGACGAGTGCTACATCTCCGATCACACGGATATCGGCATCGGCATGAACGCCAAGACCGAGAATGCGGAAGCCGCCCGCACCTTCCTGAACTGGGTCGGTTCGGCTGAGTTCGCCTCGCTCTACGCCAACTCGCTGCCGGGCTTCTTCTCGCTCTCCAGCGAAACGGTCGAGATGGAAGATCCGCTGGCGCAGGAATTCGTTTCCTGGCGCGAAAACTGCAAATCCACCATCCGTCCCGCGCATCAGATCATCTCGCGCGGCACGCCGAACCTCTGGAACGAGATGTGGAACGTCTCGGCCAATGTTCTGCGCGGCGCACAGTCGCCCGAGGATGGCGCGAAGCAGCTTCAGGACGGCCTGGCAGGCTGGTACGAGCCGCAGCAGTAAATCCTGATCCTTTGAACAGGAAGCCGGGTCCGCCACCTGCGCGGGCCCGGCGCCATAGAGCCTTTTCCGATCAGATGAAATCACCTGATCGGCAAGAAATGGCTCCAGATTCAATAAGTTGAGCAATTCCTTTTCATTCGCATTGGTTCATTCCGAACGGGAAATGCTCCAGAGAGACGTTCCATGGCCCAAGCCACCAAGAAGCCCATACGCTGGCATATCGCCGTGTTTCTGGCGCCCGCCGTGCTGATCTACACGGCCATCATGATCATCCCGCTGTTCAGCACACTGCAGCTGGCCATGTACAGCGACGTGGAAAACAGCCAGGTCTATGTGGGCCTGCAAAACTTCCGCGCCCTGTTCGGCGATCCGCAATGGTCGGATCAGTTCTGGAACGCGCTCAAGAACAACACCTGGTTCTTCATCGTTCACATGATCGTTCAGAACCCGATCGGCATTCTTCTGGCTGCGCTGCTTTCAAGCCCGCGCCTGCGCATGCGCTCCTTCTATCGCACGGCCATCTTCATCCCGACGATCCTCTCCTTCGTCATCGCAGGCTTTGCGTGGAAACTCATCCTGAGCCCGTTATGGGGCGTGGCCCCCAACCTGCTCGACATGGTCGGCCTGAAAAGCCTTTTCCAGCCCTGGCTCGGCAAGGAAGCCTACGCGCTGACGACGCTGGCGCTGATTTCGGTGTGGCAGTTCGTCGGCATTCCGATGATGCTGATCTATGCCGCGCTGCTCTCCATCCCGGACGAGCTTCTGGAAGCCGCCGAATGCGACGGCATCACCGGCATGTCCCAGTTCTGGAAGGTCAAACTGCCGCTTATCCTGCCCGCCATCGGCATCATCTCGATCCTCACCTTTGTCGGCAATTTCAACGCCTTTGACCTGATTTACGCCACGCAGGGCGCGCTGGCGGGACCGGATTTCTCGACCGACATTCTGGGCACGTTCATGTTCCGCACCTTCTTCGGCTTCCAGCTTCAGCTGGGTGACCCGAACCTGGGCGCGGCCATCGCCACCGCCATGTTCGTCATCATTCTCATCGGCGTGTCGATCTATCTGTTCGGCATCCAGCGGCGGCTGCGCCGCTACCAGTTCTGAGCGGGAGGACACAGACATGAGCATGGCAAGACACTCCCCCGCCCGCTCCATCGCCGCCCATGCGGTGCTGGCCACCTACACGATCATCGCACTGTTCCCGGTGTTCGTGATCGTCATCAACGCCTTCAAGTCGCGCAAGGCCATCTTCCGCACGCCGCTGGAGCTGCCCAATGCGGAAAGCTTCAGCCTGGTCGGCTTCGAAACCGTTCTGAAACAGGGCGACTTCCTGCTCTATTTCCAGAACAGCTTCATCGTCACCGTCGTGTCGCTGTTCATGGTGCTGCTGTTCGGCGCCATGGCCGCCTTCGCGCTTGCCGAATACCGCTTCAAGGGCAATTCGCTGATGGGCCTTTACCTGGCGCTCGGCATCATGATCCCGATCCGGCTCGGCACCGTGGCGATCCTGCAGATGATGGCCGCCTCCGGCCTCGTCAACACACTGACCTCGCTGATCCTCGTCTACACGGCGCAGGGCCTGCCACTGGCCGTCTTCATCCTGTCGGAGTTCATGCGACAGGTATCCGACGACCTGAAGAACGCCGGCCGCATCGACGGGCTCAGCGAATACCGCATCTTCTTCCGCCTCGTCCTGCCGCTCGTACGGCCGGCCATGGCCACGGTCGCGGTCTTCACCATGATCCCGATCTGGAACGATCTGTGGTTCCCGCTGATCCTCGCCCCTGCCGAGGAAACGAAAACCATCACGCTTGGCGCACAGGTCTTCATCGGCCAGTTCGTCACCAACTGGAACGCGGTTCTGGCGGCCCTGTCGCTCGCCATCCTGCCGGTGCTGATCCTCTACCTGATCTTCTCGCGCCAGCTCATCCGCGGCATCACCTCGGGAGCAGTGAAATGAGTGCGCAGGAGACGCCCGTGCGGGTGCTGGTCGCAGGCCTCGGCAATATGGGAATGAGCCACGCGCTCGCCTATCACGCCAATCCCGGTTTCGAGATCGTCGGCCTTGTCAGCCGCTCGAAGCCGGACCTGCCGGATGCGCTGAAAGCCTATCCGCACTTCACCGGCTATGAGGAAGCGCTGGCCGAAACCCGGCCGGATCTCGCCTCCGTCAACACCTATTCCGACAGCCATGCGGCCTACGCCATCGCCGCGATGGAAGCCGGCGCGCATGTGTTCGTGGAAAAGCCGCTGGCCACCAATGTCGCCGATGCAAGGCGCGTGGTGGAAACGGCAAAGGCCCATGGCCGCAAGCTGGTCGTCGGCTACATCCTGCGTCACCACCCCTCCTGGGTGCGGCTGATCGAGGAAGCGCGCGGGCTCGGCGGGCCTTACGTGTTCCGGCTGAACCTGAACCAGCAGTCCTCCGGTCCGAGCTGGCACACACACAAGCAGCTGATGGAGACCACGCCGCCCATCGTCGACTGCGGCGTGCACTATGTGGACGTGATGTGCCAGATCACCGACGCCAAACCGGTGAAGGTGCGCGGCATGGGGGTCCGGCTGTCAGACGAAATCGCCCAGGACATGTACAATTACGGACATTTCCAGGTGATGTTCGAAGACGGTTCCGTCGGCTGGTATGAGGCCGGCTGGGGGCCGATGATGTCGGAAACCGCCTTCTTCGTGAAGGACATCGTGTCGCCGAATGGCTGCGTCTCCATCGTCATGGACGAGGGCGCGAAATCGGACGACATCGACGCCCACACGAAAACCTCACGCATCCGCATCCACAGGGCCGAAACCAATGCCCAGGGCCGCTTTGCCAATGAGGACACGCTCCTCTCCATGGAAGGCGAGCCGGGCCATCAGGAGCTGTGCGACCGCGAACAGGCCTTCGTTCTCAAAGCCATCCGCGAAGACATCGATCTCTCGCGGCACATGAACGATGCCGTGCAATCTCTCAACATCTGCCTCGCCGCCGACGAAAGCGTGCGAAGCGGCAAAGAAGTAGAACTGTAGGACGAAACCGTGGGCTCACTCGCACTCAAGAACATCACCAAGTCGTTCGGCCAGGTAGACGTCATCAAGGGCGTGGACCTGGAGGTTCAGGACGGCGAACTCGTCATCTTCGTCGGCCCGTCGGGCTGCGGAAAATCCACCCTTCTGCGCATCGTCGCCGGGCTGGAAGACGCCAGCGGCGGCCATGTCGAAATCGACGGCGCCGAAGTCAACACAACGCCGCCCTCCAAGCGCGGCATCGCCATGGTGTTCCAGACCTACGCGCTCTATCCGCACCTCACCGTGCGCGACAATATGAGCCTCGGCCTGAAACAGGCGAAACACCCGGCCGCGCACATTGCCGAACGTGTCGATTTCGCCTCGAAAATGCTGTCGCTCGAGCCCTATCTCGACCGCCGGCCGGCAGAGCTTTCGGGCGGCCAGCGCCAGCGCGTCGCCATTGGTCGCGCGGTGGTGCGCAAGCCCAAGCTCTTCCTGTTCGATGAACCGCTTTCAAACCTCGATGCGGCGCTGCGCGTCAACACGCGTCTGGAGATCGCGCGTCTCCACCGCGAACTGGGCGCGACCATGGTCTACGTCACCCATGACCAGACCGAAGCCATGACGCTGGCCGACCGCATCGTCGTTCTGAATGCCGGCAGGATCGAGCAGGTCGGCACGCCGATGGAACTCTACAACGATCCGGCCAATCTGTTTGTCGCCGGCTTCATCGGGTCGCCGCAGATGAACTTCATCGAGGCTGCACGGCTTGGCCGCGACGATGCGAAAACCATCGGCATTCGTCCCGAACACATCTCCATCGTTGCCGAAGGCGGCGATATCGAAGGCCGTGTCTCTCACATCGAGCATCTGGGTGCAGACACCAATGTCTATCTGGACTGCGGCGAATCCGGCCTCGTCTGCGCGCGCCTGTTCGGCGAGCAGAACTTCGAGATCGACAGCACGCAGCAGGCAAAGTTCGACGAGAACCGCGTCTTCCGCTTCGACGACGAGGGCAAGGCCATCCGCCGGAACGGCTGAACAGGCTCCAACTCAGATATATGGGGGACGCGGGCGTGGTTCATGTCTGCGCCCCTCCCTGCCCACTCCTGCCCTCCCTGTTCCCCCTGCGCCAAAACGCGCCGCAACCATTGCTTAGTCTATCCTTAACCCGTCCACCGGAAGCTGTTATCGTGCGTTTGATACGGACAGGAGGTTGGATTGGCCATGGATAGCGGATTTGTCCCGGTCTCCCGACGCGTCACCATTCAGGACGGCGTCTACCAGCAGCTTCGTCATGCGCTCATGGTCGGTCGTTTCGATCCCGGCCAGACACTCACGATCGCATCGCTCGCAGAAACGTTCGGCACCAGCCACATGCCGGTGCGCGAAGCCCTGCGCCGGCTTGCTGCCGAGAACGCGCTCGAAATCGCCTCAAACGGCTCCGCCCGCATCCCCGGCATCAGCATCGCAAGGCTCGATGATCTGTGCCGCGCCCGTGTCGCAGTGGAAGGACTTGCCGCAGAGCTCGCCTCCACCCAGGCGACGGACGAGGCCATCGGCACGCTCGAGCGCCTCACCACCGCACATGACGCCTCAAGCGGCGAGGAGAGCATCTACGAGATGCTCGTGAAAAACCGTGATTTCCATTTCACGCTTTATCGCTGTTCCGGTTCGGACGTGCTGCTGCAAATCGCGGAAACCTTATGGCTCCGTTTCGGCCCTTACATGCGCCTGCTCTCACGCCACCTGGAGCAAATCCTGCGCTCGCCGGAAGGCAGGAACTTCACCCGCCATCATCACGACGCCATCGCCGCCCTGCGCAGACAGGACGGCACTGGCCTGCGCCAGGCCATCAATGCCGACATCGGCGCAACACAGGCCCTGCTGCGTCCGCTCTGCAAGTGAGGTGCGATCCGCTTTGCGCCAAGCGCCCTCGTGGTTCGACAGGCTCACCATGAGGGCTGTTGAGGTGCTGAGGCCGACTTCCAGTAGCCCTCATGGTGAGCCTGTCGAACCACGAGGGCGCTCGGCACAACCGGCTGACACCCCCGCCTACTCGCTGGCAGGCGGCTTGTTCCAGTGAATGTGCTCCAGCGCCTGAATGCGGCTGCGCGCGGCGTCCCAGTCCCGGTGCGTCACGCGATCGACAATGGCTTCCGCCAGCGCCATCAGCACGACCCCGGAATCCCAGGTTCGGCCGGAATCGATGGCGCAGGGCAGAACCACCCGCGCGTAATGCGAGATCGGCGAAAGCCAGGTGTCGGTGATGAGCACAATGCGCGCCTTGCGCTCGCAAAGAAGCTCGCTCAGATGCACGAGGTCGCGCTGGTAGCGGCGGATGTCGAACAGCACCACCACGTCCCCTGCCCTCACATCCAGCAACTGATCGTCCCAGGTGGAGGTCTGGTCCTGAAAGCGGCGCACATTGGGGCGCACGATGCGCAGATGCGCCGCCATGTAGCGCGCAATGGCATCGCTGAAGCGCCCGCCAAGCATGTAGCAGGCCGATTTGTGATCTGAAAGCAGCGCGCAGGCAGCCTCGAACTCGCTTTCGGGAATGGCGTCGAGCGTCGCCTGAATGTTGGCGGTCGCCCGTGCGAAGTATGACCCGAGCGCAGAGCCATCCGCGCTGCGCGCCGGCGAGGTGTCGCCTTTTTCCAGCGGCGAGAGAAGCTCCGCCTGGATTTCCGTGCGCAGCAGGCGCTGAAACTCCGGATACCCGGAGAAACCCAGCCGCGAGACGAAGCGCAGCACGGTCGGCGCGCTGGTTCCGGCAAGGGCTGCAAACTCGGCAACCGTCGACAGGCCGCTGCTCGGATAGTTGGCGAGAAACGCATGCGCCACTTTGCGCTCTGCGCCCGTCATCTGGCCGAGCGCTGCGTGAACCTGTTCTTTCATTCCCAAACGCGTTTCTCCAAAAGGCGCTGCCACATTCCGTAACAAAAATTACACGATTGACAAATGAGCGGCAATGCTAATCAATATTACAGAGCCGTTTCAGGGGATCGTTCCACTCAAAAAACAACAAGGGAGCGGACGGCTTGTGTGGAGGTTTGATGGTCAGGGCATTGCTTGCTCAATCCGAGGGACAGCCATTCGAGATCGAGCGCGCAGACGGGCAGTCGCCGGTCATTCTCGTCTGCGAGCACGCTTCGCGCGCCATCCCGCGCGCGCTTTCAACGCTTGGCGCAAAGCCGGAAACGCTGGCAAGCCACGCGGCCTGGGACATCGGTGCGCTGGCCACCGCGCGCAGGCTCTCGGCCCTGCTCGACGCGCCACTGATCCATCAGCGTTTTTCGCGACTCGTCTATGACTGCAATCGCCCGCCGGAGGCGATGGATGCAATCCCGGAAATGAGCGAAGTCCACGCCATTCCAGGCAACCGCAACCTTTCCGACGATGCCCGCCGCGAGCGCGTCGCGGCAATCTACGAACCGTTTCGCGATGCGCTGGCGGAGCTGATCGCCAGCCGCACCGGCCCGGAGAAACTGCCGGTCATCGTCACGATCCACTCCTTCACGCGCGTCTATTTCGGCATCGCCCGCCATCGCGCCGTCGGCATTCTGCATGACCGCGACCGGCGGCTGGCCGACGCCATGCTTCAGCACGCGGAGGAGGAAGGCGTCGCCAATGCGATGCGCAACTATCCCTACGGGCCGGATGATGGCGTCACGCACACGCTGCGCCTCCACGCCATCCAGCACGGCCTCCTGAATGTCATGATCGAATATTGCAGCGACCTGATTGCCGACGAGGCGGGGCAACAGGAATGGGCGGAGCGCACTGCGCGGCTGCTCGAAGCAGCGCTGGAGCGCTTTCACATCGACATACACGCAGCCGGCCCAAAGCAGAACTGACAACAAAAACAGGGCTGGCGGCGAAACCAGAACGGGGAACGAGGGAGAGAGGAATGGGAGACAGGAGCCGATGCCAAACGCCATAAGGCGCTATGTGCGCCTGATCGACCGGACGAACCATTATGTCGGTCTGGTGGTCATGTACATGATCTTCCTGATGATCGGCATCCTGCTGTACTCGTCGATCATGAAGACCGTGTCCATTCCGCCGCTGTGGACGCTGGAAATGGCGCAGTTCGCCATGGTCGCCTACTACATGGTCGGCGGCGGATGGGCGCTGCAGAACGATTCCCACGTGCGGATGGACCTGATCTATGCGCGGTGGTCGCCGCGCACCAAGGCCATCGTCGATTCCATCACCATCCTGTTCCTGATCTTCTACCTGTCGCTGCTCCTTTACGGCGGCTTTTCCTCCACGTCCTACGCGCTGAAATACGGCGAAACCAGCTACTCGTCCTGGTCGCCCTACATGGCGCCCATCAAGATCATCATGTGCATCGGCATCGCGCTGACGCTGCTTCAGGCGGTGGCCCAGCTCTTCAAGGATCTGGCGCGGGTGCGCGGGGAGGAACTCACTTGAGCTACGAACTCACCGCCATCCTCATGTTCACGGGCATGATGGGCCTGCTCCTGACCGGCCAGCGCGTGTTTGGCGCCATCGGCTTCATCGCCGTGGTGTTCGCGCTTCTTCTGTGGGGCACGGGCGGCTCCGAGATTGCCTTCTCGGCCGCCATGAAGCTGATGAAATGGTACGCGCTTTTGACGCTGCCGCTGTTCATCTACATGGGCTACATGCTGTCGGAATCGGGCATCGCCGACGATCTCTACAAGATGTTCCATGTCTGGTTCGGGCCGGTGCGCGGCGGGCTTGCCATCGGCACCATCGCCCTGATGGTCGTGATCTCGGCCATGAACGGCCTGTCGGTCGCCGGCATGGCCATCGGCGCGACCATCGCGCTGCCCGAGCTGCTCCGGCGCGGCTATGACAAGATCATGGTGACCGGCGTCATCCAGGCAGGCTCGTCACTGGGCATTCTCGTGCCGCCCAGCGTGGTGCTCGTGCTCTACGCGATGATCGCGCGCCAGCCGGTCGGCCAGCTCTGGCTCGCCGGCGTGTTTCCGGGTCTCCTGATGGCCGGCCTGTTCATCGTCTACATCGCCGTGCGCTGCTGGCTGCAGCCCAATCTCGGCCCCGTCCTTCCGGCGGAAGAGCGGCGCATTCCGATGTCGGAAAAGATCAAGCTCCTGTCGGCCGGCATCCTGCCCTTCATGATCTTCTTCCTGATGACCGGGCTCTTCGTCATGGGCATCACCAGCCTCGTGGAAAGCTCCGCCATCGGCGCGGTTTCGGCAACGGCGGCTGCCGCCATCCGTGGCCGGCTGACGCTGAAAGTGGTGCACGACACGGTGCGCAAGACGCTCTCCGTCTCGTGCATGTTCATGTGGATCATCCTGGCCGCGCTCTGCTTCGGCGCGGTGTTCGACGGGCTCGGCGCGGTCAAGGCCATCGAAGGCTTCTTCCTCGACCAGCTAGGCCTGTCGCCCTGGGAGGTGCTGATCCTGATGCAGCTCTCCTATCTCATCATGGGCATGTTCCTGGACGACACGGCCATGCTGGTCATCGTGGCGCCGCTCTACGTGCCGCTGGTCAAGCTGCTCGGCTTCGACCTCATCTGGTACGGCGTGCTCTACACGATCACCTGCCAGATCGCCTACATGACCCCGCCCTTCGGCTACAATCTGTTCCTGATGCGCGCCATGGCGCCGCCGGAAATCAAGCTCGGAGACATCTACCGATCCATTGTGCCCTTCGTGGCGGTGATGGTGTTCGCGCTCATCATCGTCATGGTCTTCCCGCAGATCGCGCTGTGGCTTCCCCAGCACGTCTACCTTCGCTGACACGCCAAAAACCCAAGGAGGTCACGACCAGAAAAGCCTGCGCCAATGCCCGGCATCAACGACCGGGACAACAACCAGAGGAGTGAACAGAGATGCAAAACAGACGCGACTTTCTGAAGAAAGCGGGCATGGCATCGGCGGCGGCCGCTGGCACCACGGCCCTGGCAACGCCTTATGTTCGCGCGCAGAGCCCGATCCGCTGGCGGCTGCAGACCTATGCCGGACCGGCGCTCGCAGAGCATGTCGTCAAACCCGCCATCGACGCTTTCAACAAGGCGGCCAATGGCGAGATGGTGATCGAGCTCTACCACGCCGACCAGCTGGTTCCGACGGGCGAGCTTTTCCGCGCCATGCAGAACGGCACGATCGATGCCGTGCAGTCGGATGACGATTCCATGGCCGCTCCGGTCGATGTGTCGGTGTTCGGCGGCTACTTCCCCTTCGCCACGCGCTACTCGCTGGACGTGCAGGCGCTGTTCTACAAGCATGGCCTGGCCGAGATCTGGGAAGAGGCCTATGGCGAGGTGGAAGGCGTGACCTGGCTTTCCGCCGGCTCCTGGGATCCGTGCCACTTCAACACCAAGGAACCGATCAAGAGCCTGGAAGACCTGAAGGGCAAACGTGTCTTCACCTTCCCAACAGCCGGCAAGTTCCTTTCCCGCTTCGGCGTCGTGCCCGTCACCCTGCCCTGGGAAGACGTGGAAGTGGCGGTGCAGACGGGCGAGCTCGACGGCATCGCCTGGTCGGGCATCACCGAGGACTACACGGTGGGCTGGGCCGACGTCACGCCCTACCTGCTCACCAACAATATCTGCGGCGCGTGGGTTGGCTCCTTCTTCGCCAATTCCGACCGCTGGAACGAAGTGCCGGACCATCTCAAGCAACTCTTCCGGCTCGCCATGGACTCGTCGCACTATTACCGCCTGCACTGGTACTGGGCGGGCGAAGCAGATCTGCGCGTCAATGGCGGCAAGATGGAACTCACCACCATCCCCGATGCCGAATGGGCGACGGTGGAAGCCGAGGCCGAAAACTTCTGGGACGAGATCGCTGCCGAAGGCGGTCGCAAAGAGCGCGTGGTCGAGATCCTGCGCAACTACCGTACCCTCATGCAGAAGGCCGGTCCGCCCTATCGCTACGGCTGAGCGCAACGCGACTTCATGGCCCCGGGGCGTTCGCGCCGGGGCCATATCCCGAAGCATCGGACAGAACCGCGAAAGCGGTTTTCCTTTGTCCCGGTGCTCAATCCGCAAGTCAGATCACCGTTTGAGCGTCCGGATGACGCGCGGCGATCGGGAACCACCGACAGGACGAATTGAATGGCGGGCAAACTGACACTGGAAAGCCTCAGAGCAGCGGCAGAGGCCGGCGAGATCGACACCGTGCTCGTGGCGCTGGTCGACATGCAGGGGCGTCTGATGGGCAAACGCTTCCATGTGGAATATTTTTTGGAAAGCGCCTTTGAGGAAACCCATAGCTGCAACTATCTGCTCGCCACCGACATGGAGATGTTCACCGTCGAGGGCTACCACGCGACGAGCTGGTCGGCGGGCTATGGCGATTACACGATGAAGCCGGACCTCTCGACCATGCGCCGCATTCCCTGGCTGGAAGGCACGGCGCTGGTTCTGTGCGACGTGCTCGACCACCACACCCATGAGGACGTGCCACACTCGCCCCGCGCCATTCTAAAAAAACAGGTCGCGCGGCTGGAAGCCATGGGCATGAAGGCGATGATGGCCTCGGAACTGGAGTTCCACCTGTTCCGCGACACGTTTGAGGAAGCCGCCGCAAAGGGCTATCGCGGGCTGGAGCGCATCAGCGCCTACAACGAGGATTATCACATCTTCCAGACCACCAAGGAGGAGGATGTGATGCGGGCGATCCGCAACGGCCTCCATGGCGCGGATGTGCCGGTGGAGAACTCCAAGGGCGAGGCCGATGCCGGACAGGAAGAAATCAACGTCCGCTACACCGACGCGCTGACCATGGCCGACCGCCATTCAATCGTGAAGAATGGCTGCAAGGAGATCGCCTGGAAGGCCGGGCGGGCCGTCAGCTTCATGGCCAAGTGGGACGACAGCGCCGCCGGCAATTCCTCCCATGTCCACCAGTCTCTGTGGACGCTCGACGGCAAGCCGCTTTTCTTCGATCCGGCGGGCGAACACGGCATGTCCCCGCTCATGCGGCACTACATGGCCGGTCTTCTCGCCCATGCCGGCGAGATCACCTGTTTCCTCGCGCCCTGTATCAATTCATACAAGCGCTTTGCAGCCGGAACCTTCGCCCCCACCAAGGCGATCTGGTCGTTCGACAACCGCACGGCGGGCTACCGCGTCTGCGGGTCGGACACGAAGGCGGTGCGCGTGGAATGCCGGGTCGGCGGCGCCGACCTGAACCCCTATCTGGCCTTCGCCGCGCTGATTGCGGCGGGCATTCACGGCATCGAGAGCAGGACCGAGCTGGAGCCGGCCTTCGTTGGCGATGCCTATGAAGGCCAGGGCGTGCGCGAAATACCGAAAACCCTGCGCGACGCCACCACCGCACTGGACGGTTCGGCCATGCTGCGTGAAGCCTTTGGCGACGCGGTGGTGGATCATTACGTCCACGCAGCCCGGTGGGAACAATCCGAGTATGATCGTCGCGTGACCGACTGGGAGGTCAGGCGCGGTTTTGAGAGAGCATGACATGACCAAGACACTGCAATGCATTTCCCCCATCGACGGCTCGGTCTATGCCGAGCGCGCCGTGATGGACCCCGACATGGCTTCTGCCCTTCTGGCGCGCGCGCGCCAGGCGCAAAAGGCCTGGGCCGCGCGTCCCCTCGACGAACGCGTCGCGATGGTGAACGCCGGCGTCGCCCGCCTCAACGAGATGAAAGACGAGGTGGTGCCCGAGCTTGCCCACATGATGGGCCGCCCGGTGCGCTATGGCGGCGAGTTCGGCGGGATGAACGAGCGCTCCTCCTATATGGCCGGGGTCGCCGCACGCGGCCTCGCCCCCATCGTTCTGGAGGATTCAGAGAATTTCGACCGCCGCATCGAACGCGTACCCCACGGGCTGGTCGGCGTCATCGCGCCGTGGAACTATCCCTACATGACGGCCATGAACACCATCGTTCCCGCCCTCATCGCGGGCAATGCCGTCGCCGTCAAACACGCCACGCAGACGCTGCTGGTGGGTGAGCGCATCGTGCGCGCCTTCCATGAGGCGGGCATTCCCGAAGAGCTGTTCGTCAACCTCTTCCTCGACCATGCCGGAACGGAAAAACTGATCGGCGAACGCTCTTTCGACTTCATCAACTTCACAGGCTCCGTCGGCGGCGGGCGCGCCATCGAGCGGGCAGCTGCCGGCACCTTCACCGGGCTCGGGCTTGAACTCGGCGGCAAGGATCCCGCCTATGTGATGGACGATGCGGATATCGACTGGGCGGTCGATGGCCTGATGGACGGCGCGATGTTCAATGCCGGCCAGTGCTGCTGCGGCATTGAGCGCATCTATGTGGCCGAGCGGCATTTCGACAGTTTCGTCGAGAAATCCGCCGAATGGGTTGGCAAGCTGAAGCTCGGCAACCCCTTCGATGCAGAAACCACCATCGGCCCCATGGCCAACCGCCGGTTTGCAGCCGAAGTGCGCAGCCAGACCGAAGACGCGCTGGCGCAGGGCGCGAAAGCGCTGGTCGATCCGAAAAACTTCCCCGAGGATGATGGTGGCACCTATCTCATGCCGCAGATCCTTGTGAACGTGAACCACCAGATGCGGGTGATGCGCGAGGAGAGTTTTGGCCCGGTCGTCGGCATCATGCCGGTGAAGAACGACGCCGAAGCCCTCGACCTCATGAACGATTGCGAATTCGGCCTCACCGCCTCGCTCTGGACCGCCGATCCGGACCGTGCGGCGTCACTCGGAGCCGAAATCGACACGGGCACCGTGTTCATGAACCGCGCCGATTATCTCGATCCCGCCCTGTGCTGGACCGGCTGCAAGAACACCGGGCGCGGCGGCGCGCTGTCGGAAATCGGCTACCACAATCTGACCCGTCCGAAATCCTACCATCTGAGAAAGAAACAGGCATGAAGCTCGAAGGAAACTGGTCCTATCCCACCTCCGTGCGGTTCGGCGCGGGCCGCATCCGGGAACTGGCCGAGGCCTGCAAAGCGGCCGGCATCACGAGGCCGCTGCTCGTCACCGACCGGGGCCTCGCCGGCATGGAGATCACAAAGAATGCCCTCGGCATTCTGGAAGAAGCCGGCCTTGGCCGCGCGCTCTTCTCCGAGGTCGACCCCAATCCCAATGAGAAGAACCTCGAAGCCGGCATCAGGGCGTTCGTGGATGGCGGGCATGATGGCGTCGTCGCCTTTGGCGGCGGCTCGGGCCTTGATCTGGGCAAGCTGATCGCCTTCATGGCCGGTCAGACGCGGCCCGTGTGGGATTTCGAGGATATTGGCGACTGGTGGACCCGCGCCGACGCCTCGAAGATCGCCCCCAATGTGGCCGTGCCTACCACGGCAGGCACCGGCTCGGAAATGGGCCGCGCGGGCGTTCTCACCAATTCGCAGACCCATGTAAAGAAGATCATCTTCCATCCGAAAATTCTGCCCTCGGTGGTGATCTGCGATCCCGAACTGACCGTCGGCATGCCGAAGGCGATCACCGCGGGCACCGGCATGGACGCCTTTGCCCACTGTCTGGAAGCCTATTCATCGCCCTTCTATCACCCGATGAGCCAGGGCATTGCGCTGGAGGGGCTTCGGCTCGTGAAGGAAAACCTGCCGCGTGTCTATGAAAATGGCAGTGATCTGGAAGCCCGCGCGCACATGATGAGCGCTGCCGCCATGGGCGCGGTCGCCTTCCAGAAGGGGCTCGGCGCGATCCACGCGCTGTCGCATCCGGTCGGCGCGATCTACAACACCCATCACGGCACCACCAATGCCGTTGTCATGCCAGCGGTGCTGAAGCTCAATCGCCCGGAAATCGAGGACCGCATCGCCGCCGCTGCCGCTTATCTGAGCATTGCGGGCGGGTTCGACGGTTTCTTCGATTTCGTGATGCAGCTTCGGGCCGATCTCGGCATTCCCGACCGGCTGGGCGACATGGGCGTCGGCACGGATCGCATCGACGAGATGGTGGCGATGGCGCTGGAAGACCCCAGCGCCGGCGGCAACCCGGTCAAGATGACCGCCGCCAACACGAAAGCGCTGTTCGAAGCCTGCATCTGAGGTTCGGCGCACGCGCCTCTCATCCGCCTGCCGGCACCCTCTCCCCGTGAACGGGGAGAAGGTCAGCGCGGCAGTGACGGCGGCGCCATTTCACCGCTGCAGTGAAGGGCGCTAACAACAAAACTTCCTCCTTCTCCCCGCGCGCGGGGAGAAGGTGCCGGCAGGCGGATGAGGGGCCTGCGCCAACGCTACAAGTTTGCGCCCTCCATCCCGACCCCGCCCTTCGCCTTTCGGCAAGCTCAAGAAGCTCAGGATGAGGGCTGTGGTTGTGCTGGCCAACAGCAAACTATGCCGCGTATGTCTGGCCTCTCCCATAATCAGGAACTCTCCAGCAGATCCCAGCTGCCCCCCAGAAACGTCCTACCTTCGCCAATAACGAAGAGCGATACGGCTCACCCTTTGCTCACTGCCACTTCGACCGCGTTGCCTTGCCTTTCCCTCATCCTGAGCTTGTCGAAGGGCGAGGGAAAGGGCACGCACGACCACCGCCACCGCCGCCCGCCTAGAGCTTCAGCAACATGGTGACGATCCCCGCCTCGCCGCTGTCCTTCACCACGAAACCGAAATCGCGGCACATTTTGAGCATCTTGATGTTGTCGCTCAGGACAATGCCCTCGATGGCCCCGATGCCCTCTTCCTTGCCGTAATCGATGAGCTGCTTCAGAAGCGCAAAGCCAAGCCCGTGGCCCTGAAGATCGGTGCGCACCAGAAGACCGTATTCGGCGATCTCCTTGTCCGGATCAGAGGAAAGACGGCCAATGCCCGCCATCTCGCCATCCTCCTCGCGCAGCGCGATGAAGGCCATGTCGCGCTCGTAATCGAGCTGGCTCAGCCGCTCCAGCATCTCGTCCGGGAAATGCTTGCGCGGGGCAAGGAAACGGAACCTGATGTCTTCGGGCGAAACGCGTGCGAGAAAATCAGGGAAAAGCGCCACATCCGCCGGCTTGATGGGGCGTAAATGATAGTGATGCCCCTCCAGGTTCACATCCTTTTCCCACCCGTCCGGATAGGGCCGGATGGCAAGGTCGGGGTTCGGTCCCCTGCGGTTGATCTCCGCCGGCTCGATCTCGATGCGCGCATCGAGCGCCACCACGCCGTCGGCATCGGCCAGCAGCGGGTTGATGTCCATGCCCTTGATGCAGGGAAAGTCGACGATCATCTGCGACACCGCGTTGAGCGCGCCGGCAATCGCCTCGCGGTCTGCGGGGGCGCGGTCGCGATAGCCGGCGAGCAGCTTGCCGATGCGCGTCGAGGCCATCAGGTCGCCGGCCAGCACATCGTCGAGCGGCGGCAGCGCGATTGCCGTGTCCTCCATCACCTCGACAGCCGTGCCGCCCGCGCCGAACAGCACGACCGGCCCGAAAATCGGGTCCTGGCTGACACCGAGGATCAGCTCGTGGGCATGCTTGCGCTCCACCATGGGCTGAACGACGAACCCTTCGAGTTCCTCGCGCGTGCCGGCATCCTCCAGCCGCTTGATGATGTTTTCGGCAGCCTTTTCAGCAGCCTCTCGCGTTTTCAGGCCCAGCACCACGCCGCCGACATCGGATTTGTGCGTGATGGTCTTGGAGAGAAGCTTGACGACCACCTTCTCGAATTTCGCGAAAAGCCGCGCGGCCGCCTCGCCCACATCCTGCGGCGTCTCCACGATCAGCGTCTCCGGCACGCGAATGCCGTAGGCCGCAATGGCCGCCTTGGCCTCCGGTTCCGTCAGCATGCGCCGGCCTTCGGCAGCCACTTTTTCGAGAATGGCGCGCAGGCCCTCACGGTCGCCCTGCACATCCTCGCTGCGGCTCGAAGGCACACGGGTCAGCGCCTTTTGCGCCCGCGACCACTCGCCGAGATAAGACAGCGCCGCCGTGGCGCTGGACGGTGTGCTGAAATTGGCAATGCCGGATTCCTGCAAAATGCGCCGTCCCTCGCGCGCGGTCTCCTCACCCAGCCAGCAGGTGATCAGCGGCTTGCCGTTGATCTTGCCTCGGTCGGCAAGGGCCGCAACCGCACGGGCGGCATCGGAGGGCGAGGCAAGCCCCGTCGGGCAGTTGAAGACGAGAACGGCGTCCGTGTCTGCATCATCGGCGACCGCCAGAACCGCCTCGCTGTAACGCTCCGGCGGCGCATCACCGATAATGTCGGCGGGGTTCGAATGCGACCAGTTGGGCGGCAGCGCCCGGTCCATGCGGGCAATCGTTTCGGGCGAGAACTCGGCCATCGTGCCGCCCAGATCGTTGAGCCGGTCGACCGCCAGAACACCCGCGCCGCCGCCATTGCTGACAATGCCCACCTGCGCGCGCTGCAACGGGCGAAAGCGCGCCAGAACCTCGGCTGCGTCGAACAGTTCGCCCAGATCCAGAACCCGCAGAATGCCGGCGCGGCGCAGCGCCGCCTCGACCACGCGGTCCGCGCCTGAAAGCGCGCCGGTGTGGGTTGCCGCCGCCTGCGCCGCCTGCGCATGGCGCCCCGCCTTGATGGCGATCACCGGCTTCAGCCGTGCGGCCGCGCGCGCAGCCGTCATGAATTTGCGCGGGCTCGGGATCGTCTCGAGATACATGAGAATGCCGCGCGTGCGGCCGTCGCCCGCAAGCATTTCCAGATAGTCGCCCACATCCACGTCGGCCATGTCGCCCAGCGACACGATGTGCGAGAAGCCCACACCCTCCGCCGCAGCCCAGTCGACCAGCGATGTGGCGATCGCGCCCGACTGCGACAGGAGCGCCAGCCCACCGGGCTTTGCCTGCATATGCGCGAAACTGGCGTTGAAATTCATCGGCGGCACCATCAGCCCCACCGTGTTCGGCCCGATGATGCGGAAGAGATAGGGCCGCGCCGCGTCGAGCATGGCCTGCCGCAGACCGTTCTCACGCGTCAGCCCGGCGGTGATGACAACCGCCGCACGCGTTCCCTTTTCGCCAAGCTCGGTGATGATGCCGGGCACGGCTTCCGGCGGCGTCACGATCACGGCGATGTCGGGCACACCGGGAATGTCTGCCGCGCTCCTGTAACAGGGGCGGCCGTCGATCTCGCTGTATTTCGGATTGACCGCCCAGACCTCGCCGGCAAACCCGCCTTCCTTCAGGTTCTGCATCACGATGTGGCCGACAGCGCCGGGCCTGCCCGATGCGCCGATCACGGCCACGGAGCGCGGGCGGGCGGCGAATTCGAGATTGCGGATCGTCATGGGCGATGACTCCGGGTTTTTCAGTGCGGAAATTTTCAGGGTCACTATAGCGGCATCCGGCAACGGAAATGCAACCCGCCACGGGCGGTTCCCCTCAGCCTATTTCGGTCAAATGCCCTAACGCACAAGCCGTGGTGCGGCGGCCACGAGCGCCCGGCCCGCCTGCGACTGCGGATCTGCAATAATCTGCGGTGTCGCTCCCGTTTCGACAATGCGGCCTGCCTCCATGATCGCCACCCGATGCGCGATGAGACGCACGACCGCCAGATCATGCGCGATGAAGAGGTAGGAGAGACCGTCGCTTTTCTGCAAATCAGCGATGAGTTCGAGAATATGGCCGCGCACCGACTGGTCGAGCGCGGAGACAGGCTCGTCGAACACGATCAGCGCGGGGCGCGCCGCCAGCGCACGGGCGATGGCGACCCGCTGGCGCTCGCCGCCCGACACTTCGTGAACGCCGCGCGCGGCATAGCCTGCGGGAAGCCCGACCCGCTCCAGCAGTGCGCCCACCCGCACCGGGCGCGCCGCACGATCCGCAAGGCCATGGATGCGCAACGGATCCGCCAGCACACCGCCGATGGTCGCGCGCGGATTGAAGGCCGCAAGCGGATCCTGAAACACCATCTGGATCGCGCGGCGGCGCGTGCGTAGCGCCCGCCCGCGAAGCTCAAGCCAGTCCTCGCCGAGAAGCCGCACCGCTCCCGCATCGGCCGGCAAAAGCCTGAGCAGCACCCGCGCGAGCGTCGACTTGCCGCTGCCCGACGCGCCCACCAGCCCCAGCGTCTCGCCCGGAGCAAGCGTCAGGCTGACATCATCAAGTGCGGTCACCCTGCGCCCCCGGCTGGTGAAGGTCTTGCAGAGGTTCTGCGCAACGAGAAGCGGCTCAGACATCGGCCACCCCGTCGATCAGGCGCGGTGTTGAAAAGTCGATCTGCGCGGCAAGAAGCCGCTTCGTACAGGCGTGCGCCGGCTGTGCGAGAACCGCCTGCGCCGCACCCTTTTCCACCAGCTGCGCCCGTTGAAACACGGCAATGTCGTCGGCAAAGCCGGAGGCGAGCGCAATGTCATGCGTGATGAAAACCAGCGTCATGCCCGCCTCGCGCACCAGTTCGTCGAGCAGCGCCACGATCTCGGCCTGCACCACCATGTCGAGCGCGCTTGTGGGCTCGTCGGCGATCAGCAGCCCCGGCCGCGCCGCAATGGCGGCGGCAATGGCGATGCGCTGGCGCTGCCCGCCGGAAAACTGATGCGGATAGGCACGAAGCGCAGCCTGCGGATCTGGAATGCGCACCCGCTCAAGCAGGGTCAGCGCATGCGACCGCGCCGCGCGCCAGTCGAGCCCCAGATGACGCACCGCGCCTTCCGCCACCTGTTCGCCAATGGTCAGAACGGGGTTGAGGCTGCCGCCGGGATCCTGAAACACCATGCCGACATCGCGCCCCGCAACCGGCGGTTTCGCAAGGCCGGGCCAGCGGACAGCGCCTTCAATCCACGCCTGCGGCGGCAGCAGCCCGGCGAGCGCCAGCGCCAGCGTGCTCTTGCCCGATCCGCTCTCGCCGATCACCGCCAGCCGGCGGCCTTTCGCAATATCGAGATCGACGTCACGAAGCGCGAAGCTTCGCGCTTCCTCACGCAAGTAGGAAACGGAAAGGCCCCGGATTTCGGCCAGCGGCGCGCTCATCCGCGCGCCTCACGGCCCGCCATCGCATCCGCAAGCCCCTCGCCCAGAAGATAGACGCCGAGCACGGTGGCCACGAGGCCCAACCCCGGCACGATGGAAAGGTGCGGCGCGGTGCGCAGCACATTGCGCCCTTCGGCGATCATTGAGCCCCAGGTCACCACATTGGGATCGCCAAGCCCGAGAAACGAAAGTGCGGCCTCCACCAGAACCGCCGTGGCGACAATCACCGCCGTCAGCGCCAGAACCGGCGGCAGCGCATTGGGCAGGACTTCGCGCAAAGCAATCTCGGCCGGATGCATGCCGATCACCCGCGCCGCCGCCACATAGTCGCGCTCGCGGATCGACAGGACTTCCGCCCGCACCAGCCGCGCCGGCCCGGTCCACGCGCCAAGGGCAATGGCGAAAATGATCACCGGAAGCGACGCCCCGGTGACGCTGACAAAAGCCAGCGCCAGAAGAAAGCCCGGCACGATCTGAAACGCATCGACCACCCGCATCAGCGCCTCGTCCACCAGCCCGCCGGCAAGCCCGGCAACCGTGCCGACAAGCGCCCCGGCGGCAAGTGCGACCAGCGCCGTGGCGAGCCCGACCAGAAGCGATGTCTGCGCGCCATGCATCAGGCCCGCAGCCACATCCCGGCCCAACCGGTCCGTGCCAAGCGGAAGCGCCGGATCGGTGAAAGGCGCGGTCATCGGTCGCCCGACAATCGTCAGCGGATCGCCCGGAAAAAGAAGCGGCGCAGCAAGCGCCATGGCGGCAAGCAGCACCAGAAGACAAAGCCCCGCCACCCCTTCGGGCGAGTGCAGGAGACGCCCTGCAACGCGGTTCACGACGACGCCTCCCCGCTGCCCACGCGCGGGTCGAGAGCCGCATAGGCAATGTCCACCAGAAGATTGACGACGATCACGAGCACCGCACTGACGATGATGATGCCGGTCAAAAGCGGCGCATCGCGGCCTGAAACCGCTTCATGCGCAAGCCGCCCGAAACCCGGAATGGCGAACACGCTTTCCACCACCACACTGCCGCCCAGCATGGCCGCCACCTGCAGGCCAAGCATGGTGACCAACGGCAGAAGCGCATTGCGCGCCACGTGGCGCAGCACGATGCGCCGCCGCGCCAACCCCTTGGCGCGCGCAAAAAGCACAAAATCCTGCCGCCAGGCTTCCGCCATGCCGGTTCGCATCATGCGCAGAAAAAGAGCCAGGTAAATGAAGCCGAGCGCGGAAACCGGCAGCACCAGATGCCAGGCGATGTCGGCCACGCGCGCCAGTCCGGTTTTGCCGGAAGCGATGGTTTCGATGCCGGCCGTGGGAAACCAGCGCAGATCGACCGCAAACACCAGAACCAGAACAAGGCCAAGCCAGAAGCTCGGAACCGCGTAAAGCGCCAGGGACCCGATGGAAAGCGCCCGGTCCGTCAGGCTTCCCGGCCGCGCGCCGGCAACAATGCCCAGAAACGAGCCAAGCGAGAAGGCAAGCGCCGTCGCCGCCCCCATGAGCCAGAGCGTGTTGGGCAACCGCTCCGCGATCAGATCGAGAACCGGCCGCTCGAACGTCACCGACCAGCCGAGATCGAACCGCAGCAAGGCCCCGACATAAAGCGTCAGACGTTTCAACAGCGATTGATCAAGCCCGTAGCTCTGGCGAAGCTCCGCCACGAGGCCCGCATCGCCGCCGCCCAGTGAAAGCAGATAGGCGTCCACCGCATCGCCGGGTGCTGCTTCCAGAAGCAGAAACGTGCCCACAATGACGATCAGCAGCACCGGGATGCTGCTGACGATACGCCGCCGCGTCAAAGTCAGGGCCCGGTGCATGCCAGTGCGTGTTCCTTGCGTTCTCAGGAAGCGAGTGCAGTATCAGTCCAGCTCGAAACCGGCCAGCGCGGATTGTTGCCCACATTGAGAACGGTGTCACTGGCAACCGTGGTAAAGCCCCACTCGGCCACATTGATCAGCGGCAGGTCTTCCACCACGATGCGCTGGAAATCGTTGTAGAGCGCGGTGCGCGCTTCCGTATCAATGGTCTCGGCCGCCTGATCGATGATCGTGTCGAGCTCGGCATTGGCATAACCACCCTGATTGGAAAACGGCACGCCGTCAGGAATGCCCGACTGCACGAGGATGGTGGTCGAGATGGCCGGATCGCCGCGGAACACGGGCGAGCCAACGGCAATGTCGAAATCATGATCCGTGTAGACGGCCTTCAGATGCGCCGGCGTGTCGTTGTTCACCAGCGTCACGTCGATGCCCACCTTGCCAAGCGCCTGACGCAGATAGTCGCCGAACTGGCGCGTTTCGCTGAAGAAGGGCGCGGGCAGGAGGCGCAGCGAAAAGCGCTTGCCATCCTCGCCACGCGGATAGCCCGCCTCGTCGAGCAGCCTGTTCGCCCGCTCGATGTCGAAGGAGTAGGGTTTCACATCGGGATTGTAGAATTGCGGCGCGTTCTGCGGCACCGGGCCGGTGGCCGCCTGCGCATAGCCAAGAAACACCGTATCGACCACGAAATCCCGGTCGATGGCGTGCGAGATGGCCTGCCGCACCTTCTGGTCGGCGAGGATCTCGTTGCGATGGTTGATCTCCACCACAAGCTGATAGGTCAGCGCCTCATAGCCTTCCGTCACCACTTTCAGCCCCGGCACGCTGGCGATGCGTTCCAGATCCACCAGCGGCACCTGCGAGAAGGCGGCAAGCTGGATTTCGCCGGCCTCCAGCGCCGAAGCCGCCGCCGCCCGGTCGGGCAGAACGCGGAAGATGATCTCGTCCAGCTTCGGCAGCCCCTCGCCCCAATAGGCGTCATTGCGGGTAAGGCGGTAATATTCGCCGGGCCTGTGCTCGGCGAATTTGAACGGCCCCGTTCCCACCGGTGCCTTGTTGGCCGGGTTGGTGGCAATGTCCGTGCCCTCATAGAGATGCTTTGGCAAAACGCTCGTCACCACCGGCAGCGCATTGCGAATGAGCTGGATCGGCGTGGGTGCGGAAAAGCGGAAAATGGCGGTGTGCGCATCGGGCGTTTCCACCGTGTCGAGATTGGCGAACACAACGCGGCCAAGATTTTGCAGCGGCTTCCAGACCTCCATCGCGGAGAAGGCCACATCCGCAGAGGTGAACGGCTCGCCATCGTGCCAGGTCACGCCCTCGCGCAGTTTGAAGGTGATGGAAAGCCCGTCTTCTGAGCCTTCCCAGCTTTTGGCCAGGCGTGGCGCAAGTCCGCCCTCGCCATCCATCATGGCTTCGGCCAGCGGCTCGATGACCTTGCTGGCGATGAAAAACACCCCATTCGACGCGACAATTGCCGGGTTCAGCGTGCGCGGCTCGGAATCAGCCGCCACAACCAGCCGCCCGCCGCGTGGCGTGTCTTCTGCCCATGCCATGCGCAGCGGCCAGCCGGCCGCCGCCAGCGCCCCCGCGCCAAGAAGAAGATTGCGTCTCGAGATCAAAAGACCGGCCATCGGAAACCCTCGTTTTACGAGCCAACCATTTCCGGGCGGATCAGGTTCCCCGAAAACGTCATGCGCGAAGTTTAGAAGCAGCGCCTTGCACGAACAGGGCCATGAATGCGTTGCGTTGGTCCAGCCTGTTGAAGATGATCGCCTCAGAGATAAGGCGGCGTGCAGGCGGAAACGACGATGGTGCGCGTGTCGGACAGATTTTGGAAACGGTGCGGCTGGCGGCTGTCGAACAGATAGGCTTCGCCGGCCTTCAGAATGCGCATCTCATCCCCCACGGTGAGGGCGAGCTCACCCTCCACCACATAGCCGCCCTCGCTTGAGGCGTGCTGCAGCATGGTCTCGCCCGTGTCCGCCCCCGGCTCATAGACCTCGTGCAGGATCTGGAGATTGTGCAGGCGCGCATCGCCGATCTGCCGCAGGACCAGAAGCCCGCTCTCCGGCGCGCCCGCATTGATCGCCACACGCGACGTCAGGTCGATCAGCTCATCCCTGCCGAAAAAGGGACCGGGATTGTCCTCCCGCTCCGGCTCGAAGAAATCCGCCATGCTGACGCCCATTCCCCCAAGCACCTTGCGCAGGGTGGAGATGGACGGGCTGATCTTGTTCTTCTCGATGTTGGAAATCTGTGCATGGGGCACGCCCGCCTGCTCGGCGAGCTGCCGCTGCGAGAGATTGCCGGCCGTACGCATGGCCTTCAGACGGGAGCCAATGTCGAAATCGTCCATAAATCCTTCGCCGCAACCTTTGCCCGTTCTGGTTTCCATCATCGCGCTCGCAGGGCCAAAACCGCGCAAACGCCTTTTCACACGCTCAAGATATTAGCCTCGAAGCGATTTCACAATGCGCAGATGCGCATAATTTTCAGTGCCTTCGAAGTCGCACCGAGAATGATCGCTCAAAATATTGAACAGAGAATTGCCTAGCTGCAAAATGAGTGCTACCGCTAGAAAAAGAGGAGAGAGGCGATGAGACAGCCTCATCCCGCAACAATACCTTCATTTCGACGCAGGACAAGCCGATGACCGACAAGCCAAATTCCCCAGAAGCGCGCGATATCGCCTATCACCTGCACCCCTATACGAACGCCAAGAAACACCTGCAGGACGGCCCGCTGATCATCGACCGCGGTGAAGGCGTGTTCGTCTACGACAACAATGGCAAGCAGTATATCGAGGGCATGGCCGGCCTGTGGAGCGTCGCGCTCGGCTTCAACGAGAAGCGCCTTGTGAAGGCCGCGACCGAGCAGATGGAAAAGCTGCCCTACTACCACACCTTCACGCACAAATCGCACGGGCCGGTGATCGAGCTTTCCGAAAAGCTGATCGGCATGGCCCCGGTGCCGATGAGCAAGGCGTTCTTCACCAATTCCGGCTCGGAAGCCATCGACACGGCGCTGAAGCTGATCTGGTACCGCTCCAACGCGCTTGGAAAGCCGGAAAAGAAGAAGATCATCGTCCGCAACCGCGCCTATCACGGCGTGACCATCGCCGGCGCATGCCTGACCAGCCTGCCGGCAAACCACAAATCCTTCGACCTGATCGTGCCGAACGTGCTGCGCATGACCGCGCCGCATTACTGGCGCGAGGCAATGCCGGGCGAGAGCGAAGAAGAATTCGCAACCCGCCTCGCCAGGGAACTGGAAGACACGATCCTGGCTGAAGGCCCGGAAACGATTGCCGCCTTCTTCGGCGAGCCGGTGCAGGGCGCCGGCGGCGTGGTCGTCCCGCCGGCCACCTACTGGGAAAAGGTACAGGCCGTTCTGAACAAGTACGACATCCTGCTGGTCGCCGACGAAGTGATCTGCGGCTTCGGCCGCACGGGCACCATGTTCGGCTCCACCACCTATGACATCAAGCCGGACATCATGGTCATGTCCAAGCAGCTTTCGTCGTCCTACCTGCCGGCCTCGGCCCTGATGATCAACGACCGGGTGTTCGAGCCGATCATGGAAGAAAGCGGCCGCATCGGCACGCTCGGCCATGGCTACACGGCAAGCGGCCATCCGGTTGTCGCAGCCGTTGCGCTTGAAAACCTCAAGATCATCGAGGAGCGCGATCTGGTGGGCAATGCCGCACGCATGGGCGAACGCCTGCGCAACGGCCTTGCCGCGCTGGCCGATCATCCGCTGGTTGGCGAAGTGCGCGGCGTCGGCCTCATCGCCGCCGTCGAGCTCGTCACCGACAAGGCAAACAAGACGGCGCTCGAAACGCCCGGCGCGCTTGGCGCACTGGTCAACGCGCATCTCCAGGAAGCCGGCCTCATCAGCCGCGCCATGGCCGATGCCGTCGCCTTCTGCCCGCCGCTCATCATTACCGAGGGCGAGGTCGACGACCTGCTCGCCCGCTTCAAGACCGGCCTCGACAAGGCGCTCGCCGAACTGCCCAGGGAGGCAATGCCGGCATAACGGGCACCGCCAGCACATAATCGGAAAAGCACAATTGGAGGAGAATGCTTATGAAGATGAAGAACTGGCTTGCAATGACAGCACTTGCTGCGGTGGCGGGTTTCTCCGCCACCACGGCAAACGCACGCGACCTCACGGTCGTCTCGTGGGGCGGCACCTATCAGGACGCCCAGCGCGAGATCTACTTCAAGCCGTTTGCCGAAAAGGCCGGCAAACCGCTTCTCGACGAGGCATGGAACGGCGGCTACGGCGTTCTTCAGGCCAAGGTGAAGGCCGGCGCACCCAACTGGGATGTCGTTCAGGTCGAAGCCGAAGAGCTTGAGCTGGGCTGCGGCGACGGCCTCTTCGAGTATATCGACTGGGACAGGCTCGGCGGCGAGGACAAGTTCCTGGAAAGCGCCGTGCATGATTGCGGCGTCGGCGCAATCGTCTGGTCCACGGCAATCGCCTATGACGCCGACAAGCTGCCCGATGGCGGCCCGGCCTCATGGTCCGATTTCTGGGACACCGAAAAGTTCCCCGGCAAGCGCTCGCTGCGCAAGGGCCCGAAATACACGCTGGAGTTCGCGCTCCTTGCCGACGGCGTCGACAAGGACGAGATCTACGACGTGCTCGCCACGCCCGAGGGCATCGACCGCGCCTTCGCCAAGCTCGAAGAAATCCGCGACGATGTGGTCTGGTGGGAGGCCGGCGCGCAGCCGCTCCAGTTCCTGGCCTCCGGCGAAGTCGCCATGGCGTCCGCCTATAATGGCCGCATCACCGGCATCAACCGCACCGAAGACCGCAACTTCAAGGTCGTCTGGCCCGGCAGCATCTATGCCGTCGACAGCTGGGTGATCCTGAAGGACGCCGAGAACCGCGATGCGGGCATGGATTTCATCGCCTTCGCCAGCGAACCGGAAAACCAGAAGAAGCTGCCGGACTATGTGGCCTACGGCCTGCCCAACAACGAAGCCGCCAAAATGGTGAGCGACGCGCAGAAGGCAGAGCTGCCGACCACCGAGGAAAACCTCACCGACGCAATCGCGCTCGATGTCGATTTCTGGATCGACAATTCAGAAGCCCTGACCGAGCGTTTCAACGCCTGGCTGGCTCAATAAGAGCCAGTCGAGAGCCGCACCGGGCAAGGCGTCCACCGCCCTGACCGGTGCGGCTCTCATCGAAACGATCCATCGTTTCCGACAGCGCGACATCAAGCCAGCCGGGGGAGAGGCTCTTGAGCGAACTACGCATTCGATTTGACCGCGTGACCAAGTGTTTTGGTTCTCTTTGCGTGGTCGATGATCTTGAACTGGACATCGCGAAAGGCGAGTTCGTCAGCCTTCTTGGACCGTCCGGCTCCGGCAAGACCACGCTTTTGATGATGCTCGCCGGCTTCGAGCGCCCGACCAAGGGCCGCATCCTGGTCGATGGCGCGGTGGTGGACACGTCCCCCACCTACAAGCGCGACATGGGCGTCGTCTTCCAGAATTACGCGCTCTTCCCGCATATGAGTGTCGGCGACAACATCGCCTTCCCGCTCCAGATGCGCGGCGTCGGCAAGGCCGAAATCGCCGAACGCGTCGCCAGAGCGCTCGACATGGTGCAGCTCAGCGCACTTGCAGACCGGTGGCCCGCCCAGCTCTCCGGCGGCCAGCAGCAGCGCGTGGCGCTCGCCCGCGCCCTCGTTTTCGAACCCCGCGTCGTGCTGATGGACGAGCCGCTTGGCGCGCTCGACAAAAATCTGCGCGAGCAGATGCAGCTCGACATCCGCGCACTGCACAACCGGCTCGGCCTGACCATCGTCTTCGTCACGCACGACCAGTCGGAAGCCCTCACCATGTCCGACCGGATCGCCGTCTTCAACAAGGGCAAGATCGAGCAGATCGGCACCCCGCGCGAGATCTACGACCATCCGCAGACGCGCTTCGTCGCCAATTTCATCGGCGAAACCAATCTTCTGGAAGGCACGGTCGCGGGCAGGTCCGCAGACGGTTTGCGCGTCCGCCTCGCCAATGGCGCGGAACTGACGGCCTCGGCTTCCGACAATTACACACCGGGCGAAAACGTGCTCGTCTCCATCCGGCCGGAGCGCATTCGCCTCGACGCGCTGCATGGCGGCGACAACCAGTTTACTGCAAAAGTTGCCGACAGCGTCTATCAGGGCAATCACCTGCGCATCCAGCTTGACGAGCAGGCGCACGACTTCGTCATCCATCTCGACCGCAAGGCCGAGCAGCATGCGCCCGGCGCAGATGTCACCGCCCGCTTCCAGCCGGACGACTGCTGGGTGATCCGGCCATGAGCGGCACGGGCGGAAAAGGGCATCTGAGCGCGATCGCGCTGGTCGCACCGCTCTTCCTCTTCATCGCGGTTTTCTTCCTGTGGCCGCTGGGCACGATGATGTCACAGGCCGTCTCCGACACCGCCGTCCTGCGCATCCTCCCGCAGACGGCGAAGGTCGCAGCCAACTGGGATCCGGAAACGCCACCGACGGCAGAGATGAAGGAGGCGCTCGCCGCCGATCTTCGCGCCGCCGATGACCGGCAGGCCGTTGGCGACATGACGCGCCGTCTCAACAGCGCCCAGCCCGGCTTCCGTACGCTGATGTCGCGCACCACGCGCGCGCTGCGCAAGGATGACGCGCCACCGCTTTCCGAGATTGACGAGCGCTGGGACGATCCCCGCTTCTGGCAGGCCATCACCGGCGCGCTTTCACCGACCACGGACCGTTATCTGCTCGCCGCCGTCGATCTGGAGCGCGATGTTTCCGGCAACATTGTCGCCATGCCCGAAGAGGCGTCCGCCAACCGCGACATCATGATCCGAACCTTCTGGATCGGCGCGCTGGTCACGCTTGCCTGCCTGGCCATCGGCTTTCCCTATGCGATGCTGATCGCCTCCACGGAAGGGTGGAAACGCCAGCTCCTGCTTGGCGCGGTTCTGCTGCCGCTGTGGACCTCGCTTCTGGTGCGCACCGCCGCGTGGTTCATCATCCTGCAGGACAACGGCCTCATAAATGCGGTCATCACCGGGCTTGGCATCTCCAGCGAACCGCTTGCCCTGATCTTCAACCGCACCGGCGTGGTGATCGCCATGACCCATGTGCTTCTGCCGCTCATGGTGCTGCCGATCTACAGCGTCCTGATCTCGATCCCGGGCAACCTAATGCCGGCAGCCGCCTCGCTCGGCGCAAATCCGCTGCGCGCTTTCGTACGGGTGCTTCTGCCGCTCAGCCTGCGTGGCGTCGCCTCCGGCTCGCTGCTCGTGTTCATGACCGCCATCGGCTACTACATCACGCCGGCGCTCATCGGCGGCGCGGGCGACCAGATGATCAGTTCCGTCATCGCTTTCTACGCAACCGGTTCGGCGAACTGGGGCATGGCCGGCGCACTCGGCATCGTGCTGCTTGTCGTCACCCTCCTGCTTTACGCGGTCTACGGTCGTCTGTCGGCGGCCGAAGAAAGGAGAAGCTGACATGCTGTTGAAAAGCGCCCGGCTCACATTCGGCACGCTGGCAGTCATCTTCCTGCTCGCGCCGCTGATCGCCATCCTGCCGCTGGCGTTCACGTCCAGCCAGTTCCTCACCTATCCGATCCCGGAATTCTCGTTGCGCTGGTTCGACGAGCTGTTCACCGCCGCCGCCTGGCGTCGGGCGATCTTCAACAGCCTTGTCATCGGCGGCGGGACGACGGTGCTCGCCACCGTTCTCGGCACGCTCGCCGCGCTCGGCCTGCGCAACTGGAACCTGCCGTTCAAGGGCACGGTGCGCACCCTCTTTCTTCTGCCCATGGTGGTTCCCGCCGTGGTCATGGGCGTGGGCATGCAGGTGCTGTTCGTGCAGTTCGGCATCGCGTCGAGCTATTTCGGCGTCATCGTCGCCCACACCATCGTCGCCATCCCCTTCGTGGTGGTGAGCGTGATCGGCGGCCTCGGCGGCATTGACCGGCGCGTGGAACTGGCAGCGGCCAGCCTCGGCGCATCCCCGGTCACCGTGTTCCGGCGCGTGACCCTGCCGCTCGCCATGCCCGGCATCCTGTCCGGCGCGGTCTTGGCCTTCGCCACATCGCTGGACGAGGTGGTTCTCACGCTTTTCGTGGCAGGCCCCAACCAGCGCACGCTGGCGCGGCAGATGTTCGCCACGATCCGCGAGAACATCAGCCCGGCCATCGCCGCCGCAGCCTTCCTGTTCATTGTCGGCACCATCGCACTCGCCATCATCGCATTGCTTGTGCGCCGGCAGATCGCCGCGCGACGGGGCGGCTAACCCCCGCAAACCAGCGCTTTCCAGCCCCAAAGCAGCCCGCAGCCGCATCCGGTTGCGGGCTGTTTTCGCTCAGCAAAACAGGCTTATGTTTTTTAGTTATAATTGAGTCTGAAATTGCGATAGGACAGCGCACCTCCTGCGCTATAGGGTCGCGGAAAGCGTTCCCTATTGAGGTCCAACAGTGACAGATCAAATTCAGGAGACGCGGGAGGGTACAGGTGTGCCGATGTCCGCGCCCCAAGGAAATACTGAAAAATCAAGCCATATCAAATTCTTGATATGGGGCATTGTGGTCGCGGCCATTGTCGCCGTCTTTTTGCCGGCTCCATTGTTCGCCAGCAATCTCTCCTTCCTCTTCTACATGATGCTGTGGATCACCATGGCGACGTCGTTCAATTTCGTCGCTGGCCTGGCCGGATATATGCCTTTTGGTTATGTGGCGTTTTACGGCATCGGCGCTTACGCCACCGGCGTTCTGTACAAGACCTTCGGCCTGCCCATTCCCGTGGCGCTTGCCGGTGCGGCGCTGGCCGGTGTCACCATCGGTCTTCTGGTCGCGCCCACGCTGCGGCTCAAGGGCGTTTATTTCGGCATTGTCAGCCTCGCGCTCGCCATGGCCATGAAGCTCGTGATCTCGCTCATGCCGAGCGACATCACCGGCGGCAGCCTCGGCCTTATCCTTTCGGCTGCAAACGATCCCGTGGCCGCCTATTACGCCATGTTCGTGGTGCTGATGGGCGCTCTGGCAGCCGGCACCTGGCTTACCATGTCGCGCCTCGGCACGGCGCTGCGCGCCATCCGCGATGACAGCGAGGCCGCAGAGGTGGTTGGCGTCAACGTGGTGGGCACCCGCCTCAAGGCCTGGATCATGGCCACCATGTTCCCTGCCCTCGTGGGCGGCGTCGAGGCCTGGTACACCAATGCCATCGACCTCGATTCCTCCTTCAACCTGCTGGTGACGGCAAAGAGCATCGTCTACGCGATGGCCGGCGGCCTCGGCTTCCTGGTCGGCCCGATCATCGGCGCATCCACGCTCTACGGCATCGACCAGCTGATCTGGCGGCATTTCCCGACCCTCAACCTGCTCATTCTCGGCGTGGTCATCATCGCACTGATGCTGCTCCTGCCGCGTGGCATCGTCGGGGCCTTCGCCCAGCGCTTCTCGCGCTTCCGGCGCTTCATTCCGTAAGACGTACAGGATTGAAACAAAGATGAACGAACTTCTGCTTCAAGGCCTCGTCAACGGCATCGTCGTCGGGCTGATCTACGCGCTGATCGGCGTCAGCCTCAACGTGATCTTCGGCGTCCTGCGCGTCGTCAACTTCGCCCATGGCGAATTCATCGTGCTGGGTGCCTATGGCGCCTATTTCGCCCAGGCCTGGCTCGGCCTGTCCCCGCTACTCGCAATGCCGCTGATCTTTATCGTCTTCGGCATGATGGGCTACGGCCTCTATTTCGTGCTGGTTAAGCGTCTTGCGCGCTCCAACGATCCCGAGCACGCCTCGCTTCTGGTCATGTTCGGCCTGTCGCTCGTGCTGGGCGCGCTCATGCTGCTCGCCTTCGAGGCGGATGCACGCTCGCTCAACTTCACGCTCGACCCGCCCTTCCTGATGTTCGGCAACATCATCCTGCCGACCACCAAGCTGCTTGGCCTTGCGGTTGCGGTCGTGGTCACCGGTGCGCTGGCGTTCTTCCTCTACCGCACACTGCCGGGCAAGGCTCTGCGCGCCATCATCATGAACCGTGACGCGATCCAGATCGTCGGCGTGGACCTGAACCACCTTTCGGCCCTGACCTTCGGTCTCGGCCTTGGTCTGGCGGGCATCACCGGCATCCTCGTGTCGATGATCTTCCCCTCCTTCTCCCCCTTCATCGGCCAGGATTACACCCTGATCGGCTTCATCGTGATCGTTCTGGGCGGCCTCGGCCATCCGATCGGCGCAGTCGCCGGCGGCATCCTGTTCGGCCTCGCCGAGCAGACGGCCATGGTGTTCTTCAGCGGAACCGTGGCGATGCTCCTCGGCTTCGTGCTCCTGATCGCCGTCATTCTCATTCGCCCCGCCGGCCTGTTCGGCGTGCAGAACTCGCGGTGACGTCATGTTGAAAGTCGACAAGCTCGTAAAGAAATTCGGTGGCATGACGGCGCTCGACGGCGTCAACCTCACCCTCCCCGACCGGTCGATCCTTGGCGTTCTGGGCATGAACGGCTCCGGCAAAACCACGATGCTCAACTGCATCAACGGTCTCTATGACGCGACCGCCGGTGAAATCACGCTTGATGGCGTCAGCCTCATCGGCAAGGCCCCGCATGCGGTCTTCTCCGAAGGCGTGGGCCGCACCTTCCAGGTGCCGCGCATCTTCCCGCAGATGTCGCTCCTGGAAAATCTCTCGGTCGCACTCCTCAACAAGGGGATGAGCAACGCCGAGATCGCCGAAATCAGCGCCTACTGGCTGCAAAAGGTGGAGCTCTACCGGCTGCGCCACAACTATGCGGAAGAGCTTTCCGGCGGCCAGCAGAAGCTTCTGGAACTCGCCCGCATCATGGTGGCCAATCCGAAGCTGGTGCTGCTCGACGAGCCGTTCGCGGGCGTCAATCCGAGCCTCGCACTACTGCTCATCAACATCATCCGCGAAATGCCGAAGGAGCTGGGCTGTTCGGTGCTTCTCGTCAGCCACGACCTCACCTCCGTCTACGAACTGTCCGACAACATTCTGGTCATGCATGAAGGCCGTGTCCTCGCTGAGGGCGACGCCGAAGCGATCCAGAAGAATCCGGACGTCATCGAAGCATACCTGGGAGCCTGACCATGCATGGCGTTGAACTGAGCATGGAGAACATCTCCGTCGCCTATAACGGAGACATCACGGTTCTCAAGGAAGTGGCATTGCGGGCAAAGCCCGGCGAGGTCACCGGCATCATCGGGCCGAACGGCGCGGGCAAGTCGACCGTGCTGAAGACCATCTTCGGCCTTCTGTCCACCAAGACCGGCACCATCACCATGGGCGGTCGCGACATCACCAATCTGAAGGCGTTCCAGCGCGCACTCGAAGGCGTGTCCTTCGTGCCGCAGAACCGCAGCGCTTTTGCGGGCCTGTCGGTCTACGACAATCTGCTTCTGGGTTGCTGGCCCTTCCGCAAGGACAAGGCCCGCATCGAACGCGCCATCGACGGCATTTTCGAGCGGTTCCCGATCCTCAAAGAAAAGCGCTCGACACTCGCCGGCTCCATGAGCGGCGGCCAGCAGCGCTTTCTGGAAATCGCCCGCGCGCTCGTCACCGAGCCGAAGGTGATCCTGCTCGATGAGCCCACGGCCATGATCGCGCCGAAGATTTCCAAGGACATCTACGCGCTTACCCGCGATCTCGCAGACCAGGGCGCCACCATCATTCTGGTGGACCAGAACGTGCGCCAGTGCGCCACGATTTCGGACCGCCTCTACATTCTGGAGCTTGGCCGCAACAAGGCGGAAGGCACCAGGGAGGATTTCGCCACCGATGGCCAGCTCAAGGAAATGGTCGCCGAGTGGATGAACTACAAGATCGACGTGTGAGGCGTCGTTTTTCCAAGATCAACAAAAGGGGAATGCCCATGTGGAATATGACCAAACGAAGCTTCATGGCAGGCACGCTGCTTGCCTGCTTTGCGCTGCCGGTCACCGGCCAGGCGCAGGAAAAGATCCGGATCGGCATGACGGTTTCGTCGTCCGGCAACTTCGCGCTCGCCTCGCAGTCGGGTGTGCGCGGCGTGGAAATCTGGGTCGATGAAGTCAACGCCAATGGCGGCCTGGAAGTGAATGGCGAGAAGCGCCTCGTCGAGCTCGTCAAGCGCGACGACCGCTCCGACAAGCAGATGGTGGCGCGCGTCTATGAAGACCTGATCGCCAATGAGAATGTCGACGTCCTGATGGCCCCGTTCGGCTCCACCCTGACGGCAGCCGCCGCCACCGTGACCGAGCGTCTCGGCAAGTTCATGGTCATCTGGTCCGCGGCCTCCGATGCGCTGTATGACCAGGGCTTCAAGAACATCGTCTCGGCAACCCAGATGCCGGTGTCGCGTATGCCGTCGGCCGGTCTCGAAGCCGCCGCAGCACTTGGCAACAAGAAGGTCGCCATCGTCAATGTGGACGAGCCCTTCCCGGCCGGTCTCGCCGATGGCGCGGAAGCAATTGCCGAAAAGCTCGGCATGGAAGTGGTCCTGAAGGAAGACTATCCGAAGGGCACGAAGGATTTCAGCCTGCTCCTGCAGAAGGCGCGCGCGGCTGGCGCCGACGTGTTCTTCCCCACCAGCTATGAGGGCGATCTGATCTCCATGGTGCGGCAGATGCACCAGATGAACGTGAACTTCCCGTTCTCGTTCATGGTCTACGCCTCGACGCCGCAGTTCATCGAGATCGGCGACGATGCGCAGTACATCTACAGCCACACCAACTTCCACCCGACCATCAACTGGGAGGTCAATGCCGGCCTCGACCGTGAAGGCTTCCTGGCAGCTTACGAAAAGCTCTTCCCGGACGTCTCCTATGAGCCGGACTTCCAGACCGTTCTCGCCTATGGCGCCGCCGTCATCGCCGGCGAAATCATCGAGAACGCAGACAGCTTCGACGCCGCCGACATGAAGAAGGCGGCCATGGAACTCAGCGACAACCTGACGGTCCTCGCCGGTCCTTACGCGATCGACGAAACCGGCAAGCAGCTGAGAATGCCTTTCCCGGTCGTGCAGTTGCAGCCGGGCAAGGGGCTCGTGACCGTGTGGCCTGAAGAAGTCGCCGTTGCCGAGCCTGTGTACCCGATCCCCGGTTGGGATCAACGCGACTAGCCAACTTGCGCCCGGCTTCCGAAACGTCTCCCTCGGGGTCGGGCGCATTTTCTCAAGAAAAGAATATCATGGATCCGTCATTCGCGTCCCTCGCGGACCTCTCGAAAGCGCTGAGCGAAGGCTCGCTCACGTCCAGCACCATCACCCGGCATTTCCTGGAGCGCATCGCCAGGCATGACAAGGCTCTCGGCGCCTTCGTGCATGTCGATGCCGAGCGGGCAATGTCCATGGCGGAGGGGCTCGACAAGCTGCGCGCGTCTGGCGTGGTCTACGGCCCCCTTCACGGCCTGCCAATTGCCGTGAAGGACCTGGTCGACTGGCAGGACGAAACCTGTACGGTGGGCAGCGCCGCCTGGAAAGACCGGCGCTCAACCAGCGACGCCACCGTCATGCGCAAACTGCTTGCCGCCGGCATGATTCCGATCGGCCGCGCAGCAATGGTCGAATTCGCATTCGGAGGCTGGGGCACGAATCCGATATGCGGAACACCGCGCAACCCCTGGGACATGCAGACACATCGCATTCCCGGAGGCTCCTCCAGCGGCTCGGGCGTGGCCGTTGCCGCCGGCCTTGCGCCGGCGGCCATCGGCAGCGACACGGGCGGCTCCGTGCGCATTCCCGCCGCGCTCAACGGCATTGTGGGCCTGAAACCCACCTATGGACGGATCAGCCTGAAAGGCTGCTTCCCGCTTTCCAGCACTCTCGATTCCATCGGCCCGATGACGCGCACCGTCGCCGACGCGGCCCTTCTGCTCGACGCGCTTTGCGGACCGGACGCCAGCGACCCGGCCACCCGTCTTGCACCGGCGCTCAAGCCGGGCGCATGGCAGGGCCTGCGCACGCAGGGCATGCGTGTCGCGGTCATGCGCGAAGAGGATTTCCCGATCCCGCTCGATGCCGAAAGCCAGGCCGCTTACGATCAGGCAAAGGAAGCGCTCATCAGCCTCGGCGTGACGCTGGTTCCCGCCGACCTGCCCTTCGCCTTCAACGAGCTGACGGAGAGCAACGGCCGCATCATCGCCGCAGAAGCCTATGCGGTTCACCGCGATTACATCCACGACGAGAGCGTTCCCATCGGCCCCTATGTGCGCCAGCGCGTGCTCGCCGGAGCCAATGTCAGCGCCAACGACTATATCGAGACGCTCGCCGGCCACAGGCGCATGAAGGCGGTCTATGCCGACTTCATGAAGCCGTTCGACGCGCTGCTCACGCCGACGGTGCCCTTCCCCGCCATCCCCGTCTCGGAGGTGGATGAAACTGCGGTTCCGATGGCCGCCTATGGCCGCCCGGCAAACTATGTCGGCGCATGCGGCCTGGCGCTGCCGGCAGGCTTCACCGAAACGGGCCTGCCGCTCTCGGTGCAGCTCATGGGCGCAGCCTTCGCGGAGGAGCCGCTGCTTGCGCTCGGCGCAGCGCTTGAACAGCGCATCTCGACAACAGACCGGCTGCCGGACCTCACGGCAGGCTGACTCTCTACGGACAGCAAGGAGTTTCCGATGACGCAATCCACCTGCGACACGCTTTTGACAAACGCTTTGCTGTTCGATGGCCTGGGGGGGCAACCGACCCGCGGCGGCGTGGCACTCTGCAATGGCCGCATCGCCGCGGTCGGCGACGTTTCCGGCTGGCAGGCAAAAGAGACAATCGACCTCGACGGTCTCAGCCTCGCACCCGGCTTCATCGACGTTCACACCCATGACGATCTCGCTGTCCTGAACGACAGCGCGATGGAGCCCAAGATCACGCAGGGCGTGACCAGCGTGATCGTCGGCAATTGCGGCATCAGCCTCGCGCCATACGCAAAGCCCGCCGAACTGGTCCCACCGCTCGGCCTTCTCGGCACGGCGGAAGACTATCGTTTCGGTTCCTTTGCCGCCTACCGCAAGGCGGTGGATGCAGCCGGCGTCGCCGTCAATGTGGCCGCCCTTGCCGGCCATGGCACGCTGCGCGCCATGACGCTCGAAGATACGGATGCGCCCGCCTCCGAAGGCCAGATCGTGGCCATGCGCCTCCTGCTCGAAGAAGCGCTGGAGGCAGGTGTGCTGGGCCTCAGCACCGGCCTTGCCTATCCGGTCGCCCGCCACGCACCGACCGATGAGGTCGTGGCGCTCTCACAGACACTCGCCGCCTTCCCCGGCGCGCTCTACGTCACCCATATGCGCGATGAACGCGACCGGGTGGAAGAATCCGTCGGCGAGACGATTGCCATCGGTCGGCGCGCCGGCGTCCCGGTGGTGATCTCGCACCACAAATGCATCGGCCGCCACAATTACGGGCGCTCGAAGAAAACACTCTCGATGATCGACAGCGCGCTTCGTCATCAGGACATCGCCATGGATGTCTATCCCTATGAGGCAAGCTCGACCGTGCTCCTGCCGGAGCTGACCCGTCATGCGGAGCGCATCCTGGTCATCGATTCCACCGCCCATCCCGAATTCAACGGGCTGGAGCTTTCCAAAGTCGCGGAGAAAATGGGCTGTGATGAGGAAGAAGCGGCCCGCAGGCTTTCGCCCGCACGCGGCATCTATTTCCAGATGTCGCCGGAAGACATCAACCGCATCATGCAGCACCCGCGCACCATGATCGGCTCCGACGGCATCCCCGGCCCGCAGGCCCATCCGCGCCTCTGGGGCACCTTCCCCCGCGTGCTTGGCCGCTATGTGCGCGAAGATGGCGTGCTGCCGCTCGAAGAAGCCATCCGCAAGATGACCTCACTGCCCGCCCAGATCTTCGGCTTCGCCCGGCGCGGAAGGCTGCAGGAAGGCTTCCACGCCGATCTCGTCGCCTTCGATGCCGACACGGTTCTGGATCTTGCCGATTACGACACGCCAGACCGCCCGTCGGCCGGCATCGAGCATGTCTTCGTCAATGGCGTCGCGGTGCTCGCCAATGGCGCGGTCACCGGCGCGCGCGGCGGGCGTTTCGTGGCGCGTGGCGAGGCCTGACCGGCAGGAAAAGCGTCACCCCTCCCGGTGCAGTTCCTGACAGGCCGATTTCAGAATCCTGATGAACATTTCCTCGGCGTTGGAGATCGCACGGTTCTCCGACGTCAGGGCCGTGATCGAGAATTGCAGGTTGGGCACCAGCGGGCGCAGCCGCACGCCGCGCGTGTAGCGCGCTGAAAATTCGTCCACGATGGCGCAACCCACGCCCTGGCTGACACAGGCCGCCGCCACCGAATAGGTGTGCACCGAAATCCGCGGCTCATAGGGCAGGCCCTCCTCGTCGAAGGCCGCCTTCAGGAACACGCCCACGGGCGATTCCTTCTCAAGCCCGACAAAGGATTGCATGTCGATTTCGCTCAGATGCACCGGCGAAGGATCGAACGGCCTGGCGGGATCATCCGTCTCCAGATAGGTCAGGCTCATCGTGCCCACCGTGGTGGAGCTGATGCCCGGCGTTTCAACGATGTTGAAGGCCACCGCCAGATCGAGATCGAGCGCATGAAGGCGCTTCAAAAGCACGTCATAGTGATGGGTGAACAGCTCGATCTTGAAGCCTTCCCAGTGCCGGGGCAGGTTCGACATCACTTTCGGCGCAAGCCCCACACCAAGACTCGGCAGAAAGCCCACCCGCAGCACATCGTCGGGATTGCGCCCCAGATTGCGCGCGAGCGTGCGGAAACGCTCAAGCGCGCCATGCACATCCACGGCCTCGGCAAACAGAAGCTCCGCCTCGCGCGTCGGCACAAGCCGCTGCTTCACGCGATCGAACAGCTTGAAGCCGAGAAGCGATTCCGCGTGCTTCAGCGTCCGGCTGAGCGCCGGCTGCGAGACATTCAGCCTTTCAGCCGCAGCATTGATCGACCCGGCCAGACGGATCGCGTGAAAAACCTCTATGTGCCGTAGATTCATTAAGCCCGATTTGCTTCTGCGTGTTCCCATCCGCAGTCTTGTGGCTGCGCTTGCCGGCAATCATACACGCTCGCCGGAATGCCATGCACAAAAACTTTCCGGCGCAAAAGAATTCATAAACAACTTTAGGTCACACATTGGTCCCGAGTGTATTTGTATTCAACCGGGGCGCGTAATTGTCCGTGAGTGAAATCCGTCCATTGGAGCGTGATGACATTTCCGCCATTGCGGAGATGTTCCAGCGCATATTGCGCAAGGGACACGGCCCCGCGCCGCTTGGCGCGCGCGAATATCTCGAGACACTCTTTCTCGACCCGCCCTACCACGACGACGACATCCATTCACTTGTGCATCTTCGCGAAGACGGCACGGTCAATGGTTTCATGGGTGTGCTTCCCATGCCCTTCGTCTATCAGGGCAAAACCCTGAAGAGCGCCATCGGCGGCAGCTTCATGGTGGATGGTCACGAACAGGATCCCTATGCCGGCGCGCGCCTTCTACGCGCCTTCCAGTCCGGCCCGCAGGATCTCTCACTGACCGAAACCGCCAATGATGTTTCCACGACCATGTGGCGCAAGCTGCGCGGCACGATCCTGCCGGATTACAGTCTCGAATGGCTGCGCATCCTGCGCCCGGCCGGCTTCATCGCCGCCATGGCCGCGTCCGCCTTCGCGCCTGCCGCCATCGCAAAACCGCTCGCACGGCCCTTCGACGCCCTGCTGCGGCGCCGGGGCGCACCGCCCCAATGGACCCATGTGTCGGATGCGGAATTTGCGGGCAAGACACTTGCCACCGAGGACGCCGATGCGGCTGAAACGGTGTCGCTGTTCCAGCAATTCGTCTCTGCCTTCGCCCTGCATCCTCAATGGACGGAGAACGCGCTTCAACGCATGGTGCATGAATCGCAGCGCAAGGCGGATTACGGCGCGATGGTGCGCCGCAAGGTGCTCTCGCGCGGCGGCAAGCCGGTCGGCCTGTTCCTCTATTACGGCGATGCGGGCGGCATCGGACGCGTGATCCAGATCCTGTCTCTGCCCGGTCAGGAAGGCCCGGTCATCGACGCAATGCTGGCGGACGCGACCGAACGCGGGCTGGTGGCTCTGCGGGGGCGCGGACAGCCGCCCCTGATCAACGCCATGCTCGGTCGCCGCTTCGCATTCATCCATGCGTCCTCCAGCATTGTTCATGCGAAAGACAAGACGCTGCTCGAACCGTTCATCAAGGGGCAGGCTTTTTTCAACGGCTTTGCGGGAGAATCTTGGACGCGGCTTCTTGGGGACCGTTTCGACTAGAGCAATTCCAGGAAAAGTGGGCACCGGTTTTCCGTCCGGAATTGCGGAAAAGCAAAAAACTGGAGCGCTTTCGCGATTCAACAAAAAGCTGCGACAGCGGAACCGGGCCAAATGGCCCGCAGGGGTGGTTTGTAAATGTGCGGAATAGCGGGTTATTGCGGAGCGGGTCTTCACCCGCAGGAAGCTGAAAGGCTTCTTGCGGCCATGTCCGCCACAATCGCCCATCGCGGCCCGGATGAAGCCGGCATCCACGTGACAGAAGATGTGGGCCTTGCCCATCGCCGCCTTTCCATTGTCGATCTGGCGGACGGCCAGCAGCCCATGACGAGTGCCGACGGGCAGCTCCACATCACCTATAATGGCGAGATCTTCAATCACGTCGAACTGCGCCGGGACCTTGAAAGCCGTGGTCATCGCTTTCGCACGTCAAGCGACACCGAAGTCATACTGCACCTCTACGAGGCGTTCGGGCCAGATTGCGTTGAGCAACTCAATGGCGATTTCGCCTTCGCGATCCATGATGCGCGCCGCAAGCGCCTTTTCCTCGCCCGCGACCGCATGGGCGTGCGCCCGCTTTACTACACATGGCGTCAGGGCCGGTTCCATTTCGCGTCCGAGATCAAGGCGCTCCTTACCGTTCCTGGCATGGAGGCGCGGCTCGACCCCTTCGCGCTCGACCAGATTTTTACACTCTGGGCTCCCATTCCACCGCGCACAGCGTTTGAAGGCGTCAGCGAACTGCCGCCGGCGCACTGGATGATCGTCGAGAATGGCGCAACCCGCACGCAACGCTACTGGGATCTGAATTTCTCCGATGTCCGGCACAATTCTTCCGAGGCAGAGCTGGCGGGGGAGACCCGTGCCCTTCTGGAAGACGCAACGCGCATTCGTCTGCGCGCCGATGTGGAGGTGGGAACCTATCTGTCGGGCGGGCTCGATTCCTCCATCATCGCCGCACTCGCCAAGCGCATGGCGCCCGCCGGCCTGACCAGTTTCGCCGTCACCTTTTCCGATCCTGCCTTCGACGAAAGCGCATTCCAGAACGAGATGGTGCGTGCGCTCGGCACTGAGCATCACACTGTCGATTGCGACATGGACGAGATCGCCACCGTGTTTCCGCAGGTCATCCGCCACACGGAGCAGCCGATCCTGCGCACCGGTCCCGCACCACTCTACCGGCTGTCCGGTCTGGTGCGCTCGAAAGGCATCAAGGCGGTCCTTTCCGGCGAAGGGGCAGACGAGGTCTTTGCCGGTTACGACATTTTCAAGGAGGCGCGCATCCGGCGCTTCTGCGCGCGCCAGCCGGGCTCGCAATTGCGGCCGCACCTGTTCCGCCGCATCTACCCCTATCTCTCCAATCTGAAGCGCCAGACACCGGATTATCTCGCCGCCTTTTTCGGCGTTGCCGGCGACGATCTGAACGACCCGCTGTTCTCGCATCGCCCGCGCATCCGCAGCACCGCAGGTGCGAAGCTCTTCTTCTCCGATGCACTCAAGGCGACGCTCGGCGACTATGATGCGGCAGACGAACTCGCCGCCACACTGCCTGACGCCTTCAGTGAATGGCACCCGCTGCATCAGGCACAGTATCTGGAAACCCGCTTTCTCCTGCCCGGCTACATTCTCTCCAGCCAGGGCGACCGCATGGCGATGGCGCACGGGATCGAAACACGCTTCCCCTTCCTCGACCACCGGCTGGTCATGCATGCCGCGCAGATACCGGCGAGCGTCAAGCTCAGAGGGCTCAGGGAGAAGCATCTTCTGCGCGAGGCAATGCGCGATGTCGTGCCGCCACAGATCGCCGACCGGCCCAAACAGCCCTATCGCGCGCCAGAGGCCAGCGCCTTTACCGATCACGCGCAGGCCTATGTGGAAGGAGCATTCGAGAAATCGGCGCTGGAAGAAAACGGAAACTTCCACGTTGAAAAAACAGCCAGATTGTATAAAAAAAGCCGGCTAAATAGTTTCACCGGTTTTCGAGACAACGCAGCATTCGTCGGCATTCTGTCGACACAGCTTTGGTCCCAGCAGTTCGCCAGGCCGGTTCGGATAACGGATCAACCTCTGGCGGTTCGTGCCTGACCGTGAAAGGAAGCACCATGCCCCAGTCCATCAATGCCGATATCCGCGCCTTCATTATCGAGAACTTCCTGTTCGGCGATGAAGCAGACGCCCCGGAAGACGATGTATCTCTGATCGAGAACGACATTGTCGATTCCACCGGCATTCTGGAGATGGTCTCGTTTCTCGAGGAGCACTTCGCCATCGATGTCGCCGACCCGGAGATCGTGCCGGAAAACTTCGACACGATTGCCCGCTTAAGCGCCTTTGTCGCGGGCAAGAAGAAGGCCAGGGAGACCGCGCCAGCCGGCGCATAGGAGCGACGCAATGCGCGTTGAGACCTTACTGAAAGACCGTGCAGGGCTTGCCCCCTCCGCCACCGCGCTTGTCACGGGGCCGGACCGGTTAAGCTACGCCGATTTCGACCGTCTGGCCGACCGTCTGGCCGGGGCCTTATGCGCCCACGGGGTCGAGCCCGGCGACCGGGTTGCGCTTTGCATGGACAATAGCCGGGAGATGGCCATCGCCATCTTTGCCGGTCTCAGGGCCGGCGCGACGGTCGTTCCGGTCAACCCCGGCGTCAGGGCCGAGGGCCTCGCCCAGATCTTAATGGACTGCACGCCAAAAGCCCTCATTCATGAGGCCAGGCATGGCGGCCTCGTGAATGAGGCGATTGCTGCGGCGGGCCACACGCCCCTTTCCATCGTCGCCCGGACGGACATCGTCACCCGGACGGACAGGGCCACGCTCAGCGACGCCATCGCCTTCGACACCTGCCTCGATTTAGAGGCGCCCTTACCCGCCCGGCAGGAAAACGACCGGGATCTCGCCTTTCTGATCTACACCTCCGGCTCATCCGGCAGGCCGAAGGGCGTGATGATGAGCCACCGCAATGTCGATGCGGCAGCGGCGATGATCGCCGATTATCTGGAAAACGACGACAGGGACGTGGTGCTTTCCGCACTGCCGCTTTCCTTCACCTACGGGCTGTATCAGCTTCTCGTAGCCGTGCGCAGCGGCGCGACGCTCGTTCTGGAAAAGAGCTTCGCCTTCCCCCATGCGGTTCTGGAAAAGGCGCATGCCGAAGGCGTTACCGGGTTTCCCCTCGTGCCAACCATGGCGGCCATGCTCGCCACGCTCGAAGGGCTCACGCCCGACCGGCTACCGCCGCTGCGCTACATCACCAATGCCGCAGCCCACCTGCCGCCCGCCCACATTCAGGCGCTGCGCGCCCTTTTCCCGGCAGCGCGCATCTACTCCATGTACGGTCTCACCGAATGCGCGCGGGCAAGCTTCCTTGCACCGGAAGAGCTCGACCGTCATCCCACCTCCGTCGGCAAGGCCCTGCCGGGCACCTCGGCCCTTGTCGTCGATGAAGACGGCAACGAAGCCGAGGCGGACGTCACGGGCGAACTCGTCATCCGCGGACCGCATGTCATGCAGGGCTACTGGAACAATCCGGAAGCAACCGCGCTTGCGCTGCGCGATGCGCCCGATGGCAGCGGTCGAAGGCTCCACACGGGCGACCTCTTCAAACGCGATGCGGAAGGCTTCCTCCATTTCGTCGGCCGCCGGGACGAGGTGGTGAAGATCCGCGGCGAAAAGGTTTCGCCCAGACAGGTGGACGCCGTTCTGGCCGCCTGTCCCGGCGTGCGCGAGGCGCTTTCCTTCACCACGCCCGACCCCGTCTTCGGCCACCGGCTCGACGCGCTCATCGTGGCCGACGATCCCGGCCTCACCGGACGCATGCTCGCCCGGCACTGCAAACACCGCTTACCGGACACGATGGTCCCGAAGTCATTCATTTTCCCGGCGGAACTGCCGAAAACGGCAAACGGAAAACCCAGCCGCCGCCTCGCCGCCATGGAGGCCCTGAAAGCATCATGAACGACATGAACATCAGCTTTTCCATCGACGATCTGAAGATCGATCCCGCCGCTGAAGCCCAGCGCATCGTCACGGCGCTGCGCACGCAGCTGCGCAGCAGACTGCGCAAGCGGGGATTAGTGCTCGGCCTGTCCGGCGGCATCGATTCCAGCGTCTGCGCGGCCCTTGCCGCACGTGCGCTCGGGCCAGACCGCGTCTTCTGCCTGTTCATGCCGGAATATGATTCCGACCCGGAGAGCCTGCGGCTCGGCCAGGAAGTCGCAACGACGTTCGGTCTCTCCAGCGTGATCGAGGATATCGGCCCGTCGCTCGCTGCCATGGGCTGCTATGAGCGCCGCGACGCCTTCATTCGCCAGGTCGTGCCGGACTATGGCGCAGGCTGGTCGATGAAGATCGCCATAGCCAATGCGCTCACCACCAAGGCCTACAACATCTCCTATCTGGTGGTGCGGCGGCCCGACGGCACGGTCGAGAAGCACCGGCTCCCGCCAGAAGTCTATCTCGGCATCGTCGCCGCCACCAACATGAAGCAGCGCACCCGCAAACAGCTCGAATATTACCATGCCGACCGGCTGAACTATGCGGTCATCGGCACGCCCAACCGGCTGGAATATGATCAGGGTTTCTTCGTGAAGAACGGTGACGGCGCAGCCGATGTGAAGCCCATCGCCCACCTCTACAAGTCGCAGGTCTACCAGCTCGCGAAATATCTCGGCGTGCCCGCCGAAATCCGCCGTCGCATGCCGACGACAGACACCTATTCGCTCGCCCAGTCACAGGAGGAGTTCTATTTCGCGCTCCCCTATCGCGAGATGGATCTGTGCCTCTACGGGCTCGACCACGCCATTCCGGCCAAGAAGGTCGCCTGCGCCACCGGCCTCAGCGAGCGGCAGGTGGGGCTTGTGTGGCGCGACATTGCCGCAAAACGCAAGGTCGCCCACTATCTGCACCTGCCGCCGCAGTTGGTCGAGGAGATCGACGCCCCCTGATCAGCCAGCCTTTTTGGCCGCGAGCAGCGAAGAGCCGGGGAAACGCAGAAGCATGCCGAAGAGATCGCGCGGCTCATCGGGGTCGGCCAGAAGGTCGAGCTCGATGAAGTGATCGGTCTCGCGCACGCGGTCATAGACATAGCGCAGCGCCGAGAAATCCTCCGTCGCGAAACCGACGGAATCGAACAGCGTGATCTGGCGCGGCTCGCGACGCCCTTTCACCTTTCCGGCAATCACCTGCCACAGCTCTTCCACCGGGTGATCCTCCGCAAGCTGCTGGATCTCGCCCTCGATGCGGGTCTGCGGCGGATATTCCACGAAAATGTCGGAGCGGGTGAGAATGTCGCGATGCAGTTCGGTCTTGCCGGGGCAGTCGCCGCCCACCGCGTTGATGTGCACGCCGGAGCCAACCATGTTGTCGGTCAGGATCGTCGCATATTGCTTGTCGGCGGTCGCGGTGGTGATGATGTCCGCGCCTTCCACCGCTTCTTCCGGCGTCTTGCAGGCGGTCAGCTCGAAACCCAGCCCTGAGAGATTGCGCAGGCACTTTTCCGTCGCGCCGCCATCAACGTCATAGAGCCGCAGCCGGTCGACGCCGAGTGCCGCCTTGAAGGCCATCGCCTGAAACTCGGATTGCGCGCCATTGCCGATAAGCGCCATGGTACGCGAGCCCTCAGGCGCAAGATACTTCGCCGCCAGAGCAGATGTCGCCGCCGTGCGCAGCGCCGTCAGGATCGTCATTTCGGTGATCAAAAGCGGATAGCCATTGCCCACATCGGCATAGACGCCGAATGCCGTCACCGTCTGCCGCCCCTCGCGGGTGTTCTTGGGATGACCGTTCACATATTTGAAGCCGTAATGCTTGCCATCGCTCGTCGGCATCAGCTCGATCACGCCTTCGCGGCTGTGCGCGGCCACACGCGGCGTCTTGTCAAAATCCTCCCAGCGGAGAAAATCTTCCTCAATGTAATTCGTCAGTTCCGCCAGAAAGCGCTCCACGCCGATTTCCAGCACCAGTTCCATCATGTGATGCACACTGACGAAGGGAACGAGGTTCAGCTTGTCGATCGAAGGGGTATAGGTCATCGTCAATGGCTCCTGGTAGGCCGATCCATGATGCGCCGGCCAAGCAGACTGGCTGTGAGGTCGACAAGCAGGGTCGCCGTGCGACCGCGCTCATCGAGAAAAGGGTTGAGTTCCACGAGGTCGAGGCTGGTGACGAGACCGCTGTCGTGCAGCATCTCCATCGCCAGATGGGCCTCGCGGAAGGTTGCGCCACCGGGCACGGTGGTGCCCACCGCCGGCGCAATGGCGGGATCGAGAAAGTCCACGTCGAGGCTCACATGCAGGCGTCCGCCCTCGGCGGCCACCCGCTCCAGAAAAGCGCGCAGCAGCGGCGCAATCCCATGCTCATCAATGGCGCGCATGTCATGAACGGTCACGCCCGCCCCGCGCAGCGCGGTGTGCTCCGCCGGGTCCACGCTGCGCAGCCCAAGGGCGCAGATGCGGGTGGGATCGATCGGTGTGTGAAGGCGCGGAAAGAAGCCGTCAAAACCCGCCTGCCCGCTGGCATAGGCGAGCGGCACGCCATGCAGATTGCCGCTGGCGGTGGTGTCGAGCGTGTGGAAATCCGGATGCGCATCGAGCCAGAGAACAAAAAGCGGCCTGTCGGCCTCCGCCGCCCGGCGCGCCATCCCGGCAAGGGTGCCGGCCGCCATGCTGTGGTCGCCGCCAAGAAAGATCGGCATGCCGTCTTCGCCTGCGGCGTAAGAGGCCTCACTGATCGCATCCGTCCAGGCGACGATCTCCGGCAGCGCCTTCAGCGCAGGATTTCCATGCGGCTTCACATTCTGCGGTTTTGGAACAACGGTTCCGAGATCGGAAACCTGATGGCCAAGCTCGCCAAGCGCCGCCACAAGACCGGCCGTGCGCAAGGCGCTCGGTCCCATTTCGCAACCCATGCGCCCGGCGCCATCCTGCACCGGAATACCCAAGATCTTGCAATGCATAGCGCCACCGACCCATCGAACAGTTCCCGTTATTCGACCCCGGATCGTCGGCAGAATGAACAAACCAAATTGCCAAAAATTTCATAAGCATTTATCATTTTGCTAATTATGGATTTCATTTTGCACAATCATGGATGAACTCGACGAACGCCTGATCACCCTTCTGCGCCATGATGCGCGCCGCAGCATCTCGGATCTGGCGATGGATCTGGGCGTGTCGCGCGCCACGGTGCGCGCCCGTATGGAGCGGCTGGAAAAGGCCGGTCACATTGTCGGATACACGGTCATCCTGCGGGCCGACACGGTGGAAGCGCCGGTGCGCGGCATCACCATGGTGGAGATCGAAGGGCGCTCTGCCGACCGGGTGATCCACGCGCTTGAGGGTTTTCCGGAAGTTTCCGCCGTTCACACCACCAATGGCCGCTGGGACATCGTCGTGGAGCTCGGCGCGTCCACACTGACCGATCTCGACGCGGTGCTGCGCCGCATTCGCCTCATTCCCGGCATCATGAACAGCGAAACAAGCCTGCTTCTGGCCACGCCCCACAGCACCCGCGCGCGGCTGTGATTGAGCACCTGCCTGCACCTGTCCGCACCGGGCTTATTCGGGCGTTAACCCGGCAAAGCTAACCTGCACTTCCCTGCCCCTTTCCAGAACCGGCGAGCAAGCGACGATGCATTCAAGACCCTCAGAAACAATCCGCTGGGGCATCGTCGGCGCCGGCGTCATGGCCGAGCAGTTCGCCAGCGATCTGGCACTGACGGAAAAAGCCGCACTCACCGCCGTTTCCTCCCGCACGCCTGAAAAGGCCGCAGCCTTTGCCGCGCGGCATGGCAATGTCACGGCGCATGCCGCTTGTCAGGCACTTCTTGGCGACCCTTCAGTGGACGCGGTCTACATCGCCACGCCCAATGACACGCATTTCGAAATCGCCCGCGCCGCCATCGAGAGCGGCAAGGCGGTTCTGGTCGAGAAGCCGCTGGTGACCACCAGCCGGGATGCCGCCCGGTTGGCGACACTTGCCTCGGAGCGCGGTGTCTTTCTGATGGAGGCCATGTGGACGCGCTTCCTGCCGGCCATCGCCAAAACCAGGGCGCTGATCGGGGAAGGCGCAATCGGCGAGGTCACGCGCCTGCGCGGCAGCCTCGCCTTCCACCACCCCTATGATGCCGAAAGCCGCTTCTATTCCCGAGCCCATGGCGGCGGGGCCATGCTCGATCTCGGCATTTACGGCATCTCGCTCGCCCGCTTCCTGATGGGCGAGCCGCTGGAAGTTGATGGCGAATGGCGACAGGCCCCAAGCGGCGTCGACAAATCCGCATCGGTGACGCTTCTGTTCGACCGGGATGTCGAAGCGCACCTCTCCTGCTCCTTCGAGCATGAGGGCGACAACTGCTTCATCATCGAGGGCAGCGACGGGGCGCTGGTTTTGCAGCCCCCCTTCATTGCCGCAAACGCCGTCCTGCATTGCCGCAACCGGCTTGCAGCCCGCCTTGCCGCCTTTCCCGGTCAGTCGGCCCTGTCCCGCGCCATTCGCAAATTCGCGCGAGGCGCGCCATTGCCGGGCATCCACCGGCACGCTTTTCCCCGCGCGGGATACGGGCTTCAGTATGAAATCGCGGCGGTCGGCGACGCTCTCCGCGCCGGCCATACACATGACCGGCGCAGCGCCCCGCTCGACACGGCGCGCACTCTGGAAATCATCGAAACGGTTCTTGCCGAGCAAAACCGGAAGGGTTGAGGACCGCTCAGTCCTTCTGCGCCTCCGGCTTGAACGCAAAATGCGTTTTCGGCGTGTAATCATGCTCGCCGGCGCTCAGCGCCAGAACGAGCTCGGTCAGGTGCAGGGCCACCTTTCCTGAATAGAAGGGCATGCTGCCGCCAGAGAGCGCCTTCGCCTGCTCTGCAACGCCCCGGGCAAAATCGATCCGCGAGGGATAGGCAGGCAGGGCCTTGCCACCCTTCGGCGCGGTGCTCGCAACGCGCCGGCCGGGCGTGATGCGCAAAGGCAGGGTGCGCCCGATGCGGTTTTCGATCCCGTCGAGAACCTTCTGCAAAAGGCTGCGCTCACGCCCCGGTGCTGAAAGATGGATTGCGGAATTGTCGTCCCACAGGTCGCGCAGGATCATGCTTCCACGGTCGCCAAGCACGGTGAGCGAGCGGTCGCGCGGTGCTGCCAGCCCACAGGTGATCCGTGCCTTGACCCCGTTCTCGAAGGTCATGATGCCCACGGAGAAATCCGGAGCCAGCGCCTCGCCTTCAAGTTCCGGCCCCTTTTCGGCAAAGCAGAGGGCGGATGACGCCGACATATGCGTAACGGGGCCGAACAGACCGACCAGCCAGCTCATTGCATAGCCGGCATGCTCCAGCGTGCACCCAACCTTGAACTCCTCGGCGCCCGGCCAGCGCGCGCCAGAGCGGCTGCGCCAGCTTCGCCAGTCGGCGCGAAACACGGGACCATCTTCCATCTCGGCATAGACCAGCCGGGACGCGCCAATGTCACCGCGCGCCAGGATCTGCGAGAATGTCCGGTAGGCCGAGCTCAACCCGTTGGCGGGCGCAGTGCAGAGAATGAGGCCGCGCTTTTCGGCCAGCGCTGCAAGCTCCATGGCCTCATCCAGCGACATCGCCAGCGGCTTCTCGCAATAGACATGCTTTGCCGCTTCAAGACAGGCGCGGTTGATCTCGTAATGGCTTTCCGTGCTCGTCAGATTGACGACAATCGCAACATCAGGATCGCTCAGAAGTGCGGGCTGATCCTCATAGGCGCGCACACCATGAAAGGCGCAAAAGCGCTCCAGCCGCTCAGCCTTGCGGTCCCAAACACCGGCAAGTTCAAGCCCGGGGTGGTTGGCCAGCGTGGTCATATAGTAATCGGCAACAAAACCGGTGCCGATGAATGCGATTTTTGTCATGGGAGCGCCTCAATTTGAGACGGCTTACAATTACTCGACTAAGTTTTCCAGAGGACGCCAGTCTAGTTTTTCAGCTCCCCGATCATGCGCAGCACATCATCTTCTGCCCGATGTCCGCCGAATTCTTCAACAATTCCAAAGGCTCCGCCATAGCCCCAGATAGACCAGGAAAAGCCACGCTCCTCGGCCTGCGCGATCATGTCACGCATATAGGCCGCTCTCCATTCGGCGGGCATTACATCCGGGTTCTGATATTCCTGACGGATCATCCCGAACTCACCGAGAATGATGTTCGCAGGATCGACGCCGTACTTCGCCGCCCAGTCGGCAACGATGTTGAAGGGGGCCGCCATTTCGGCTTCCAGTTCCTCCTTCGTGTCGACACCGGCGATCAGCTCGTCCAGATAGGCCAGCATGCCGGCGCGGCGCAGGAATGGCGCGTCGTTGCGAATGCGTTCGCGCGCCTTCTCAATGGCTTCGGCCAGTGCTTCCGGGTGCGCATGCGGCGGATAGGGAACGCGCGTCACATAGCGGATGAAATCGCCGGCCCACAGCGCCCCCTGCGAGGTCAGGACAAACGGCGCATAGGAGTGAAAGCCCCAGAGAATGTTGTCGTCGGGAATGGTGTTCGGGTTGAGCGCGGCAAGCCCTTCCGCCGTTCCCCAGCATGCGCCGGACAGTATCAGCGTCGTGCGTGGAGCCGACGAGCGCGCAGCGGCAAAGAGCCTGCCCAGCTGCTCGTCCCAGGCAGCGCCTTCCGCACCCTCGCAGCCCGTCACCGGCTCGTTCAGAAGCTCGAATGCAACCATGGCCGGATCTTCTGCGGCGAGTGTCCGCCCCATCTCGCGCACCAGGTCCAGATAGCGCTCGAACAGGGCCTCGTCGCGCAGAATTTCCTCAACGCCGGCAAAGCGGTCCGCGCCGCGCGGAATGGGATGCAGATCGACGATGACCTTGAGGCCCGCCGCATTGATCGCGCGCGCACCTTCAAGAACGGAAGCAAACAGCCTGTCGCGGAAGCCAGCCGATTTCGGCGACAGGAACGGGATCGGATCGACCGGCATGCGCACGAAGTCGAAACCCGTCTCCTTCAGAAGCGCCAGATCTTCGGCGTCGATCTTGCGACGCCATTCGGGATAAGGCAGGAGCACATCTTCCTGCGTCCATTCCGCTTCATCGGGCCATGTGTCCCAGATGTCGAGGTTGACGCCACGGGCAGGCGCAAACGTCGCTGCCTCAAGCGGTCCCGCGAAAAAGGCCAGAAGGCTTGCCGCCGCCAGAAAGCCCCTGAACCGCATTGTTCTGCCCGCCATGGCGGCGCTCCCCTCTCCGATCCTTCCGAGCGCGCGTCAGCGCCCACGGCATACCAGTGGGTATCAGCCCCGGATTAACGAAATATAGCGATTTGCTTGCATACGGTGCACGCGCCGGTTGCGACCGGCAAAACGCATTTGCGCAAGGGAAAGATGATGACGGTGACTGACCGATGGCGGCCTGAAACGGCAGCCGGGGGATTTACGCGCGATGACGAAGACATCGCTTTCTACACGCGCATCAACGCCCTTGTCCGCCCGGACATGGTGCTGGTCGACCTCGGTGCGGGACGCGGCTCGCGCTTCGATGAAGGCACCTCTCCCTTCCGCAAAGATTTCTGCAATTTCCAGGGCAAGGTGAAGCACGTGATCGGCCTCGACGTCGATCCGGTGGTCATGGAACACCCGCATCTGGACGAGGCGCATGTGATCGAGCCGGGCGGCAGGCTGCCGCTGGCGGATTCGAGTGTCGACATCATCGTGTGCGAATGGGTGATCGAGCATGTCGAGCATCCGCAGGAATTCGCCGACGAGATCCACCGGGTGCTGAAGCCCGGCGGCTGGTTCTGCGCCCTGACGCCAAACAGCTATGGCTATGTGGGCATCTCGAACCGCATCATCCCCGACAGCGTGAAAGACCGGCTGATGCGCCTTGTCTGGCCGGAGCGGCCGCATGAGGACGTGTTCCCCACCTTCTACCGCATGAACACGATGGGCAGTGTCCGTCGCGCCTTCGGCGAGGAGAAGTGGACGCATCACGGCTACACGGCCAATGGCACGCCGCGCTACCACGGCAACACCGCGATCGGCTTTGCTGCGGTCGCCTTCTTTCAGGCCATCATGCCGCCGCCGATGCGCACCAATCTTCTGGTGTTTTCGCAAAAGCGTCCAGACGCCGCATCAGCGCGCGCAGAGACTGCAAAGGCAGCCTGAAATTCCGGGAATTTCAGTCTGGAATTTCGTCATTCCGGACCAAATTTCCGAAAAAATCACCGAATGAAAGAATTTGGGCGGCCAGTGGCCGCCCGTCAAAATCAGTGGATCGCCTGCGCCCGGAAGTCACCCGGCTGGCCGCCATTGGCGGCATCCTGTTCGGCCTGACTGGCAAGCCCGGCGGCAACCACCGAAACACGGAACGTGCCTTCCAGCTTGTCGTCAAAGATCGCGCCAACGATGATTTCGGCGTCGTCGCCGACCTCTTCGCGGATGCGGGTCGCGGCTTCGTCGACCTCGAACAGCGTCATGTCGCGGCCGCCGGAAATCGAGACCAGAACGCCGCGGGCGCCCTTCATGTTGGCCTCGTCCAGAAGCGGGTTGGCGATGGCGGCTTCAGCAGCCTTCATCGCGCGCGCATCACCCGTCGCCTCGCCCGTGCCCATCATCGCGCGGCCCATGTCACGCATGACGGAGCGGACGTCGGCGAAGTCGAGGTTGATCAGGCCTTCCTTGACGATCAGATCCGTGATGCAGCGCACGCCGGAATAGAGAACCTTGTCGGCCAGCTCGAACGCCTCGGCAAACGTGGTCTTGGCGTCGGCAATGCGGAACAGGTTCTGGTTGGGAATGACGATGACCGTATCGGCGGCCTGACGCAGAAGTTCGATGCCCTGCTCGGCAATGGCCATGCGGCGATTGCCTTCGAAGGTGAACGGCTTCGTGACGACAGCCACGGTCAGGATGCCGGCATTGCGCGCGGCAGCGGCGATGACCGGTGCTGCACCCGTGCCCGTGCCGCCGCCCATGCCGGCGGTGACGAAGCACATATGGGTGCCCGACAGATGATCCATGATCTCGTCGATGGTTTCTTCGGCAGCGGCCTGACCGATCTCCGGCAGCGAGCCCGCGCCGAGACCCTCGGTCGAATTCGCGCCCAGCTGGATCAGCCGTTCGGCCTTGGACATGGTCAGCGCCTGCGCATCGGTGTTGGCGCCGATGAAGTCCACGCCCTGCAGATTGTGCGCGATCATGTTGTTGACGGCATTGCCGCCACCGCCGCCGACACCGATGATGGTGATCTTGGGGCGCATTTCAGAAATTTCGGGCTTCTTCTCGTCCGTCATTGGGCCTTGGTCCTTCCTGGGGGCAAGCGGCGACAGCGAATCGCTCCGCCCGCGCGTCCGCCTGAAGGAATCAGAGTGCGCCGGCTTGTTCAAGTGTGCGCTACGCCCTGAACACCCGGAGTTTACAGCTCTGATTCAAATGTGATGACGGCCTGTAACGCTTTCAATGGCGGCTCACGCATTATCCGCCTCGACACCCTCACGCAGCGTCCTCAAGACATCCGGGTCCGCCGACTGGACGCGGCTCCAGTTGGGGATGAAGGGCGTCTCCATGGGATGCTCGAGAAAGGTATGGCCCGCCTCGACGATGTTCGCGGCAAAAAGCTCCACAGCCTTTTCCTCCCTGTGACGATCCACATGCAGCCCGTTCATCACCGCGTCGTTGTAGTAGCGCTCGATCAGGTCGAGCGCGAGGCGGTAATAGGTGGCTTTCAGGGTGCGGAAATGCTCCTGACTGAAGACGACGCCATCGGTGGCGAGCTTGCGGAAGATCGCCTTGGAAATGTCGATGGACATGCGCGAGAGACCGCGTGCGGCATCCTCCGCCGAAAGCGGCTGGTGCTTGTGGTCGTAACCGTCGCAGATATCCACCTGGCAAACCGCATGGCGGCCGAGATTGCGCCATGCCTCGGACAGGACACCGATCTCCAGCCCCCAATCGGAGGGGATGCGGATATCCGGCAGAATGGAGGTGCGCATGGCGAATTCACCGGCCAGCGGGTAGCGGAACGCCTGCAGGTATTCGACATAGTCGCTGTGCCCGAAAGTGCGCTGAAGGGCGAGCAGCAGCGGCGCAATGAGGAGCCGGCTCACGCGGCCATTGAGCTTTCCGTCCGCAACGCGCGGATAGTAGCCCTTGCAGAACTGATAGGGGAAGGACGGATTGGCCAGCGGATAGACCAGCCGCATCAGCATTTCGCGCGTGTAGGTGATGATGTCGCAATCATGCAGGGCCACCACATCGCTGTCCTGGCAGGCGAGCGTATAGCCCATGCAGTACCAGACATTGCGCCCCTTTCCAGGCTCCTCGGGCGCAAGCCCCAATGAGGACAGACGCTTCTGGACCGCCTTCAGACGCGGCCCGTCATTCCAGAGGATCGAATGGCGCTGCGGCAGCCGGGCGAAATATTCCTGCGCGAAATGGAACTGCTCTTCACTGGCGCGGTCGAGGCCGATGACGATGTGATTGATGTAATCAACCTCACAGAGTTCATCGACGATCCGCCCCAGCGCCGGCGCTTCAAGCTCGGAGAAGAGCGATGGCAGGATGAGTGTGATCCTTCGCCGTTCGGCGAAAAGCCTGAGCTGGCGCTCCATCTCTTCCGGCGTGGTCGTGCCGAGATTGTGCAGCGTGGCCACGCTGCCGCTCTGCTGGAAATCCGACATGGCGCTCCTCCCTATTCCGGTGCGTTCAACAGTGCGAGGATTTCCTCGTTCCAGCCTTCAGGTCCGGGAAGCCTTGCCCATCGTATCACCCCACCCTCTACCGGTGCGAACGGGGCGAGACCGGCATGGGCCGGATTGGGTATGACAATCCCGATATCGACGCTCTGCAGCATGGCGACATCATTGGGCGCATCGCCCAGCGCTACGCTGACCAGAGCTTCGTCTTCCCTGCGGTAGCGGGCAACAAGTTCGTCCACCCGCGCGCCCTTCGTTCCGCCGAAGGAGAGCGTGGCAAAGCGCCCGCCCTTTTGAACGGTGACGCCGTTCTCCTTCAACGCGGCACAGAAATCTGCGTAGCCCTCATCCGTGCCGTTCCAGAGACCGGGTTCCGAAAAAGCGCGCTGTTTCGCGCGCGCGGCAGCCTCCATACTCAGGCCGGTGCGGGCCGCAACCTCTTCTGCGCTCCAGTCGGAAAAGCCGGTGAAATGCCGGCGCAATTCTGATGGAAGCGCATCCAGCGTGCGCATGAGGCGCTTATGTCCGGACGCCACGGGCTCGTCACCAGCCTCGTGCTCCGGCGGCAGAATGCCAGCGCCGTTTTCCACGATTGCAGGACAGTCGGGAAAGCCGACCGCCTGCCGGATCGGCGCGACCTCGGCTGCGGTCTTGCTGGATGCAAGGATGAGGTAATGCCCTTCGGCCCGCAACCGCGCAAGCGCCGGGCGGGCTGCATCGAAATCATAGGTCTCGTGGTCGAGCAGCGTTCCGTCCAGATCGCTGAAGACGATGAAGGACCGCCGGGCGCTCATGAGACCTGCCGCCGGTTGGAGATCCAGCGCGTCTGGTAGGGGGCAAAGGCGATATCGCCGGCAAGCTGCGCGACCGGATCGCCGGTCAGGAGATCGTGCCAGTCATCGCCCTCGATCAGGTTCAACGTCATGGACGGCACGTTGCGCTCCTCATTGGTGAGATTGGAAATGGCGAAAATGCTCTGCGAGCGGTCGAGGCTCTGCCGCCAGAAGCCGAAGAAGGCGTCGCCGAGCTGGAGGGTGAACTGGGTGGCGTTGGGATGGAAGGCCGGCTGCGCGGAGCGCACGCACACCATGGCCCTGAGGCGCGAAAGGACACGCGCCGGTAAGGTCTGCGGATCGTCCAACTGCTCCCGTAACGCGGCATAGTCGAGTCGTCTGCGGTTGATCGCACGGTTGTAACCAAGCTTCTCGACCCCGTCATAATCGTTGCGGGTGGCGAGCAGCGCATGAATGTAGAAGGCTGGAACGCCCTCAAGCCCCATAACAATCGCCTGGCTGCATAAGAAGCGCTCGAGCTGGTGATCGTCGACGCCCTGATGTGTGCCGGCAAACGCGTCGAACAGCGCCACGTTCAATTCGTAGGGGCGCTCGCCATCCGGCCTTGCGTAATAGGATACGCGACCGCCAAAGCCCTGCACCGTTTCGATGACCCGTGCGATCTCGTCTTGCGGGATCAGCCCCTCTGCCGGGCGCAGGCCGATGCCGTCATGCGAGGCGGAGAAATTGAAATAGGTGCAGCCGAGCTGGGCCGGTGGCATGGCCATCTGCCAGGCGTTCAGATATTTCGACGTGCCGCCCAGAAGCGCATGCAAAAGAAGCGGCGGCAGCGCGAAATTGTAGATCATGTGCGCTTCGTTGCGATTGCCGAAATAGCTGAGATTCTCGACATTCGGGACGTTGGTCTCGGTGATGAGAACGATCGGCTCTTCGCGGTAATCGCACAGGAGACGGATCAGCCGGATGATCTCGTGCGTCTGGCGCAGATGGATGCAGGGCGTGCCGACCTCCTTCCAGAGAAAGGCCACCGCATCGAGGCGGATGGTGCGCACGCCATGCTCGATATGCCCGCGTATGATGTCGAGAAACTCCAGCAGGACACGCGGATTGGCAAAGTCGAAATCCACCTGATCGTGACTGAACGTGCACCAGACATAACGGCTGCCGCTTTCGGTCCTGAATTCACGCAGCAGCGGATGCGTGCGCGGCCGCACCACAGCGCTCAGGTCGTCGTCGGGGCCCGCTTCCTTGAAGAAGCCGTTCCACGGCTCGTGGCCCTGAAGAAAATCGGAAAACATGCGGGCCTGGCTCGAACAGTGGTTCATCACCAGATCGGACATGAGGCGGAAATGCCCGGCGATGCGTGCGATGTCCGCCCAGTCGCCCAACTGGCTGTTCACCTGACGATAATCCGTGACGGCAAATCCATCATCGGAGGTGAAAGGGAAGAAGGGCAGGATGTGAATGCCGGTGAAGACGCCCGCCAGATAACGGTCGGAGAAATCGTGGAGCAGATCGAGCGGCTTGTGCTCGCCATCGACGAGCGTGTTGCCATAGGTGATGACGTAGTTGTCCTTCTCGCTCCACAGTGCGTTTGCGGGAAGACGGCCGCGCCTGCGCGGCGCACTGGCCGCGCCGAAGAAAGCCCTTTCGGCGCTGGTTGCCAGTTCGACGGGATCGTGATCCGGATAGATGGAGGCGAGAAGCTGGCGCAGACCGTTTCGCAGTCTGGCGGGCGCGGCCGCCCGGGGCTGGCGCGCTGCTTCTCTCACAGTCATGGGCTAAACCGGCCATGTTGCATTGCAGCATGATGACGCGGGACGGCGACGATGACAAGAGGCCGCACGGGAAACGACTGCAATTGCGGATGCGCCACCGGCTGAAGCCGTTTATAGAATGGCCTCATGCGCATTCTCGATATCAAGACATTCGTGGCGCTCGCCCGCAACCGGCATTTCGGCCGCACGGCGGAAGAGCTGAACACGACACAGCCGGCGATTTCGAGCCGGCTTGCGGCCATTGAGGCCGAACTGGAAAGCCGGCTGATCAACCGCGGCGATGGCAGCTTTGCGCTGACCGCCGATGGCGAGCGCGTGCTCCAGAGTTTTGAGGCGATCCTTGGCGATATCGACCAGTTGCGGGGCACGCTTCAGGGCGACGCCGTGCCGGCGCTGGAGCCGCTGCGGATCGGGGCAATCGATTCCGTGTCATCCACCTGGATGCCGCATCTGATCGACTCGCTGCACCGGAGCTTTCCGAACCTGAAGATCGAACTGACGGTCGACGGCACGAAACATCTCGTTCAGGGCATGACCAAGGGCGAGTTCGACGTGATCTTCTCGCTGCACCCGGTGCTGGATGACGGTTTCCGAAGCTTCACTTCCTGCGTGCTGCAGATGGTGTGGGCGGGTTCGCCCAAGCTGATCGACCCGAACAGGACCTATAGTGTGGCGGAGCTGGCGAGCCTGCCGATCATCAGCTTTCCGAAGAATTCGCCACCCTACCAGATGATCGCGCCCTATTTTCACGACGAGCAGGCACTGGCCTCCAAGCTGACCACCTGCAATTCGCTCTATGCAATCATCAACCTGATCATTGACGGGTTCGGCGTGGGCGCTATCCCCGCCGTGACCATCAGGCGCGAGTTGAGCATGGGGCTCCTGCATCAGGTGCAGGTGTCGAAGCGCTTTCCGCCCATGCACATCGTGGCCAGCTATCAGGCCTCGACCCATCAGGACTTCATCCGCAAGGTCATCAGCCAGGCGCGCATCAGCGCCGCGCGGTTCTGCGCCAGTGTGGAACCGGACATGGCCTGGATCGACTGATCCCGGCAGGAAACACAAAAAGCCCGGCATCGCTGCCGGGCTTTTTCATATCCGTGCCGTTGCGGCTCAGGCCACCATGATGTGGCGGGCCTGCGTATATTCCAGCAGTGACTGCATGGAGAGATCCGAGCCATAGCCGGAGTTCTTCATGCCGCCATGCGGCATCTCGGTGGCGAAGACGCCATGGGTGTTGACCCAGGTGACGCCGTATTCGAGATCGTTGGCAAGACGCAGCGCGGCGCCGGTGTCACGCGACCAGACCGACGAGGCAAGGCCGTATTCCGAAGCGTTCGCCCAGCTCAGCGCCGTGTCCGGTTCATCAAACTCGGTGAGCGTGACGACGGGGCCGAACACCTCTTTCTGCACGATCTCGGCGCCGATGGGCGCACGCACAAGCGTCGGCTCGTGGAAGAAGCCTGCGCCATCCGGCTTGTTGCCGCCAGCGACAATGTCCGCACCCGATGCGCGGGCGCGCTCGACGAAGCCGGCAACGCGCTCCTGCTGGGCGGCGCTGATCAACGGGCCAAACTCAACATCCTCACGCTCCGGCGCGCCGTAAACGAGGCTGCCGATCATGGCGGACAGCTTGTCCGTCAGTTCATCGGCAATCGCCTTGTCAGCGAAGACGCGGCAGGCTGCGGTGCAGTCCTGACCGGCATTGTAGAAGCTGGCCTCGCGCATCGTGTCGACAACGCTGTCGAGATCGGCGTCCTTCATCACGATGACCGGAGCCTTGCCGCCAAGCTCGAGATGGGTGCGCTTGATCTGCTCGCCGGCAGCCGCCTTGAGGATGGCGCGACCGGTGCGCACATCGCCGGTCAGCGAGATCATGCGCACGAGCGGATGGGTGATGAGCGGCTGGCCGACATCCGGGCCGTTGCCGCAGATGACATTGACGACGCCGGCGGGCAGAACCTCGTTGAGGATCGCGGCCAGACGCAGAAGGCTGAGCGGCGTGTTTTCCGATGGCTTGATGACCACGGTGTTGCCCGCGCCGATGGCCGGGGCAAGCTTCCATGCGGCCATGAGCAGCGGATAGTTCCACGGCGCGATGGACGCGATGACGCCGAGCGGATCACGGCGCAGCATGCTTGTCATGGTGTGGGCGCGATAGCCGTCTGCGGCGACGCCCGGCATGTTGCGCACGGCGGTCGCATAGAAGCGGAACACGTCCGCCACATTGGCGAGTTCGCCGGCCTCGACGAAGCGGCGCGGCTTGCCGGCGTTCAGCGATTCAACCTCGGCGAGACGGGCTGCGTTTTCCTCGATCTTGTCGGCGACGGCCCACAGCATGCGGCTGCGTTCCTTCGGCGTCGTGCGGCGCCAGCGCTGGAACGCGCGGTAGGCGGACTGCACGGCGGTGTCGATCTGGCCTGCGCTGGCCGAGGCGACACGGGCGAGCTCGGTCCCGCGTGCGGGATCGAATGCGGTTTCCTCCGCGCCCTCACCGGCGACGAACTCACCATCGATGAAAAGACGTGTTTCAAGGCTGCTCATGCGTGTCTCCATTCGCTCAAGGGCGATCGGTTTTCAAAACTGTATGTGAATGCGTCCGGCAGAACGCGGCCGAAGCCGCTATTCCCCTTCGGACAGAACGCGCAGGCGCGCCGGATCGATGGCGAGGCCAACCGTCTCGCCGCGCTCGAAATCGAGATCGTGCGGGGCCAGAACGCGGATTTCTTCCTTGCCGATCTGGATCACGTAGCGATTGCGCGCGCCAAGATAGACGCGGGTGCGCACCTTGCCCTCGATGACGCCCTCGCCCTTCGGCTTGATGGCCACATCTTCCTGACGCAGTGCGACGACGGCCGGACCTCGGCGCGTTTCGTCCTTGCCGACCGGCAGGGTCTGCCCGTCGGCAAGTGTTGCCACCGGCCCGCCAGCTTCTTCGGTAATGTTGGCCGACACGAGGTTGGCCGCACCAAGGAAGCTCGAAGCGTAGCCGGTGGCGGGTTGGGCGTAGATCTCGCGGGGAGCCCCCTCCTGTTCGATCTTGCCCTTGTTCAGAAGAATGATGCGGTCCGAGAGGCTGAGCGCCTCTTCCTGATCGTGCGTGACGAACAGGGTGGTGAGGCCGAGACGCTTGTGGATCTCGATGAGCTCGACCTGCATGTCTTCGCGAAGCCGCGCGTCGAGATTGGACAGCGGCTCGTCGAGAAGCAGGATCTGCGGACGCGAAACGATGGCGCGGGCGAGCGCCACGCGCTGCTGCTGGCCACCGGAGAGCTGGTTGGGCCGGCGGTCGGCCAGATGGCCGAGCTGCACGGTCTCCAGCGCATCGCGCACCTTGTCGCGCTGCTCGTCAAGCGTGCCGATGCGGCGCATGCGCAGCGGGAAGCGGACATTCTCGGCAACGCTCAGATGCGGCAGAAGCGCGTAGGACTGAAACATCATCGCGATGTCGCGCTTCTCGGGCGGCAGGTCGGTGACGTCGCGCCCGCCGATCTCGACAGTGCCGGAAGTGACGCTTTCGAGACCCGCAACGATGCGCAGAAGCGTGGTCTTGCCGCAGCCAGAGGAGCCCAGAAGGCTGACGAACTCGCCGGATGCGATATCGATGGAGATGCCGTGAAGAACCTCGACCGGGCCGAAGGATTTCTTGATGGCGTTGAGACGGACTTCAGCCATGGATCAGGTGCTCGCGAAACGGTGCAGGCCAAGCATCCGGTCGATCACGAAGATCAGAAGGACGGTCAGGCCGATCATGATGGAGGAAACGGCAGCCACCGACGGGTCGGGGCTGAATTCGAGCTGGCCGTAGATCTGCACGGGCAGCGTGGTCATGCCGGGCTTGCGCAGGAACAGCGCCAGAACGGCCTCATCGAAGGAGATGTTGAAGGCGAAAAAGGTGCCCGCCGCAAGGCCGGGAAGGCACTGCGGAAGAACCACCAGCCGAAGCCGCTGGAAACGGCTCGCGCCCATGGTCTGCGCCGCTTCCTCGAGGAAGGGATTGGATTCCGACAGAACCGCCAGCGTGGTGCGGATGACATAGGGCGTGGTGATGATCGTGTGGCTGACCCACAGGGTAAGCACCGACACCGGCCCGAAGATCGCGCTCCACAGCATCAGCATGCCGATGGCGTAGATGATGGTGGGCAGAACCAGCGGCGACAGAAACAGCGTCGAAAGCAGGCCCGAGAAGGGCAGCTTGCGCCGGTGGAGCGCGATGGCCGCCGCACCGCCCACGAGACAGGAGGTGACGGTGACCAGAAGTGCCACCTGGATGCTGATCCAGGCCGCATTGAGATAGGCGTCGGACGACAGAACCGCCTCGTACCAGCGCAGCGAGAAGCCCGTTGGCGGGAACGAGATGAACTGGCTTTCCGAAACGGACACACCAACGATCACGACCAGCGGCGCGAGGAGGAAGATGCCCGTCAGGACGACGAAGGCGACAGCGCCGATGCGCAGCGGAGTGGAAACGGCTCTAACCATTGGAGCGCCCCGAAAGTCTGGCATAGGGCATCAGGAGAACGATGATGCCGAGGAACAGGATGACAGCCTGGGCTGCGGCGAAGGGCCAGTCGAGCGTCTGCGTGACCGAACGGTAGATGGACGCGGCCAGAACCTGAATGCGGGCGCCGCCCAGAAGGTTCGGCGTGACGAACGAACTTGCCGAAAGCGTGAAAACCAGAAGCGAACCGGCGACGATGCCCGGCACCGAAAGCGGCAGGACGACCGTGCGCAGGGTCTTCAGGAAGGAACAGCCCATGGTGCGCGCCGCCTCTTCAAGCCGGCTGTCGATGCGGGTGATGACGCCGAGGATCGACAGGGTCATGAAGGGCAGAAGCACCTGCACCATGCCGATGACGATGGCGGTCTCGGTCTGCATCAGGCTGAAATTGCGCCCGACGAGGCCAAGGTCACGCAGGACCTCGGGCACGAGGCCGCTGCGGCTCAGAAGCACCATCCAGCCGAAGGTACGCACGACAACGGAGGTCATCAGCGGCAGGATCACCATGATGACCAGCCAGAGCCGCAGCTTCGGGCTGACATGCGCCATGATATAGGCCATCGGGAAACCGATCAGCGCGCAGATGAGCGTGATGATCGCCGACAGGCGCACGGTGCGCCACAGCACATTGAGATAATAGGGGTCGCTCAGGAAGCGGGTGAAATGGGCCAGGGTCAGCCCGTTCTCGCCCGAGACAGACAGCATCAGCATCTGTGCAATCGGCACGAAGAAGGCGAGCACCAGGAGCAAGAGGCCCGGCAGGATCAGAAGCGAGTTTTCCGCGCGGTCTGTCATGGTCGTCCTTGTTTCAGCTTGCATTGGACCGGTGAAGGCCCAGCGGGTTTGGCCGCGCGAATGTGCAGGCGCAAGGCGCGGCGCCGCAAGGGGATGCGACGCCGCAATTCAAGGTTTCGCCTTAGCGGGCGATGGTGCGGTTCCAGGCATCGACCCAGGCCGAACGGTTGGCCTCGATCTTGACCGGGTCAAAACGGATGAGGCCCTTCACGCCCTCTTCGCCATAGGCGACGTCGGCGGCGACTTCACCGGCAAGCTCGGTCTTCGCGTTGGTCGGCGAGTAGCGCAGCTTCTCTGCGAAGCAGGCCTGCGCCTCCGGCGAGATCGACATGTCGATCAGCTGGACGGCGAGATCCTGGTTCGGACGGCCTGCTACGAGGTTTGCCGTGATGAAGCTTGCCGGCGTGCCTTCTGCACCCTGGGTGAAGGCGGTCGGCAGACCGGCCTTGCGCAGCGTGTAGGCGTAATCGGAAGCGTAGGCCGCGATCCAGGCGTCGTTCTGGGCAAACTCCTGCTGGATTTCCGGCGAGGTGGAAACAACGATTGCGCCATTTTCGAGCAGCTTGGTGACTGCATCGAGACCCGGCTGAATGTTGTCGAGATCGCCACCATTGACCTGGTTGATCATGAGGAAGCCGAGCATGCCGTAACCGTTGGAAATGTCGGTCAGGACGATGTGGTCGGCATAGGCCTCGTTGGAAAGATCCTTCCAGGCAGTCGGCTTGGGATCGGCAGCTTCGTCGTTGTAGAGAAGGCCGATCGCAGCGATCGAGTAGGCCGGACCTTCACCCTTGGCGAGGTTGGCGCGCGCGAAGTCATAGACATCGGCGGCGTTGGTCAGCTTGGCTTCGTCGATGGGCGACAGGAGGCCTTCTTCGGCAGCCACGATTTCCTGACCACCGGAGAAGTGGATGACATCGAACTGCGGAGCGTTCTTCTGCGCGCGAAGCTGGGCGAAAGCGTCGGCGGAATAGGCCGTCACCACGCGCACCTGAGCGCCGGTCTTTTTCTCGAACGGGGTGAGAATGCACTCACGATGCGCTTCTTCGTAAGCACCGCCGAAGGAGTTGATCGTGAGCGTTTCGGCCTGGGCAAGCGCCGTGCCTGCCATCAGAGCGCCAACGCCGGCGACCGTGATCTTGGAAATCGTCTTCATGGCTGTTCCCTTGCTGTCTTTATGTTTGATCTTCTGGAAATTGGGCAGCCGGCCCCGAGAAGGGCCGGCTGCCGGATCATCAAACGATGCGGCCGATCTCGACCGTCTTCAGGCCTTCCTTGCGGATCAGGCGGCACTGCTCGGCGATTGCGTCGAGCCCTTCGGACATGTTTCCGAAGTAGGTGCACGGGATCCAGCCGGTCGGGCCGAACGTGCGGCCACCAACACCGTAGAACATGCCGATCTCCCAGAACTCGTCCGGATCGATCTTGAAGAAGTTCTTCGGCTGATAGAACCAAAGCATATCACCAGGCTCCGGGAGAACCGTCTGGTTTTCCGGCGGCAGGCTGGTCGGATCGAAGTTGCGGGCCTCTTCCGGCAGACCCATCATGATTTCCGGGCCGGAGAAGATGGCATGGCTGGCAGGAACCTGAATCGGCTTCTCCAGTGCACCCCAGATCGCTTCGCAGGTCTTGGGCGCGGTATCCCAATAAAGAGAAATGATACCCTTTACGTCTGCCTCGACGAATTTCAGATAGATATTCTTGTCAGTCATGAACCTAAACCCGTTTGTTACGCCCATATTTCAAGGCAAGGTCGGGTGCATGTCCAATCGCAATGCGGAATTCTGCCTATAAAGAAATTTTATCGCCAGTCAGATCAGAGCGCGCTTACGCCTGTGACAATCCCGCCGCACGACGCGCCGCCTCTCCGACGTAACGCCAAAACGCCAGGTCATGCGGCCGTTTTTCCGCTTCCCACTCGGGATGCCACTGCACGGCGAAGACCGGAGCCTTTGTCCCGGCGGCTGCGACAGCCTCGACAACACCGTCATGTGAACGAACGGCGGCGGAAAGCCCCTCGCCCAGCTCGCCAATGCGCTGATAGTGAACGCTGTTGATCTTCAGGGGACCGGAGACGGCGAGCGCCTTCTCATAGGCCGCACCCGGAACCACCTCGGCGTCATGCCCATAGGCGAACATGGCATCGAGATCGACGCCATCGGGCGCATGGTGCGAGAACTCCGGCGTGCCGGCATCACGCTCGTCGACAAGCGTGCCGCCAAAAGCGACATTGATTTCCTGAAGGCCACGGCAGATGCCGAACAGCGGCGTGCCGCCTTCTACCGCTGCATCGATGAGACGCGCGGTTGCGCTGTCACGCGCAGCATCCAGCATGCCGCGCTGCGCATGGGGCGAGCGATAGCGTGCGGGCGAGATGTTGGAATTGCTGCCAGTCAGAAGCAGGGCATCCATTCTGGGCAGGAGTGCTGCAACATCATCCGCATCGAGATTGCTGGGAAGGATGAGAGGCAGCGCGTCCGCGTGCTGCCGCACGGCGTTCAGGTAACGCTCCTTGACGATCTGGGCATTCTCTCCCTCCACCGCGCGGGTGCAGGCGATGACGCCGATGACAGGCAAAGCGGACATGAATTTCTTCCTTTCGGGAACTGGAAAACGGCAAATAGCGGCGAGGCTCATAACGCCTCGGACAACGCTACGAGAATAATACAACCGCGAAAAGCTTCTGGACCAAACGACCAGTCCAGAAATAAATCAACCCGCTATTCGGTCGCAGCCGGTTGTTCCGGCAGCCACCCGCCTTCGGGCGTTGGCGCAAGGGCCGGCGTTTCGAACACACCGACAACGCGGTCGCAGATGCCATCGCTCTCGGCCGAAAGCGCCTCGCGCCAGCGGCGCGTCTGCAACATGGCCGCACCGACGGCGACGGGCTCGATATTGCACAGTTTGAGGAGTTTCAGACCGGCGAGAATGGAGCTGCCGGTGCTGATGACATCATCCACCAGAAGCACGCGGCGCCCTTCGATGAGGGGCAGCATGCGGGGGTCCACATAAAGGCGCTTCTGCTGATCGGGGCTGGTGACGGAGCGCAGCGGAACCGAGCGCTCTTCCTCGTACCAGAACTTGCGCGACGTGCTGAGCGGCACATAGCGGCTGTGACCGAGCGCGCGGGCGACCTGCGAGGCGAGCGTCAGACCCAGCGTCGGTAGACCGACGACAACATCCGGTCTGAAGGCGGACGCCTTTTCAGCGAGCGCCTTCGCCAGCGCGTCGGAAACGGAGAAGCTCGCCTGGTTGACGATGAGCGAAGCCAGCGCCCGCTCCCCGCCTGAAAGAACGCGGATCGGGAGGCCGAGCTGACGCCCATCGGGCAGCTCTGCGGGGAAGAACCCCTTATGGCCGCCGCGCGGGGCGCGCTCGTAGGTTCCTGCCGGTTCGAGCTCCTGCCAGAATGCCTGGGGATCGATCTGGAAATCGGAATGCGTCATTGTCTGCCGAAAGGCCCCGCGTTAAGAATGAGCTGTTTTCACCTGGATTTCTGTTCCCGGACAGAGCGTATATCTCCACGCCGGCCGCCTTGTTGCGGAAGGCACCTTTTATCCGGGCAGACGCATAAATGGAAAGGGCGTATTGATGGCTGTTAACGAGGATGTTCGCGCGGAGATGGATTTTCTCGTCGCATTGCGGCGCGATCTGCACGCACATCCCGAGCTGGGCTTCGAGGAAGAGCGGACCAGCCAGATTGTCGCCGAGCATCTGACAGAGACCGGCATGAAGGTGCATCGCGGCCTTGGCGGCACCGGCGTGGTGGGCACGCTGACGGTGGGCAATGGCCCGCGCACGATCGGCCTGCGCGCGGACATGGACGCGCTCGCCATGCCCGAAACCGCCGACCGCCCCTACAAATCGACCGTGCCCGGCAAGATGCATGCCTGCGGGCATGACGGACACACGACGCTGCTTCTGGGCGCGGCGCGCGAACTGGCGCGGACACGCAATTTCTCCGGCACGGTGCACTTCATCTTTCAGCCGGCGGAAGAAGGCCGTGGTGGCGCAAAGCGCATGGTGGAAGACGGCCTGTTCGAGATGTTTCCCTGCGATGCGGTCTATGGCCTGCACAACATGCCCGGCCTCGACACCGACGAGATGGCCGTGGTGGCCGGCCCGCAGCTCGCCTCCTCCGACAGCTGGCAGGTGCGTTTTCGCGGCGTCGGCACCCATGGCGCAAAACCGCATCTGGGCAAGGACCCGGTGACGGCGGGCGGACATTTTCTCGCAAGCCTGCAGACGATTGTCGGCCGCGTGGTGGACCCGTTGCAGCCAGCCGTGGTGAGCGCCTGCTCGGTGCAGGCGGGCGATCCCAACGCGCTCAACGTGATCCCCGATTTCATCGACATCGCAGGAACCGCCCGCGCCTACACGCCGCGTGTGCGCGACCAGCTGGAAGAAGAGATCGGCCGACTGGCGAATGGTGTTGCTGCGATGTTCGGCATCGAGGCCGAATACCGCTTCATCCGCCGCATTCCGCCCGTGGTGAACAATGCGGATGCGACGGCGCGCGCGCTGGCGGCGGCGCAGGCCGTGTGCGGCGACAAGGTGCGCACCGACTTTCCGCCCTCGACGGCGGGCGACGACTTCGCGTTCTTCTCGCAGGACGTGCCGGGAGCCTATGTGTGGCTCGGCAATGGACCGGCAGTGGATGGCGCGCTGCACCACAACACGGCTTATGACTTCAATGACGGGGCAATCGGCACCGGCGTGAAGTTCTGGACGACGCTGGTGGAGCAGGAACTGGCCGCCTGATTTTTGATGAGGGGCGCGCGCCCCTCATCCGCCTGCCGGCACCTTCTCCCCGCCTGCGGGGAGAAGGAAAGCGCGGATTTTCTCTCGCTCAAAAACCAAGATGCAACTTCAAAGCCCCCTTCTCCCCGTTAACGGGGAGAAGGTGAGGATGAGGGGCGAGCGCCGACTTCTAAAACCTATCCCAGAACCTCGAGAACCGGTGTTTCCAGAACGGCGGGGCGGGCATTGTCGGCAATGCCGAGATCGGTCTGGTGCGGGCCGGCATTGCAGGCGAGCGTCGCGCCGAAACAGGCCTTGAACACCAGATAGGGCGGCTCCCAGTCGACAATGTCGTCCATGGCGGACCGCAGAGCCGCAAAGCCCGCCGCCACATCGGCCAGCGGCTCATCGGAAACGAGGCCCGACAGGGGCAGCGCCAGAGAGGCGACGATGCGACCGCCCTGCGCAACGGCCATGCCGCCGCCAGCCTCGATCACCCAGTTGGCCGCCGCCGCCACATCTTCCTCATTGCCGCCGAAGACCGTGACGTTGTGGCTGTCATGGGAAACCGTGGTGCAGAATGCGCCGCGCCACGCGCCCCAGCCGGTGAGATAGCCCACACGGGGAATGGCCGGCGCGCGGCCATGACGGTGGATGACGCTGATCAGCGTCGCGCCCTCGGGCGGCACGACGAAGCCATCGCGCACCGTTGTTTCGGCCTCGCCCCACTCGGTGAAGCGGGGCCGGTGAATGGTGGCGACGCGGACACGCTCCCCTTCCGCCCGGACGCGAAAATCATCGGGCGTGAAGGCGGGGCATTTGATCGAGCCTTTGAGCGGCGCGGTGGAATGCGCCTTCACCGGGGCGGTCAAAGCGCCATCGCGCGCGACCACAACGCCATTGGCGATGACGGCGGCGGCGCGGAAATTCTCCAGATCGTCAAACAGCGCGATGTCGGCGCGGCGACCGGCGGCGACAAGGCCAAGATCGGGGCGCGCGAGCCGGTGCGCGGCATTGAGCGTTGCGGCCTGAATGGCCCAGCTCGCCGGCATGCCGTAGCGCACCAGGCGGCGCACCACATCGTCAAGCCCGCCTTCGTTCAGAAGCGAGTCGGGAAAAACGTCGTCGGTGCACAGCGTGACCGTGGAAGGCAGCCGCCCGAGCGCGTTCAGCGCTTCGACGAATTCCGGCAGTAGGTGGTCGTGCGAACCGCGCATCTCGATGGCGAGGCCGGCACGCAGCTTGGCCATCAGATCATCGCCGGAGACGAGTTCGTGATCGGAGCTGACGCCGGCGGCCATGAAGGCGTTGAGGTCTGCGCCTGCGAGGCTGCGGGCATGGCCGAAGACGGGCTTGCCGCTTTCAAGGCCGGCCTGCACCACATCGCGCATGGGCGCGGTGCGGTCGATGACGCCGCGCATGTTCATGACCTCGGCAACGCCGCCAATGCCGGGACGCGCCAGCATGTCGGCAAGCTCGGCTCCGCCGAAATCGGCGGCGGACATTTCAAGACCGGGGGCTGCGGGAACGCAGGACGGCGCGAGCACGATCATGCGCAGCGGCAGACCGGCTGCCGCCTCCAGCGCCCATGAAACGCCGTCGAGCCCGTGCACATTGGCGAATTCGTGCGGGTCCCACTGAACGGTGGTGACGCCGCGCGGCAGGACGGCCTCTGCATAAGCGGCAGGCGTGATCATGGAGCTTTCCACATGCATGTGCATGTCGATCAGGCCGGGCGTGATGGTGAGCCCTTCCGCCTCGATGATCTCGGCTGCGTCTTCGCGCGCGCCCCGTTCGTGGACGCTGGCGATGAGCGCGCCGACAATGCCGATATCGGCGGGGCGCAGTTCGCCAGTCACCGCATCGAGCAGCGTGCCGCCGCGAATGAGAAGATCAAAACGCGCATCGCCGCGTGCGGCTGCAACGGCGCGGTCGCGCAGGGCGGCATTGTCGAGATCGCGGGGTTCGACGGTCATGAGCGGGCAGCCTCCACGAGGGCATCGAGCGCCAGCGCGCGAACGCGGGCGGCATCGGCGCGCATGCCCCACAGGGCGTTGGGTTTCACATGCGGGCGCTGGTCGACAATGGTGCGGCCGCGCGTGTGCGCGCCGGCAAGCTCCATCGTCACCTCCGCTTCTTCGAAGACGAAGGCGTCAGGCGCGACAAAGGCGGCGGCGGCGGTGGGATCGTAAAGCGCCATGGCGGGACGGCCGCGCGTGAGCGCGATGTCGACATAAGCGCCCAGAAGATCGGCCAGAATTTCGCCGCGCGGCGTGCCGGCGGCGCGCACGACATCGACATCTTCGGGACCGACGAGTACCTGGCGGCACAGGTCGAGATCGGCGACGCGCAGCGAAATGCCGCTTGCGAGAACGATGGCGACGGCCTCGGGATCAGCGAAGGCGTTGAACTCGGCGGACGCCGTGTGATTGCCGCGGGTTGCGCCACCGCCCATCCAGGTCACGCTATCGATCTTTGAAAGCAGATCCGGGCGGGCGAGCGACAGGATCGCGATGTTGGTGAGCGGCCCGAGCGCCAGGATTTCGCCCGGCGCATCAAGCCCTTCAAGCCATGCGGTCAGGGCCGCAAGCGCATCGGTGCGCGGCAGCGCGTCGGCTTGAGGAAGGCTGCGCCCACGGGTGGGAATGCCGGTGGGGCCGAGAACATGGGCGGGTGTTTCCACCCCGCCCAGGATCGCCCGTTCCGCGCCGGTGTGGATCGGGAACCGCCAGCCAAGCAGCGATGCGGCTCCGGCGGCATTGGCGCGCACCGCGTCCATCGGCGCGTTGCCGAACACCAGCGAGACGCCAGCGACCGGCTTCGACGAGGCGGCGACCATCATCACCGCCAGAATGTCGTCGAAGCCCATATCCGTGTCGATCCAGACCAAGGCGGACACTCCCTTTCTACATGCGTTCGAGAACGGCAGCGCGTTCCGGCGGCAGGTCGAAGGCGACCCGGCTGCCCGGCTCGAAAGCGGGTGCGGCGGCATCCATCTCGGCCTTGATGGGGCCGAGCGGGCTCTTCAGAAGGTATTCGCGCGAGCCGCCGGCAAAGGCAGCGCCAAGCACCTCGCCCTCAAAGCGCCCCTCGCCGAGGGTCACCATGTTGGGACGCCAGGCAAGACCGGATGCGCCGGCGGCGGGCTTTGCGGAAAGCTGCATCGCGCCGGCTTCGGTGCGAATGCCGTCGCCTTCCACCGGGAAGATGTTCTCGAAGCCGACGAAGTCCGCGACGAAGCGGGACTGCGGCCGGTTGTAGACATCCTCGGGCGAACCGACCTGCTCGATTGCGCCTTCCTTCATGACGACGATGCGGTCGGCCAGCGCCAGCGCCTCGTTCTGGTCATGCGTGACGAAGACCATGGTGACGCCGCTCTCGCGCTGAACGCGCTGCAGCTCGGTGCGCATTTCCAGACGCAGACGCGCATCAAGGTTGGACAGCGGCTCATCGAGCAGCAGAACCTTGGGCTCCATGACCAGCGAGCGGGCAAGCGCAACGCGCTGCTGCTGACCGCCTGAGAGTTCCGCCGGCTTGCGGCTGTGAAACCTGGAAAGCCCGACCATGGCGAGGCCGGCCTCGACCCGCTGGTTGATCTCCACCGTGGGAAGCTTTTTCAGGCGCAGGCCGAAGGCGACGTTCTCGAACACGGTCAGGTGCGGGAACAGCGCGTAGGACTGGAACACCAGACCGACATGACGCTTGTTGGCCGGCACATAGGTGATGTCCGCGCCATCCAGCGTGATCTTGCCGGACGCCGGACGCAGAAGGCCGGTGATGGCGCGCATGGTGGTGGTCTTGCCGCAACCGGAGGGGCCGAGCAGCGCAATCAGCTCGCCCTTGCGGATGGACAGGTTGAGGCTTTCGACCGCGACGGTCTTGCCGTAGGCGAGCGTCAGATTGCTCAGATCGAGATAGGTTTCATCAGACATAGCGGGAGAACCCCAGGAAACGTTCCGCGAGGAAAACGATGGAAATGGAGAGGAAGGCGAGCAGCGCGGCAAGAGCGGCCACCGACGGATCATAGGTGATTTCCATGTACCAGATCATGTCGATGGGCAGCGTGCGCACGCCCGGTCCTGAAAGGAAGAGCGACACCGGCACCTGATTGAAGCTGGTGACGAAGCCCAGAATGAAGGCCGCCAGAATGCCGCTCTGAATGTTGGGCAGCACGATCCGGAAGAAAGTGGCGACCCGCGAAGAGCCGAGGATGACCGCAGCCTCCTCGATGTCGCTGCGCAGATTGTCGAGCGAGGCCGAAACCACGCGCACCGCATAGGGCAGGATCAGCGCCGTGTGGGCGATGAACAGCGCCACGCCGACGCTGACATCAAGCGGGATCACCAGATAGCGCAGCAGCGCCAGACCGACGATGATGCCCGGCACGATGATCGGCGCGGAGACGATGGTGCGGATGGTCTCGCCGAAAGGCAGACGATAGCGCGAGGCGGCATAGGCCACCGGCACGCCAAGCACGAGTGCAGCGAGCGTGCCAAAGATGGCGAGGAACATGGAAAGCGCAAAGCTTGCCCTGAAACTCTCCACCTCGAACACTTTCATCACCCATTTGAGCGACAGGCCCTGCGGCGGGAAGGCGAGCGTTTCGCCGCCCGAAAGGGCCGCCGCGACGATGATGACGAACGGCCCGAGCAGGAAGATGAGGACGAGCGTCAGCGTGACGTAGGACAGAAGGCGGGAGGTCATCGCTTGTTCCTCGCGGTGGCCAGGCGTTTCAGAAGCAGGTTGGCGGAAAAGCTCATGACCATGAGGATCATGGCGATGATGCTTGCCGAGGCGAAGTCATTGGCGACGGTGACGCGCTGATAGAGCAGCGTTTCCAGCATCAAGACCTTGGAGCCACCGAGAATGGCGGGGGTGATGTAGGCCGTGAGCGAGCCGGTGAAGACCAGCGTGCCGCCGATGACGAGCCCTTCCTTGGTCAGCGGAAGGATGACCTTGACGAAGACCTGCAGCCAGTTTGCCCCCAGAACGCGCGCGGCGGGCACGGCATCCTTGGGCATGTTTTCCAGCGCACTGATGAGCGACAGGATCATGAGCGGCAGGAAGAGCTGCAGAAGACCGATGAAGACGGCCGTCTCGGTGAACAGGAACCGGATGGGCGTGTCGGAAAGACCGAGCCAGACAATGGTTTCGTTGACGAAGCCGGTGCGGCCCAGAATGACGATCCAGGCATAGGTGCGGGCGACGGGCGAAATCATCAGCGGCATGACGACGAGGCCGATCATGCGGCCACGCGCGGTGGGCGGCAGCGTGACGATGGAATAGGCCGTGGCATAGCCGATGACCGCCGACACGGCAGTCACGATCGCGCCGAGCTTCAGCGTGCGCCAGAAGACGGTGCGGTTCAGGTCGCTTTCAAAGAAGCTGGCATAGGACGCCAGGGTCCAGCTTCCCTCGGCGCGAAAGCCCTCGGAAAGCAGGATGCCCACGGGAACGAGAAAAACGATCGCCGCGAAGACCGCCGCAGGCAACGCCAGCGCCAGTCCTTCCATCCGATTCTGAAACATGTGTTGGAACCTTGTGTTGGGTTCAGGGGCGGGTCCTCCACCCGCCCCCGGACCATCGCATCAGCGTATCGGCTTACTGGCCGATCTGAGCATTCCACTCCGAGAGCCAGGTCTCGCGGTTGTCGAGGATGACAGCCGGGTCGAGCAGCTGAAGGCTCTCAACGGTCTCGGCGCCATAGGTGAGGTTTTCGGCGATCTCCTCGGAGACCTTCACTTCCGAATTGGCGGGGCTGTCCACCAGCGCCTCGGCAAGCTTGGTCTGGACCTCGGTGGAGAGCCAGAAATCCATGAACTCATAGGCGAGATCTTCGTTCTTCGCGCCCTTGGTCAGGATCATGACGTTCATGCCGCCGGTCTGGCCTTCCTTCGGGGTGGCCCAGGCCATGTCGAAGCCCATCTTGGCGTATGCGCCCCAGGCAAAACGGCCAATGGGTGCTGCCAGGATCTCTTCCTGCTGCATGAGCTGTGCGACCTGCGAGGAACGCTCGTAGAAGGTGACGATGTCGTCCTTGTTCTTGGCGACTTCGGCAATGGCGGCCTTCAGGTCTGCGGAATCGTCACCGATGGCCTTGCCGACCATGTAGAGCGCGGGCGGGCCCTGATTGGTGCTGACATTCGGGAACGCAACGCGGCCCTTCAGCTTGTCCTGGAACAGGTCGGCCCAGCTTTCAATCGTCACCTCGTCGGCGCGGTAGGCGATGGAGGTGGCGTAGAAGGTGTAGCCGACAGCCAGATTGTCGCCGAGCGGGTCCTTGGCGATGTCATAGAGCTTGTCGTAGTTCGACAGGCGGCTGACGTCGATGGACTGGGTGATGCCCTTGCGCGATGCCGAAAGCGCGTCGTGCGTGGACATGACGGCCATGTCGATTTCCGGATCGTCCTTGCGGGCTTCCAGCTTTGCGAGACGCTCCACGGAGTTGCCGGTCTCGACCACCAGTTCACAGCCGCACTGGGCCTCGAACGGATCGTAGACGATCTCCTTGAAGGCGTCCTGGGCGAAACCATAGACGGAGATGACGAGGGTCTTGTCGGCTGCCTGTGCTGCGCCGCTGAGTGCGGCCAGCGCAACGCCGGAGGCCATGAGTTTCTTGAACATGTCTAATCGCTTCCTTCTCTGGTGGTGCTTTTCTAGACTGGGTCCGTGGCGGATGATGACGCGGGCCAGCGATGGACCGACGTCCTGTCACCAGGAGCGGCCCGACCCAACACCGGGCCGCTTGACTGGCGTATGATGAGCTCCATCGGGATGGAACTCTGGCCCTTGAGGGCCGGCAGATCGGACGACGCATCGCGCGCGCCGCCTTGGTCGATCTGGGAAATGAGGTCGGCAATGGCGATCTCGGCAATGCGCTCCATATCCATCCGCATGGTGGTGAGGCTCGGCGCGATGACACCGGCCCAGATGAGATCGTCAAAACCGGTGACGCTAACATCGTCGGGAATGGAGACGCCGCCCTGCTGCAGCTCGGTGATGGCGCGCAGGGCATGAAGATCGGACACGGCGGCGAAAGCCGTAACGCCCTCCTCCACCAGACCCACAAGACCGAGCGGGCAGCCGGAACCATGGCTGCGCTCCATTTCGCCGATCCAGATCAGGCGGGCTTCGCCCTTGCCGGCGAAGGCTTCGCGAATGCCGGCAATGCGGTCGTTCTGAACGTTGGAATCGGAATGAAGGCCGATGATCGCCACGGAGCGATGGCCGAGCTCCAGCAGATGCCGGCCCATTTCGAGGCCGCCATTGCGGTGATCTGCGGCGACCGTGTTGCCCGGCGTGGAAGGGGAATCGATGACCGCAACGGGACGGCCAATATCGGCAATGCAGGTGCCGTGGCGCGGGACGACGACGATGCCATCCGCGCCGCGCTCGATCAGCCGGTTGATGGCGCGGGACTGGGCTTCGATATCGCCGCGACTGTCGCCGATGAGAACGCCATAGCCGGCCTCGGAGGCGGCATGCTCGATGGCCTGCGCGAACTGGGGAAAGAGCGGGTGACCGATATCGGCCAGAACGAGGCCGAGCACATGGCTGCGCCCGGTGCTCAGCGCCCGGCCTGCGAGGCTGGGCACATAGCCCAGCTCTTTTGCCTTTTCGCGGATCGCCCGGCCGAGCTCCTTCGACACGCGGCCCTTTCCGGACATCGCGTTTGAAACGGTCGCAACCGATACGCCAAGAGCTTTGGCAATATCGGATAGATTGGCGCGAGAAGCCATCAAAGCCCGATTCAAATGAAGGTTAAGCGTTTAAGCATTATGCCCGGCAAGAACCATCATGTCGAATCGGATTTTGAAAATCCCCAGAAATAGCGGTCAGGACATATCAGTATCATGACCGCTATGGCGATCAGGCGGACGCCGTGACCGCCCTCGCCTCGCCGACCTGCGCTCCCTCCTGCCCGGCGGACCGGGCAGGAAGCGGCGCCTGAAAGCGCTTGAGGCGCAGGGCATTGCCCAGCACGAAGACACTGGAGAGCGCCATCGCACCGGCAGCGAGCATGGGCGACAGGAGCGTGCCCGTGGCCGGATAGAGGACGCCGGCAGCAACCGGAATGAGACTCACATTGTAGGCGAAGGCCCAGAACAGGTTCTGCCTGATGTTGGTCATGGTCGCCTGCGAGAGGCCGATTGCATTGGCAACACCGGTCACATCGCCCGCCATGAGAACCACGTCGGCGCTTTCGATGGCGACATCCGTTCCGGTGCCGATGGCGATGCCGACATCGGCTTCTGCCAGTGCAGGAGCATCGTTGATGCCGTCACCGACGAAGGAGACCGGACCTGCCAGACTGCGCAGGCGCTTGAGCGCCTCGACCTTGCCCTCGGGAAGAACCTCCGCCTCGACCCGGTCGATGCCCAGCTTTGCGGCAATGGCTTCGGCGGTGTGGCGGTTGTCGCCGGTGATCATGGCCACTTCGAGCCCCAGCGCATGCAGTGCAGCGATGGCACGCGGCGTCGATTCCTTCACCGGATCGGCAACGGCGACCACGGCGGCAAGCCGGCCATCGACCGCCGCATAAAGCGGCGTCTTGGCGTCGGTTGCGAGCCTGTCGGCATCGGTGGATGCGCTGCCGATCTCGACACCCTGCTGGCGCATGTAGCGGTCCGCACCGATGTGGAGTTTGCGGCCGTCAACGGTGGCTGCGATGCCGAAGCCCGGAACCGCATCGAACGCGGCGACCGGCTTGAGGGTGAGCCCTTCGGCGCGTGCGGCCTCGACAATGGCTTCTGCCACCGGGTGTTCGGACATGGCTTCCGCCGATGCTACGAGCGAAAGGATATCGGCGCGCTCGAACCCATTCTGCATCACGAAATCGGTGAGTGCGGGGCGACCGAGCGTCAGCGTGCCGGTCTTGTCGAAGGCGACGACACTTGTGTTGCGCAGGCTCTGCAGCGCCTCGCCATTGCGGAACAGAACGCCAAGCTGTGCAGCGCGGCCGGTGCCGACCATGATGGAGGTGGGCGTGGCGAGCCCCATGGCGCACGGGCAGGCGATGATGAGCACCGCGACCGCATTGACCAGCGCGAAGGCGAATGCGGGATCGGGACCGAACACCATCCACACAACAAAGGTGAGTGCGGCGGCAAGCATCACGGCCGGCACAAACCAGGCCGTGACCCGGTCGACCACCGCCTGAATGGGCAGCTTGGCCCCTTGCGCGTTTTCGACCATGCGGATGATCTGCGCCAGCACCGTGTCGGAGCCGACCTTGGTGGCGCGGTAGACGAAGCTGCCGGTCTTGTTGATCGTTCCGCCGATCACCTCGTCGCCTTCGGCCTTGGAGACAGGCACCGGCTCGCCGGAGATCATGGCTTCATCGACATAGGAAGAACCGCTTTCGACCAGACCGTCGACCGGCACCTTGTCGCCGGGGCGCACCTGAAGCCGGTCGCCCACAACCACGTCCTCAAGCGGCAGCTCGACAAAGGCATCATCGCGGAGAACACGCGCGCTCTTGGCGCGCAGGCCCATCAGCCGCTTGATGGCCTCGCCGGTGCGGCCCTTGGCGCGCGCCTCCAGAAGCCGGCCGAGCAGGATGAGCGTGACGATGACGGCGGAGGCCTCGAAATAGACGTTGACCGTGCCGGACGGGAGAACGCCGGGCGCGAAAGTGGCCACGACCGAATAGGCCCAGGCGGCGGTGGAACCGAGCATGACAAGCGAGTTCATGTCCGGCGCAAAGCGCATCAGCGCGGGGAAGCCCTTGCGATAAAAGCGCAGGCCCGGCCCGAACTGCACGATGGTCGCCAGCACGAAATAGAGGAGGTAAAGCGTCTTGCGGTCGGCGATCCCCATCAGCCAGGCATGCATGCCCGGTATGAAATGGCTGCCCATCTCGAGAATGAAGATCGGAAGGGTGAAGATTGCAGCCAGCGTGAAATCGCGCTTGAGCGAGCGAAACTCGGCGGCCTTGGCCTCCTCATGCGCATCACGGGCGGCAGCGCCATCGGAACGGGCAACCGGCGTGTAACCGGACTTGCGGATCGCCTCTTCAACGCCGCGGCGCGCTTCATCGTTCAGAAGTTCGACGGATGCGCTTTCGGTGGCGAGGTTCACCGCGACCTTTGAAACGCCGGGCACGGCGGCAATCGCCTGCTCCACACGCCGCACGCAGGATGCGCAGGTCATGCCCTCGATGCCGATATCGAGATGGCTCTCCGGCACGCCATAGCCGGCACGTTCCACCGCACTGACGATGCTGGAAAAATCAACGCCGGGCTGCACCGCCACATCGGCCGTCTCGGTCGCCAGATTGACCGAGGCGCTTTCAACGCCATCGACGGCGGCAATCGCCTTCTCCGCGCGTTTGACGCAGGAAGCGCAGCTCAGCCCCTCGATGCGGAAGCGTTTTACATTGGCCGAAGACGTGCCGGCAGGAAGGGTATTCATCGCTTTCACCCTGAATGACTATTGTTCAGGATTGCGCTTCTAAACCTTCCAGTCAATGGAAGGTCAAGCGAGAAAATCACTGCATCGTGTCGGAGCCGGAAAAGGCGCTCAGAAGCAGGCGCAGATACTGCACTTCCGGGTGGTTCGGCAGCCGCCGGTCGATCTCGGCAAGCTGGCGGCGCGCCGCATATTCGATATCGGCATGGGGCGGGAGGCTCAAAAGCCACTCCATGAAAGCGCGCTGCTGCGCGGGGATCGAACCCGCGCGCAACAGCTTCATTCTGGTTGCGTCATACGCCATCAATCAGTCCCAGCTCAGCGCGCCGCCGTTCTGATATTCGATGACGCGGGTCTCGAAGAAGTTCTTCTCCTTCTTCAGGTCCATCGCCTCGCTCATCCACGGGAACGGGTTTTCGGTTTCGGCGAAGACCGGAGCCAGACCGAGCTGGGCGCAGCGGCGGTTTGCGATGAAGTGCATGTACTGTTCGCACAGCGCCGCGTTGAGACCGAGAAAGCCGCGCGGCATCGTATCCCGCCCGTAGGATGCTTCCAGCTCGGCGGCATGCGCGATCATGCCCCGCACCTCGTCCTGAAAGGCGGGCGTCCAAAGATGCGGGTTCTCGATGCGGATCTGGTTGATGACGTCGATGCCGAAGTTCAGATGGATCGATTCATCGCGCAGGATGTATTGATACTGCTCGGCGATGCCGACCATCTTGTTGCGGCGGCCAAGCGACAGGATCTGTGCGAAGCCGGTGTAGAACCACATGCCCTCGAAGATGACATAGAAGGCCACGAGGTCACGCAGGAACGCCTGATCGGCCTCCGGCGTGCCGGTCCTGAATTCGGGATCGTCCAGATGCTGCGTGAAGTCGAGCGCCCACGCCGCCTTGTCGGTGATGGAGGGCACTTCGCGATACATGTTGAACAGCTCGCCCTCGTCCAGCGACAGGCTTTCCACGATGTACTGGAAAGTGTGCGTGTGGATCGCCTCCTCGAAGGCCTGACGCAGCAGATATTGCCGGCATTCGGGATTGGTGAGGTGCCGGTAGATCGCCAGAACGATGTTGTTGGCGACAAGGGATTCGGAGGCGGCGAAGAAGCCGAGATTGCGCTTGATCATGCGCCGCTCGTCTTCGGTCAGGCCATCGCGCGATTTCCAGAGCGCAATGTCGGCCTGCATGGAGACCTCGGTGGGCATCCAGTGATTGTTGCAGCCGGCGAGATATTTCTCCCAGGCCCAGCGATATTTGAGCGGCAGGAGCTGGTTGACGTCGGCGCGCGCGTTGATCATGCGCTTGTCATCCACCGAGACGCGGGCCGCCCCGCGCTCGATCTCGCCGAGGCCCGTGGCGTCGGCCTCGTCAGCGGCAGGGTTCGCGGCAGTGGCGGGCTGCGATTGTTCGTTCCAGTTCAGCATTTTTTTGTCTTCCGATTGGGTTTGGGCGCTACGTACCCACCTTCGTCCTTCGACAGGCTCAGGATGAAGGTGGGCACGAAGGCCGGGCTACTGGCAGGCTTCGCACTCGGGATCGTCGATGGCGCAGGCCCTGCCCCATGCGGCGTTCGGATCGATGGCGATGGGCGCAGCAGGAACGCTCGTGGCGGAGACGGCGTTGAGCTTGCCGTCGGTTCCCTTGAGCGTGGATTTCTCCACATGGGTGGCCGAGCGCGAGCGCAGGTAATAGGTCGTCTTCAGGCCCTTACGCCATGCCAGCCGGTAGAGTTCATCCAGCTTCTTTCCGCTCGGATTGGCGATGTAGAGATTGAGCGACTGGGCCTGATCGATCCATTTCTGGCGGCGCGAGGCGGCTTCGATCAGCCAGGCGGGTGCGATCTCGAAAGCGGTCGCGTAAAGCGCCTTCAGATCATCCGGCACGCGGTCGATCTGACCGACGGACCCATCGAAATATTTGAGATCCGACATCATGACCTCATCCCACAGGCCGCGCTCTTTCAGATCGTGGATCAGCGCCGCGTTCACCACGGTGAAATCGCCCGACATGTTCGATTTGACGAACAGGTTCTGGTAGGCGGGCTCGATGGACTGGGACACGCCGCAGATGTTTGAGATGGTGGCGGTGGGCGCGATGGCCATGCAGTTGGAATTGCGCATGCCGGTTTTCTTCACCCGCTTGCGCAGGCTCTCCCAGTCAAGCGTTGCCGCACTGTCCATCTCAACACCCGGTCGCGCCTCTTCCAGAAGCCGGATGGAATCGATCGGCAGAACGCCCTTCGACCAGAGCGAACCGTCAAAGCTGGCATAGCGCCCACGCTCGGCGGCAAGTTCCACCGAAGCCGCAATCGCATGATAGCCGATTGCCTCCATGCTCATATCGGCAAAGGCCACGGCCTGTTCACTCTGATAGGGAATGCGCAGCTTTTGCAGGGCATCCTGAAAGCCCATCAGGCCGAGACCGACCGGGCGATGGCGCAGATTGGAATGGCGAGCCTCGGGAATGGTGTAGAAATTGATGTCGATGACATTGTCGAGCATGCGCATGGCGGTGCCGACAGTGCGCGCCAGCCGCGCCAGATCGAGCGCGCCATCGGCAATGTGATTGACGAGGTTCACCGAACCCAGATTGCAGACGGCCACCTCGTCCCTGGACGTATTGAGCGTGATTTCCGTGCACAGATTGGACGAATGAACGACACCCACATGGCCCTGCGGCGAGCGGATGTTGCACGGGTCCTTGAAGGTGACCCAGGGATGCCCGGTCTCGAACAGCATGGTGAGCATGCGCCGCCACAGATCGACCGCGCGCACGGTCTTGAAGACACGCAGCTCACCGGCTTCCGCCTTTGCCTCATAGGCCTCGTAGGCAGCGCGAAACGCCTTGCCATAAAGGTCGTGCAGGTCGGGCGTCTCGTCAGGCGAAAACAGCGTCCACGAACCGTCCGCCTCGACGCGTTCCATGAACAGGTCCGGCACCCAGTTGGCCGTGTTCATGTCGTGCGTGCGGCGACGGTCGTCGCCCGTGTTCTTGCGCAGGTCGAGGAACTCCTCGATGTCGATGTGCCAGCTCTCCAGATAGGCGCAGACCGCCCCCTTGCGCTTGCCGCCCTGGTTGACGGCGATGGCCGTGTCATTGGCGACCTTGAGGAACGGCACGACGCCCTGGCTCTCGCCATTGGTGCCCTTGATATGCGCGCCGAGACCGCGCACCGGCGTCCAGTCATTGCCGAGACCGCCGGAATATTTGGCAAGCAGCGCATTGTCCTTCACCGCCTTGAAGATGCCGTCGAGATCGTCAGCCACCGTGGTGAGGAAGCAGGAAGAAAGCTGCGGGCGCAGCGTGCCGGAATTGAACAGGGTGGGCGTGGAGGCCATGAAGTCGAAGGACGACAGAAGGTCGTAGAATTCGATGGCGCGCGCCTCGCGATCGATCTCACGCACGGCAAGCCCCATGGCGACACGCATGAAGAACGCCTGCGGCAACTCGAACCGAATGCCCCCGGCATGAAGGAAATAGCGGTCGTAGAGCGTCTGGAGGCCAAGGAACTGGAAGTTCAGATCACGCTCGGGCCTGAGCGCCGCGCCAAGGCGCGCCAGATCGAAACGGGCAAGCTCGGGGTCGATGAGCTCGCTGGCAATGCCGCTCGCGATAAAGTCAGGGAAATAGCTTGCATAGCGCTCCGCCATTTCGGCCTGCGTCGCCTGCTCGGACCTGCCGGCCACAAAGGTCAAAGCCTCGCGCCGCAATTTGTCGAGCAGAAGACGCGCGGAGACGAACGCATAGTCAGGCTCCTGCTCCACCAGCGTGCGGGCGGCAAGGATGGGCGCAAGCGACAGCTCGTCCTGACGGATGCCGTCATAGAGATTGCGGCGGGTTTCCGTGAGGATCGGTTCGGCGGAAACGGTCTTGAGGCCGGCACAGGCTTCCTCGACGATTGCGGCAAGCCGCGCCTCGTCCAGCGGAACCAGCGTTCCGTCATCCGCCGTCATCTGCAGGGCGGATTGCGGGGCTTCCACACTGGCCGTCCCGGCGGCGCGTTCGCGGGCGCGCTCCTCGCGATAGAGCACATAGGCGCGGGCAACCCGATGATGCTCGCCGCGCATGAGGGCGAGTTCCACCTGATCCTGAATTTCCTCGATGTGGAACAGACGGTCGGCATCGGCCCGGCGCGTGAGCGCGGACACGACCTGTACGGCAAGCTCCTCGACAATTTCATGGACACGGCGCGAGCCAGCGGCGGTGGAACCCTCAACCGCCAGAAACGCCTTGGTCAGCGCCACCGCGATCTTTGCCGGATCGAACGGTGTGACGCCGCCACTACGGCGGATGACGCGATACCCCGGTTCAGACGATGCGGTTTCGGTGTTGGCAGTGGAATGCGGAACCGTGGCGGTGCCGTTGGTGTTTTGTGCTTCAGTGGTGTGTTGTGCTTCAGTCGCCGGCATGTAGACCCCCGTGGCGGTTGGACGGGGGCGCGGAGACATGCGGCGCGACGGCATTGCCGTGGCGACACACGCACCACCGGGACACCCCGCCCGTGGACGTTTATTTCGTCATGGCAGGTCTCCTGGCTCGCAGGTCATCACCGCTTTCCGGCCTTCCCGATGCGCTGGGGCATCAGTGACACAGAGTGAAAGCGGCTCGCTGCTTACAGTTGCGGGGGCAGCGCCGGCCTTGCCCAGAGGCGCACCGGCTTCCCTTTTCACTTCCGATCCCGCGGGGAATCGAAAGAACCATAACCCCTACAGTTGGTATCTTCTGGATATATGAAGTCAATATATTGTTTCCGGGGAAAGCAGAAACAAACTGCTGGATTATTCGCAACGCCGCTTTGGGCATGGCTCTACGGCGCGCGTGTGATCTCCTCCAGAACGGAAAAAATCCGTTCATCGTCGCATTGAGCAACGTTGAAACGCAGGAACCCGCAGGCGGAGCCTGACAGGCTGAAGGCGTTTCCTGGCGCGAGCACCACGTCCCTCTCAAGCGCATGGCGGGCAAGCGTGGCCGCATCCAGCCCGTCGGTCACTGCCGCCATCATTCTGTGCGTGGCAGGCGCCAGATTTTCCGCCGGGCGCTCAGGCGCGCCGGCGGCAGTTGGTCAAGATCTCAGGCGAAGCTCGACGTCTTGAGGAATTCGGCAAGGCGTTCGGTCTGCGGCTTCAGGAACATCACCTTCGGATCCCCCTCCTCGCCGATTACCCCCTGGTTCATGAAGATGACGCGGGAGGAAACCTCGAAAGCGAAGCGCATTTCGTGGGTGACCAGAAGCATGCTCATGCCATCGGCAGCCAGATCCTTGATCACCTGAAGCACTTCGCCCACCAGTTCGGGATCAAGCGCAGACGTTACCTCATCAAAGAGCATGAGGCGCGGGTTCATGGCGATGGCGCGGGCGATGGCCACGCGCTGCTGCTGACCGCCGGACAGCTGGCCGGGGTAGTGATCCGCGCGCTGGCCGAGACCGACGCGCTCGAGCCATTTTTCCGCGACACTGCGCGCCTCGTCGCGCGCCATCTTCTTCACCTTGATCAGGCCGAGCATGACATTGGATGCAGCCGTCATGTGCGGGAACAGGTTGAACTGCTGGAAGGCCATGCCCGTCAGCGCGCGCTGGCGGGCGATTTCCTTCTCGCTCTTGCGAACGCGCACGCCGTTGCGCTCTTCATAGCCGATGGGTTCGCCATCGATGAGGATGCGGCCGCCCTGAAAATCCTCCAGCATGTTTATGCAGCGCAGCATGGTTGTCTTGCCGGAGCCCGACGAACCGATGATCGAGATCACCTCGCCCTGCTGCATGGTGCAGTCGACGCCCTTGAGCACCTCCACCGAACCGTAGCGCTTGCGCAGGGCCTGAATTTCAAGAAGGTTCTTCGTCATGTCGGGTACTCTCAGGATGGAACAGACACCTTGCGCTCGACATATTTGCCGAAGCGCTCGATGGCGTAATTGATGGCGAAGTAGAGAAGGCCGGCCAGGAAATAGAACTCCAGGCTCATGAAATTGCGGGAGATGATCTCCTGCGTGCGGAGCAGAAGCTCGGCCACGCCGATGACGGACAGAAGCGTGGACGCCTTGACCATCTCCGCAGCCGTGTTCACCCAGGTGGGCAGCATCTGGCGCAGCGCCTGCGGCCACAGAACCGAAGTGAAGGTCTGGCTGAAGGTGAGGCCGATGGCCTTGGCCGCTTCTGTCTGCCCGGGCGGAATGGCCTGCAGCGCGCCGCGCACGATTTCACCCACATGCGAGGAGCAGAAGACCGCCAGCGCAAACACACCCGCCTGAAACGCGTTCAGCTCAATGCCGATCGTGGACAGGATGTAGAAGCTGGCGAGCACCAGAACGAGCACGGGCGTGCCACGAATGAAATCCGTATAGGCGCGCACGACAAAACGCAGCGGCCTGTTTCCATAGGTCAGCGCAAGCCCGACCATAACGCCCAGCACGGAGCCCAGGGCGATGGCCAGAAGCGAGATTGAAACGGTCAGGCCAAGGCCGCGCAGGATCACGAAACGGGCAAGCCAGACCTGATCGAGAAATGCGAGAAACTCGTTCATCGGCTCACCTCGAAATCACAAGACGACGCTCGACCATGCGCATAAGCGCGGCCAGCACCGTGCAGGTGGCGACATAGAGACAGGAAGCGACGATCCAGGTCTCGACCACACGGAAGGTTTCGACATTGATCTTGCGCGCCTCGAAGGTGAGTTCCGGCACGGCGATGGCTGCGGCCAGAGACGTGTCCTTGAAAAGCGAGATCAGCGTGGAAGAAAGCGACGGCAGCACGTTTCTGAACATCAGCGGTATGACGATGGAGGTGCGGATCTGCATCGGCGTCAGACCGATGGCGAGGCCCGCCTCCTTCAGACCGTTGGGGATGGACAGAAGGCCCGCGCGAAACACCTCCGCCAGATAGGCGCCGGAATAGATGGCGAGCGTTGCCACGAAGCTCTCGATCTTGCCCAGACGGACACCCATCTGCGGCAGCGCGAAATAGGAAAACAGGATCAGAACGAGAATCGGCAGATTGCGGATCACCGTGACGTAAAGCGCTGCCGGACGGCGCGCCCAGCCGCTTTTGGAGATGAGGCCAAAGGCGGTTACGAGGCCGATGACGGCGCCGATCAGGATCGCGCCAATCGCCAGTTCAAGGCTGAGCAGCAGCCCCCAGAGAAGCTGGTCGAAGCTGCGCCAGACGGCGGAAAAATTGAGTGTATAGCCCATATCGGGTCCCAGCCATGCAGGAAGGCCGGCGGATGACGCACCCGGTCACCCGCCGCCCTCATGCAGATGCAATGCTTACTTGTATTCGACCGGGAAGCCGATCTGCGGCGGCTGCAGATCCTTGCCGAACCAGGTCTTGAACGAGTCCGCATAGAAGTTGAACTCAACGCCCGTCATCGCCTCATGCAGGGCGGTGTTGACGAAGTTGAGCCAGTCCTGATCGCCCCGCGCCACGGCGCAGGAATAGGACTGCGGGTTCCAGCCATAACCGGCATCGCGGTAACGGTCGGGGTTCTGCGTCATGTACCAGGCAAGCGACGACTGGTCGGTGGCGACGGCGTCAGAGCGGCCGGATTCCAGCGCCTGATAGATGAGATCGACAGACTCGTACTGGTCGACGCTCGCCTCGGGCAGAGCCGCATGCACCATGTCTTCCGCATAGACGTTCTGCAGAACGGACACGGTGACGGAGGAACCAGCCTCCTTGAGCGCCTCGTAATCCGCATAATCGCCATCGGCCTTCAGCATGAGGCCAACGCCCTCGCGGTAATACGGAATGGTGAAGGCAACCTGCTGGGCGCGCTCACCGGTGACGGTCATGAACTGGCAGGTGACATCGACCTTGCCGGTGGTGATGTTCGGAATGCGCGCATCCGAGGACTGCGTCACATATTCGATCTTGTCGGGATCACCGAACAGCGACTTGGCAATGATGCGGCCCATGTCGACATCGAAGCCCTGAAGCTTGTCGTCGACGCTCTTGAAGTGCCAGGGCGCGTTGGTGCTGCCGGTGCCAAGAACGAGGTGACCGCGTTCCAGAACCTCGTCGAGCTTGCTCTTCTCCTGCGCGACCGCCGGTGCGGCCGCGACCATCATTGCGGTGGTGAGCAGAAGCGCATGTGCGCGAAACGGAATAGCCATGCTGAGTTCCCCTTTCCCAAATTTGTCAGTTCCACTATTATGGACACATATCCATATTAGTGGATTTCCACATCAAGCCGTATAGCCGGCTTGTTGTCAAGGAATGCCGCCAGCGCTTTTTTGAAACTGCACAGGCCCGGGCAATGCGGAAAACCCGCATGCCAGCGGGCGCCGCGCACAGACATGTGGCGGCGTCTGACACCTCGCGAAATGGCGCTGTCTTACGACAGGCGGTCGGTGGCGGTGCGCACCCAGTCGAGGCGCTTTTCCGGGATCAGGCCGTAATTGTAGAAATTCACACCATCAGCACCGGCGGCGATGGCGGCCTGCGCCCGCTCGGCAAGGTCGTCGCCGTTTTCCATCTCCGGGTAGAAGACGCGCAGCCCGACGCCCAGGAATTTTTCTGGTCCGACGATGCCACGCGCTTTTTGGAAAAGCGCACTCACGGCCTGCGGCTCCATGCAGTAGCAGCAGAGGATCACGCCATCGCAGGCCCCTGCCGCTTCTTCCAGTTCGACGCCGCCCAGCCATCCGTCGGCAAGGTCGATCAGGACCACCTTTGTTTCAGGATGTGCGGCCTCACGGATCTCGGCAATCAGCGACGTGACCGGCTCGCTGCGCCAGGCAAGGTAGGCGCGCAGGTCTTCATGAGCGTTGAACGCATCGAGGCCCGCTTCCGGGAAATCCGGGAACTGCTTTTCCGGAATTTCACGCGCGCACATTTCTGCGATGAAGCGGCCAACCGTCTCGCGCGCGCCCTTTGCATTGACGCCAGCCGCCCCGGCACGCGCCATGCAATGGTCGCAGAAGCAGAGCGACAGGAGGAAATCATCCTCCGCATTGAGGCCGACGCCGTCCTTCTCGTGGTGATATTCGTGCGCGAACCCCATGAAGTTGGGGCTTTCAAGCTCGATCATGTCCGGCCGGTAGCGGGTGCTCACATCCTGAACGAGCGTCGTGACATAGGCGCGGGCAGCCGGGCTGGACGGGCAGAGATTGTAATAGTTCGGATTGCCGAACGCGTTGCGGGTGACGTGGTCTGGATGCTCCATACCCAGACGCGTGTTGTGCAGGCAGACGGTCCAGCAGGAGACTTTCATGCCGGTCTGTGCGCGCGCGTCTGTGAGCGCCTTCAGCATGTCGCCACGCTCGGCAACATTGCGCGCCTTGAGCGGCTTGATCTCCCGATCCGCCCAGAGCGCTTCGTCCGGCTCGAAATAGACCGTTCCATCCTCGGGGAAATAGGCTTTCTGATGCGGGCTGCGCGGCTGGAGAAAGCGACCGGCGTGATAGGACGTGGCAAGGCTGACCGTGTTGAGCCCGGCGCGGTCGCGCAGATCGGCGACAAGCCGCTCCAGCCCCTGATCCTGAACATCCCAGGGGTAAGTCCACATCGACAGATGCATGGCGGGCACTCCTTTAAATTCGAACATTATCGGGCCGCCGGGGGCGGCGGAATTGGCTAGAGAACGCGACCGGGACGCGCGCCCGTCTCGCGGCCATCCTCGATGACCATGCCCCCATTGACGAACAGGTGGCTGACACCGGAGGGCAGTTGCGATGAATCGTCGAAGGTCGCGCGGTCTGTGATGCTCTCCTCGAAGAGCACGACATCGCCGGCCATGCCGGGGCGCAGAAGCCCGCGATCCGTGAGCGAAAAGCGCTGCGCGGCCATGGACGTCATGCGGCGCACGGCATCTTCCAGCGAGAACCAGTTCTGGTCGCGGACAAGCGGTCCGGCGATGCGCGGAAAGGTGCCGAAGGCGCGCGGATGCGGCTTGGAGCCCGGTCGCGGAAGCCCATCGGACCCGGCCATGTAGAGGCGGTTGCAACAGGCGGCGTGCAAATCTTCTTCTGCAAGCTGGAACAGGATGATGCCGGTCTGGCCGTCATCTTCTTCAATGAAGCGCAGCATGAGATCGAACGGATCGACAGCCAGTTTCGCTGCCGCGGCCTGCATGTCGAGCCCTTCAAGATGCTTGAGCGCATCAACGCCCACGGCGGAGAGACGAACATTCTCCCAGCCGATGAGCGACACCTTGCTCTGGCCGGGGAATTCCGGGCCACCCTCATTGACCCAGCGACGCAGGAGCGCCTGCTGGGCGGGATCGGCCAGACGCCGGCGCAGCCCGGCAAGCCCGCCTTCCATGACAGCGGCGGGCAGGAGCTGGAGTATCCATGTGCTGCCGGCGGGATAGGGGTACATGTCGAAGCTGACATCGATGCCGTCCCGGCGCATCGTCTCCAGAAGCGCGATGGCATCGGGAATGCGGCCCCAATTGGGACGGCCGGCAGACTGAAGATGCGAGAGCAGGCCTGCTGCACCTGACGCCCCAAGCACACGCCCGAACTCCTCGGTGGCGTCGATCAGCCCTGCCTCATAGGAACGGATATGCGCGGCGAGCACCCGACCGTGACGCCCGACGACACGCCCGAGCGCAATCAGCTCCGCCTCGTCGGCAAAGGCGCTTGGCGGATAGACAAGGCCGAGCGACAGGCCTGCGGCGCCCTGCACAAGCTGGGCTTCCAGAAGGTCGCACATGGCCTGCGTTTCTTCCGGCGTGGCCGGGCGGTCGTCATGCCCCATGACGGCAAGGCGAAGTGCGGCATGCCCTACGAGCGACACGAGATTGAGCGCGATGCCAGCGCCCTCTGCCCCGCACAGTGCGTGACGGTAGCCATCGAGATCGGCGAAGATTTCTTCATGCGCCGTTTCGCCGAGAAGGCCGGAAAAGTGCCGGCGCAGATCCTCGTGGGATCCGGGCGTGGCGGGATACAGCGAGAAAGAACAGTTTCCGACAACAATGCTGGTGACGCCCTGAAACGCCTTTTCCGGACGTCCGCGTTCGCGCAGGAAGATCAGGTCATCATGACAATGCGCATCGATGAAGCCGGGTGCGGCGTAGCGCTCTTCGGCATCCACCACATGCGCGCCGGAAACGGGCAGATCGCGCCCGATGCGGGCGATGCGCCCGCCGGATAAGAGAATATCGCCGCGATACCAGGGCGCACCGGTTCCATCGATGATGCGCGCCCCGCGGATGAGCGTGTCGGTCATTCAGATCCTCTCAGGCTTCAATCGGCTCGGCCACTTGTATCAGGCAATCGCCGGACTGGCTGTCGCAATGAAGGCGATGCGAGATGACGATGCCACCCTCGGCGAAGTGCAGTGCTTCCTCGGGCGCGTCGATGCGTTCAAGATCGTGATACCAGCCGGCGAGATCGCCAGCGGCAACGCGGTCGCCCAGACGGGCGGCGGGCTCGAACCAGCCGCGCCGGGTGGCGTAGATGCCCTGACTGTGGCGCGACAGCGAAAGAAGCTGGAGCGGCGGAGCCTTGTCATCAAGCGCGGCGGAGAGCACCGGTGCGGACACGATGCCCAGCGCAACAAGCAGGCGATCGATTGCGCCCGCCGTGAAGGCCATGCTGTCGGGCGTGACCATGCCGCCGCCACCGAACTCGCCGGAAAGACCGATTGCGCCAGCGCGGCCGGCAGCGCCCATCGAGGTCGGCGCTGCCGGCCCATTGTCGGCGATGAAGGCGTGGGCGGCGCCCATCTGGCGCATGAGATCAAGTGTGCGCTCGAAGCGCGCCGGATCCGCCTGCCGCTCGATCAGCGTGCAGGGCAAATGCGCCATGGAGGTGCCGCCGGAATGAAGGTCGAGCACCACATCGTGGCGCGGGAACAGCTCATGTTCCAGAAAATGCGCGATGCGCTCGGTTGGCGTTCCGGCAGGGTTGCCGGGGAAGGCGCGGTTGAGATTTCCACCATCGAAGGGGGAGCAGCGGCGGGCCGCCATGACTGCCGGCTGGTTCACGATGGGCAAAACCGTCACCGTTCCGCTGATGTCGAGCGTCTTCAGGCGGCGCATGAGCCGGGCAAGCTGAAGTTCGCCCTCATACTCGTCGCCGTGATTGCCTGCCATCAGAAGCAGGCTCGGCCCCTCGCCATTGCGGACCCGCAGCCAGGGGATGCGGATCTGGTAATAGGGCGACCGGTCCACCGAATAGGGAATTGCCAGGAAGCCGGACTGGACGCCCCCGGCCTCGAAATCAATGGAATGAACAATGCCCGTATGCATGGCAGAACTCCGGTCGCCAGAAGAAGAGCCGGTGCGCGGGGCACCGGCCAGGTGTCAGACTGCGGCAACAGCCGTCATTTCGACGCGCAGGTCCGGATCGGCAAGGCGCGCCTCGACGCAGGCGCGGGCCGGCGGGTTCTCCGGGTCGATCCAGGCATCATAGACGCTGTTCATCGCGTCGAAATCGATGATGGCCGGCAGGAAGACGTTGACGGCCACGAGCTTGGAGCGGTCGGTGCCGGCTTCGGCCAGGAGCGCGTCGATCTTGCGCAGAACATCTGCCGTCTGATCCTCGATGCTCGCCTTGCGGTCATCGGGAACCTGCCCCGCAATGTGGACGAGACCGCCATAGACGACGGCCTGGCTCATTCGGGAACCTTTCTGGTAGCGCATGATCATTTTCCAAAATTCCTTTTGCTTGGGTAGGGGGTGGGGTGGGGTTGGAACAGTTTCAGCCGAAGCTGGTGAGATAGGCCGAGACAACGCGATGATCGTCGTCCAGACCGTAGAGGATCGCGTGCCGGTCGAGGCAGGTGCAGGGGTGCGAGATGCCGAACTCCACCACATCGCCGACGCGCAGATCGACGCCCTCGCCCAGTGAGACGAAGGCATGCTGATCGTTCAACGCGGTGACGCGAACCGTCTTAGAAAGAGCGGTGCGCACGCCATCACGATAGAACGCCAGTGGGCGCGGCAGGCCCTGATCGGCCGCCACATCGCGCAGGCCCATGCCGCAAACGGCAAGCCCCGGCTCCGGCCTCGAAAGAACCTCGGCCCAGACGCGAAGCGCGGGGCGGAAACCGGTGGCTGCCGAAACCGCTTTGCCGCCGATCACGAAACCGGAACGGTTGTCGAGGCCGGTGAGACCGCGCTCATAGATGCCGTGATCATGAAAGAAGATCGCGCCGCTGCGCAGGACCAGAACCGCGTTTTGATCTGCCGCGACCACCGCCTTCAGACCGCGAACCACCATGTCGAAATAAACCGAACCGCCGGCGGTGACGATCATCGGACGCTCCGGCCCAAGCCGCTGGCGCAGCGCAGAGAAAAGCGTTGCCGTGCGTTCGACCAGAGCAGAAATGCGCAGCGCCGTCTCAGCCGCATCGGGCGTTGCGGCTGCACCTTCGTAAGCCGCGACGCCGGCGAGCCGGAAAGTGTCGGTCTCGCGTTCAAGAATGGCGTCGGCGAGCTGTAACGCGGCTTCACCGGAGCGGAGCCCGCCACGGGCAGCGCCAAGCTCGACCAGAAGCCCGAGCGGCGGCAGATCAGCGGAAGCAGACCACGCGGAAGCGAGCGACTCCATCATCTCGCGTGAATCGACGAAGATCGAGAGATCGGCATCGGGATAGGCGGAGACCAGGCGGGCAAGCCGCCTCGCTGCCGCCGGGCCACCGATCTCGTTGGCGAGGATCAGGCGGCGGAAGCCCGCGCGCAGCATGACGGAAGCCTGACGAATGTCGGCCACCGTGACGCCCCATGCCCCGGCCTCGACGAGACGGGCGGCGATGGCCGGCGACATCGGCGTCTTGGCGTGTGGTGCGATCTCGACGCCCTGCTCGCGCACATAGGTCATCATCAGATCGACATTGTTGGCGAACGCCGTTTCATCGAGCGAGATCAATGGCAGGGACATGGCGCCATCAAAGGGCTTCCACCCCTGATCGCCAATGGCGCCGAGGCCAAGGGCTGCATGGCCTGCGGGAAAACCGCGAACGCGGTCATCGATGACGGGATCGCTCGCAGTGGTGAGCGTGGCGTCAGACATGGGAAGCATCCTGTGATGTTTGCGAAGGCGACAGGCCAAGGCGGTAAATGCGGTTCGCCGTCGAGAAGAACAGGGCCTCCTGCTCATCATGCGAATGGCTGGCGGCTATGGTTCTGAACGCGCCATAAAGCGCATCGAAATCCGCGTGCAGACCGGCAACGGGAAAATCACTGGCGAACATGGCGCGCTGCGGCCCGAAACAGGCGATGCAGTGGTCGATCACCATGCGCAGACTGTCGACTGTCCAGTGGTGATCATAGGCCACGGGATCGGAGATCTTGATGGCGATGTTGGGCGCACTGGAAAGCTCCGAAAGCCCGTTGCGCCAAAGCGCCAAGCCTTCCTCGCTGCGGTCAACCGGGCTGCCGCAATGGTTGAGCACGAACTGGGTGTCGGGATGATCGGCGACAAGGCGCGCCGCCTCCCCCATCTGCCAGGGAAAGAGCATGAGATCGAAGCTGAGGCCGAGTTCGGTGGCGCGCGAAAGCCCCTCGCGCCAGCGCGGGTCGCTCATCATGCCTTCGCGGGAGGCGAAGCTCTTTGCCGGGTCGGGATGCCAGCTGACGATATCGCGAATGCCGACCACAGCGGGATTTGCAGCCTCGCGCTCAACGAGACGCTGCGCATCCGCACCGGCAAGCGGCACGCGCGCCACATAGCGCGCGGCAACGCCAAAACGCCTGTCGAGACTGTCGAGCCAGCGCGTTTCCTCCAGCGGGAAATCATCCGACCAGCCGGCCTCGACATGGACGGTGGCGACGATGTTCTGGCGGGCCGCGTCCCACAGATATTCGCCCACGCCATAGTCGCGACGGATCGGCGCGATGCTGCCGAACACCATCTCCTCATCAGCGGCTTCAGGCGGCGCAAGCCAGGGGTGCCTGCCAAGCGACAGGTCCCACAGATGGTGGTGCGGGTCGATGACCGGACCCACATAGGCAAAACTCATCGTCGCGCCTCACGCCCCGAGATCAGGAGCAGCGCCAGAATGAGCGATCCGAACATAATGGACCGCCAGCCGGGCGACGCGTTGACCACGGTGATCAGCGCCGTGGTGGTGACGAGAAGGATCGCGCCGGGAATGGTGCCGGCATAGGTGCCGCGCCCGCCCAGAATGGAGGTGCCCCCCAGAACCACGGCGGCGATGGACGTCAGAAGATAGGGATCGCCGATGCCCACATAGCCCTGACGGTTCATGCCGAGGATCAGGATGCCGGCAAGACCGGCAAAGAAGCCCGAAAGCGTGAACAGGAGCAGCGTGTTGCGTTTGACGCTGACGCCCGAAAGCTCGGTTGCCAGCGGGTTGGCCCCCAGCGCCAGAAAACGCGCGCCGGCCGGCATGCGGTGAATGATGAGCAGCACCACGATCGACACGGCCACCCACAGGAGAACCCCGGCGGGAATTCCGAAGGGCCGCGCCTGGCCGAGCCAGATGACGGTTGCGTTCGTCACGGAGACGGCGCTGCCGCCGGCAACGATGACCAGCATGCCCTGCAGGAAGGTCGCCATGGCCAGCGTCATGATGATGGGCGGCACTCTGAGATAGGCCGCGCCAACGCCATTGAGAAAGCCGATGCTGGACGCGATGCCCAGCGCAAGCACGATGCCCACGAGGCCGGTGGGATCGATGTCGGGCGAGATGAGCGGCAGGAGAATGGCCGTGACCGTGATGACCGCGCCGACCGAAAGGTCGATGCCGCCCATCAGGATCACGAGCGTCTGGCCGGCGGCGACGATGCCGATGACTGCGGAGAGTTCCAGCAGGTAGCGCAGGTGGCCAAAGGCCCCGAAGCCACGCAGCGTGAGGCTGGCGACGATCCAGACGAGGATCACCAGGATCAGCGTCAGAAGCGGCGGATTGCGGAAGGCCGACTTGAGAGCGTTCATGGCTTTGCCCTCCACTGGCTGGTCAATTGCGGGATCGCGACGGCGCCGACGATGATGAGGCCCTGCGCCACATATTGAGCGACCGGCGGGAAGCCGAGGAAGAACATGACGTTGATCATGACCGAGAGAAGCAGGCTGCCGCAGATGACGCCGCGCATCGTGCCCTTGCCGCCGAGAAAGGCGACGCCGCCAAGCACTGCGCCGGCGATGGAGTTGAGCGTGAAGGGCGTGCCGATGACCGGATCGCCAGAGCCGGTCTGGGCTGCAACGAAAAGGCCGGCAAGGGCTGCAAGCAGACCCGACAGCGCGAAGGCGAACACCTTGACGCGCTCGACGGGAACGCCCGAGCGGAACGCGCCGACGGGATTGTTTCCGGCGGCATAGATGCCAAGGCCGTGCGGCGTTGCCAGATAGAGTTTCCAGCCGATCAGAAGCAGGACCAGAAGGCCGAAGGCAACCGGCGTATGACCGGCAAGCAGGTCGGAAAACCAGTCGGGGATGTAGCCGCCGGGACGCGGCAGGAGAATGAGCGCGATGCCGGTGATGATGAACGATCCGGCCAGCGTGACGATGATGGCCGGCAGGCGCAGATAGGCGACGATGCCGCCCGTTACCGCGCCGATGAAGAGGCCGGCGACCGAGACGGCGATCAGCCCGCCCAGAACACCCAGCGGACCGCCCATGGTGACGGCGGCAATGACCGCGCCGAGGCTGACCATCGGACCGATGGCAAGCGAGATGCCGCCATTCAGCATCATCAGGGCCTGCGCCATGGTGACGAGCGCCAACGGGAACCAGTTCTGCGTGAACTTGGAAAAACCGCCAACGCTGAGAAGGCCCGGAAACAGAATGGCGTAGACCACGAGAAACGCGGCGACGACCAGATAAAGGCCCGTCAGGCCGCGATTGCGGCGCTTCTGGACGGCGGCATAGAGATTTGCCGGAACGGTGGTGGCACTCATGCCGCAGCTCCCTTCGCTGAGACGCCCATGGCGGCGCCGACGATCGCTTCTTCGGAGATGTCTGCGCGCGGCAGCGTGGCCACGACGCGCCCCTCGCGGAACACGGCGACACGATCACAAAGATGGACGAGTTCAGGTGTGTCGGAACTCAGAAGAATGACCAGCTTTCCCTCGCGCGCGAAGGATTGCAGCATCAGATAGATTTCCCGCTTGGTCTCGATATCGACGCCGCGCGTGGGGTCGTTGAGGAGCAGTACCGAAGGATCGAGCGGCAGCCATTTGGCCAGCGCCACCTTCTGCTGATTGCCACCGGAAAGCGCCTGAACCGGACGGGTCACATCGCCCTTGATCGTCAGGCGCTTGGCGAGGTCGGCAACCAGATTGCGCTCGGCCGCGCGGTCGCGCAGACCATGTTTCACCAGATTGCCAAGCGAGGGCAGAAGGAGGTTCGACGCAATGGAATGCGGCAGAACGAGCCCCTCATGCTTGCGGTCAGCCGGCACATAGGCGAGGCCGGCCTGATTGGCCGCCTCGACGCTTTTCAGCGGGCGGTGACTTCCCGAGATTTCCGCCTTCTCTGCGGAAGCGGGAATTGCGCCGTACAGGCCGAGCAGGAAATCCTCCTGTCCCTGCCCCACCAGACCGCCGATGCCAATAATCTCGCCGGCGGATGCCTGGAAATCGACATCAAGGGCCATGCCTGCGGAAAATTTCTTCAGATGGATGAGTTCGGCGCCGGCGGGATGGTCCTGCCAGGCGGGGAACAGGTCGCCCGCATCGCGGCCCACCATCAGGCGCACGAGACCTTCATCATCGACGCCGGCCAGCGGCTGGTCGGCGGTCACCACGCCATCTTTCAGCACCGTGACATGCGAGCACAGCGCCTGAACCTCGTTGAGGCGATGGGAGATGTAGAGAAGCGCGATGCCTTCATCACGCAGCTTGCGGATGAGGCCTGCCAGAATGCCCGCCTCATGCGCGGACAGGGAGGATGTCGGCTCGTCCAGAATAAGCACACGCGGCTTGCGGAAAAGCGCCTTGGCAATTTCCACCATCTGCCGGCGGCCAAGCGAGAGATCGCCAACGGGCATGTCGAGCGGTTCGGTCAGGCCGACCCGCTCGCAGACCTCCGCGACGGAGGCGGAAAGCGCCTTGTAGTCGATGAGACCAAAGCGCCGTGGCAGAGCGCCAAGGCCGATATTCTCGGCAATGGACAGCTCGGCGGCAAGGCTCAGCTCCTGTTGAACGACGGCAATGCCCGCCTCTCGCGCAGCAGCAGGGCTGAAACGCGAGACGGGCTTGCCGTCCACGACAATGTCGCCCTTGTCGGGCTGCAAAGCGCCCGAGAGCAGATTGATCAGTGTCGATTTTCCAGCACCGTTCTCACCCAGAAGAGCGTGAACGCGTCCGGGCTCAAGGGCGATGTCCACGCCCTTGAGCACCGGGTTGCCGAAAAACCCCTTGAACACCTGCCTGGCTTCGAGCAGGGGCTTGGTTTTCGTCATCAGGAACCGGCCTTTTCGTCTTCGTGTCTTACTGCGCCAGCAGCTTGTCGAAGAGCGCGCGGTCGTAGTCGGAGTAGATATATCCGTCGGCCGGGAACTGATCGGCGCGCGCGAGATAGCCGTCGATCGTGTCGTCGCCTATGACCGGCAGCGGCACCTTGATGAAAGCCGGAACGTCCTTGCCCTCAAGCGCCTGAACCGCCGCGTAGACAGACAGGGCGCCCAGCCAGTTCGGCTGCATGGTTGCCCAGCCTTCCAGACCCTTCTCTTTCCAGAGCTCAAGGAACTGACGTGCGTTTTCACCGGTGGTCGGAACCTGCTCGCGGCCCTGACGGTCGAAGGCGAGAACGGAACCGGCCGAAAGCGCGCCGCCGAGCGAAAGAACGCCGTCGATTTCCGGGTTGGCGAACAGAAGGCTGGTCATGGCCTCCTGCGCGGGCGCGACATTGTATTCGGTGTTGGTCTCGGTCAGGATCTCGATGCCGGGATTGGCGTCCAGAACCGGCTGCGCGCCCTTGCGGCGGTCATCGCTGACGGAAATACCTGCCGGGCCGTTCATGACGATGATCTTGCCTTCACCGCCGAGCTGATCGACCATCCACTGTGCGGCAGCCGCACCCCATTCACCGGAATCGGTGTTGATCTTCGCGGTCACCTTGTCGGTGTTGACCAGGCTGTCGAAGTTGACGACGGCGATGCCCTTGTCACAGGCGTCCGAGATCACGCGGTCGAGCGCGTTGGACGAACCGGCGATGACGACGATGGCGTCGACATTGGCGTCGATCATGGACTGGATGTGCTGGATCTGCGTCTGGGCATTGCCCTGGGCGTCGGTGATCATGAGATCGTCGACCAGACCGGCCTTCTTCAGCTCTTCGACCTCGGCAGCGATGGTGCCTTCGGTCTGCTTCATCCAGGTCGGTACGGAATAGATGTTCGCCCAACCGATCGTATAGGGCGCTTCGCGGTCTCCCTGGATGCAGTTGGCCGCAGCCGAAGCCGCTCCGCTGCCGGCAACCAGCATGGATGCCGCCGCAACGCCCATGAGCAGGCCGCGACGACGCCTGGAATTTTCAGAACCCGATAAATGCATGTCTTCCTCCCTCAACAAGATGCGGCGCCCCAAAAGGCTTGCCGCCAATCAATGTCCGCTATAATGTACAAGTGATCTTTATAGTGGAAGTGCATATTATCCGGTTTTGACGCCCCTGCAAGTGGCGGTCGAAAAATCACGGCGAACAGCCCTTCGACTCCGGGTGTGACGCCAAGAGCATTGACAGGCTGCAACGAGTTCAGAAGAAGGACAGAGCCAGAAGCGATGGAGACGAGGCCGTTGGATACCGCCGCACCGACCAGCACTGCCAAGCGCGCACGTGGTCTCGACCGCGCATTCGAGATTCTGGATTTTCTGCGTGATCAGAAAAGCCCGATGCGCCCCAACGAGATCGCGGTCCAGATCGGCGCGCCGCGCTCTTCGGTCTACGAGCTGGTGAACCTCCTCCTGCGCAACGAGATCCTTGAACTCGCCGGCGGCGACGGGCGGGTTTTCCTCGGACGCAAGCTCTATTTCCTGGGCGCGGCCTATGAGGAGCAGTTCGATTTCACCCGCGAGTGCGAAGCCGCCCTTGAGATGATCGCGCATGAAACGCGCGAGACCTCGCAGTTCTGCATGCTGGACGGCAACAAATACATCGTCGTTCGCATGAAGGAGGGCGCGCGCCCGTTCCGCATCTCATCGGATGTTGGACAGTCGGTGCCGATCCCGTGGACGGCGTCCGGCCGCCTGCTGGTCGCGCATCTTTCGGATCAGGAAATCATCGACTTCATCCCGCCGCAGGACTTTCAGCTGCCCAATGGCGAATGGCTGGAACCGGCGGTCTTCATTCGCGAAGTGCGCGAAGCATGGCTCAAGGGCGAGTTCACCTTCGACAGCATCGTGGACAGCTTCACCCACTGCTTCGCGGTTCCCGTTCTCGATGCGAACCGTCGCTGCGTGGCGACGCTCTGCCTTGTCGCGCCACGGGAAGACGGGATCGAGAACAGGGAAGAATATCTGCTCTGCCTCAAGCGCGCCTCGCAGCGCCTGAGCGGACAGACAAGCGTTCCGCCACTCAGCCGTTAGACACCCGGAAATGAAAACGGGCGGCTCGCGCCGCCCGTTTCAGTTTCACGATCAGATATCCGCCGGGCGCGGTTGCAGCGGCGGCTGCACATCTTCCGGGATCGGACAGGTGTAGGGCGTCGCGGCCGTGCGGGCGGCGTGGTCTTCCCTGGCCTTTGCCAGCAGATCGGCGTCGCCGATCAAATCGAGCGCGGTTCCCGCCATCACCTTTGCGGCGTAGACCATGCCCTTGTGGGCTGCGGGCATTTTGCCCTGCGCGGTGATCTGCCAGGAGTGCCCCGGCGTGCCGATGGCATGGGTCGCGACACGCGCCTGAACGGTGGGAACCACCCAGCTCACATCGCCCACATCGGTGGAGCCGATCATCGGCACGCCCTCGAGATCGCGCGGCACCACGCAATCGCACAGCGGCGTGTTCTCTTTCACCGGCAGGCCGATGCGAAGATAGTCGTTGTGAATATCCTCGTCCGACAGCGTGTCCTGAATCTTGGCGGCAAAAGCGCGATCCTCATCGTCAAAGGCGACGGGCCCGAGACGGTCCATCTGACGCTGCATGGCTTCTTCGAGCGGCGTGTTGCCAAGCAGATTGGCCACCGCACTCATGATGGAGATGTCGACCTTCGTTTCGGTCATCATCGCCGCGCCGCGCGCCACCTTCTGCACGCGCTCATTGAGAGCGAACATGCCCGGCAGGCTGGTGGACCGGATCGCATAACGAACCTTGGCTTTTGCCTGCACCACGTTGGGCGCGATGCCGCCGGCATCGAGCAGCGCGTAGTGGATGCGGCTGTCGGCCGGCACATGCTCACGCAGGTAATTGACGCCGACGCTCATGAGCTCGACGGCATCGAGCGCGCTGCGGCCCAGATGCGGTGCGGCGGCAGCGTGGGACGAACGGCCCGTGAACGCGAAGTCCATGCGCGTGTTGGCCAGCGACATGGCCTCGTCAACACGGGTGAAGGACGCCGGGTGCCAGGTGATGGCCGCATCGACATCTTCGAACGCGCCGGCGCGCGCCATGAAGCTCTTCGCAGCGCCCCCCTCTTCCGCCGGGCAGCCATAATAGCGCACGCGGCCCGGACGGCCGGTCTCTTCCAGCCAGTCCTTGATTGCCGTGGCGGCCAGAAGTGCGGCGCTGCCAAGCAGGTTGTGACCACAACCGTGGCCATGGCCACTGCCCGGCAGGGGACGCGGCTCGGCGATGCCGGCCTCCTGGCTCAGGCCCGGAAGCGCATCATATTCGCCGAGGATGGCGATGACCGGACCGCCCTCGCCTGCCTCGCCCATGACGGCGGTGGGAATGCCGGCAACGTCCTCAACCACCCGGAACCCCTGCTCGCGCAGCATGGCGGTGTGCTCGGCGCAGGAGCGGTACTCGGTGTAGGCGATTTCCGGCATGCCCCAGACACGATCGCTCAACGCCTCGAAACCGGCCTTCTTTGCATCAACGAGATCCCAGATCTCATCGCTGTTCTTCATTTTTGGCTCTCCTTGTGGGATGAATGATCGTGCGTCGAATGATGGTCGTGGCCGGGATGGGCCACATATGCGTCAGGCGTTGAAGCCACCGGTGCCAGCGCCGAGCTGGTCGCCGGCCGGCAGAGCGCCTTCGAACCAGAGACCGGCAGCGGCAACCGACATGGCGCAGCCATCGTGAGCGACGCCGGGAACCTCGGTCATCTGCCAGTTGAACGGGACGCCCAGCTCTTCAGCCTTCGCCTTGCCCCTGGCAAAGTAATTGCGGGCGCGGTGAAGACGTCCCGGCCCCTGGGCGATGGCCTCGGGCTGGGTCGGCAGGTTGTCGGCGTTGGACTCGCAGTCGTTCAGACCGGCCATGATGTGCAGCGGCGTGGCGAGCAGCGCCACCAGATCCTGCTGCCCGTAGCCCAGACCGCCAAGACCGGCGGGGAAATTCGCTTCCAGATCGGGGAGAGAATACCAGCCGGCATTGGCCGCGCCGACGGCCTCGAACGGCCCCATGCCGAACAGAGACACCATGCGGTGCAGGAACTGACCACCGGCGGAGTGACCGAAAATCTTCGGCTTCACGCCCTTCATGACGCCGGCCTCTTCAAGGGCCTCGGCGATCAGCGCCGGAGCGCGGTAGATCCAGCTTTCACGCGGGGTCGGCTTTCCCTCGGCATCGAGAACCATGCCGTTGTTGTAGTTTTCCGGCTCGGGAAAATCGCCATTCGGGAAGGTCGGAGCAACGATCAGGAGATCATGCCTGTCGGCAGCCGCAATCCAGAAATCGCGATAGTCGTCACCATTGCGCAGCATGCCGTGCTGGACGAACACGACCGGCTTTCCCGGCTCATATCCGGCAGCCTTGTAGGTGTTCAGGATGACGGTCTTTTCCGGCTGACCAGAGAAGATGAAAGGCAGGGCGTTGGAGCCATTGCCGTCGAGCAGGCGTTGCAGTTCCATGAAGTCCTCAAGAAGGTTCGTGCAGATGACAGGCGACCGTGCGGCCCGGCGCGATCGTCCGGCTGATCGGGCGTTCGCTGCGGCACCGTTCGGTGGCCATGGGGCAGCGGGGATGGAAGGTGCAGCCGGATGGCGGGTTGAGCGGCGAAGGCAGCTCGCCCTTGACCGGCTGGAAGGCGCGGCGACGGCGCTTCACCGAGGGGATCTCGGCTAGCAGCGTCTGTGTGTAGGGATGGGCCGGGCTGTCGAACAGCTCCGTTGTCGGCGCGAGTTCGACGATCTCGCCCAGATACATGATCGCAACCCGGTCGGCGATGTGCCAGACGACCGACAGGTCATGGCTGATGAAGAGATAGGTCAGCGCACGCTGCGCCCGCAGCTCCAGGAACAGGTTGATGACCTGCGCCTGAATGGACACGTCGAGCGCGGCAATGGGCTCGTCGCAGACCAGAAATTCGGGATCGACAATCAGGGCGCGTGCAATGCCGATGCGCTGACGCTGACCACCGGAGAACTGATGCGGATAGCGATCCCTATAGGACGGGTCGAGCCCAACCTCATTGAGCGCCGCATCGACACGTTCGCTGATTTCCGCCCGGTTCTTGCATCGATTGTGCACGCGCAGCGGCTCGGAAAGGATCTCGCCGACCGTCTGTCGCGGGTTGAGCGACGCATACGGGTCCTGAAAGACCATCTGCACGGCGAGCGTATAGGCGAGCCGTTCCTGACGGCTCATCTCATCCGTGCCCTTGCCATTGTAGAGGATCTCGCCTTCCGATGGCGGGTTGATGCCCGTCATCATGCGGCCAAGCGTGGACTTGCCGCAGCCGGACTCGCCGACAAGGCCCAGAACCTCACCACGCCGCACGGTCAGATCGAGCGACTTGACGGCCGTGAGAACCGGAATTTCCGGCGCTTTTCCAACCAGACCGAGAAGCTGCTCGGCCAGTACGGGCTTGCGCGAAAAGCGGCGGGAGAGCCTGCGAACCTCGAGGATCGCGTCTTCGTCCCTGTCCGGAGCGCTCGTGATGTCGTTGCGCGGGCTCATGGCGTCTTCTCCGGATCAAGCGGATGGTGACAGCGCCAGCTGTGATCGCCGGCCTCCGCCAGCGGCGGCTCCTCGGTGCGACACAGATCGCTGGCGCGGAAACAGCGGGGATGGAAGGGACAGCCGAGCGGCCTTGCCGTGAGCGACGGGGCCGCGCCCTCGATCTGGCGCAGCGCCTCGCCGCGTGGCGTGTCGCCGGGAACGGAGTTGAGCAGGCCAAGCGTATAGGGATGGCGGGGCGTATCGAGCACGTCATCCACCTGCCCGATCTCGACAATGCCGCCCGCATACATCACGGCAATGCGGTCAGCCAGTTCCGAAACCACGCCCAGATCATGCGTGATCCAGATGAGCGCCGTCCCGGTTTCCTTCTGCAGCGTCTGCATCTCGGCCAGGATCTGGCCCTGAATGGTGACGTCGAGCGCGGTGGTCGGCTCGTCCGCGATGATCAGTTCGGGCTGGTTGAGCAACGCCGTGGCGATGGCGACGCGCTGGCGCATGCCGCCGGAAAGCTCGTGCGGAAACTGGTCGACACGCGTTTGCGGCGAGGTGATGCCCACCTTGGTGAGCGTATCGATGCAGCGCTGGCGCGCGGCGGCCGGATCGACGGTTTCGTGCTCGCTGATCGCCTCCATCATCTGCTCGCCGATGGTGAGCACGGGATTGAGCGTGGTCAGCGGATCCTGAAAGATCATGGAGACGGATTTGCCACGCACGCGGCGCAGCTCCTCGTCGCTCAGCTTGCGCAGATCACGTCCCTTGAAGCGGACCTCGCCGGAGACGATCTCGCCGGGCGCATCCACCAGACCGATCAGGGAGAACCCGGCGACGGACTTGCCGGAGCCGGATTCGCCCACAAGCCCCAGAACCTCACCGGCCCTGAGTTCGAAGGAAAGACTGTCGATGGCGGGATAGGCGCCATCGGCGAAGTGAAACACGGTGCGCAGATTCTCGACCGCGAGCAACGGAGATGAAGACTGATCAGACATCATGAACGCTTTGGATCGAGGGCCGTGCGCAGGCGGTCGCCGGCCAGGTTGAGGGAAAAGATCAACACCAGAAGGGCAAGGCCCGGAAAGAAGCTGATCCAGTAATCGCCGCTCATCAGGAAGTCGAAGCCATTGGCGACCAGAAGCCCGAGCGAAGGCTCGGTGACCGGCACGCCGACACCCAGGAAGGAGAGCGTCGCTTCAAGCGTGATGGCGGAGGCAACCTGAATGGTCGCCACGACGAGCACGGCGCTCAGGCTGTTGGGCATGATGTGGCGGAACATGATGCGCAGGCGCGAATAGCCGAGATTGTAGGCAGCCTCGACATATTCCTTCTTGCGCTCGACCAGCGCGGCTGACCGCATGATGCGCGCGTAGTTCGCCCATTGCACCACGACGATGGCCAGAATGACCTTGTCGACGCCGCGCCCGATGACAGCGAGCATCACCAGCGCCACCAGAATGGTGGGAAAGCCGAGAATGAAGTCGACCAGCCGCATGAGCAGCGTTTCGACCCGACCGCCGAACACAGCGGCCGCAAGACCCACCGTGACGCCGATGATGAGCGCGATGGCCGTGGCGACAAGACCGACCAGAAGACTGATGCGCAGGCCATAGAAGATGGCCGAGAGCATGTCGCGCCCCTGGGAATCGGTGCCCAGCCAGAAGATCTCGCCATTCATGCCCTCGCTGCCGGGCGGCAGGCGGTTGTCCATGACGCTGAACGACGCGAGGTCATAAGGGTTCTGCGGCGCGAAGAAGGGCAGGAGAAGCCCCGTCGCCACCACGATGCCCAGAAGGAGGAGCGCCTTCCTGACGCTCGGCCGGCGCTTGATGCGGCGCAGATTGGCCGCGCGCTGCGGTGTGTCGGCCAGAGGCGGGCGCGTTTGAGAAGACATGTTCTGCATCTCGCTCATGACATGCGCTCCGACAGGCTGACGCGCGGATCGAGCAGCGCGTAGGTGAAGTCGACCAGCAGATTGACGACGACGAAGATGAAGGTGACGAGCATCACGTAGGCAACCACGACCGGGCGGTCGAGCTGGTAGATGCTGGTGATGAGCAGCTTGCCCATGCCCGGCCATGCGAACACGGTTTCCGTGATCGTGGAGAAGGCGATCAGCGAGCCGAACTCGACGCCCAGCACCGTGATGATGGGAATGAGAATGTTGCGCAGGATGTGACGGCGCACGATGCGCTTTTCGCGCACGCCCTTGGCGCGGGCGAATTTCACGTAATCCTGCATGCGCGCTTCGGAAGCGCCGGCGGCCGTCAGCCTTGTGATCAGCGCGATGTTGGGAATGGCCAGGTTGATGACCGGCATGGCCAGATGGCGCAGGCCGTCAACGGTGAGGAAGCTGAACGGAATGCCGAAGACGGAAACCGTTTCGCCACGACCGGAAGCCGGCAGCCACTGAAGCCAGACGGCAAAGAAAAGAATGAGGACCATGCCCTTCCAGAAACTCGGGATCGAGTAGCCGAAAATGGAGCCGGTCATGATCGCGCGGGCGATGCGGTTTTCCTCTTTCAGCCCCACATAGAGACCGAGCGGAATGCCGATGATGCTGGCGACGAGCATGGCGAGAAACACCAGCTCGAAGGTTGCCGGCATGCGGCTCAGAATGAGCTGAAGCGCTGGTTCGGCATGCACGAAGGAGGTGCCCATATCGCCCTGAACGGCGTTGGACAGAAAGGTGAAATATTGCATCCAGACGGGCTGATCGAGGCCCAGCCGGGAAACCATCGCCTCACGCTCAAGCTGCGTGGCTTCGGGATTTACCAGAAGCTCGACGGGATCGCCGACCGCGTAGACGGCAAGAAACACCGCAACCGACACGGCAAGAAGAACAGCGATGCTTTGCAGCATCCTTTGCAGGGTAAACAATAGCACCGGAAGCGCTCCCGCCCGTTAATGACCATCGGCGCGAAGACGCGCCGATGGATGGTTCAGACTGTGTGAAGTGGCTACTTGGCCAGGCGGATGTCCTTGGCCATGGTGTACTGGTCCATGCGGCCATCGAACGCCAGACCATCGCGGTAGGCCCACAGCGTGCTCTCGAAATGCACGGGGATCAGGCCCAGCTTGTCGAGCGCCATCTGGCCTGCCTGCTGCAGCATCTCTGCGCGCTTCCCGGCATCGACGGTCTCGATGGCTTCGAGAATGACTGCATCGAACTCGGGATCGGACCAGCCGCCATAGTTCGAACCGCCAACACCACGCTCCTTGTCGCCGGTCGTCACATACTGGCGCAGGAAGGATGCCGCGCCGCCGGAGGTGGAGCCCCAGCCGCCCATGGAGAAGCTGAACTCACGCTTGCTGCGGCGGGAGAAGAAGATTGAGCGGGTCATCGCGTCGAGGTCGGTCTCGATGCCAACGCGCGTCAGGAACTGCGCGATGGCCTGAGCCACCTGCGAGTCGTTGATGTAGCGGTCGTTGGTCGCAGAAAGCGTGACCTTGAAGCCATCGGGATAGCCGGCCTCTGCAAGCAGCGCCTTCGCCTTCTCCGGGTCATAGGTCAGCGGAACCGGGTCCGTCTGTGCGCCGAACATTTCGGACGGAACAAACTGGCTGGCCGGCTCTGCGAAACCGTCCATGATGCGCTCGACGATCGCTTCGCGGTTGATGGCGTGCGCAACGGCGCGGCGAACGCGCTCGTCCTGGAACGGGTTCTTGCCGCCTTCAGCCTCAATGAACGGGCTGTCATCGCGGGCAACGTCCATCTGCAGGAAGATGACGCGGCTCGACGGCTTGGCCGTGTAGCCGAACTCTTCGCCAAGCTGCTTCACGTCGCGGGCAGCCGGGCTTTCGATGAAGTCGTAATCGCCGGCGAGAAGGCCTGCCAGACGCGGACCTGCGGAGGGAACGGGCACGAGCTCGACCTTTTCCCAGGCCGGAGCCTCACCCCAATAGGCGTCGTTGCGGCTCATCTTGATCTTCGACCCCTTGGTGAAATCATCAAGGACGAAGGGGCCGGTGCCGATGGTCATGGAACCATTGTTGAAGCTGTCGACGCTCGGCCATTCGCCGGTGACGCCGCAGCCATTGGCCGGGTCGAAGGACAGGTCGCCATGCTCGAGAATGCCGTCGCTGAGAATGTAGATCTGCGACAGGAGTTCCGGCAGAAGCGGCTCGACCTGCTTGGTGGTGATCTTCACCGTGTAGGGATCGCTGACCTCGACGCTGGCGAAGTTTTCAACGTCCGGCGCAAACGAGCCCGAAACGTTGTTCTCATTGTTCAGAACGCGGCAGAAGGTGAAGAGGACGTCATCGGCATTGAAGTCGCTTCCATCGGAGAACTTCACACCCTCACGCAGCTTGAAAACCCAGGTGTTGTCGTCCACGCCTTCCCAGGATTCAGCGAGCGAAGGCCCGACATTCTGGTTGGCGTCGGTCGCCGTCAGCGCTTCGAAAATGTGCTGAACGAACGCGTTGTTGGTCGACAGATTGTGGTAGTGCGGATCGGCAGCCGTGGGCTCCGAGGACAACGCGATCTTCAGTTCTTCAGCGTGGCTCGACATTGTTGCCGACGCCAGAATGGCTGCCGTGCCTGCAAAGAGAAACGACTTCATTTTCACCAGTTCACCCTCCCGGTTCATGCGCGCAAAAGCGCTCCATTGAATTTCTGCATCTGATATGCTGAAACGATGAAAGAAAATTTTCATCGAAATGAAAAACATGAAAATTCATTAGGGTCAAGGGGGCTGACATGGACACGATGTACCACTCGGAAGTGGCCAGTCGCATCGGCAGGGCGTATCAGGATCTGAGCCTTGGCCACCGCCGGATTGCGGACTTTATCCTACGCTCCCCGGCCGAAGCGGCGATGATGACCAATGTGGAACTGGCATCGCGCTGCAATGTCTCCAACGCGACCGCGAATCGCTTCGCCAAGGCCATAGGTTTCAAGGGGTTTCCCGAGTTTCGCGCAAGCCAGATGGACGCGCTGCGCATGGATATGGCAGCCGTGGAGAAACTGCGCACAGAAATCGACGATGATGCGAGCAATATCGACATCATGCGCAACGGGCTCACGCAGGATCTGGACAATCTGCAGAACACGCTCGACGGTCTCGATGAGGCCAGCTGCAGCCACGCGGTCGAGCTTATTCTCAACGCGCAGCGCATTTTCACCTTCGGTTCCGGCATCAGCTACTACATCGCCGGCATGCTGACACACGGGCTGGAGCCCTTCTGCCGCGGCAATGTCACGATGATGGGCGCAACGGGCGGCGCCAATTCAGCCTATCGGCGGCTGGTTCACTGCAATGAAAACGATCTCGCCGTGTTCATCTCGTTCCCGCGCTATTCTCCCAACACGGTGGAGCTGTGTGGTGTTGCCAAGCGCCGCGGCGCGCGCATTCTGTGCATCACCGACAGCCCGACCAGCCCGGTCGCACGCGACGCAGACGTGGTTCTGTTCGCCGAGGCAAAGAGACGCCTGCTCCCCAACTCAGCCACATCAGCCTTCGCGCTTGTCGACGCGCTCGTGGCGGCAATCGCCAATCAGAGCACGGACGGCGCGGACGTTCAGCTCCGCCTGGCAGAACGCTACATGCCCGACATCAGCAAAATTTCCGGCAAGGACCCTGACGGTTCCTGAAGACAGCTACCGCTCGGACCTGGGTTTCCTGGGGGGCACGCCCCGGTGTGTTCTGAGCGACGTCGCCAGATGCTTCTGGCATGAAAACCCGGAAGACGGGCGATCTCGCGTATCTGCCCGGGTATCTGCATGTCTCCTTCGGTGAGAAGACACCGGGCATAATCGAGCCGAAGGTTGATCAGGTGCCGATGCGGGCGCTCACCAGACGTGTTTGTGAACGCGACGATGTAATGCCCCGGTGACAGGTCGCAGACGCCGGCCGGGTCAGCTACACTGAGCTTGCGTCTGAAATTCTCGGCCAGGTGCTCCCGTATCCTTTTCTCATTGCGAAACGAAAGCCCGCCGGTCGCGCTCTTCTTCGGGCGCGCGGCATCGTCGTATCTCCGCAACACGTGGACGCCGCACATGGTGAGCAGTGCATCGACATAGAGTCGTTAACGCCATCGCCGCCCGCCAGCTCAACCCGAAACATGCGCGCCGTCTGCAGGGCCCGACGATCGGGAGACGCGGCCTTTGTGAGCCGGATATGCGGACGCCCGCCTTTGCACTCTTGTTCGGCAAGGGCGGCAAGGTGATCGGGCGAAATAACGATGGCGACGTCCTCGCGGGAAACCGGCAAGGAGATCAGAGCGCCCGCATCGTCATCAAACTCAGGCGAACCGAACGCGGCTTGTCCAAACCAGTTTACTGCGGACAACGGAGCTTCGCCCCGCACCGCTTCGAGCAGATATCCGTTTCACCTCTATCACGAAGCAATGCGTATCGACCAAGAACACCTATCAAGTGCGGCTGTCTTACAATTTTCGGCGGTTGAGAACGCCGGAACCGATCTGGGGAACCGCCCCCTTCCCTGAGCGCCAACGCGCCCCGCCCGAAAGGATGGACAGATAAAGCACACCAGCTACCGTTTTTATGCGATTGAGACTGGTTTGTGGGGCGGTCCTTTGGATGCTTTGATTGTTCGTACGATCATCACGGGGAAGATTGAGGGTCGATTTTACGATCTATCTTCGCTTTCGATGACGTTGGGTCTTCCGCTTTCGACGACGCACCGGAAGATCCTTGAGCTTGAGGCTTCTGGATTTCTGGAGCGAGTGCGCAGCGGGCGTTCGACGCATCTTGTCCCGACGCGCCGGAGCTGCGTTGAGCTGGACAAGAGTTTCGAGGAGATGGTTTCGACGCTTCAGCGTCTTTACCGGGGTGGTCCGGGGCTTGGTGAGGACAGGCGCGGTTCAGCGTCCCGGGAGCGTCTCTGAGCGACGGGGCAACGCATGTCAGCTGTGCCCGTGCCTTTGGGTTTCTGGGAATCTGGTCGGTTTTCTGGAGCGTTAGAACGCAAAAAACCCCGCGGCGTGTGCAGCGGGGTTTGTTCGTTGATTTGGTTGCGGGGGCAGGATTTGAACCTGCGACCTTCAGGTTATGAGCC
>NZ_JBPAXW010000004.1:0-408338 GCF_050877045.1 Nitratireductor sp. PBL-C9
TCAGGACAGATGTCTTCAGGACCGAAAGACCGGTCGACGCGGTCGCCTTGAAGCTGGTGCTGTCGCCTGCGGTCCCGCCGGGCGGGCGCGACTGCTTCTCGACCGGGTTCCCCTTCGGGTCCTTCGCGCTCATCGACGCCAGATTGTCCACGCTGCCGCTGTCGATGTCCGCCTGCGTCACATCATAGTAACCGGTGATCGTCGTCGCATCGGTCACGCCAGGCGCAAGCGTGGCAATCGGACCACCCGTCAGCGTGGCCCGCGTGTCCGTCACCGTCACATTGGACAGCGTCACATTGCCCGTGTTCTTGATGCTGAACGCGTAGTTCAGGCGCTCGCCCGCATCCAGCAAACCGTCATTGTCCGTGTCGACATGCGTCACCGTCTTGATGAAGTCGCTCGAAGCCGTCTGCGCAATGTCCGTCCGCGTCGCCGTGCCCGCCGTCCCGCCGGTCGGATGCGACTGCGCCGTTACATCCGCATCGGCAGGATCCTTGCCCGTGGCGCTCGCCAGATTGTCCACGTGCCCCGCGTCGATATCCGCCTGCGACACCGTATAGGTCCCCGTCAGCGTCACCGCATTGGTGGGACCCGGTGCAAGGGTCGCAATCGGACTGCCCGTCACTGCCGCATGATTGTCGGTCAGCGCAACATCCGTCAGCGTCACATTGCCCGTGTTCTCCACCTTGAATGTGTAGCTGATCGTTCCATTGCTGTTCAGGACAGATGTCTTCAGGACCGATAAAGATGGCGCGGCGGGGAAACTCAGGGGAACGCTAGCGCTGTCATTGCCGGTGTTAAAATCGTTGTTCGTCGCATCGGCGTCTCCATCCGGCGCGGATCGCCCCAGAACAACGCTTACACTGTAATCGCCTGCCATCGCTGGCAGGTTGACAGCAACAGGGATAGCAAAGCTGACCGTCCCTCCCGCAACACCCGGCCCTGACGAGGCCGCAAGCGCCGTTGCATTAAGGCTGCAGGTAACCACCGCACCGCTTTCCGTACAACCCGCCGGCAATGTGCCACTGGTCGACCAACCAGCGGGGAGCGTGGCGACCAGCGTAAACCCGTCATCGCCATCGGTCGCACCAGGACCATGATTCGTGGCCGTCATGGTGAAATTCTGCGCAACGCCATAGCCTGTAAAGGAACTCGCCGGGGCGGTGCCGCTCACACCTATATCGGGCAGGCCATTGATCGTCAGTCCACAGGTTCCGTCCTGCTCATCGACAAGAGCAAATGCATTGCCCCCGGCGCATGACCCCGTTTCCACATAGGTGGTCGCATTTATTCCGGTCGGGCGCTGATTAACCAGCGCTCCGTAATTGCTCGCTGGCGTGACATAGAGCTCGTGCGCGCTCTGGAAGGCCATAGCGTCATTGTCGCCTGGCAGCGCATAGACATCGGCAGCGGCTCCATTCGGAAGCGCCGTGCCCCCCTGAGCCAGCGCCGTGTTCCAGCCGCTTCCGCCAATTGTCGTGTCCCATGCAAAATCGCTGAAGGCAATCGTGGCCGAAAGTCTGGCCTGGGCGAAATAGCCACAGTATGCGCGAATGCCGTCATACCCTGCGCCACCGCGCTGAGGCGCATAACCGGCAAACAGTCTGTCATCGCTGCCTAAGCAAAACCCGCCGCGACTGTAGTGAACCGCGTTGCCTTCAATCACGCCGGCATCAAGACGGGTGGAGTTGGACGCCGTATTGAAGTGAATCCATTGTCCGGCTTTCAGCTCCAGCTTGGTGCACAGGATTCCAACCTGGCTGGTCCAGGGTACAGAGGCGGTGGATCGATGCCGACCATAAAAGGCCCTGGCGATCATCCCGGCAGGACAGGTCTTAACTCGTATACTGCCCGGACGGGGATATGCATAGCCATTCACGGTGAAAAGCGGCTCCAGATTAATGGTTGTGCCGTCCGTCGTCACACGCGAGCAATAGAGATCCACTCTCACCGTCATGCCGTGGGTGCTGCTGGTGCCAGTAAAGTTATGATCTGTATGGCGCACTCCCCTCAAAAATGTTCCTGCAGGGCATTGCGTAATTGAGGTGTGGCCCTTGTTGGAGCCGATGAGCCCGCCGTAATAGGTGCCAGAAACCCCCAGACCCTCAACAGCCCGCGCGCGCTCGACGCCGCCCAGCAGGGCAATCATTGAAATCACGATACAAACCTGAGCCTGTCTGGAGAGGCCTGCTGCGAACCGCACGCAGAAAGCGAGTACAATGAGCCTCAAATGTCCGTGAACCAAGCGCCGTGCAGTCATGGCAATCGATCTTCGTTTTGAGTTTTCTGACAATGTACCTGCGCCAAAATGCGTTCTCCGACACGGAGAAGACCGCTTCAGCAACAGCCACGCCCAATGCGCAGAGACAGGAAACGACAGACCCGGGACCAGTACAGGATCATTCAGCAAGATCAGCGCCACCTGCAAACAGCGGACAGGCTTGAATGAACGGCCCCTTGTGCGGTCAGACCGAAGAGTTCCACGCATCCCGCCGCCTGTGGGCCGACGAGATGCGCGAAATCATACGAGGTGAAGCAAGGGCACCTGGGACTTACTTATAGAGCGTAAGATCGTTCACTGGCTCCACGGGCACATCGCCAACAGCGGTGTGAAGCTGGCTTTCGATCTCGAGGCGATAACGACGACCGACCTCACGCCATTCACGGGCAATGTGCTTGCGCATTGCCTTGCTACGCTTCAGCGCCAGCTTTTTCCCCTCACCCGCTTCCGTGTAAACCAGCCGCAGAATCGATGGCTCCTGCTCAAGCAGGTGCATCATCTGAGCAAGTCTGGTCTGCCATTCCGGGCGAAGTTCCGTGCTGTCTTCCTGGAAAGCGGCATCGCTCAGATCAAGACGCACAACCCTTCCGATGGAAGCGCCGAAGGTGAATTTCGACACCTTGCCGGCAGTCAGTCGGATCACACGCGGGTTTTCGGTAGTCAGGCGGTACCCTGAAGGCAACGAACGCGGGTCCAGTTTGAGGATATAGTTGGTTCCGATACGCTGGTCCGGGAGGTCAGCACAGGCAATGTGAAAGCGACCCTCCGCATCTGCCGTTACCAACAGTCCCTTGACCGAAGCGACCCGAACACCTGCAAGGCCGGTTTCACCATTGTCCTGATAACCATTGCGGTTCTTGTCGTCGAACACCTTGCCGATAATATCGCCGCAATCGAAGACCGCCTCGATAACCACCTCGACAACGGCAGTGGCCACACGCGAGATCGGATTACCCTCAAGGTCCTCAACCCAGGCCCGGTTCACATACTCGCCGGGCTTGGCAGCCGCAGTGACGGCCAGATCCAACGTGATTTCCACGGCCTCATCGCCTGTCAGAACGACATTCTCAAAGGTGAGTTTGCGACCTGCCACGACCGGGGCAATCCCGGTATCACCGAGCATCGCCGAACCTGGTACGAAGGTAAGCCCGGGAGGCGTCATGTCGATGACATTGACCGTACTCGAACCCGGCATGCCGAGCATCTTGACCCGGATCGTATAGGGCACCTTGCCGCCACGGCGAACCTCGCGCAGAGGAGACATCTTGCTTATCGCATACCCCGGCAGATCCACCGACGCTTCCGCTTCCGCTGCCACGGCCTTCTGGCCGCGCGGTCCCGTACCTGTGGCCGTCGCCGTGTTTTTCACCCCATCCTCAATCCCCTGAGCAGTATCGATATCAGCCTGGCTCAGAGTATAGGTGGCGGTGAAGGTTGCGCTGTCACCGGCTGCGATATCCGCACTTGATGGCGTAAAGGAAGACAGGCTTCCTGTGCCCCGGCGTCCATCGAAACGCGGCCCTGCATCAACCGGAACCACATCATCAACAGTGACATTTCCGTCATTCGTTACCGCAAAGGTGTAGAGAATCGTATCACCGGGTTCGGCAAAGCCGGTGCCGACGCCCTGGTATGCGCCGCTTTTCTCGAGGACCAGCGACACCTTTTGCGGCAGGGGCGTGGCGGTTGGATCGTCCGGCTCACCATCCCCTTCCTCTTCGACATTTTCGCCATCATGAGGATCGTCGGAGAGATCAGACACTTCTTCACCGTTTGGGGTCAGACCTTCTACCTCTGCAGTCGCCGTCTGCCCGCCAGCATCAATCTCGGCCGCCGTCAACGGATAGGACGCGGTGAACGTGGTTCCATCTTCGCTGCCCGGAGCAAGGCTTGCGAGCGTACCGCCCGCAACGGGAACCGTTGCCCTCACACCAATTCCAACATCCGCCGGATTGACATTGGGGTCCGGAACCACTTCCAGCGAAGGAATGGTGATGCTGTTGATCGTGACGTTACCGGTATTCTTCACCGTAAAGGCATAATGTACTGGCTCGCCCGAATCCGGGAAACCGCTACCGTCAGAATCGCTCCACTGGTCCACCAGGTGAACTTCGATGGACGGGTTCGGCTGGAACTCGATCGTCGTCGGGTCGCCCGCTTCTCCATCTGCAGAGCGGGATTCAGCTGAAACCGGCTCGCCCTGCGGGTCCACGCCGGTAGCGGTGGCAACATTTGCAAAAGACCCGGCATCGATATCGGCCTGTGTAATCGTATAGCTGCCTGTCGCACTCGTGTCGCTTTCCCCCGGAGCCAATGGTCCGGCAATCGGGCTTCCAGAGATTTCAGCCTTGTCGTCTTCGATTGCAATGTCTGTCAGGCTCACATTGCCAGTGTTCATGACCGTGAACGTGTAGCCGATTGTCTCATTGGCATCAGCAAAACCGTTGCCATTGGCATCGTTCAGCATCGCTTCCTTGACGACATCCATGGAGCCCTGCGCCACCACTGGCTGCGTGGTGTTGTCGCCGGGAATCCCGCCCGGCGGCCGCGAGGTACGCTTTACAGGAGCCCCGTTGGGGTCCGAAGCCGTGGCTTCAGCGACGTTGTCCACGCCACCGCTGTCGACATCCGCCTGGGTGACATCGTAGTAGCCCGTGATTGTCGTCGAATCCACGTCATCGGGGGCTAGAGAGGCGATGGGGCCACCAACGATCTGCGCCTTGCTATCGCTGACAGTGACGTTGGTGAGCGTCACATTGCCCGTGTTCTCCACCGTAAACGTGTATTCAAGCCGCTCACCCGCATCCACAGCGCCATTCCCATTGGCATCGACGTGAGACACCTCCTTGACGAAATCACTCTCCGGCGTCTGGAGCAGTTCCGTTTCAGTCGGTTCGCCAGCAACGCCTCCCGGTGCACTCGATTGAGCCGTGACATCATTTCCAGCCGGATCCTTACCGGTGGCTGACGCCAGGTTTGCGACAGAACCGGCATCAATATCGGCCTGTGTGATCTTATAGGTTCCGGTCACGCTTGTATCACTGTCGCCCGCCGCAAGCGGCCCTGCAATCGGGCTACCCACGAGATCCGCCCGGTCGTCTGAAACCACGATGTCTGTAAGCGTGAGATTGCCCGAATTGGTGACGGTGAACGTGTATTCGATCATCTCGCCGGCGTCGGGACGACCGTTAGCGATGGTATCGTTCAAAGTTGATGTCTTGATGATCTCGACTGCTGCGCTTCCCGGCAGGTCAATGGTCGTGGCGTCTCCCGGTTGACCGCCTGGAGGTGCCGATTCAGCACGGACCGGATCACCATCGGGGTCCTGAGCATTCACGGTGGCGTGGTTTTCCACCGAGCCAGAATCAATATCAGCACCGGTCAGGGTGTACTCGCCAATAATCGTTTCGCTGTCCGTCACGCCCGGCGGCAGCGTTGCAATCGAGCCACTTGTCACGATGCCCGGATCATCAACCGTCACGTTTGAAAGCGGCGCTGCGCCCGTATTGGTGACCGTGAAAGTGTAGATGATCTTCTCATCAACGTCCGGGACGCCGTTATTGTTGGTGTCCTGCAGCTCCGCTTCCTTGGTCAGGGACATGGACGCTTCCTGCGTCACATCCGTCGCCGTGTTGTCGGCAAGATTGTTGTCGACAACATCATCGGGAAGCACGAGCGAAACCGTGTTGCTGAGCTCGCCGGTAAAGTCGTCCGGAACCGACATGGTGATCGTGTAGGTGGCCGACGCGTTGGCAGGGAGGTTGAGATGTTCTGCATCAATGCCACCGGTCCCGCTGGCGTTCTCACATGTCGCGCCGCTCGCACCCGCGCATGTCCAGTTCGCGGTGGCAATGCCAGCCGGCAGCGGGTCCGAAACCTCGATGGCCTCTGCGCCGAAGGGGCCATTATTGGTGACCTGCATCGTATAGGTGACGTCCTGCCCGGGCGTATAGGCTTCCTGTCCGTCCGTTTTGGTGATCTGAATATCCGCCTCGAACTGAAGAGACGACGTCACACATTTCAGGCCATCATTGTTTCCCGAGCCGGGCGAGGATGAAATAAGGGTCGACTGGCCCGTCGTGGTATTGAATTTGTAGAAGCCGTTCCCGCCATTGTCGGAACCGTACACGGCATCCGGCGTTCCAAACATCGCACCAAACTGCGTTCCCGCGGCCAGGCCGGTATTGCCGACGCTTGTCACCGAGCCGGTCACCGGATCAATGGCGATTAGATCCGTAGCGCCCCCCTCCTTTGTGTAGAGGCGGCCACCGGACCATGCCAGGTCGAAAATGTTGATGGCACGGCTGAGTGTGATTGTTGTCGCCGAGACCGTCCCGACATCGATCTTGTAAAGGGTACTCGGCGCAGCGCTGCCGATCACATAATAGCTCCCGTCATCCGCGATCTCACCTGCATTGATGTTGGGGGCCGAAGGAATCCCGGCGATGGCGCCCAGATTTTGTGTCTGTCCATTCGAGCCAAGGCGCAGCAGATTGGGAGTCGGACCCGCCTGAATGGCATAGCCATAAAAGTCTGTGGGATGGAAACCTGCCGCGTTGTGCGCGAACGTCTCTCCGCCCTCATTGGTGAAGGTAAAGGGATTTGTGGTCATCCCCACCGAGAGCAGATCTGTCGGATTTCCCTGGGTCAGCCACAAACGTTCATCGCACGTGGAAAAATCAGGAACCTGCGCCCGACTATCATCCATGGACACCAGAACGGTTACCATGGCAGCAGCGAACAGACCAAGGCGCATGCGGCCTTTATGGGGTTTCGTTCGATTGAGATATTCTTCTATTTTCATAATAATCTCATTTGTGTCCAATGATGAAATTATTACTCTTCAATTAATATAAATGGGACTATAAATATTAATTGATACAATTCTCAAACATGAAGGAACGAAATACAACGATTAACCAGCGATGATTAGAGCCAAACGGCATTCCATACGGTCATCATCTCGTATCGCCGATCATTCTGGTCTCCACCTCGAGACGATAGCGACCACCGACCTTCTGCCACTCACCCGCAATGTGACGCCGTAATGCGCGCATGCGTCGCGCCGCCAGCCGTCCTCCCGCATTGCTGCTCTGGTACACAAGACGAAGAACGGAAGGCTCCGCATCCAGCAGAGTGACGAGCTGCTTGATCTGCCCCTGCCATGCGTCCTGCAACTCAACGCCATCCGGCGCGAAAGCAGCGTCAGACACATCCAGCCGCACCACCCGTCCGATGGTCGTGCCAAACAGAATGTTTGTCACCTTACCGGCGGTCAGCCGGACAACACGCGGGTTCTCCGTGGTCACCCGATAACCTGACGGCAGAGAACGCTGGTCGAGCTTCATGATGTAATTCGTACCGATCCGCTGATCCGGGAGATCGGCACAGGCCACATGGAATTTGCCCTTCGGTCCGGCCGTGACCAGCAATCCCTTTGCCGTGGCCACCCGCGCACCCGCAATGCCCTCTTCACCGGCATCCGGATAGCCGTTGCGATTGCGGTCATTGAAAACGAGACCGGTGATATCGCTACAGTCGAACACCGGCTCAACGATCACTTCCACAGTCGCGGTGGCAACTCCCGTCAAAGCCTCTCCGGAAGGATCCTCCACCCAGGCCTGATTGACATACTCACCCGGCTTCACACTCGCCGTCGCCAGCAGGGACAGGTCGATGAGAAGTGGCTCGTCCGGCTGGAGCTCGACATTTTCAAAGATGAGCCTGCGCCCCTCCAGTCTCGGCGCCAAACGTCCATAGGACACGGACGCGCTGCCGGTCTGGTAGGTGAAGCCCTGCGGGAGAAGGTCAATGACGTTCACCTCCACCGCCGTCTTGAGCGCGTAAGCCGCGACCCGCAACTGATAGGGCACACGGTCGCCGCGCCTCACCTGCGAAAGCGGGGTGCTCTTGCCAATAAAAACACCGGGCATGGGCACGCTGGCCTCGGCCTCCGGCGACACCACATTGCGCCCATGCGGCGTCGCGCCCTGCGCAACTGCGGTATTCACCGCGCCAGCCTCATGAGACCGGGCATTGCGGATGTCCGTCGCAGTCAGGACATAGTCGGCAGTGAACCTCGCCTTGTCACCCGGCGCCAGCGTCGCACTGGCCGGCGCAAAGGCCGAAAGACTGCCGCTTGCAGGCGCGCCGCCAAAGAGCGGGCCGGGATCTGACGGCGCAACATTGTCAACCGTGACATTGCCGTCATTCTCCACCTCGAATTCATAGTGGATCGTTTCGCCGGGATGCGCCTGCACCCCGCCAGCGCCACGATATTCACCCGTCTTCGTCAGAGCGAGAGACGCCAGTTGCGGCAGCGGCAACTCATGCTGAGAACTTGCGGAAACCTCTTCGCCGGACGGATCCGAACCGGTTACCGTCGCAGCAGCGTTCAGCAATCCCTGATCGATGTCATCCTGCGTCAACCTGTAGCTTGCGGTAAACGCATCCGTGTTTGTCCCGCCCGGCAAAAACCCGTCCAGCGGCCCGCCGCTGACCGGAACCTGCACCTCCCGGCCGTCAGGCAGGGTAAGCGTCACAGACGGGATGGACACACCGGAAAGGGTCGTGTTCCCCGCATTCGTTACGGCCAGTTCGTATTGCACAATCTCACCGGCATCCGGATAACCGTTTTCATCCCCGTCAACGAGCGTTCCCGTCAAGACGAGTTCCACGGCCGGCTTGTGCTCAATCACCAGGACGGTATCGCCAGCCCCCTCATCCGTCTCCGACACAACCTCCAGAGCAGTTCCATCCGGCGCCTTCGCATGCAGCGTGGCAGTGTTCCGCACCTCCCCCGCATCGACATCCGCCTGCGTGATTTCGTAGTCGGCGCTGAATGTCGTTTCATCCGCATCGCCAACGTTCAGGCTGCTCAACGGGCCGCCGGCGACCTCAACCTTCTCGTCCTCCACCCTGAGATCACTCAATGTCACATTGCCGATATTCTCAACCTTGAAGCGGTACTCGACATGATCCTCGGCATCGACGCGGCCATTGCCATTGCTGTCGACATGCACCGCCCGCTTGATCAGTCGCGCCTTGGGAGCCGCAGTCAGCGGAACCTCGAGACTGCTGGAACCGGTCACCTGCTGGCTCGATGGATCAAGCGCCGCGACCTGCGCTTCATTCAACACCTTGCCCTTGTCCAGATCGGCCTGCTTCACAAGATAGGCAGCGGTGAATGTGCCTTCATCAACGTCGCCCGGCGCAAGGGTCGCAAGCGGTTCGCCGCTCACCTGCGCAGTCGGATCGGTCACACGGACATTGCTGAGCGTCACATTGCCGGTATTTTCCACGCTGAACTTGTAAATCAGCGCATCGTCAACATCGGTGACCCCGTTCTCGTTGCGGTCTTCCGTGCGGACGAGCGTCTTGGTCAGTTTGATCGACGCGGACTGCGCAATCTCGACCGTCGCGCTGGCCTCACTCGTTACGGTCTCCTCCTGTCCAACCGGCACGGTCGCGGTGGCCTTGTTGTCGACCCTGCCTTTGTCGATGTCAGCCTGCGTCAGCCTGTAGAGCGCACTCACCGTCGAATCACTGTTGCCCGGCGTCAGATCCGGAACCGTCGTCGCGGAGAGCGACAGAGCGGGGTCGGTAATCTTGACGGCCGCGAGCGTCACATTGCCGGTGTTCGTGACCTTGAACGCAAATTTGATGTGATCGTCAGGATCTGCGACCCCGTTGCCGTTCGTGTCTTGATAAACGCCTGTCTTCTCAAGCTTCATGGCCGGCGCTGCCGTAATGCTGAAGGAGGCAGTGGAAAGAGCTTCCGCCTTTTTCCCGCTCGGCGACGTCCCTTCCACGGACGCCGTGTTCGAGTAGGCGCCGTTGTCGACATCCGCCTGCGTCAGAACATGATAGCCCGTGACCGCCGTATCGTTGCTCGCGCCCGGCGTGAGGTCTGGAACCGTCGTGCCCGACAAAACGGCGCCCGGATCACTTAATTTGATGCCCGAAAGAGACACATTGCCATTGTTCGTAACCTTGAAACGGTAGTTCAGACGGTCGCCAGGCTCCATCACGCCGATGGTTCCCTGATCCTGAAAAGTCACGGTTTTCTCGATCTTGATGGATGCCGCCTCGGGCAGGCTGACTGATGTCGAGCCGGTGTCATCCACATCACCGTCATCGGGCGCTTTCGCCTTCACGGTCGCCGTGTTGACCACCGAGCCACGGTCCAGATCGGCCTGGGTCAGATCATAATTCGCGGTCAGAGGCGTCGTGTTTGAATCCCCGGGCGCGAGCGTCCCTGACACGGCGAGACTGCCATTGATCAGGGGGTCCGACACGCTGATATCCTTCAGCGTTACCTCGCCCGTATTCTTCACAGCGAACGTGTATTCGATGCGATCCCCCAGATCAGCAACCTTGTTGTTGTTGGTGTCCACCCATTTACCGGTCTTATCCAGCGAAACAGCTTCTTTCGTGTCGATGGAAACCGTCACTTCAGATGTGTCGCTCGTCGCGTGACCGTGCGGATCCTTGGCGCTGGCCGTGGCCTTGTTCACGACCTCGCCCCTGTCCAGATCGGCCTGCGTCAAAGTATGAAAGGCCGAGAAAGTGGTGCTATCCTCATCCCCGACAATGAGTTGCGAAAGCGTGCCCCCGGAAACGCTGACAGAAGGGTCCGTGATGCTGATGTCGGAAAGCGTCAGGGAACCGGCATTCTTGACCTTGAAACTGTATTTGATCCGGTCGCCCACATCGGTTTTCTGGTTGCCGTTCGCATCGACATACACCCCCGCTTTTTCGAGCACGATCTTGCTCGTGCCTTCCTCATGGGTGGTGACCGACGCGCTGTCCGTCACGGGCGTGTCGTCCGGCGCCTTCGCGGTCACGGTCGCCGTGTTCTTCACATCGCCATTATCGATGTCGCTCTGCTTCAGATCGTAGCGCGCCGTGAATGTGGTGCTGTCCGATACGCGGGGGGCAAGCGTGGCGATCGGTCCGCCGGTGACACTCGACGCCTTGTTGTCGGTCAGGCTGATGTCTTTCAGTTCGACATCGCCGGAATTGGTAACGGTGAAGGAGTACTGGATATGGTCGCCGAGATCGACAACCGAATTGTTGTTGGCATCCACATGAACACCACGCTTCTCAAGCTTGATCGAATGCTTGCTGCCCAGCCCGGTCGTCAGCGAGGCGGTGTCGCTTATTGTCTTGCTGTCCGGATCCTTCGCCTCGACCTTCGCGGCGTTGATCACTTCGCCCTTGTTGATGTCCGCCTGCGTGAGATCATAGGCAAGAGAAAAGGTCGTCGTATCCTTGACACCGGGAGCCAGCGTCGCCAGAGGGCCGCCATTCACCGTGCCCAGCGGGTCCGTCACCTTCACATCGGTCAGGGTGACATTGCCGGTATTCTCCACCTCGAAGCTGTAGATGATGCGATCGCCGACATCGAGAAGCTGGTTCGCATTGGTGTCCTGATAGGCCCCTTTCTTGACCAGATCGATCGCGGACGTCCTCGGCAGATTTATGACCGTCGGGGCCTGATCGCCATCGGCCTTCGCCTGCGAGTAGATCGTGATTTCCTGACCGCCGGGCAATGTGCCCGCCCCAACGGCCTGGTTGCTGAGTTTGCCAACATTCACATCGGCCTGGGTGAGCCTGTAGGTAGCCTTGAAAGTCGCAGTCTCACCGGGCTGCAGGGACCCTTCCGGAGATGAACCGCTGTTGGAAACAAAGGTCGGCCCGGTGGTCAGCGACAGCGCGGTGCCGTCCGAACGCTCAAGGAAATCCTCCTTGATCCGGACATTGGTCATCGGATCAGCACCAGTGTTCTTGACGGAGAAGGAGAACGTTACATCTTTACCGGCCAAAGCTTGCCCCACCGACGCTGTCTTGATCACTTCGAGGGGATAGGCACCAATAGCAAAGTGGGCGACGCAGGACTCAGAGGAGGACGCACCGGTCTTCTTATAAGCGCTCACGGTCAGTCTTTGCTTTGTCGCAGTGGCCGTGAATTCGAGTACCGACTGGGTCCAGGTTGTCGATGGCATTGGAAATTTTTGCGGCGTCTTTTGGTCAATTCGCAAGCGCAGCCCCTCACATGCTTCGTTATGATTAACACGCTGCGCCCCCCGCATCAGCCCATAGAAGGGAATCTTGTAAGAACGCCCGACAACCAATCCTGTTATATTTGTATAAATAGCTTCCGCATGATCTGCTTTGGCCCACATTGTAGAAAATGTCTCATCGCCAGTCGGAAGCGCTGGAAGGGGGCCATCAATCCACCGATTCCCCCAGCCCCACTTTTCAAGGTTGGAACAGTCCGGTGACCCTGCCGCCTTAAACCAACCAGCCGGCGTGGTGTCCTCCCCAAAGACGCAGGGTGCCGTGGGCGGAATGTGCTGCGCATAGCCCGGCAAGGAAAATGAACTGCCCCCCGCCACAACGAGAAGGAAGAGCAACAGGAGAGACAGCCCTCCCTCACGACTGGCCAGCCGCAACGAAAACCGGCCTGCCACAGCAAGAGAAGCAGCAAACCTTTGCACATTCATCAGCAGCACGTTCATTGAGGTCACCTGGATTGGCGCAGCGTTCATGTACCCCTAAAAAGACCTGAAACTCGCGACTATCGAAACAAGGCCGAACACTGCGAAAGCGGGATTGAGAGTTAGTCCCGCGCACTCTAGTGAGGATCGCGCCGCGACATGAGTTGCCGTGCCGTATCTTTACGGTTTCAGCGCCGGCCGCACCGGCCCCACGCCACCGGCTTTCCGGCATCGGCAAAGCAACGGATCGCGGCTTACCGGCACCCCGCCAGCAAGACCGGCTTGACATTCCGCGCGTACCCTTTATGTGTCCGCCAGACTCTTTAAGCGCCTGGTGGAGAGATTCTGCTGATGCGCGACCAACAAACATCAGGAACGGACGACAGCTATGGCGAAGGCCACGACCATCAAGATCAAGCTCCAGTCGACGGCCGACACGGGCTTCTTCTACGTCACGAAGAAGAACAGCCGGACGATGACCGACAAGATGACCAAGCGGAAATACGACCCCATCGCGAAGAAGCATGTGGAGTTCAAGGAAACGAAGATCAAATAGATCCCGTTTTAGCCGTACAAAAACGCCGCCCCGAGCGGCGTTTTTTTATGCGCGCATGAAACGGCCTGACCGTCACGCTTCTATGCCTGGCGGAGCCCACGAACTTCTATGCGCGTTAAAGGAAATGGGGGTCGGTCGGCAAACTGGCAGCGGTACGAGGAGGCCACTAAAGACCAGCGCCGACCGACCGACCCCACGGACCCAGGAGATGCGGCGGACCTGAGCATCATGGGGTATTTGGGGCATGGCGCGTCAGAGCCATATCGGCCCGACCATGCAACTGCCCTTATCGGTCGAGAGATTTGCGCAGGGCAGTAAGAAAATCAACACTTACTTAACCATTGCCGCCAACTCCCTGACGTTAGGGTAAATATGGCGCGCGACCGGCTTTGCGTCAGCCCCCAATAGGGTGAGACCGTCATCACTCTTTCGTGCCTGACAGATGATCGGCCTACCACGCCCGAAACAAAGCCACCCACCCACAACCGAAAACGCCGCACATCCGGGAGGATATGCGGCGCTCTTGACGGCAGGAATGCCGTGCGACCGAAACCGCACGGCGAAGGGATGGCGACCTAGAATTTCGCAGTCGCTCCCAGAATGAAGGTCCGGCCCCTGCCCCTTTTTGAATTCATCGATTCCGGCCCGGACGCAGCCACCGCGTAGCTCTTGTCGAACAGATTTTCGACCGTGAAGAACACGTTGAAATCCTCGCGGATCTCATAGCTGCCATAGGCATCGTAGAGCGTGTAGGCCTCAAGGTCCTCCGGCTCCATCATGCCGTTTGCCTGCCGGCTTGGGCCGACATAACGCATCTGTGCGCCAAGATTCAGCCGCTGCTCGAGAAGACGCACGCCCACATCCACCGTGGCGTAGGTCTCGGGCAGGAAGCCGGCATCACCATTGCCCCAGCCCGTGCCGAAGCCGACCGGCTGATCGGTATCCGCATTGGTGTAGGACGCATTCACGTAGAAGGCTCCCGCATCATAGCTGCCCTGCACTTCCCAGCCGGACATGCGGGTGGTGCCGGGCGCATTCACCCATTTGGCGACCTGCCACGGAATTCCCGTCACATCCGCCAGATCGTTGACGATGTAGTTTTCGATGTCGTGACTGTAATAGCCGACCTTCAGGCGCAGGCGGTCGTCGGGCAGCAGGACACCATCCCTGTGCAGATTGACGCCCACATCCCAGCCTCTGCGAACCTCCGGCTCAAGCCCCAGATTGTTCGCATAGGCCGAGCCAATGCCGTCGCCAAACGGGATCATCGTCCACAGCATCTCCTGAACGGTGGGAGGGCGGGCGGTGTGCGCATAGGTGGCGTAAAGCTGCATCCAGTCGAGCGGATCGGCGGCAAGCGTCACCCTGGGCAGGAATTCACCGCCGGAGCGCGAGACCTTCCGGTTGCCGCAGTCCGGCCCGCCGGGCGGACAGTCACCCGTACCCGCACTGTATGCGGTCTGTTGCCCGGACATGTTCCAGTAATCGTAGCGCAGCCCGGCCGTCAGCGAGAAGATGCTCCAGTCCAGCGTGACATCGGAGAAGGCGCTCGCCTTCTGCATCCTGCCCGGCGGGTTCGCGCCACGGCGACGCAGCACCTCGAAATCCGTGGAACCGTAGGAAAGCCCGTAATACCAGGAAAGGTCCACGCCCTCGCCCACCACGAAGCGTGACGTGTTGGCGAGGCTCGCACCGAAGGAACGATCCCGGGATTCACGACCGCGATAGCCGCCGCCAAACTCGGAATCGTAGGTCATCTCCGTTTCGTTGTAGTAGACATTGGCCGCAAGATCGATCAGCGCCGACCCCGGATCATATGTGTAATCGAGCGTGTAGGTCTGGTTCTTCAGGGTTTGCTCGTAATTGCTGCTGGTGAAGCGGTTGTCATACCAGCGCCCGCCAAGCTTGAGCCGATGCTCGCCATTGGGTTCGAAATCGAGCTTGACCAGTCCACCCGCAGGCGCATTGGCAACCCTGTCGTAATCGGGAAACACCGCGCCATCCGCCGTTTCATAATCGTGAAAATCGGAATAGGCGAGCGCGCCGACAATGCTCACATCGCCAGTCTGACCGGGGAACATCTTGCCCCGCGCGCCGCCAGCGAGCAGACCTGACCAGCGATAACCATTGGTGCCGGCCTTGAAGCGGGTGAGCGCACCGATGTCAGCGCCCGGCTTCAGAACGTCATCCACCTCAAGCGTGCGGAAATTGGCAGCGCCGGCCAGCGTTCCCGCACCGGCCGCGCCCGAAACCGCGCCGCGCGCCACATCCACACCGGCCAGAAGCTCCGGATGTACGTAAAGCAGATTGCCGCCTGACGAACCATGCCCGCCCACATTCCGGAAGGTCTGCGGCACGCCGTCGATCATGGCATTGACGCGGCCATAGCCGGTCAGTCCGCGAATGTTGACCTCAATCGCCGGATTGGTGCTCGGCGAATAGGTAAAGGCGCCCGGAACTGAACGCACCGCCGTTCGCACATCGCCGCCGAAGCGCTCCTGCAGTGCCTGCTCATCAAGTGAGCCGACCGCCGCAGGCGTGGTGTAGACTGCTTCGCCCGAGGGCAGAAGCGTCTGGTCATCAACCACCACCAGCCGTTTCAGCCGATGGGTCCTGCCCTCACCCACGTCACCCGAAACGGCTTGCTCCACCTCTTCCTCTGCCGGTGATGCCTGCTCCTGGGCAAAGGCTGCATGCGCACATAAGAAAGAACAAGCGAAGACACTTCCCGCAAACAACCTGCGGGAATCATCGATGATCAAAGCCAACGAAACCTCCTGTCGGACTAAAGCAGAATTTCGGGCTGGCTGAACATTTGCTTGCTGGAATGTACTTTTGCTTAGCCTCGCGGCATCAGCACGTCAAACGGGCTCCCAAAACCACTGGGCAACGCCTTAGACCGCGGCAAACCGTTATCCGCCACGGAAAAAACATGATTACTATGGTCAAGTTTAAGGACGCGAGCGCGCAGACTGCGACAGTTTTACACAATAAATTTTATCAAAAGACCGCAGCACGCCACCTCACGCGGCGGGAGCCACCACGCAATTGCGCCCTGCATTCTTGGCATCATACAGGGCCAGGTCGACACGTTTGAGCAGAGTGGCCGGATCGTCATGCGCGCCGGCGGTGGCCACAACGCCCACACTGGTCGTCACCGCAATCGCATTCTTGCCACCATCGACCGTGAACGGGTCGCTGGCAATGGCGACACGAAGACGCTCGGCCACGGTCTCTGCAACATCGAGCGGGGTATCCGGCATCACCACCACGAATTCCTCACCGCCAAAACGGCAGATGAGATCAATGCCACGAATGTTCTGGCGAAGCCGGTCGGCGAATTCGCGCAGCACATCGTCGCCGCCCTGATGCCCCCAGCTGTCATTGATCGCCTTGAAGCAGTCGATATCGGCCATCATCACCGAGAGAGGCCGCCCGCGCGCGGCGGCACGGGCAAGAAGCCTCGGCAGATGCGTGTCCAGATAGCGTCGGTTGTGAAGCCCCGTCAGCGGGTCGGTTACGGCCATCTGGAAGCTCTCGCTCACGCTGGAGCGCAGACGGTCATTGTAGCGTTTGCGGCGCAGCTGCGTGCGCAGGCGCGCCATGAGTTCCTGTTGATCTACCGGGCGCACGATATAGTCGTTCACGCCGAGTTCGAGAGCCCGCGCGATCATCGCATCGTCGCCCTTGTCGGCCACCAGCATGACCGGCAGAAGCCGCGTGCGATCCAGCGCCCGTAATTGTGCGCACAGCCGCAGCGGATCGTAAGTCGTATAAGCAGATGTGACGAGAATGCACTCGTAGCTGCCATCGGCGGCGCGGAACAGGCCGGCCTGCGGGTCATCCTCGACATCAACCCTGTAGCCATCACGCAGCATGTTGGCGATGGTTGCAGAAGACTGCGCGTCTTCATCGATCAACAGAATGGAGGGCGCAGCACGACGCTCCTCTTCAATTCCATCGTCAAAACCGGCATTGCGCGCCGTCACGGTGCGCAGGCGCAATTCGTCCGTCAGCATTTTCAGCCGCACCAGACTTTTCACCCGCGTCACAAGCTGCAGATCATTGACCGGCTTCGAGAGAAAATCATCCGCACCGGCTTCAAGCCCCCTGATGCGATCCGCCGTCTCTTCAAGGGAGGTGACCATGATGACGGGAATGTGCTGCGTAGCCGGATCGGCCTTCAGCCGGCGGCACACCTCGAACCCATCGAGCTCCGGCATCATCACGTCCAAAAGCACGACATCCACCTTGCCGTCCGCGCAGATCTTCAGCGCCTCTGCGCCACTATGCGCGCAGACCACCTCGAAATACTCGGCCAGAAGCCGGCTTTCGAGCAGCTTCACATTGGAAGGGACATCATCGACGACAAGGATGCGCGCGGTCATGGTCGGCTCCTCAGATGAATACTGGAGAGGCCGGGTGCAGCATCAGGCGTCTCCGAGATAGGATTTGATCGTTTCGATGAAGCTCGGCACGGAGATCGGCTTGGAAATGTAAGCCTCGCATCCGCCCTGGCGGATCCGCTCCTCATCGCCCTTCATCGCAAAGGCGGTGACCGCGATGACCGGGATCGTGTGCAGATCATCATCCTGCTTGAGCCATTTGGTGACTTCCAGACCGGAAACCTCCGGCAGCTGGATGTCCATCAGGATGAGGTCGGGCCGATGCTCACGCGCAAGATCAAGCGCATGCAGCCCGTCGCGCGTACGCACTGTCTCATAACCGCTTGCCTCGATGAGATCGCGAAAGAGCTTCATGTTGAGCTCATTGTCTTCGACGATCATGACTTTCTTCGACATCAAACCCCGTCCCACTCAACTCCGCCGTAACAGCAGACCGCCGGTTGCCGACCGCGATGTGCGATACACCGAAATTTCAGACGCCACCCTTGCACGATTTGATTTATGAATCGGTAATGGGCGCCTGCGAATCGTAGTCTTCCAGCATAACGGCCCTGGTTTTGCGCGCAATTCACGTGTTGAAAATGCAGCAGCGGGCCAAACACCCTATATTGAGGATGAACCATGCAACGCGAGGAAGCCGAAACCATTGCCGTGTCCGCCCTGGCCTTCATTGCGGCAGACGGCGAACTTCTGCCGCGCTTCCTGTCGCTGACCGGCATCGAGGCCCACCAGATCCGCGCTGCCGCCGCCGAACCGGGTTTTCTGGCGGGTGTTCTGCAGTTCGTGCTGGCGCATGAGCCGACAGTGCTGCGCTTTTGCGAAGAAAGCGGCATCGCGCCCGAGCGGGTTGCGCGCGCGCCAGCCGCCCTGCCCCATGGCAACACATCTTACGACATTCAGCCCTGACACGATTTGGACGGCACAAACATGACGATCGATCCGGAAACCTCCCGGCAAATTGACGAATTATCGCTCGGCAGCGATCCCCTGCTGGTGCTCGATGTGGACGACGTGATCCTGGAATTCATCCGGCCGTTTCCGGAATATCTGCGCACGCGCGGCTTCGAGCTGAAGCTCGAAAGCTTTGGCCTCAACGGGAACGTCACCGACCTCGCCTCCGGAGACCGCGTGAGCAATGAAACCGTGGCGCAGCTCGTCGATGCGTTTTTCGAGGTCCAGCATGACTGGCAGGCGCTGGCCGAAGACGCCTCCGAAACCATTGCACGGCTTTCGAAAGCAAGCCAGGTGGTGCTCCTGACCGCCATGCCCCACCGCTACCGGCAGACGCGCCGCACCCTGCTCGACCAACTGGAAATGCACTATCCGCTGCTCACGACCGAGCGCGCCAAGGGCCCGGCAATCCAGCGCCTGCGCGGCGAGCATCAGCGTCCCGTCGCCTTCGTCGACGACATGTATTACAACCTCGTCTCGGTGCGCGACACGGTGGAGGACGCGCATCTCTTCCACCTGATGGCCGACAATTCCGTGCGCACGCTGATGCCGCCGATCCCCGAGGGCGTAACGGCTGTGGAACACTGGAAAGAGGCCGGCGAGAAAATCGCCCGCTCACTGCAGATCTAAAGCGATTCCAGCAAAAGTGGAAACCGATTTCCCGGCCAAAATTGCGCAAAATCAATGAGATAGCGCATTACCGGCGAACCTTTTCTCGTCAGCAACGCTCTGAACAGTCACACCGCACCTGCCGGGCCTGGCAAAGACAACGCCGCGCCCGGCCAGAACCACAGCGCATCCCGGCATCACACAGTCAAAGCGTAAACCGCATCAGCGGCCGCCCCGCCTTGCGCTCTGCGACCGTCTGGAACCCGGCCTTTTCAAAGACCCGCGTCGAGCCCACGAACAGGCCGATGGAACGCTTGTCGTTCGACCGGGTGATCGGACAGGCTTCCAGCAGGCGCGCGCCGTTTTGCCGGGCAAAATCGATCCCGCCGGCAACAAGCACGTGAGACAGGCCCTTTCGGCGCGCCGAGCTTCGCAGGAAGAAGCACGAGATCGCCCAGATATCCACCTCACGCTCCTCGCCCTCTCCCAGCGGCGCAGAGACACGCCCCTTGTTGTTCCATTCGGAAATGTCGGCGCGCGGCCCGATCTGCATCCAGCCATCCGCCTTTGCGCCATCCATGAGCAAGATCCCCGGAGGCGGGCCGGCTGCAATTCGCGCCTTGATGTGATCCCTGTTGCTCTCGCGGTCGTTTTGTCGCCGCACCGCCGGTGGCAAACGAAAATGCGTGCACCAGCAACCGTAACAGGCGCCCTGCCTGCCAAACAGATCCTCGAATGCCGGCCACAAATCCGGCGTCAGGGGCGCAATCCGATAGTCCACCCTGACCTGTTGCAACCCGGCTTCTGGCAACCCGCCTGCTCCAGACCGCAGCTTGTGCCATGGCGGTGTTTCAAGTAAGATGCATGTTCACTTTATGTTCACATGATCAATCATGCCTGTCAACGCCCTCACGCATGGCATTTGCCGCGATTGCCTGACCCCGGCGAACACCGCATCGCGGCGTTGCCGGTCATGCGGGAGCCCGCGCATGCTCGCCCATGCCGAGCTTGACCGCCTGTCTCTCGCCCATGTCGACTGCGATGCCTTCTACGCCTCGGTCGAGAAGCGGGACAATCCGGCCCTGCGCGACAGGCCGGTCATCATTGGTGGGGGCAAACGCGGTGTCGTCTCCACCGCCTGCTACATCGCCCGCATCCACGGCGTTCGCTCTGCCATGCCCATGTTCAAGGCGCTCGAAGCATGCCCCGAGGCCGTCGTGGTCAAGCCGGACATGGAGAAATATTCAAGGGTCGGCCGTCAGGTGCGCTCAATGATGGAGGCGCTCACCCCCATGGTCGAGCCGCTGTCCATCGACGAAGCCTTTCTCGATCTCGCCGGCACGGAGAAACTGCATGGTGCGCCCGCCGCCCTGGTGCTCGCCCGCTTCGCACGGCAGGTGGAAGAGGAAGTCGGCATCACCGTTTCGGTCGGCCTCTCCTACTGCAAATTCTTGGCCAAGGTGGCTTCAGACCTGGACAAGCCGCGCGGCTTTTCCGTGATCGGTCAGGAAGAGGCCGTCAGCTTTCTTCAGAGACAGCCCGTCACGCTCATCTGGGGCGTCGGCAAGGCCTTTGCCGCCACGCTCGGCAAGGATGGCATCCGCACCATCGGCCAGCTTCAGACCATGGAGCGCAACGAGCTGATGCGGCGTTACGGCACGATGGGCGACCGGCTCTATCACCTTTCGCGCGGCATGGACGAACGCGGCGTGAAACCGCGCAGTGAAGCAAAAAGCGTTTCGTCTGAAACCACGTTCAACACGGATCTGTCCCGGATGGAGGATCTGGTGCCGGTGCTGCGCGCGCTTTCCGAGCGGGTTTCCGCCCGGCTTAAGGAGGCCGACATTGCCGGTCGAACCGTCGTTCTGAAACTCAAGACCGCCGAGTTCCGGCTGCGCACACGCAACCGGCAGCTGGGAGACCCGACACGGCTCGCCGACCGCATCTTTCACACGGGGCTGGAACTCCTGAAACGGGAGGTGGATGGCACGCGCTTTCGCCTTCTGGGCATCGGTGTCAGCGACCTGACCGACGCCGGCAGGGCCGATCCGCAAGACCTTGTCGACGGGCTTTCCCACAAGCGCGCACTCGCCGAGGGCGCCATCGACAGCCTGCGCGAAAAATTCGGCAAACAGGCCGTCGAGACCGGCTATACGTTCGGGCGCTCCAAAGTCGCGCGCCCACAGCGTGACGGCGACGATTGAGCCAGCTGCTTGAGGCCTGCCCTACTGGCCGCGAAGTTCCTCAACACGCTGCCGAACCGCCTCACGCCGATCCTTCGTGCCGGGATGCGTGGAGAACCAGCCTGTCTCATCGGAACCGCCAGCGTCCTCAACCACACGGTCCAGAAGCCCCACAAAAGCCAACGGATCGCGGCCCGCCTTCGCCATCAGCCCGACACTGTAGAGGTCGGCATGGGTCTCGAACTCACGCGAATAGACAAGGGTCTGCAGAGCGCTTGCCTGCACGATCACATCATCGACCAGCTGGCTCGCATCACCACCGATCAGCCCCACCATGAAACCAATGCCCAGAACGCGATAGATCTGCTGCAGCGAGTGCCGCTCGCGCACATGGCCGATCTCATGGGCGATAACGCCGGCAATCTCGTCGTCAGACCGGGCAAGCCCGACCAGTTCGTCCGTAACAATGATGGTGCCGCCCGGCAGCGCCAGCGCATTCGCGCCTATCATGCCGCCCTGCCGGAGTTCCAATCTGAGCGCGGGTCCATCATCGCCTGCGATCTGCGCCAGTTCACCGAACATGTCGTGCAGCGCCTTCTGGCGCTCTTCGGCAAGTTCCGTGGGGGAGAACACGGTGCGATCCACCGTCTCAAGCGTTCCCCGGTCCATCGCGACGATGATGGGCTGCGGCGTCACCAACGCCGCACCCGACGCCAGAAGCGGGACACCAAACCGGTAGACGACGAAGATCAGCCCCATCGTCACCACGGCGGCCGCCGCCACGAAGCCCGGATGCCCCTCAAGGCGCATCAGCCGGGCGAAGAAGCTGCCACCCGTCTTCAGGAAGCCGTCCACATCGGCGCCAAGCGGGGCTTCGAAAACACCGCCATCGGCAAAGGTGATCTTGCGCGGAACGGCGGCAACCGGGTCGGAGACGGACACGATTACCGGCTCCAGCGCCTCCGTTTCGTCGGCAAGACGCAGCACCAGCCGTTCCGGAACGCCGGAAAGGCTGGCCGCCACGACACGCGAGGAACCGGGTGGGAAATAACGTCCCTCAATCATGGCCTATCCCTGTTTCGACGCAATCGACCATGCAGGTCTGGAGAATGGCGCAAGCCCTCAAAGTCCGAAATCGATGCCTTCGATATCGAAGAACTCGGCCGCGCCGACATTGCCCTCCGGTGCGGCTTCATCGACGAAATCGTCAAGCGGGCCGACCGCAAACACACCAGTGCTGACCACCAGATAGCGCCAGCTGCGCACTGCGGCCCACGGCCGCAAGAGGCCAAGCGTCAAAATGGTGGCGAACAGGTTTGAGACCAGAATCCAGACATAACGAAGCCGCCCCACGCGGGAGTTGAAGCGGTGCCGGCCATCAAGCACGGTGTGATTGTAGGCGATGTTGCGCACACCGGCCTCATAGAAGAGATAGGCAAGCGCCAGCGCAATATAGGCACCTATGGAAGCGCCAGTCAGGATGCCAGCCATCGATCCATAATTGAAGACATCGAATAGCTCATCCGGACCAAACTGAAGCCCGCCTCCCGCCGAAACCAGTCCGGCCCCGATCAGAAAGCCCCCTCCGACGAAAACCACTAGGACAAGCCCTATGAAAATAACCGTCACGCCCAGATTTGCGTAAAGCGCTGTGAGCGGCGCCTGGGTCTCAAAGCGGGTTGACCCATAGCCCAGATGGCGGCCGAGATAGTTGCGCGCCAATTTCGAAGCCACCGGAGCAAGAAGCCCTGCGGATACAAGGGCGACCACCGGCATGATCACGAAGGCGAAAAACGCGCCCCAATAGGTCCCGCGGAAATTCAGCCGCACATTGCGATAGCTGGTCATCCGTGCGTTGAACGCCATCGACTTGTTCAGAAGCCACGGAAAGGCAATCAGATAAGGGATGATGAGCAACCCGAAGAATGGCGAAACACTGATCAGCACATTGTAGGCAAGCAGAAAGGCCACCACGATGATGCGCCCGATCAGGATCCTGGTGGGCCGCGCGTGGTATTCGAAATTGTGCCCGTCGAGCCAGCTGTTTCCATAAAAGTAGCGCAACCGGCGCACCTTCGCCCAGGCAGTGTAGATGCCGAGCGTGATGATCGACAGGAACAGATTGACAATCCAGATGCCGAAATACTCAGAAGCGCGCCCGGTGAAGGAAAACGGCAGATGTACAGGCGTTTGGCGGCTTTCCGCCGCCGTCTCAACGTAATTCATGAAAAACAGGCCCCAAAACTAAAAAATAATGAAAAATCCCTGATCGCGGAAATTTGCAAAAACGACCAGAAGTTGCTGCGCTCACCTTGTGGCGCAACGCCTAAACAAGTTCAACCTCTACAACGCCCGGCACGGCCCGCATGGCGGCCGCAACCTGCGGTGAGATCCGGTAGCGGTTGGGTAACCCGACCTCGATCTCGCCCTGCCCGCCTTCCTTGATGACGACGAGGCTCACCTGCGCATCACCGCGCTGGGTGAGCTGCGAGGAGATGGCCGCCAGCGGCTTGGGGTCGCGCAGATAGATGCGCAGCGCCTTCTGCATCCGGCAGGCTTCTTCCTCGAGCGACTGCACGCCCTGAATGCGCAGATTGACGCCTTCGGGCCGGTTTTCAGCCCCCACCATGATGACCACGGAGGAACCCGCTTCCAGAAGATCGCGATATTGCGCGAGCGCCTCGGAAAACAGGACGGCCTCATACTGTCCGGTGGCGTCGGACAACTGGATGATGCCCATCTTGTTGCCGGTGCGCGTGCGCCGCTCCTGCTTGGAGGTGACGGTGCCGGCAAGCCGCCCGGCGGTCGCCCCGCGCTTCACTGCAGCCTGGAATGTGCCCCAGTTCTGCACGCGCATCTTTTCCAGGATCTCGGCATACTCATCCAGCGGATGCGCCGAGAGATAGCAGCCGACCACCTGGAACTCGCGGTGCAGCTTGTCGGCGGCGGACCATGGCTCGACCACCGGCAGATGGAGCTTCTGCGGCTCGCCGCCGCCCGACATGCCGAAAATGTCGCCCTGCCCCATGGCCGCGTCTTCGGCCGCGCGTGCCGCCATGCCCATAAGCCGGTCGATGCCGCCGAACAGGGCCGCGCGGTCGAGACCGAAACAGTCGAATGCGCCGGCCTGAATCAGGCTTTCCAAAACCCGTTTGCCGACGATCTTGGGATCGATGCGGGCGCAGAAATCCTCAAGGCTCTCAAACTGCTTCTCGTTGCGCTTCTCGACGATGTGCTCCACCGCCGCGTCGCCCACGCCCTTGATGGCGGCGAGAGAGTAGAAAATCTTGTTCTCACCCACTTCGAACGGACGATGCGAGGTCAGAACCGATGGCGACACGACTTCAATGTCGAGCCGCATGGCGTCGCGGCGGAAGTCGTTCAGCTTGTCGGAGTTGGCCATGTCGTAGGTCATCGACGCGGCGAGGAACTCGACCGGGTAATGCGCCTTCAGATAGGCCGTCTGATAGGAGACGATGGCGTAGGCAGCGGCGTGCGACTTGTTGAAGCCGTAGTCGGCGAACTTGGCGAGCAGGTCAAAGATGAAGTTTGCCTGCTGCTTGGAAACGCCGCGCTCGGTCGCGCCATCCACGAAGATGCCGCGCTGCTTCTCCATCTCCGCGCGGATCTTCTTACCCATGGCGCGGCGCAGAAGGTCAGCCTGACCGAGCGTGTAGCCGGCCAGCTCCTGCGCGATCTGCATCACCTGCTCCTGGTAAACGATAACGCCCTGCGTCTCCTTCACCAGATGGTCGATCTTGGGGTGGATCGAGGCGATTTCCTCGTCACCATGCTTGCGCGCATTGTAGGTGGGGATGTTCTCCATCGGACCGGGACGATAGAGCGCGACCAGCGCGATAATGTCCTCGATGCGGTCGGGCTTCATGCCGATCAGCGCCTTGCGCATGCCGGCCGATTCCACCTGGAACACGCCGACCGTCTCGCCGCGCGAGAGCATCGCGTAGGTTTCCGGATCGTCGAGCGGGATATGCGCCAGATCGATCTCGATGCCCCGGCGGCGGATGAGCTTCACCGCCGTTTCCAGAACGGTCAGCGTCTTCAGGCCGAGAAAGTCGAACTTCACCAGCCCCGCCTGCTCGACCCATTTCATGTTGAACTGGGTGACCGGCATGTCGGAGCGCGGGTCTCGATACATCGGCACCAGCTCGGAGAGCGGCCGGTCGCCGATCACGATGCCGGCGGCGTGCGTCGAGGCGTGGCGGTAGAGACCTTCTAGCTTCTGGGCATAATCGAGAAGCGTGCCGACAATCGGCTCCTTCTCCACTTCTTCGGCGAAGCGCGGCTCATCCTCGATGGCCTTGGGCAGCGGCGTGGGATTGGCCGGGTTCGAAGGCACCATCTTGCAGAGCCGGTCGACCTGGCCATAGGGCATCTGCAGCACGCGCCCCACATCGCGCAGAACGGCGCGGGCCTGCAGCGTACCGAAGGTGATGATCTGACCCACCTGATCGCGGCCATATTTGCGCTGCACGTAGCGGATCACCTCTTCGCGGCGATCCTGACAGAAGTCGATATCAAAGTCAGGCATCGACACGCGGTCGGGGTTCAGGAAGCGCTCGAACAGAAGCGAGAAGCGCAGCGGGTCCACATCGGTAATGGTGAGCGCGTAGGCGACGAGCGAGCCAGCACCCGAACCACGCCCCGGTCCCACAGGGATATCCTGAGCCTTCGCCCATTTGATGAAGTCCGAAACGATCAGGAAGTAGCCCGGGAACTTCATCCGCTCGATAATGCCGAGCTCATAATCGAGGCGCTCGGCATATTGCTCGCGCGTATAGCCTTCGGCCAGACCCTGTGAATTGAGGCGGTGGTCGAGACCTTCGCGGGCCTGACGCCGCAATTCGTCAGCCTCGGCCTGAAGCGCCGCCTCGGCGTCGGCCGCATCCGCGCCCGTAAAGCGCGGCAGGATCGGCGGATGCGTCTGCGTGAAATAGGAACAGCGCCGGGCGATCTCGATCGTGTTGTCGATGGCCTCGGGCAGATCGGAAAAGAGCCGCGCCATCTCGGCCTGGCTCTTGAGATAATTGTCCGGCGTGAGCTGGCGGCGGTCGTCCATGGCGATCACCGCGCCCTCGGCGATGGCGATCAGCGCGTCATGGGCCTCGTAATCCTCACGGGCGGGAAAAAACGCCTCATTGGTCGCAACCAGCGGCAGTTCGAGCTTGTAGGCGAGATCGACGGTTGCCGCCTCGACAACCCGGTCGTACCCCTCAAAACGCTCCAGTTCCACATAGAGCCGGTTGCCAAAGCATTCCTTCAGGAAAAGCAACCGCTCCTCGGCAACCTCGGGCCGGTCGGCCTTCAATGCGGCGCCGATCGGCCCGCGCGGACCGCCGCTCAGGCAGATGATGCCGTCGGCCAGCTCGGTCAGCCATTCCGTGGTGATATGGGTCGCCTCGCCCGGCTCATTGTCGAGATAGGCGCGGCTGACGAGCCGTACCAGATTGGCGTAACCTGCCTCGGTCGAAGCGATCAGAACCAGCGGTTCATACTGCGCGCCCCCACCCTTGCGGCCATTGCCGCGGCGGCTTTCCGCCAGCGCGTCCTCAAACGCGCAGTCAAGCTGGCAGCCGACGATGGGTTGCAGCCCCTCCTTGGAGGCTTTCTGGGAAAACTCCAGCGCGCCGAACAGATTGTTGGTGTCGGTGATGGCGATGGCCGGCGCTTCATCCTTCAGCGCATGGCCAATGACCTTTCCAAGAGGCAGCGCGCCTTCCAGCAGCGAATAGGGCGAATGCACCCGCAGGTGAATGAAGGGCCGTTCGGGCCGGTTTCTTTCACGCTCCGCCGCTGCGAAAATCGGATCGCGCAAACGCCTGTCGCTCGCCATGAATTGCTGCCAACTGCTTCTTGAAGACTCAAAGCTCATTGTCCCGCATCGGGCACCGGGGGTAAAGGCCCGTCACCCGGCAGCACACGGCTTTCTGAACGCGTCAGACCGTCTCTGCAGCCAGAACCCGGTCGATTTCGACGGCCAGCTCTGCCGGCTCTTCCACGATACCGACCGCGCCCGCTTCCGCCAGCTCGGCCCGGTCGCCAAATCCCCAGAGAACGCCAATGGCCGGCACGCCATTCGCCTTGCCGCCGGCAACATCGTGAAGCCGGTCGCCGATCATCACCGTGTTTTCGGGCTCGATCCCTTCACTGGCGATGATGTGCCGGATCAGGTCCGCCTTGTTGGCATTGGTCCCATCGGGGGCAGAGCCGTGCACTGCATCGAAGAAGCGCGCGAGATCGAAATGCGCAATGATATCCTTGCTGTAGGCTTCCATCTTCGAGGTCGCCACGGAGAGGAAATGCCCTGCATCGACACAATGGGAAAGCGTCTCCCTGATGCCGGGAATGAGCTCATTCTCGAACTTTCCGACGTCCTGATAACGTTCGCGATAGTGCCCGACGGCCTCCCAGATGCGCCCTTCGTCGCTGGTTTCCAGAAACGTGGCGAAGGTGACCTGCAGGGGTGGCCCGATATGGGAGCGAATGGTGGCGTCATCCGGGGCCGTGCGCCCCATCTTCTCCATTGCATGGCGGATGCAGCTGGAAATGCCGACAAACGGGTTCGTCAGCGTGCCGTCGAGATCGAACAGCACCGCTGCCCGCTTTTCCATCTGCGCCATTTTTGGAAAGCTCCTATTCGAATTCCATGATGACCGCATCCACGGCGAGGCTGTCACCGGGCGCGGCATTGATCTTTGCCACCATCCCGTCACGCTCGGCGCGCAGGACATTCTCCATCTTCATCGCCTCGACAACGGCGAGTATTTCGCCCGCCTTGACCTCCTGCCCGGTGGCGACCGCGATGGACACGACCAGACCCGGCATCGGGCAAAGCAGCATTTTCGACGTATCGGGCGCTTCACGCACGGGCATCAGGCGGTCAAGCTCGGCAATGCGTGGCAGCATCACGCGCGCATTCGCAGCCACACCCTGCCAGGCGACCTGAACGCCGTTGAGGATCGGACGCACCTGAACGGCGACAGTGCGGCCATTGACATCGCCTTCCCAGACCGGCTCCCCCGGACGCCAGGAAGAGCGCACGGTCACCGGATCGGCATCGCCAATGCGAATGTCCATTTCCAGCGGGATCGAGATCATGCCTTCGACAAGGCTGACGGACAGATAATCGTCATCGAGCCGCACCACCCAGTCGCGCTTCAGTTCGCCCGAATGCGGTGCAAGACGGCCGGTCAGCCGGTCGAGACGATCACGCCGCAGAAGCTCCACGGCCAGCGCCACCGCAGCAAGCACCGTGCGCTCGCCCGCCATGGGCGATGGCGGCGCAAACCCGTCAGGAAACTCCTCCGCGATGAAGCCGGTTGACAGACGCCCTTCGCGCCAGCGCGGATGGCTCATCAGAGCTGCGAGGAATGGAATGTTGTGCTCGATTCCGTCGATCACGAAACGGTCCAGCGCCTCGCTCATCGCGTTGATCGCATCAAGTCGCTCGGGCGCCCAGGTACAGAGCTTGGCGATCATCGGGTCGTAGAACATCGAGATTTCCGACCCTTCCGTCACGCCCGTATCGTTGCGCAGGACGGCATCGCCCAAACGCCCCTCCTGCGGCGGACGGTAACGGGTGAGCCTGCCGATGGACGGCAGAAAGTTACGCACCGGATCTTCGGCATAGATACGGCTTTCAATGGCCCAGCCATTGAGCTTCACATCGGCCTGACCGAAGGACAGCGCCTCGCCTGCCGCCACCCGCAGCATCTGCTCCACCAGGTCGATGCCGGTGACAAGCTCGGTCACCGGATGCTCCACCTGAAGGCGCGTGTTCATCTCCAGAAAATAGAAATTCCGGTTCTTGTCGACGATGAACTCGACCGTGCCGGCGCTTTGATAATCAACGGCTTTTGCGAGCGCCACAGACTGTGCGCCCATGGCCGCGCGCGTCTCGGCATCCAGAAAGGGCGACGGAGCCTCCTCCACCACCTTCTGATTGCGGCGCTGGATGGAGCACTCGCGCTCGCCCAGATGCAGGCACGCGCCATGCGCGTCCGCCAGCACCTGTATCTCGATATGGCGCGGCTCCTCGATGAATTTCTCGATGAAGATGCGATCATCGCCGAAAGAGGACGCAGCTTCCGATTTCGAGCGCTCGAACCCTTCGCGCGCCTCGTCATCGTTCCAGGCAATCCGCATGCCCTTGCCGCCGCCGCCCGCCGACGCCTTGATCATCACCGGGTAACCGATTTCACCCGCGATGCGCACCGCATGTTCGGCATCATCGATCAGTCCCATGAAACCGGGAACGGTCGAGACTCCGGCCTCGGCGGCAATCTTCTTGGAGGTGATCTTGTCGCCCATGGCCTTGATGGCCTTCGGCTTGGGGCCGATGAAAACGATGCCCTCGGCTTCCAGTCGCTCGCAGAACCCTGCATTCTCGGAAAGGAAGCCATAGCCCGGATGCACGGCCTCTGCGCCGGTCTCCTTGCAGGCGGCGATGATCCTGTCTGCGACCAGATAGCTCTGACTGGCGGCGGGCGGTCCGATGTGAACGGCCTCGTCGGCCATGTCCACATGCACCGCGTCGGCATCGGCGTCGGAATAGACCGCAACGGTGGCGATGCCCATCCTCCTCGCTGTCTTCATGACCCGGCAGGCGATTTCACCGCGATTGGCGACGAGGATCTTCTTGAACATGAACGGTGTTTCCCCCCAACGAGCGACGTCGTTTCTGTTTTATGGCTTTGCTTGCCCCCGCTCAAGCGTTTCACACAATTGTCGCATGAGAAGCGGGTTTGTCAGATTGCGTCATCCTATGGCCGGAACGGGCTTGCGGGACATAACAATTCCTGAAACTTTCGGCTTAGATTCCGGACTTGCAGGAGAATTGTCCATGAAAACCCGCGCCGCTGTTGCCGTTCAGGCAGGAAAACCACTTGAAATCATGGAGGTAGACCTCGATGGCCCGCGCGAAGGCGAAGTGCTGATCGAGGTGAAAGCGACCGGCATCTGCCATACGGATGAGTTCACCCTCTCCGGCGCAGATCCGGAAGGCATCTTCCCGGCGATTCTCGGCCATGAAGGCGCTGGCGTCGTCGTTGATGTCGGTCCCGGCGTGACGAGCCTCAAGAAGGGCGATCACGTGATCCCGCTCTACACGCCCGAGTGCCGTGCGTGCCCGTCCTGCCTGTCGCAGAAAACCAATCTGTGCACCGCCATCCGCTCCACCCAGGGCCAGGGCCTGATGCCGGACGGCACGAGCCGTTTCTCCCTCAACGGCGAGAAGCTGCATCACTATATGGGCTGCTCGACCTTCTCGAACTTCACCGTTCTGCCCGAAATCGCGGTCGCCAAGGTCAACCCCGACGCGCCCTTCGACAAGATCTGCTACATCGGCTGCGGCGTGACCACGGGCGTCGGCGCGGTCATCAACACCGCCAAGGTCGAGATCGGCTCGACGGCCATCGTGTTCGGCCTCGGCGGCATCGGCCTCAACGTGATCCAGGGCCTCCGGCTTGCCGGCGCCGACATGATCATCGGCGTGGACCTGAACAACGACAAGAAGGAATGGGGCGAGAAATTCGGCATGACGCATTTCGTCAATCCGAAGGAAGCCGGCGAAGACCTCGTCCCCTATCTCGTCAACATGACCAAGCGCGGCGCAGACCAGATCGGCGGCGCGGACTACACGTTCGACTGCACGGGCAATGTCCATGTGATGCGTCAGGCGCTGGAAAGCGCGCATCGCGGCTGGGGCGAGTCCATCATCATCGGCGTGGCCGGTGCGGGTCAGGAAATCTCCACCCGTCCCTTCCAGCTGGTCACCGGACGCACCTGGAAAGGCACCGCCTTTGGCGGCGCACGCGGCCGCACGGATGTGCCCAAGATCGTCGACTGGTACATGGAGGGCAAGATCGACATCGACCCGATGATCACGCACACCCTGTCGCTGGACGAGATCAACAAGGGCTTCGACCTCATGCATGCGGGCGAATCCATCCGCTCCGTGGTGGTCTACTGAGGCCATCACCTTGTCGACCATCTATGTGGATGCAGACGCCTGTCCGGTGAAACCGGAAGCAGCCCGTGTCGCCGAGCGGCACGGGCTTGTCATCGTCTATGTCTCCAATGGCGGGCTGCGCCCCTCACGCGATCCCATGGTGCGGCATGTGGTGGTGCCCGGCACCGCCGACGCCGCCGATGACTGGATCGTGGAGAATGCCGTGGCCGGAGACATCGCCATCACGGCGGACGTGCCGCTGGCCGCGCGCCTGGTGGAGATGGACGTGCATGTGCTCGGCCCCACCGGCCGCCCGTTCACGCCCGAAACCATCGGCATGGCGGTCGCCATGCGCAACCTCAAACAGGATCTGCGCGAATCCGGTGAGATCAAGGGATACAATCCCGGTTTCACCGCACGCGACCGCTCCGACTTCCTGCAGGCGCTCGACCGCACCGTGCGCCGCGCTTTGAAAGAAAACAGGGACTGACCTCATGAAGACCGTCTCCACCGCACGCTCCCATGGCGGCGTCCAGGGCGTTTACAGCCACACCTCGAAAACCTGCCAGTGCGACATGACTTTCGCTGTGTTCGTGCCGCCGCAGGCAGCTGATGGCCCCTGCCCGGTCCTGTGGTATCTGTCAGGCCTCACCTGCACGCACGCCAATGTCATGGACAAGGGCGAATACCGCCGCATGGCCGCTGAACTCGGCATGATCGTGGTCTGCCCGGACACGAGCCCGCGCGGCGACGACGTGCCGGACGAGGCGGACAACTGGCAGTTCGGCAAGGGCGCAGGCTTCTATGTGGACGCCACGCAGGAACCCTTCGCCAAGAACTACCGCATGTATTCCTACATCACAGAGGAACTGCCGGCGCTGATCGCCGAAAAATTTCCGGCGGACATGGATCGCCAGGGCATTTTCGGACACTCCATGGGTGGCCACGGGGCGCTGACCATCGCGCTTAAAAACCCCGACCGCTTCAAAAGCTGCTCCGCCTTCGCCCCCATCGTCGAACCCTCGACTGCGGGCTGGTCGAAACCGGCGCTGGAGAAATTTCTGGGAGCGGACGAAGCCACGTGGCGCGGAAACGACGCCTGCGCGCTGGTAGCCGACGGCGCTCGCTTTCCCGAATTCCTGATCGATCAGGGCGCGGCTGACGGCTTCCTGGACGAGGGCCTCAGGCCATGGCTGTTCGAAGCGGCCTGCAAAAAGGCGGGCATTCCGCTCACGCTCAACATGCGTGAGGGCTATGACCACTCCTACTTCTTCATCTCGACCTTCATGGACGACCATCTTGCCTGGCACGCAAAGCGCCTCGCAGCCGGCTGACCTGAATCAACACATGAAGCCGATGAATCATCTCATCATGTTCTTCGACTAACATTCTGCCGGCAAACGGCTTTTCACCTCCACGACGATTGACGCGCCGGCGCAAACTTGTGCCGGCGCGTCGCATCCGGCATGCTTTCGGGAGCAAACCCGCCCTAAAATGCGGGATCATTGAGCTCAGAATGCCACCCAATGATGATCGAAAACGGAGGTGCTGCCCGGTGCAGGACACAGCACATATTTATTCAGACACACCCGACCGCGACACGATGGGCGGCCGCCTCTCCCGGGCGCGCGACGCCGTCGGCCTCTCGGTTGCCGAACTCGCCCGTCGCCTCGGCGTGAAGGCAGCCACGATACAGGCCTGGGAAAGCGACCGCTCGCAGCCGCGCGCAAACCGGCTGGCCATGCTCGCCGGCGTTCTCAATGTCAGCCTCTCCTGGCTGCTGCACGGCGTGGGCGTTTCGCCAGCCGACGAAAGCCGCTCGGAACTGGTCAACGCCGTCGCAGCCAACCTGAAGCGCATCCGCAGGCTCCAGGAAGAAACCAACCGCATTGTCGCGCAGATCGAAACCGACCTTGCGCGCGCTGAAGGCGCTGGCTGACGCGCGGATTTCTTCTGATGCGACATTGTGCACAGAAAGCGTGATGCCACGACCACGACCGGCGTTATGACAGGTGACAAACACAACGGCGTGCGCTAGTTTCCAGCCGTCGAGGGCAGCAGCCCTGCCTGTTTGCGGGAGAGAGCCAAACCGGGGAAAACCGGGGCGGACGCCGAAGGGGAAATCGCCCGAAATCTCTCAGGCAAAAGAACCGTAGACAGGTCAAGACACTCTGGAAAGTCGGGGAGCGATCCCCGCGCCGAAGGTGTAAGCGTGGTCGACAGAGTTCCGGCTGCGCGAGTCTCTCAGGCTTCCGACAGAGGGGCACGAACATGTCGCTTCCCGCGGCATGCGTGCGATTCTGGAGGAATGATGAGCAACACCGAATCCCTGAAACATCTGCCGCTGGAAGCGCTGCATGAAGATGCCGGCGCACGTTTTGGCGCATTCGCCGGCTGGCGCATGCCCCTGACCTATCCCGCCGGCGTGATGAAAGAACACATCCACACGCGCGAAAGCGCCGGACTGTTCGACATCTCTCACATGCAGCTCTTCGAGGTTGAAGGCGCAGACGCAGCAGCCTTCCTGTCGCGCGCCTGCCCGCTCGATGCGACGGCGCTCAGGGAAGGCCAGTCGAAATACACCGTCCTTCTCAACGAGAATGCCGGCATCATCGACGACCTGATCGTCACCCGGCTCGGCGAAAACCGCTACATGATCGTGGCGAATGCCGGCAATGCCGCGAAGGATGAAGTGCATCTCCGCGCCATCGCCGCAGATTTCGACATCTCCTTCACCGCGCTCGAGCGCGTCCTCCTCGCCCTTCAGGGCCCCGACGCAGAAGCCATCCTGATCGCCGCCGGCCTCGACCTCAGCGATCTCGTCTTCATGACCGGCACGGAGCCGCATGAGGGCTGGTTCGCCACCCGTTCGGGCTACACCGGCGAAGACGGTTTCGAGGTGGCGCTGCCGGTCGATCAGGCGGAGCGCTTTGCCCGCAAACTGCTCGACGACGAGCGCGTCCAGTGGGTTGGCCTTGCCGCCCGCGACAGCCTCAGACTCGAAGCCGGGCTCTGCCTGCATGGTCAGGATCTCGACGAGACGACCGATCCGGCCAATGCCGCCATCCTTTGGGCCGTGCCGAAGGCGCTGCGCTCCGAAGGCCGGTTCATCGGCGCCGAGGCCCTGCAGAAGATCATTGCCGATGGCGCGAAGGAAAAGCGCGTCGGCCTGAAGCCGGAAGGCCGCCAGCCGGTGCGCGCCGGCGCACCGCTCATCAACGAAGCCGGCGAAAAGGTCGGCCGCGTCACATCGGGCGGTTTTGGCCCCTCCGCCGGTCATCCGGTGGCGATGGGCTATGTCGCCAAGGCGCTTTCCGAACCCGGCACCCGTCTTTTCACCGAAGTGCGCGGCAACCGCATCGCACTTGATGTCCATACCCTGCCCTTCACGCCGCAGCGCTACAAAAAAGGATAACAGCCAGATGAGCCAGACCTATTTCACCGAAGACCACGAGTGGATCAAAGTCGAGAACGGCGTCGCAACCGTCGGCATCACCGATCACGCTCAGGAACAGCTCGGCGATCTGGTGTTCGTGGAACTGCCCGAAACCGGCGCAACGCTCTCCAAGGGCGACACCGCCGTCGTGGTTGAATCCGTGAAGGCCGCTTCCGATGTGTACGCGCCTGCCGATGGCGAGATCTCCGAGGTCAACGAAGCGCTTGCAAGCGACCCGGCCCTCGTGAACTCCGCCCCCACCGGCGATGGCTGGCTGTGGAAGATGAAGCTCTCCGATGAAAGCCAGCTCGAAGGCCTGATGGACGAAGCCGCCTACAAGGCGTCGATTGCCTGAGGAAACACCATGTCCGCCAACACACTCCCTTTCGCCGCCCGCCATATCGGCCCGCGCGGTGAAGAAACCAAGGCCATGCTGGCCACGCTCGGCGTTCCGTCGCTCGAGACGCTGATCACGCAGGCCGTGCCGAATTCGATCCGCCTCGACCGTCCGCTCGACCTGCCGCCGGCAGCCAGCGAGACCGAGGCGCTCGAAGAGCTCGGCGCAGCCATGCGCCAGAACAAGGTGCTCAAGAGCTTCATCGGCGCCGGCTATCACGGCGTGAAGGTTCCGCCGGTCATCCAGCGCAACCTGTTTGAAAACCCTGCCTGGTACACGGCCTACACGCCCTACCAGTCGGAAATCAGCCAGGGCCGCCTTGAGCTTCTGTTCCACTTCCAGACGCTGGTGACGGAACTGACCGGCCTGCCGGTCGCCTCCGCCTCGCTGCTGGACGAAGGTTCGGCCGTGGCCGAAGCCGTGGGCATTGCCTGGCGTCATCATCGCTCCAAGCGCAGCAAGCTGGCGATTGCCGGCGAACTGCACCCGCAGACCCGCGACGTGGTGGTCACCCGCGCGGAGCCGCTGGGCATCGAGGTCGATGGCGACACGATCGACGACAACACCTTCGCCCTCATCGTTCCGTGGACCGACACCTATGGCGTTCATGGTGACCACGGCGCGCTGATCGCCGAGGCAAAGGACAAGGGCGCCATCGTCATCATGGTGGCCGACCCGCTCGGCCTGCTGTTGAGCGAAACGCCGGCAGCACTGGGCGCAGAAATCGCCGTTGGCTCGATGCAGCGTTATGGCGTTCCGATGGGCTTTGGCGGTCCGCACGCGGCCTATTGCGCCGTATCGGACAAGCTGACGCGCCTCATGCCCGGCCGCCTCGTCGGCCAGTCGGTCGATGCGCATGGCCGTCCGGGCTACCGTCTGGCGCTGCAGACCCGCGAGCAGCACATCCGCCGCGACAAGGCGACCTCCAACATCTGCACCGCGCAGGCACTGCTTGCCAACATGGCCGCAGCCTTTGCCATCTGGCATGGCCCGGAAGGGCTCGCTGCAATTGCCGAGCAGGTGCATGAGCGCGCAGCCCGCTTCCATGCGGGCCTCAAGGCTGCCGGCCTTTCGCTTGCAGGCGATGTCATCTTCGACACGGTCACCGTCACCGTTCCCGGCAAGGCGCAGGAGATCGCGGCCGGAGCCGAGGCCGAGGGCCGCCTTGTGCGCGTTCTCGACGCGGACCGCGTCAGCGTCGCCTTTGACGAGACGACGACCGAAGACGATCTGGCCGCACTGGCAGCCCTGTTCGGCGCCACCGTGCCGGAAAGCGCACCGCGCCTTGCCCCGGCCGCAGCGCGCGGCGAAGGCTTCCTCACGCAGCCGGATTTCCACTCTCACCGCTCGGAAACGGAAATGATGCGCTTCCTGCGCAGGCTCGCCGACAAGGATCTTGCGCTCGACCGCGCCATGATCCCGCTTGGCTCCTGCACCATGAAGCTCAACGCTGCTGCCGAGATGATGCCCGTGAGCTGGCCGGAAGTGGGTGGCCTTCACCCCTTCGCTCCGCCGGAACACACGTTGGGTTATCGTCGCATGATCGACGATCTGGACCGCTGGCTCTCGGAAATCACCGGCTTCGACGCAGTTTCGCTGCAGCCCAATGCCGGTAGCCAGGGCGAATATGCCGGTCTCCTGGCCATCCGCCGCTATCACGCCGAGCGCGGCGAAGGTGACCGCGATATCTGCCTCATCCCCTCCTCCGCCCATGGCACCAACCCGGCGTCCGCCTCCATGGCCGGCATGCGGGTGGTGGTCGTGCGCTGCACGGAAGATGGCAATATCGATCAGGACGACCTGAAGGCGAAGGCGGAAGAGCACGCCGACAAGCTGGCGGCGCTGATGCTGACCTACCCGTCGACCCACGGCGTGTTCGAGGAAGGCGTGCGCGACATGTGCGCGGTGATCCACGAACACGGCGGCCAGGTCTATTTCGACGGCGCCAATCTCAACGCCATGGTCGGGCTTGCCCGTCCGGGCGATCTGGGAGCGGATGTCTGCCACCTGAACCTGCACAAGACCTTCTGCATTCCCCATGGCGGCGGCGGACCGGGCGTTGGCCCGATCGGCGTCAAGGCGCATCTGAAGCCGTTCGTGCCGGGGCATGTGGCGCTCGGCAGCAGCCATGCGGTGGCCGCAGCCCCCTATGGCAGCGCGTCGATCCTGCCGATCACATGGATGTATATCCGCATGATGGGCGGCGACGGCCTCAAGCGGGCGACGGAAATGGCAATCCTCAACGCCAATTACATCGCCCACAGCCTGAAGGAGCACTACCCGGTGCTCTACAAAGGCCGCAACGACCGTGTCGCGCATGAGTGCATTCTCGACACGCGGGTGTTCAAGGATCGCGCCGGCATCACCGTCGACGACATCGCCAAGCGGCTCATCGACTATGGCTTCCACGCCCCGACCATGAGCTTCCCCGTTGCGGGCACGCTGATGGTGGAGCCGACGGAGTCGGAGCCGAAGAGCGAAGTCGACCGCTTCTGCCAGGCGATGATCTCCATCGCCGAAGAAGCTGCGCGGGTGGAAAAGGGCGAATGGCCGAAGGATGACAATCCGCTCGCCAACGCGCCGCACACCGCGATGGAGCTGATGGGTGACGACTGGACGCATCCCTATAGCCGCAGCGAAGCCGCCTTCCCCGAAGGTTCGCTCGAGGCAGCGTCCAAATACTGGCCGCCCGTCTCGCGCGTCGACAATGTCGGCGGCGACCGCAATCTGGTCTGCGCCTGCCCGCCCATCGAAGCGCTGGCAAGCTGACCACGATGAAACGGATCATCTCCCCAAGCTGGGGAGATGATCGCCTCAATTGCCGCGCACCTCTTGGCGCGCGCCCCCGCTTTCTGGTAAAGCGTCGTCCACACACTCCGAACGGAACCGGAACAGGCTTCGCTTTGCCTTGCAAACCATGGCAAACTGCGGGCTGATTCGCGGACAGGAAACAACACGCTTCATGGACGACAACAACGACCTCTTCGCCGGAATGCCTGCCGCCGGGACGCCTGCCAATGTGGAACGTGCGAAAACGCCCGAGCCGGCAGCGCCTCAGCGCAAGCCCGCTGCGCGTCCCGCGCCATCTGCATCGCCCGCCCCGTCGGGCGACGGCTACAGTGCGGCCGACATTGAGGTTCTGGAAGGTCTGGAGCCCGTTCGTCGCCGTCCCGGCATGTATATTGGCGGCACCGACGACAAGGCGCTGCACCACCTGTTCGCCGAAGTCATCGACAACTCCATGGATGAGGCGGTGGCCGGCCACGCCACCTTCATCGAAGTGGAACTCGACGAGGAAGGCTATCTCTCCGTCACCGATAACGGTCGCGGCATTCCGGTCGATCCGCACCCCAAGTTCAAGGACAAGTCGGCGCTCGAAGTCATCATGACGACGCTGCATGCCGGCGGTAAGTTCGATTCCAAGGTCTACGAGACCTCCGGCGGCCTGCACGGCGTTGGCGTGTCCGTGGTCAACGCCCTGTCCGAACTCCTTCAGGTGGAGGTTGCCCGCAATCGCCAGCTCTTCCGCCAGACTTTTTCACGCGGCCTGCCGCAGGGCGGACTGGAGAAGCTCGGCGACGTGCACAACCGGCGCGGCACCAAGGTGCGCTTCAAGCCGGACGAAGAAATCTTTGGCAAGGGCGCGAAGTTCGAGCCCGCGCGGCTCTACAAGATGGCCCGCTCCAAGGCCTATCTGTTCGGCGGCGTGGAAATCCGCTGGATTTGCGCCCCTTCCCTGATCGGCGAGAAGGACGAGACGCCCGAAAAGGCGACCTTCCACTTCCCCGGCGGTCTCAAGGACTATCTGGCCGCTTCGCTCGACGGGCAGTTCCAGGTCACCAAGGAGATTTTCTCCGGCCGCAGCGAAAAGACCACCGGTCATGGCGCCGTGGAATGGGCGATCACCTGGTATGGCGGCGACGCCATGCTCAACTCCTATTGTAACACCGTGCCGACGCCCGAGGGCGGAACCCACGAAAGCGGTTTCCGCAACGCGCTCCTGCGTGGCCTGCGCGGCTATGCGGAGCTGACCGGCAACAAGCGCGCTTCCATCATCACCTCCGAAGACGTGATGATCTCGGCCGCCGGCATGCTTTCCGTGTTCGTGCGCGAACCGGAGTTCGTTGGCCAGACCAAGGACAAGCTGGCGACGGCTGCCGCCACCCGCATTGTCGAAAACGCGATCCGCGATCCGTTCGACCACTGGCTTGCAGAAAACCCGCAGGAAGCCTCCAAACTGCTTGAATGGGTTGTGGCGCGCGCCGATGAGCGCCTTCGCCGCCGTCAGGAGCGCGAGGTCAGCCGCAAGAGCGCCGTGCGCAAGCTGCGCCTGCCCGGAAAGCTCGCCGACTGCACCATGGGCGCGGCAGCGGGTGCTGAAATTTTCATCGTCGAGGGCGACTCGGCTGGCGGCTCCGCCAAGCAGGCGCGCAACCGCGCCAGTCAGGCCGTTCTGCCGCTGCGCGGCAAGATCCTCAACGTCGCCAGCGCCGGCTCCAACAAGCTCGCCGCCAACCAGCAGATTTCCGACATCACACAGGCGCTCGGCTGCGGCACGCGCTCGAAATACCGTGAAGACGATCTGCGTTACGACCGCGTCATCATCATGACGGATGCCGACGTCGACGGCGCGCACATTGCCTCGCTGCTCATCACCTTCTTCTATCAGGAGATGCCGCAGCTCATCGAGAATGGCCATCTCTACATGGCTGTTCCCCCGCTCTACCGCCTCAGCCAGGGCGGCAAGACCATGTATGCGCGCGACGACGCCCACAAGGACGAGCTTCTGGAAACGGAGTTCACGGGGCGCGGCAAGATCGATATCGGCCGCTTCAAGGGTCTGGGCGAGATGATGGCGAGCCAGCTCAAGGAAACGACCATGGACCCGGCCAAGCGCACGCTGCTGCGCGTCACCGTGCTCGACGGTCAGGAAGCCACCAAGGGCGCCATCGACAGCCTGATGGGAACCAAGCCCGAAGCGCGCTTCCGCTTCATTCAGGACAATGCCGAGTTCGCTGAAGAACTGGATATCTGACGCGCAAAGCCGGCATTGATGCCGGCGACGCGGACGCCCTTCTGTCAGGCGGCGGCGATCGCCTGCGCCTGAAGGCGTGCGTTCTCACGCAGGGCATCGAGATGGATTGAGCGCAGCAGGCCAGCGAGCTCGGCAGATTCCGCTGCCGGACCGGACTGGCCGGGCGTCGCGCCAATGCTCTCCATCATCAGCCAGGAAACCTCCTGCGCACCGGCCACCCGCCGCCCCTGCGCCACGTCACGCCAGACCGACAGCGCGCGGATCAGGGGGCGGTGAAACGGCTTTGCAAGCCCCGCCTTCTGCAAAAGCGCCGATACGGCCAGATCGCGTCCGTTCACGAGCAGGCCGCGAATGCGCGTGTGCGACTGCCCGGTGAGCGCCATCATCACATGGCCGAAGAAATCGATCTTGCCATGCGCCACCATGCGCACGATGAAACCTGCCGTCAGATCACCACGCATGCGCAGATGCTCCACCAGCGCTTCGTGCTCATCCGGGTCAATCGTCTCGATCAGCGTGAGCGAGGCGCGCACGCATGCATCACGCGTCAGCTTCTCGGCCCGCGCCGCACCCACCAGCGCCTTAACCAGCGGCGCTTCGCGCAGGGCTTCGCCAAGCTGCACGAGAAGCGTGTGCCGGCAATCGGAAGGAAGACGCTGATCGGCCGCCAGCGCCACGCGCATGCGCGGCTCATGGCCATGACGCTCAATCATGCGGCGAAAGCTCACTGCGGCGATCTCCGCGCTCGGATTGTCGACCATCGCCAGACAGGATTCGAGCGATCCCACCTCTGCAATGGCGGCCGAAACCCCCATGGCAAGCTGCGGACGCTCTGCAACAAGCCGCTGCGTCCCTTCGCGGCCGTCGCCCACGCGGTCGATAAGGTCGGAATCGGAAAGCATCGGCGAGCGCGCCAGGATCGGCGCAGCAACGTCCGGCTGGTCGGCGGCAAGAGCGGCGATCACCTGCATGGGCGCATGCCGGCTCATCGAGAGCGCTTCGGCCAGTGCGGCGCGCACCTTGGATGAGGGATCGTCGAGCAGCGCCGTCAGCGCGGCCTCGGCCGCGTAGCGGTCCTCAAACGGCAGTTCCCGGTCGAGATAGGCTCTGGCGAGAGCTGTGGCAGCCCCTGCTCTGTCAACCACTCTGGCAGTCTCCATCCATTTAAGAAAATGCTGAACCACTTGCACTGAAGTCACGCTCCCGCCCTGTCTGGAATGACCCTAGCGCGAATTCGTATAGGAAACGTTTACCATAAGTGCCCGCTTGCGAGGGGCCGGCAGCCCGCCTATCAAGAAAGGGAGGATGCATTGGTCAAACGGGATGCGGAGGACACGATGGCCGGTCTTTACCTAGAGGAATTCCAGCCGGGACAGGTGTTCCAGCACACGCTGCGCAAGAGCGTCACCGAAAGCGACAACATGCTGTTTTCGACCATGACGCTGAACCCGCAGCCGCTCCACATCGATTTCGCCTTTGCCGAGAAGACCGAATGGGGCAAGCCGCTCGTCAACTCGCTCTTCACGCTGGGGCTGATGATCGGCATCTCCGTTCACGATACGACGCTTGGCACGACTGTCGCCAATCTGGGCATGACGGAGACGGGCTTCCCTCACCCGGTCTTCCACGGCGACACGATCCGGGTTGAAACAGAAGTCAAATCGGTGCGCGAATCCAAATCCAAGCCTGACCGCGGCATCGTCGAATTCGAGCACCGCGCCTACAATCAGGATGACCGGCTGGTGGCGCGCTGCCTGCGTCAGGCCATGATCCTCAAGAAGATAGACGCCTGATCATGCGTTCGCTTCTATTCGTGCCCGGGGATTCCGAGCGCAAGCTTGAAAAGGCGCTTGGTTCCGCAAGCGATGTGCTGATCATCGATCTGGAAGATTCGGTCAGCCCCGACCGCAAGGCCGAAGGCCGGCGCATCACCACCGCTTTCCTGGAGGACGCGCGCGGCCGTACGGGCGCGCAGCTCTATGTACGGGTCAACGATCTGTCGAGCGGCCTGACGGAAGACGACCTCGCCGGCGTCATGCAGGCGGGGCCCGATGGCGTGATGCTGCCCAAGGCCGAGGGCGGCGCAGATGTGGCGCGCCTTGCCGCCGCATTGCGCGTGCACGAAGCAGAAAACGGCATTGAAGACGGAAGCACACGCATCCTGCCGATCATCACGGAAACGGCGCTGGGCGTCCTCAACGCCGCCAGCTACCGGGATTCGAGCGACCGGTTGGCCGGGCTGACCTGGGGCGCGGAAGACCTGTCGGCCCATATCGGCGCGCTCGCCGCGCGCCATGAAGACGGAAGCTATACGCCGCTCTTTCAGCTCGCCCGCAGCATGACGCTGCTGGCGGCTGCGGCGGCAGGCGTTCCGGCCATCGACACGGTATTCCCGAACTTTTCGGATACAGAGGCTTTTGCAAGGGATTGCCAATTGGCGGCGCGCGATGGCTTCGTCGCCAAGATGGCCATCCACCCGGCGCAGGTCGCACCGATCAACGCCACCTTCACCCCCTCCGCCAAGGAGGTGGAGAAGGCCCGCGCCGTGGTGGAGGCCTTCTCTGCCGCCGGAAACGCCGGCGTGGTCAATATTGGCGGGCGGATGTATGACCGCCCGCACCTGGCGCTTGCCGAACGCGTGCTTGCACGCGCAGCCGACGCGTCGTCAGACTAGAGTGGGGAGAAGCATCGGATTAACCCGAAAACCGGGCTACTCCGACTGCCCTGGCGCGTCAGTCACCCTTCCACTGGGGGCGCGTCATCTGGAACACCTCGGTCACAGCCGAATAGTCACGATATCCAAGACGGGCGAGATTGCCGGCAGCAACGGCATCGAACATGCCGTCCTTCAAAACGGCATCGCTGATGTGAACGCCGACCACCTCACCGGTGACAACGATGACGCCGGCCCACGCGCCATCGAGGCCGAGCGGACGACGCACTTCGGTCACCTTGCATTCAAGCGCGGCGTGGCATTCGGCCACGCGCGGCGGCGCAACCAGCGTCGATGGGGCTTCCGTAAGTCCGGCAAAGGCAAACTCGCTGACACCGCGCGGCGCATCGACCGAGCTTGCATTCAGCTGCTCGGCCAGATCATGGCTTGCAAGATTGACGACGAACTCGCCGGTTTCTTCCGCATGGGTGGCGCTGTCCTTCGCCCCTTCCGAAGAGAAAAACACCAGATGCGGATTGGACGAGATCGCATTGAAGAAGGAGTAAGGCGCAAGGTTTGCCGTTCCGTCCTTCGACAGGGTCGAAATCCAGCCGATCGGACGCGGCGAGACGATCGCCTTGAACGGATCATGCGGCAGGCCATGCCCCTTGGAGGGTTCGAAAAACATCATGCTTCCCACGGGCCGGAGTAATCGGAAACAATGGCGTCCAGCGCAGGGCGCGGCCGCTCGACCAGTTCCACATCATAGGAACCGATATGCACGAAGCCGACCACGCGCTCCTGCGGCGCCAGCCCCAGAATGCGGCGACCTTCCGCATCGTCGGAATACCAGTTGGTGATGAGATTGGTGCCATAGCCGAGCGCATTGGCTGCAATCATAAGGTTCATGGCTGCCATGCCGCCAGACAGGAACATCTCCCATTCGGGAATGGTCGGGCTTTCCTTGGGCACGCAAACCACACCGATCACCAGCGGCGCGCGGGAAAAGCGGTTGCGCTCCTGCTCCAGACGCGTTTCCGGCAGCTCGCCCTCACGCTCGACCGCGCGTTTGGCCAGTGCCTCGCCAATCTCGGTGCGCGCATCGCCACGATAGAGAATAAAGCGCCAGGGTGTCAGTCGCCCGTGATCGGGCACGCGCGAGGCTGCGGTCAGGATGGTCTCGATTTCCTTGTCGGAAGGAGCTGGTTCCGCGAGGTCTTTCACCGGCGTGGAGCGGCGCGCGAGCATGAAATCAAGCACGGATGGATGCACTGTCTGTCTCCTGTGGGATCTGCATTGCCTGAAACAGGTTGTCTGGCTGGCAAAAGCTGGCTTTTCGCTGGAACCAGATCGCATAATCGCCTTGAAATTGCCACCGCCTTGGGCTTCATGTCAGCTATGCGCGGTTCACTTAAAACGACTCTGTCTCTTCTCGCCCTGTGCACGCTGTCCTTTCAGGCGTCGAACGTCATGGCGCAGGAGGATGCGGCGAAAGCCGTCGACGGCCTGCGCCTGCCCGGCCTCAACAATTATGCCCCCGCCTCCGTGGATGATGCGCTCGCCATTGCCGACACCGGCGAGGTCACGCTGGTCGCGCATCTGAACGAAGGCGGCGACGAAATCCCGAACGGTCTCGTCTGGCGTATTTTCGGCACGCAGCCCGGCCCCGATGACAAACTGCCGCTCGTCGCAACCGCGCGCGGCGGCAACAGCGTCTTCGAACTCGCCCCAGGCAGCTATCTCGTCCATGCCGCCTATGGACGCGCAGGCGTGACAAAGCGCATCACGGTCAGCCGCGAGCCCATGCGCGAAGACCTGTTCCTCGATGCCGGCGGTCTCAAGCTCAACGCGATCCTGCCCGGCGGCGTGCGCATTCCGCAGAACCAGCTGCGCTTTGCCATCTATGAGGCGACGGAAGACAATATCGGCGACGGCGCGCTGATCCTGCCCAAGGTCGAGCCCGGCAGCATCGTCCGGCTCAATTCCGGCACCTATCACGTGGTCTCCAATTACGGAGACATCAACGCAGCGATCCGCTCCGACATCCGCGTGGAAGCCGGCAAGCTGACGGAAGCGACGGTGGAGCACCGCGCCGCCGACCTTACCATGAAGCTTGTGCGCGAACGCGGCGGCGAAGCCATTGCCGATACCGCCTGGTCGGTTCTGACCGACACGGGCGAAATCGTCTACGAAACGGTCAGCGCCTACGCCTCCATGGTTCTTGCCGAAGGCAATTACACGATTGTCGCCAAGAACCGCGACCGCATCTACCAGCGCGACTTTTCGGTCGTGCCCGGCCGCAATCAGGATGTGGAACTGCTGCCAACCGATCTGCTCGACACGCGCAATCAGTTTCCCGACTGAAAACCGGAACACATCGCAGAAATGAAAAAGCCCCGCTGCATCCAGCGGGGCTTTTTCATTTTGAGCGCCTTACAGCTCTAGGCCTTTGCAGCCTTGCGCTTCAGGTCCGGCGGCGTTGCCTCTTCGACCAGCATGGCGGTCACATCGGCCAGCGACATGGACGCCTGATCGCGGCTTCCCAGCCGGCGAATGTTCACCGTGCCTTCTTCCGCTTCGCGCTTGCCGCAGACGAGGATCACCGGAACCTTGGCCAGCGAGTGCTCGCGGACCTTGTAGTTGATCTTCTCGTTGCGCAGATCCACCTCGGCCAGAAGTCCGGCCTCCTTCAGCGTCTCCGTCACTTTCAGCGCATATTCGTCGGCATCGGACGTGATCGTCGCCACCACCACCTGCACCGGTGCGAACCAGAGCGGGAAGTGACCGGCAAAGTTCTCGATCAGAATGCCGAGGAAACGCTCCATCGAGCCGCAGATCGCCCGGTGCACCATGACCGGCTGCTTCTTCTCCGAATCCTGATCGATGTAGAACGCACCGAAACGCTCCGGCAGGTTGAAGTCGATCTGCGTCGTGCCGCACTGCCATTCGCGGCCGATGGCGTCCTTCAGAACATAGTCGAACTTCGGCCCGTAGAACGCGCCATCGCCCGGATTGATCGCCGTCTTGATGCGGCTGTCCGAGGCGGCGATCTTTTCGAGAACGCCCGTCATGATCTCCTCGGCGTGATCCCACAGCGCATCCGATCCGACGCGCTTTTCAGGCCGCGTGGAGAAGAAGACCGTGATCTCCTTGAAGCCGAAATCGGCATAGGTGGAGAGGATCAGGTCGTTGATCTTCAGGCATTCAGCCGCAAGCTGGTCTTCCGTGCAGAAGATGTGCGCGTCGTCCTGCGTGAAGCCGCGCACACGCATCAGGCCGTGCAGCGCGCCCGAAGGCTCGTAGCGATGCACATTGCCGAACTCGGCCATCCGGATCGGCAGGTCGCGGTAGGACTTCAGGCCATGCTTGAAGATCTGCACGTGACCGGGACAGTTCATCGGCTTCAGTGCGAAGGTGCGGGTGTCTTCCGCCTCGTCGTCCGCGCACTCGACCTTGAACATGTTCTCCTTGTACCAACCCCAGTGACCGGAGGTCTCCCACAGGCTCTTGTCGAGCACCTGCGGAGCGTTGACCTCATCATAGCCATCGGTTGCGAGCCTGCGACGCATGTAGCTCACAAGGTTCTGGAACATGCGCCAGCCCTTGGAGTGCCAGAACACGACGCCCGGGCCTTCTTCCTGGAAATGGAACAGGTCCATCTCGCGGCCAAGGCGACGGTGGTCGCGCTTCTCGGCCTCTTCCAGCATGTGGAGATACTGGTCGAGCTCTTCCTGCGTGTGCCAGGCCGTGCCGTAGATGCGGGTCAGCATCGGATTGTTGGAATCGCCGCGCCAATAGGCGCCGGCCACCTTCATCAGCTTGAAAGCCTTGCCGATCTGACCGGTGGAAGCCATGTGCGGTCCACGGCAGAGGTCGAACCAGTCGCCCTGCGCGTAGATCTTGACGTCCTGATCCTCGGGGATCGCGTCGATCAGCTCGACCTTGTAGCTCTCGCCCTTTTCGGCGAACACTTCCTTGGCCTTGTCGCGCGACCAGACTTCCCTGGTGAAAGGCTTGTTGCGCGCAATGATCTCCGCCATCTTCTTCTCGATGACCGGCAGGTCTTCGGGCGTGAAGGGCTCATTGCGGGCGAAGTCGTAATAGAAGCCGTTCTCGATCACCGGACCGATGGTGACCTGGGTGCCGGGCCACAGTTCCTGCACGGCTTCGGCAAGCACATGCGCGGCATCGTGACGGATCAGTTCCAGCGCGCGCGGGTCGTCACGGGTGACGATCTCGATATCGCCGGACGTGCCCACAGGCTCGGAAAGGTCACGCACCGTGCCATCGAGCGCATAGGCGACGGACTTCTTGGCGAGCGACTTGGAGATGCCGGCTGCAATGTCAGCGCCGGTCGTCGCCGCGTCATAATCGCGAACGGAGCCATCGGGAAATTTCAGGGAAACGGCCTCGGCCATAGGTCTTCTCCTTATCCAGTCCCGCCAACGAGCGCGGGTGGTTTGGGCATTTTGGGTTTGCGGGCCCGAAATAAGCATTTCGCCAGCGAAGGTAAAGGGCAAACCGGCGGCAGTAGTGTCGCGGCTATTTCAGCCAGTAGTCTTCCGCCCCTATTGGCATGGCGCCAAGCACCCGCCGCAGCCGCTCCTCGCCAACCTCCGCACGCAGGACAGCGGCGACATCTCCAATGGCGGTTTCAGGCGCAGTGTTGTGCGGTTCCCGCACGGCCTTCATCTCCCGGTGCAGCGTTTCACGATCGGGAAACGGAGTGACTTCTGCCTCAACATCCCAGCCTTCAATGAAGATCACCCGCAGGAGCGGTGGCAGGACTTCCGCAAAGGCCAGCGCGTCCTTCACCGGCACGTGGCTGCGAAACACGTGCAGCACGGCGCGCGTCATCGCATAGCTCTGATTATGCGAACCGCGCATGGACTGCTTTTTCACCGCATCGAGAAAACGTCGGAAATCGCGGCTGGCGTAAAGATAGTCCATCGGCACCGTCATGAATGCTCGCCTTTCTGCCGCGCCACCCGCCAGAAGCGCCACGGCGTCCACCATTTCAGGTCTTGTTCCAGCACATCGGGCACCGGGTCGATCCCATGCGTGCCGCCCGGCCCGCACCGCACCACGCGGAAAAGTCCCATCCAGCCGCCCGACCACAGCCCATGCCGGGCAATCGCCTCATAGGTGTATTCCGAGCAGGTTGGGAAATGCCGGCAGGAATTGCCGATGAAGCCCGACAGGGTGAGCTGGTAGAGCCGCACGAAAGCCGTTCCGAACAGGCGACCGGGCGTCTTCGGCCAGGGCCCCTGCCAGTTGCGGCTGCGAATGGGCTGGGCCATCGTCAGGCGGCAGCGCCAGCGCGCGCCTTTTCGATCTGGTCGATGGCATCCACCACCGCATCGAAGGTGAGAAGCGTGGAAGCATGGCGCGCCTTGTAGCCGCGCACCGGCTCCAGATATTTCAGATCCTCGAAGCGGCCGGCCGGCGGCGGGCCTTCTTCCTTGAGCATGGCGTACATCGCGTCGCGCACATGGCGCAGCTCATCAGCCTTCGCCCCCACCACATGGGCAGCCATGATCGAGGACGATGCCTGACCGAGCGCACAGGCCTTCACCTCATGTGCAAAGTCTGTGACCGTGTCGCCTTCCATCTTGAGATCGACAATGACGGTGGAGCCGCAAAGCTTTGAATGCGCCTTTGCCGTGGCATCGGGACTGTCCAGCCGTCCAACACGCTGAATATTGCCGGCAAAGCCAAGAATTTTTGCGTTATAGACATCGTCCAGCATGGTTTTCCCGCTCTGCCGCAGCCGAAACAAATCAAAGTCGTTTCGGCATCTTTCCTTCTGCTTCAAGGCACTTATATAATGATCGCTATGGGCCCGCGACAAGGCATGATGCCGCTGCGGGTTCCAGTTTCGCGCACGCCACTGTCGGGCCGGGCTGAGAATTTTTCTCCAATACCCGCTGGATAAGGCCGTGAACCGTTCAACTCGTTCCTGCTGAGACAGGAACTACGGGAGACGCCTTCTATGGACGCCATTATCAAGAACTTTCCGCCTCATGCCGATAAGGGTGAAGCCACTGCGGAGAAGAATTCCTATATGGACAAAGCAGTTACTGATCGCCCCTCTCAGGAAGAGGTCGAAAACGCCGTTCGCACGCTGCTGCGCTGGACAGGCGACGACATCAACCGTGAGGGCCTGATCGAGACGCCCAAGCGCGTCGCGAAGGCATATCGCGAAATGTTCTCCGGCTACGACCAGTGTCCCGCCGAAGAACTCGGCCGGACCTTCGAGGAGGTGCAGGGCTATAACGACATGGTCCTCATCAAGGACATCTCGTTCCATTCCCATTGCGAACACCACATGGTGCCGATCATCGGCAAGGCGCATGTCGCCTATCTGCCGGACGGCAAGGTGGTCGGATTATCCAAGATCGCCCGCGTGGTCGACATCTTCGCCCGCCGCCTGCAGACGCAGGAGGCCATGACGGCGCAGATCGCCCATGTGATTCAGGACGTCCTGAAGCCGCGCGGCGTTGCCGTTCTCGTGGAAGCCGAGCACATGTGCATGGCCATGCGCGGCATCCGCAAACAGGGTTCGGTCACGCTGACGACGACCTTCACCGGCGCCTATCGCGAAGACCTTCAGGAACAGGCGCGCTTCATGACCATGCTGCGCGACAAACACGGCTGATGACCACACTCACGTTTCCCCCTGCCCCATCCGACAAGGCCGCGCTCGAAGAGGGCGCGGCTTTTTCTCCGCGCTTCGATGCCAATGGCCTCATCACGGCCGTGGTGACGGACGCCGACACCAATGCACTTCTGATGGTGGCGCACATGAACGCCACGTCTCTCGCCATGACGCTTGAAACCGGCATCGCCCACTACTGGTCGCGCTCGCGCGGCAAATTGTGGAAGAAGGGCGAGACCTCCGGCAATGTCCAGCACATCGTCTCCATCGCCACCGACTGCGATCAGGATGCGGTGCATCTGAGCGTACGCGTCGCCGGCGATGGCGCAACCTGCCACACCGGTCGCCGCACCTGCTTCTACCGCAATGTGAGCATTCGCGACGGCAAACCGGTTCTGGTCGACCTCGGCATGAAGCCTTTGGACGACAAAGACGGACATGCCTGACCGAAAGTCGGTCTCGATTTCTTGAACGCCCGAAGCGTAGACTTTCTCCTCGGGAGCGCCCATCTACTGGGAAGGGGTAGTAGCCGCGTTCCTCGGTGAGGCAGCGTTGAACCATTCGGTTCGCCACAGCGACGCATATTCACCAATTCGATACAGTCCTCGGGCATGATGCTTCCGGGGACGAGGAGATGAACATGCTCGATTGGGCATCTCTACGCAGGAAACAGGAAAACCGGGAAATCGACGTGATTTCGCCGGAACCGCCCCCGCTTGATCCAGCGCCCGCGCCTGAAAAAGGCGGCATTGCCCTGGCTCTTGGCGGCGGCGCGGCCCGTGGCTGGGCGCATATCGGCGTCCTCCGCGCCCTCGATGAAGCCCAGATCCCCGTCGGCATGATTGCCGGAACCTCCATCGGTGCACTGGTCGGCGGCTGCTATCTGGCTGGCAAGCTCGATGAGCTGGAAGAATTCGCACGGTCCCTCACCAAACGCCGCATCTTCGGCCTGCTCGACATCAATTTTGGCGGCAGCGGCCTGTTCGGCGGCATGAAACTAACGGCCCGCATGCAGGAGCACCTTCAGGACGTCACCTTCGATGACCTCGCCAAACCCTTCGTCTGTGTCGCGGCGGAAATCCGCACCGGTCATGAAATCTGGCTGTCGAAAGGATCGCTGATCACCGCCATGCGCGCGTCCTATGCGCTGCCCGGCGTTTTCGAACCCGTCACCTGCAATGGCCGCGTTCTGGTGGACGGCGCGCTGGTCAATCCGGTTCCCGTTTCCGCCTGCCGCGCCTATGAGCAGCCTCTGGTCATGGCGGTGAACCTGCATTACGACCTGTTTGGCCGCGCCGCCGTCATCAAGCATTCCGCCGACATGCCGCAGGAAAGCGAGGAAGGCGAGACTGCGTCTCTGGTGGTCGACAAGGGGCCGCAGCAGCGCGATCAGCGCCTTGGCATCACCGGCGTCATGGTCGAGGCGTTCAACATCATTCAGGATCGCATTTCACGGGCGCGCATGGCCGGCGACCCGCCCGACCTGTCGCTTCAGCCCAAGCTCGGCCATATCGGCCTGACGGAATTTCACCGCGCTGACGAGGCGATCACCATCGGTTACGAAACCACGCAGGCCCGGCTTACCGAACTCGAACGCCTGCTCACGGTCCTTGGATAGGCGCAGCCCTCAGGCGCTGGCCGCATCCTGCAGCCGCAACTGGATACGCTTGTTTCCATTCCAGTGATTGGCCGCCAGCGTGCCCGCCACGTGAATGGTCGCACCGCGATTGCCAAACAGGAAATTGCCGAGATCCGTTTCCGCCGCACGGAAAGCAATCGCCTCCATGCGCGCGCCGGTCTGTGAGCGCAGTTCGGCGCGGATATGGCCATTGCCCACCACACGCGCATCCGCCAGACGGTGGCGCGGCAGCGCCAGAACCGGCGTCGAATGCCCGGACCCGAAAGGCCCGGCCGTCTCCAGTGCATCGAGCAGCGCAAGGTTCGCGCCATCGGCAGAAAGCGCTGCATCGATCTTGAGGCTCTCAGCGTCGCGCAGCCGCTTTACTGCACTCGCCGCCCGCTCCTCGAAGAAGGCGCGCAGCGGCCCAAGCTTCTCGCGCTCAACCGTAATGCCGGCAGCCATCGCATGCCCGCCGCCCTTGACCAGAATGCCCTCGGCCACCGCCTCGCGCACGATCTTGCCGAGATCGAAACCGGGAATGGAGCGGCCGGAGCCGGTGCCCTTGCCATTCGGACCGAAGGCGATGGCGAAGGTCGGTCGCCTTGCGTGATCCTTGAGACGGGAGGCGAGCAGCCCGACAATGCCCGGGTGCCAGCGGTCGCTTGCCGTTACCAGAACCGCAGGCCCCTCGCCCGAAATCAGTTCTGCATCGGCCTCCGCCTTCGCCTCGGCCAGCATCACCGTTTCCATTTCCTGCCGCTCGGTGTTCAACCGGTCGAGCGTCTCGGCGATCTTGGCAGCCTCGGCCGGATCGTCGCTGGCGAGCAGATTGCTGCCCAGCGCCGCATTGCCGATGCGCCCGCCCGCATTGATGCGCGGGCCGATCATGAAGCCCAGATGGTAGGGGTTGAGCGGTTCGCCGATGCGCGACACCCGCGCCAGCGCAGCCAGTCCCGGCGTGTTCATCTGGCGCGCGGCCACAAGCCCTTTCACCACGAAAGCACGGTTGACGCCAACGAGCGGCACCACGTCGCAGACCGTGCCCAGCGCCACCAGATCAAGAAGGCCGAGCAGGTTCGGCGGCGGCTTGGAGACACCGCCCTGACGCAGATGCTTCGCGGTCTGGACAAGCGCCAGAAACACGACGCCCGCAGCGCACAGGAACCCCTGGCCGGAAAGATCGTCCTCGCGATTGGGGTTCACCACCGCAACCGCATCCGGCAGATCGCCGCCCACCTGGTGGTGATCGAGCACGACCACATCCGCGCCCGCCTCGTTGGCGGCGGCGATGGCGGCGGCGCTGTTGACGCCGCAATCGACGGTAACGATGAGGCTCGCACGCCCCGCAAGGTCGCGCATCGCGTCGGGATTGGGGCCGTAGCCCTCGAAAATGCGGTCGGGAATATAGATCTCGGCATCGATGCCGTAATGCCCGAAAAAGCGCTTCATCATGGCCGAGGAAACAGCGCCATCGACGTCGTAATCGCCGAAGATCGCCACCTTTTCGCCGCGCCGCACCGCATGGGCGAGCCGCTCGGCAGCCTTGTCCATGTCGGTCAGCGTTGCCGGATCTGGCAAGAGATCGCGAATGGTGGGATCGAGGAAGCGCTCTGCATCATCGATATCCACCCCGCGACCGGCCAGAACCCGCGCCACGATTTCGGGAATGCCATGGGTCTGCGCCATGGCCAGCGCAGCGTTCTCGCCGCGCAGGTCAAGCCGATGCTCCCACGCAAGACCGCGTGCGGAGTGCCGGACATCGAGGAAATACCGTTTTTCGCCAGTCATTACCGCCTACGTTTCACAGCGGCCGAACAAAGGCAAGCGGGCCGTAACCCGCCTGGATATTTGTGCGTCCTCTCGGACGCACAAAGGACGATCTAAACCTATTGATCAAGCGTCGGAGCGCCCAGAAAGCCGCCCCTCCACTTTTCGGTCCGATGCATTAGATCGCCGTGCGTCCATCAGGACGCACAAAGGACGATCTAAATCATTGATGGAGCATCGGAATGACCCGAAAACCGGATCCCACTTTTCGGTCCGATGCTCTAAAACTTGTCCAGATCCTGGTGGCGGGCGATGATCTCGCGCACCGTCTGCGAAGAAGAGCGCATGACGATGGTGTGGGTGGAGATCTGGTCACGGCCGAACTTCACGCCTGAAAGCAGGTTGCCGTCCGTCACGCCGGTCGCAGCGAACAGAACGTCGCCCTTGGCCATCTCGTCCATGCGGTAGACCTTGGCGGGATCGGAAATTCCCATCTTGGCCGCGCGCGCCACCTTTTCCTCGGTGTTGAGCTGCAGACGTCCCTGCATCTGGCCGCCAATGCAGCGCAGGGCGGCAGCCGCCAGAACGCCTTCCGGCGCGCCACCGATGCCCAGATAGATGTCGATGCCGGTTTCGTCCGGGTCGGTCGTGTGGATCACGCCGGCCACGTCGCCATCGCCGATCAGGCGAATTGCAGCGCCGGTGCCGCGCACTTCCTCGATCAGGCGCGCATGGCGCGGACGATCGAGAATGCAGGCCGTGATCTCATTGACCGGAACGCCCTTGGCCTTGGCCAGCGCTTCGATGTTCTCCACGGCCGGCGCATCGAGATCGACAACGCCCTCGGGATAGCCCGGGCCGACGGCAATCTTTTCCATGTAGACGTCGGGCGCATAAAGCAGGCTGCCGCGCTCTGCGATGGCGATCACCGCCAGCGAGTTCGGCAGGTTCTTGGCGCAGATCGTGGTGCCTTCCAGCGGGTCGAGCGCGATGTCGACTTCCGGGCCTTCGCCCACGCCCACTTCCTCACCGATGTAAAGCATCGGCGCTTCGTCGCGTTCGCCTTCGCCGATCACCACCGTGCCCTGAATGGGCAGGCGGTTGAGTTCGGAGCGCATCGCGTCGACGGCCACCTGATCGGCGGCCTTCTCGTCACCACGTCCGCGCAGCCGCGCTGCAGCCACAGCCGCGCGCTCCGTCACACGAACGAGTTCCAGCGTGAGAATGCGGTCGAGACCCGCCTGCGAGGCTTTCAACATTGACTCAAATCCTGATGTTCTTCCGCTCCCCATGAGCGGGCCGGCTTCTTGTGACAAAGACGGCGCGGGACGGCAAGTCCCTCACCGCCCCGTCAAAAACATGAATCGATTGAATAAATGTGACAGACGCTAAACCTGCGTCAGGCTGCCCGCTCGATGCGGATAACCTGGGGCTTGTCGACCATGTGACCGTCCGCAATCACACCATCCACCGCCTTGCGCACGGCTTCCTCGGTGGTCTCATGGGTCACGAGAATCACGTTCTTCTGATCCTCCGGCAGACCGCCATCGGCGTGCTGAACGATGGATTCCAGCGAAATCTCGTTATCGGCCATACGCTTGGCAATGGCTGCGAACACGCCGGCGCGGTCATGCACGGTCATGCGGATGAAGTAGCCGCCCTCATGCGCACGCATGCGCGCACGCTGGTAAGGCTTCAGCTTCGCGGCCGGACGCCCGAAGACCGGGCCATGCTGGAAGCCGGGCCGGCTCTTGGCGATATCCGCCATGTCGCCGATCACGGCAGAGGCCGTCGCATTGCCGCCGGCGCCGGGGCCGGAGAGCAGGAGCTCGCCCAGAACATCGGTCTCGATTGCCACGGCGTTGGTCACGCCGTGCACCTGAGCGATCACGGACTGCGTGGGAACCATGGTCGGGTGCACGCGCTGCTCGATGCCGCTGTCGGTGCGCTGCGCGACGCCCAGAAGCTTGATGCGGTAGCCGAGTTCGCTGGCGGCGCGAATATCGGCCTGGCTGATGTTGGAAATGCCTTCCATGTAGATGTCGTCAGCCGAGATCTGGCAGCCAAAGGCAAGGCTCGTGAGGATCGAGAGCTTGTGCGCCGTGTCGTGTCCCTCGATATCGAAGGTCGGATCGGCTTCGGCATAACCAAGACGCTGAGCCTCTGCGAGGCAGTCCTCAAAGGAAAGCCCCTCTTCTTCCATCCGCGTCAGAATGTAGTTGGCCGTACCATTCATGATGCCGAACACGCGGCTCACATCATTACCGGCCAGCGCTTCGCGCATGGTCTTGATGACCGGAATGCCGCCAGCGACCGCCGCCTCATAGTTGAGGAGAACGCCCTTTTCCTCAGCAATCGTCGCCAGCGCCACGCCATGTTTGGACAGAAGCGCCTTGTTGGCGGTCACCACGTGATGACCAGCCTCAAGCGCTGCCTTCACCGCGTCATAGGCAGGGCCGCTATCGCCGCCGATCAGTTCGACGAACACGTCGATATCAGACGAACGGGCGAGCTCCACCGGATCATCGAACCACTTTGCATTGCCGAGATCGACGCCACGGTCACGGGTTCGGTCGCGCGCCGAGACAGCCGTGAGCGTCATCATGCGTCCGCATTGCCTGGTCAGTTCCGCTTCCTTCTCCGTCATGCAGCGCACGACAGAAGCTCCTACGGTTCCCAAACCCGCAATTCCAATACGCAACGCTTCGGACATGATGCGGCGTGCTCCTTCTTGAACAGTCTGTAAGTGGGACTCAGCGACGGGCGCCGAGCGGGATGACGTTGTCGGTGTTTTCGGGCGCCGTTGCAAGGAAGCGCTTGATGCTGCGCGCCGCCTGGCGAATCCGGTGCTCGTTCTCCACCAGTGCAATGCGCACATGCTGATCGCCAAACTCGCCGAAACCGATGCCCGGCGCGACCGCCACCTCCGCCTTCTCGACCAGCAGCTTGGAAAACTCAAGCGAGCCAAGCGCGCGATAGGCTTCGGGGATCGGCACCCAGGCAAACATGGTGGCCGGCGGAGGCGGAACCTCCCAGCCTGCGCGACCAAAAGACTCGACGAGCACATCGCGGCGGCGGTGATAGACCTCGCGCACCTCTTCGATCTCGGAGCCATCGGAATTGAGCGCGGCGGCAGCAGCCACCTGGATCGGCGTGAACGCGCCATAGTCCAGATAGGACTTCACCCGCGAGAGCGCTGCGATCAGACGCTCATTGCCGACCGCAAACCCCATGCGCCAGCCGGGCATGGAGAAGGTCTTCGACATGGAGGTGAACTCCACCGTCACATCCATTGCGCCCGGAACCTCCAGAACGGAGGGCGGCGGGTTGCCGTCGAAATAGATTTCCGAATAGGCGAGATCCGACAAAATGATGAGGTCATTCTTGCGGGCGAACGCAACGACGTCCCTGTAGAAATCGAGCGACGCCATACAGGCCGTCGGATTTGACGGATAGTTGAGGATCAGCGCCAGCGGCTTTGGCGTCGAATAGCGCACCGCGCGTTCAAGCGCGGGAATGAAATTCTCATCCGGCTCGGCGGGAATGGCGCGCACGACGCCGCCCGACATGATGAAGCCGAATGTATGGATCGGATAGGTCGGGTTCGGGCAAAGAACCACATCGCCCGGCGCGGTGATCGCCTGGGCCATGTTGGCAAAACCTTCCTTCGAGCCAAGCGTCGCGACAATCTGGGTCTCGGGATCAAGCTTCACACCAAAGCGGCGCTCATAATAAGCCGCCTGCGCACGGCGCAATCCCGGAATGCCCCGCGAAGAAGAATAGCGATGCGTGCGCGGATCGCGCACCACGTCGCACAGCTTGTCGACAATGGCCTGCGGCGTCGGCAGGTCGGGATTGCCCATTCCGAGATCGATGATGTCCGCGCCGCGCGCTCGCGCGCTGGCTTTCAGGCGGTTTACCTGTTCGAAAACATAAGGCGGAAGCCGGCGGATCTTATGGAATTCTTCCATCATCGTACCTCAAAACGGGATGCGCGATGCCGCGCCCGGTCCTCATATACCCAATCCCGTCAACGGTCGAGAGCAGGAACCCCGTCCCTACTCGGTCTTTTCGATTTCCTGAAGCTGCCGCTCGGCATGGGTTTTCGCCAGATTGCGCAGACGGCGCGCCTCGGCATCCGCATTATTTGCCGGCGCACTGTTCTCCAGCCTTTGCCGCGTCGCTGTCAGGTCGCGCATCAGCGCATCCTTTTCCGAAGGCGCGATGGGCGCGGTCGCCGAGGCCGGCGGCACATTCAGGTCAGGATACGCGCCGGTCACATTTGCACCCGGTGTGGGCGCACCCGGTGTCGGCTTCTGCGACGGCGTTGCCGCCGTGCGCGGGGCGGGTTGTGGAGCCACGGGCGGCGTGCGGAGGGCGGCGGCGGGCGCTGCATCCTCCAGGCTTGCGCTCATGCACCCCCCCAGAATCGGCGGCAACGCAACCACCGGAGCGAGAAGCGCGACTGCGCGAAAAAAACCGCCGTGAGATTTGATTTTCATATTCTCTTCCGATTCAAGCCACTACCATGCATGATGGCAGAGGGGGAGCCTCCCGTCAGATTATGTTAACACCGCGCCCGTTGAAAGGCGCGTTTAGGTTGTAGGCGCAGAACATGGCTCATGAAAAGCAGACCAATGGCGCAGAAAACCAAGCAGACAGCACGGTAGAGCAGTATTTCGCAAAAGATCCGCAGCGTTTTGCGCAGAATCTGGCGCAGGCGCTCGAAGAGCTCGGCAAGGCGGCCGCCTCCTGGAGGCAGGCCCGCGAAAGTGGCGAATCGACCGACATTTCCGCAGCGCCCCTCGCCGACATGGTCAAAACGTTCTCCCGCGTCAGTGAATACTGGCTGAGCGATCCGGCGCGCGCACTGGAGGCGCAGACGCGGCTCTTTGGCGAGTTCATGGGCATCTGGGCGAATGCGATCCGCCGCATGAGCGAAGACAACATCGCCGACTATGCGCCGGCATCCGACAGGGACAAGCGGTTTCAGGACCCCGAATGGGGCCGCAACGCCTTTTTCAGCTTCCTGAAACAGGCCTATCTGGTTACCGCGCGCTGGGCGGCCGACCTGGTTGATGGAGCCGACAATCTGGATGAGGCGACGCGCCACAAGGCCCGCTTCTATGTCGAGCAGATGAGCCAGGCCCTCTCGCCGTCGAACTTCCTGCTCACCAATCCCGAGCTTTACCGTGAAACCATGGCGAGCGACGGCGAAAATCTCGTGCGCGGCATGCGCATGCTCGCCGAGGACATCGCCGCTGGCAAGGGCGACCTGAAACTGCGCCAGTCCGACGCCTCCAAGTTCAAGGTGGGCGAGAACATCGCCACCACGCCGGGCAAGGTCATCGCCCGCAACCGGCTTGTGGAAGTGCTGCAATACGAGCCGACCACCAAGAAAGCTTTCAAGCGGCCCTTGCTCATCGTGCCGCCATGGATCAACAAGTTCTACATTCTCGACCTCAACCCCAAGCGCTCCTTCATCCGCTGGGCGGTGGAACAGGGCCACACGGTGTTTGTCATCTCGTGGATCAACCCGGATGAGCGCCACGCCTGTCTGGACTGGGGTGATTACATTGATGAGGGCATTCGCTTCGCGCTCGACACGATCGAACAGGCGACGGGCGAGAAGCAGGTCAACGCAATGGGCTATTGCGTGGGCGGCACGCTGCTTGCCGCAGGCCTCGCGCTGATGGCGGCAGAGGGTGAGCAACGCATCGCGTCTGCAACCTTCCTCACAACGCAGGTGGACTTCACCTTTGCCGGCGATCTCAAGGTCTTTGTCGATGAAGAGCAGATAAAGGCGCTGGACGCGGCAATGCGTGAACGCGGTTTTCTGGACGCCACACGCATGGCCACCGCCTTCAACATGCTGCGCGCGGGCGACCTGATCTGGCCCTATGTGGTCAACAACTACCTGCGCGGTCAGGCGCCCCTGCCCTTTGACCTTCTCTACTGGAACTCCGATTCCACCCGGCTCGCAGCGGCGAACCACTCCTATTACCTGCGCAACTGCTATCTGGAGAACAATCTCTCGCAGGGTCGCGCGGTGCTGCGCGGCAGGACGCTGCATCTGGAAGATGTCGACATACCGATCTTCAACCTCGCCACCCGCGAGGATCACATCGCGCCTGCGAAATCCGTCTTTTTGGGAAGCCGTTTCTTCGGTGGACCGGTGGAGTTCGTGCTCGCGGGGTCCGGCCACATCGCCGGCGTGATCAACCCGCCCGAGATGAAGAAATACCAGTTCTGGAGCGGACCGAAGCCTGAAGGCGAACTGGACGACTGGATGGCGCAGGCGAAGGAGAACGCGGGCTCCTGGTGGCCCAGATGGCACGAATGGATCACCGGCCTCGACAAGGAAGAGGTAAAGGCGCGCAAACCCGCAAAAGGCAAGAAAGCTCTGGCCGACGCACCCGGAGATTATGTTCGCACCCGCGCCTGATCACGCCCTTGGATAAGGACCAAAACCTTGATCACGCGTTGTAACCGAACGAAAGAAGCTTTTACGCACTGAGCCGGGTCTCTGGCCTATGCTTAAAAGCTAACATGTTGTTGCCTTAATTGTTTTCTAACGCCTATGATAGTTATCCACATGGGGACCAAGATTCGTTAGCAGACAAACGGTGGCTGCATGCCCGTAACCGGGCATGGGTTGTTTGGTTCGTGAATTCATATGAGGGGGCAGACTTCTGTTGCTGGGGGACGAGAGCGGAAAGCGCTGTATGAAGTTGATGAGTAGCGGGCGTGCGAGCCTTGCCAGCGTTCTTTGCGCTCTTTTTCTTGCTTCATGCTCCACCACATCAGATCCGGTAACGCAGTTCGGCCTGACACCGACCGATTTGCAGGCGAGCGCCGGCGAAGACGGGTTTGAGGCCAGCGACAGCGACCTTATTGCCGCAGCACCCGGCGAAGAGAATGCCGCTGAAGGCAGCAGTGTTCCACTCCCGGCAGCGCGCCCCGGCTCCCAAACGGCGGCCACCCCGGCCCCGGAACCCCAGACACAGACCGCTCAGACGAATGAGCAGCCCCCGGCCGGCGAGACAGCGCCGGTAGAGACCGCAGCGCAACAGGCTGTCGAAACCACGACGCAGACAGCCGCCGCAGAGGTTCCCCAGCCTGCAGCCCGCCCGGCGGAAACAGAAACCGCGGAGGCAGAAGCCGTCGCAGCAGCCGAGGCGGAAGCATCCGCCAAGAAACAGACTTTCCTTGCCGCCTTCTTCTCGGCTCGCGAGCCGAAGGCCGCCCAGGCCGCGGAAAGAGCGGCCCGCCCGCTCATCGACCCGAAGAAGACGCAAAAGAAGGCCGAAGAGAAACCCAAAGTGGTTCTCGCCGCCACCTCCGAGAGCCGGCCCGTAACGGCATCCCTCGGCACCGGCGCGGCCCTTCCCGGCGTGCGCCAGGGTGACAGCCTGTTCGAATTCTCGAGCAAGTCCGGCGCGGACGATGATGCCGACGCCGACATTTACGAAGAAGAGCCTGCCTATCAGGTCGCCTCTGCGGCCGGCATGGCGCGCCTTGCGCCCAATGGCCTCCTCAAGCAGCGCGAAAGCGTCGACACTGCCTGCCTGAAGCCAGCGCTCGTTGGCATGCTCAAGGCCATTGAGCGCCACTACGGCAAACGAATCGTCGTTACCTCCGGCTATCGCAGCCCCAACTACAACCGTCGCGTCCGTGGCGCCCGCAAGTCGCTGCACATGTATTGCGCGGCAGCCGACATCCAGATTTCGGGCGTCAGCAAATGGGAGCTGGCCAAGTTCGTTCGCTCCATGCCGGGCCGTGGTGGTGTAGGCACCTATTGCCACACGAAATCCGTGCATGTGGACGTCGGTCCGGAGCGCGATTGGAACTGGCGCTGCCGCCGCAGAAAATAATTTTGAAAAAAATGCATGTTCCATCAATTGATGGGTTGCCCCATGCAGCGAAGCTTACTATAAGCCGTCTCGTTCTCGAGCGCGCCCATCGTCTAGCGGTCTAGGACGCCGCCCTTTCACGGCGGAAACACGGGTTCGAGTCCCGTTGGGCGTGCCAGTTTCTTTCCCGAAATTGCACATAGTAAAACGTCAGCCGAATGCTTCGGTTTGACCCGCTCTCGCAGTCCGCGTACTTGTCGGATGCAGATGTCTTCGACACATGGCCAGTCGCCTACCGTCGAGACCTTGGGAGAAAGGCGGGGAGAATGCAGGGCGTACTGACCGCCATTTCGAATACGCTCGGCTTTGCAGCCTCGCATGCGCGATTCTTTCTGATAGCCGGGCTTGTGGCGGGAATCGCTTCTCCGGCAGCAGCACACGCCGCAAAGCCATGGATTGCGGAAATGATCGCCGGCCTGCTCTTTCTTGCAGCGCTGCGCGTCGGCCCCAGAGCCCTCATCGGCGCATTGAGCGACCTGAGGCAGTCACTGGTCGCCACGCTCGCCTTTCAGCTGGCGCTTCCCCTCGCTTTCGCCCTCTTCTTCCTCGCCATCGGCTGGACCGGCGTTCTGCCCACCGCTCTGGTGCTCATGGCCGCAGCCGCGCCCGTTTCCGGCAGCCCACATCTGGCGATCATGACGGGAAACGATCCTGCACCGGTCATGCGGGTCATGACGCTCGGCACCGCGCTCCTGCCACTCACCGTTCTGCCCGTATTCTGGCTCACGCCCGCGCTGGGGAGCGCTGACGTGATTCTGGCGGCCGCAGGCCGTCTGCTGGCCGTTATCGCGCTGGCGGTCTCTGCTGCCTTCCTGCTGCGCCGATTCGCGTTACGCAGTCCCGGCCCCGCCGCCATACGCTCGATCGACGGTCTTTCCGCGATTCTCATGGGTGTGGTCGTTGTGGGGCTCATGTCCGCCGTTGGCGAAACCCTGCTGGTCGACCCCGCCCTCGTGGGTCTCAACCTCGCCATTGCCTTCGCAGCGAACTTTCTTCTGCAGCTTGCCGTGACCACACTTCTGGAACGCTCCGGCTCCAAAGCCATTGCAGCGCCTCTGGGCATTGCCGCCGGCAACCGCAATATCGGCCTCTTCCTCACTGCGCTTCCTGCGAGCGTCACCGATTCACTTCTGCTCTTTATCGGCTGCTATCAGATCCCCATGTATCTGACGCCGCTCGTGCTCGGCCGTTATTACCGTAAGCGCGCAGCGATAAGTGCCCACGGCCAGCCGTCCACCTGAATCAGCGCTTGCAGAAGCCCACGCAACCCGCTGAAAAGACTCTCCCTTCGGAAAGGCCCAAATGCAGTTTCCAGAGCCCCTGATCGAAGCCCGGCTGATCCGCCGCTACAAGCGCTTCCTGGCCGATGTCATCCTGCAGGATGGAACGCAGACAACGGTTTCGGTGCCCAACACCGGCTCCATGCTGGGCCTGACCGCTGAAGGGTCACGCGTCTTTCTCTCCCACTCCGACGATCCCAAGCGCAAATACGCCCATCGCCTGGAGATCGTGGAGGCGGACGACACGCTGGTCGGAATCAACACCGGCCTGCCCAACAGGCTCGCCGAAGAAGCAATCCGCGCCGGCCTCGTTTCCGATCTTGCCGCCTACCCCGTCCTGAAGCGCGAGCAACGCTACGGAGAGCGCTCGCGCATCGACATGCTTCTGGAGGCCGCAGACCGCGCCTGCGCCTATGTGGAGGTCAAGAACGTCCACTTCATGCGCGAGCCGGGGCTGGCCGAGTTCCCCGACACGGTCACGGAGCGCGGCGCGCGGCACCTGCATGAGCTCATCGGCATGCGCGCCGCCGGCCACCGCGCAATCATGATCTATCTGGTGCAGCGCGGCGACTGCGACCGCTTCCGCCTCTGTGGCGATCTGGACCCCGCCTATGCTGCGGCTTTTGCGCAGGCCAGCGCCGCCGGGGTTGAAGCTTACGCCATCAAATGCCAAATCACCCCTGAAGCCATCCGCCCGGATCGTCTGATAGACATCGTGCGATAAAAGCCGCAAAATCCGGCACAACGATTATTGAACAAAGCGCAAGCGAACCAAAGCCCCATGGTCACCTATCTCGAAGCAGACTCCGCCCCCATGCGTAATACCGGCCAGATCCGCCTTTACGGCGAAGAGGGCTTTGAAGGCATGCGCAAGGCGTGCAACCTCACGGCGCGCTGCCTTGATGAGCTGGCAGACCGCGTCGCGCCGGGCGTGACGACCAACGAGATCGACCGTTTCGTCTTCGAGTTCGGCATGGACCATGGCGCCATTCCCGCGACGCTCAACTATCGCGGCTACACAAAGTCCACCTGCACCTCGATCAACCATGTGGTCTGCCACGGCATTCCAGACAACAAGCCGCTGCGCGAAGGCGACATCGTGAACATCGACGTCACCTACATTCTCGACGGCTGGCACGGCGATTCGAGCCGCATGTATCCGGTGGGCACGATCAAGCGCGCGGCCGAACGGCTTCTCGAAGTCACGCATGAATGCCTCATGCGCGGCATCGCCGCCGTAAAGCCGGGTGCACGCACCGGCGCAATCGGCGCCGCCATCCAGTCCTATGCGGAAGGCGAGCGCTGCTCTGTGGTGCGCGATTTCTGCGGCCATGGCCTCGGACAGCTGTTCCACGACGCGCCGAACATTCTGCACTATGGCACTCCGAGCGAAGGCGTCGAGATGCGGCCTGGCATGATCTTCACCATTGAGCCGATGATCAATCTTGGCCGTCCGCATGTGAAGGTGCTCTCGGATGGCTGGACGGCCGTGACGCGCGACCGCTCGCTTTCGGCTCAGTATGAGCACTCAATCGGCGTCACCGAAACCGGTTGTGAAATCTTCACCCTTTCGCCTGCAGGGCTCGACCGCCCCGGCCTCTCCGCCTAAACTGCTCTACCGGTGCGTGCAGTCCGTTGCGGACTCACGCCTGTTTGAGCGGTGCAAGGGGGGAGGCACTTATGGGCAGGCAGGACGAGCACACATTCTTTGCTGAAGGGCCAGTCGGACCGACCACGAAGATAGAACGCGCAAAGCCAGCGCGAAAACCGCACTATCACGGCCATCGAGACAGGTTACGGCAGCGCTTCGCCGACAATGGAAGCGAAGCGCTTCTGGATTACGAGCTTCTCGAACTCTTCCTCTTCCGCTCCATTCCCCGCGCAGACACCAAGGGGCCGGCAAAGGCCCTTCTGGAGCGCTTCGGTTCACTCCCCGAAGTGCTCGGCGCGCCAGAGCGCCTTCTGCAGGAAGTGGAAGGCATTGGCGAGGCTGCCGCACGCGATCTCAAGATTGCCGCCACCCTCGCCCGACGCATGCTGAAAGCCGAACTGCGCGGCCGCCACCTGCTGACCTCCTGGTCACAGGTCATCGACTATTGCATGGCCTCCATGGCGCACGAGCAGATAGAACAGTTTCGCGTCCTGTTCCTCGACAAGAAGAATCAGCTCATTGCCGACGAAGTGCAGCAGACCGGCACGGTCGACCACACACCGGTCTATCCGCGCGAACTCGTTCGGCGCGCGCTGGAACTGTCGGCGAGCGCCGTGGTGCTGGTGCACAACCACCCTTCGGGCGACCCGACGCCGTCACGCGCCGATATCGAGATGACCAAAACCATCGTGCAAACCGCGACGCCGCTCGGCATCGCCGTGCATGATCACATCATCATCGGCAAGAACGGCCATGTGAGCTTCAAGGGGCTACAGCTCTTCTAGAGCGCCGTGCATTCAGATGCACAAAGGACGCTCTAACCTATTGAAACTGCGCATCGTGCTTTCCGAAAATCGATTCCGATTTTCGGGCCGATGCTCTAGCCTGCGCCCACCATCCCGCGCGAAACGGGAAGCCCCGCCAGACAGCAATGGCAGGGCAGCGCTGCTACGCGGCCGATTTACCAACAAGGCATGCAGAAATGCATCGCACCCATGCTAAAAAGCATAACTCATTGATATTTTTGGAATTTTGACTCTGGTCAAATTCCACCTCGAACCTCCGGGCTACGACTTTCGTAGCAATGCCTGCCTGCAGATTCGCGGGCTAGCCAAACTCATTGGAGGTCACATGGATCTTGCAAGACGGATGTTCATGGGGCAGCTCGCGCGGCTTGCCGCGGGCGCCAGCCTCGTGCCACTGGCCACGGTGGCGGAAGCCGCCATCAACGACCAGCCGCCGCGTCGCGGCGGTGATCCCACAAAGCGCTACGCCATGCTGATCGACCTGCGCCGCTGCATCGGTTGCCAGGCCTGCACGGTTTCGTGCCATCTGGAAAACGATGCGCCGCTGGGCAAGTTCCGCACCATCGTGTCGCAATATGAGGTCGACGATCCTGAGACGGGCGACATGTCGACCTTCTTCCTGCCACGGCTGTGCAATCACTGCGACAACCCGCCCTGCGTGCCGGTCTGCCCGGTGCAGGCCACCTATCAGCAGGAAGACGGCATCGTCGTCGTCGATGCGGAACGCTGCGTCGGCTGCGCCTATTGCGTACAGGCCTGCCCCTATGATGCGCGCTTCATCAACGACAAGACGCAGACCGCCGACAAGTGCACATTCTGCACCCACCGGCTGGAAGCCGGTCTTCTGCCGGCCTGTGTTGAAAGCTGCGTCGGCGGCGCGCGCATCATCGGCGATCTGAACGATCCCGAAAGCACCATTGCCCGCATGATCGCCGAGCACCGGGACGAATTGCAGGTTCTGCAGCCCGAAAAGGGAACGCTGCCGCACGTCTTCTATCTCGGCATGGATGAACGCTTCGTCGACCGCCCCGAGGCCTTCGCCTCGATCTGGGAAATCCGTGGCACGGACAATGAGGAGTTGCACTATGAATTCAGCGGTCATTGAGATCCTCGCGCCACGCTACCAGATCGCCTGGTACCCATGGGCCGTGCAGTACTTTTTCATGATTGCGCTGGCCTATGCCTCGCTCTGGCTGGCCCTGCCGGGTCTTCTCGGCGCACGCCGCTGGAAGGCGACGGCGCGCTATGCGCTCCTTGGCGCGATGACAACCGCCATCGTTGCCCCCATCGCGCTTCTGGCCGATCTGCATCAGCCGCTGCGGTTCTGGCATTTTTATGCCTACTTCACACCGTGGTCGTGGATGTCCATCGGCAGCCTCATGCTGCCGCCCTTCGTCTTCGCGATCATAGCGCTCGCCTGGCTTGTCTGGCGCGAGCCCATGCTGGCCTGGCGCACGCGTGACGACATGACCGGCCTCATCGCCCGCATCGCCACGCTTGGCGGCTGGCAGACCCCGCGCTTCGCAGTCGTTGCACTTGCGCTGTTCGCTGCCGTGATGTCGTTCGCCATTGCCATCTACACCGGCAGCGAAGTGGCCATCCTCAAAGGTCGTCCGCTGTGGAACACGCAATGGCTCCTGCCCTTCTTCGCAGCCACGGGCTTCATCGGCGCTGCCGGTCTGGTGCTCGTGCTCAACCGCTTCACCGGCACGCGCGACGCCGACACCGACCGCAACATGCTGATGGTGGTTGTCGCCGCCGCGGTGGTGACGGCGCTTGTGGCCCTTGCCTGGGCGCTTGAGGGAATCTTCGTGGAAGACAGCTCCGTCGCAGCCGCCATCCAGTCGGTGCGCCACAGCGCCGAATGGCGATCCACGGCCATCTGGAGCCTCTCCATCGGCGCATCCATGACGCTTGTCAGCTTCCTGCTCGTGTGGCGCAACGGCGCGCGCATCTGGGGCTGGATCATCGGGCTGGTGGCGCTGCATCTCGCCTGGATGGCCCGCTGGAACGTGCTGATGGACGTGCAGACGGTGCAGAAGCAGACCGCCGGCTATCTCGAATATGTGGTTGGCTGGGGGTCCAGCGGCTGGCTCGGCGTGATCGGAACCTTCGGGCTCTGGATCGCCCTCCTGCTCGTCATCGACATGTTCGTACCGTGGAAACAGGCGCTCGACGGCCCCGCCGATGCGCCCGCAGAAAAGACCGACATCTCCGCCAAGGGAGTTCCCAGCCATGGATAAGAACCGCCGCAACCTGCTCAAGGGTGGCGTTGCCGCCGCCGGCGCAGCCACTTTCGTCGCCGGCTATTCCGAGCCGCTGACCCGCATGGCCAAGGGCCTGACCGGCAGCTCGGGCGAAAAGCCCCGCCACCCCGTCTACGGCAATGCGCTCGATCCCGAATACAGGGTCGATCTCGAAACCGGCGCGATGGAGCTCAATCCCGACCAGCGCGTCGCCTTCACCGTCTGCTATGGCTGCACCACCAAATGCGGCGTGCGGGTGCGCATCGACAACAACACCGAAGAGGTGCTGCGCTCGATCGGCAACCCGTTCAACCCGCTGTCCTCGGAGGTGCACACCGACGAGACCATGCCGGTCAAGGATGCGCTCCTGCGCACCACCGCCTATGCCGATCAGGGCTGGGCCAACCGCTCCACCACCTGCGCGCGCGGCAATGCCATGATCGCGCAGATGACCAGCCCGCAGCGCGTCACCGCGTGCCTGAAGCGCACGGGAAAACGCGGCGAAGGCAAGTGGGAGACGATCAGCTTCGAGCAGCTCATCGAGGAAATCGTCGAGGGCGGCGATCTGTTCGGCGAAGGCCAGGTGGACGGACTTGCCGCGATCAACGACTATGAGACGCCGCTCGACCCGGAAAACCCCGAATACGGCCCCATGACCAACCAGCTTCTGGTCATGGAAGCCACCGATTATGGACGTTCGGCCCTTCTGCGCCGTTTCTCCGACAAGGCGTTCGGCACCCGCAATTATGGCCATCACGGCTCCTATTGCGGCCTCGCCTTCCGCATGGGCGCGGGCGCGATGATGAACGATCTCGCCAAGAACGCCCATGTAAAGCCCGACTATGAAAAGGCCACGTTCGGCCTGTTCGTCGGCACCGCGCCATCACAGGCCGGCAACCCGTTCAAGCGGCAGGGACGGCTTCTGTCCAAGGCGCGTGTCGACGGTTCGCTCGAATACATGGTCGTGGATCCGGCGCTGAACGCCTCGGTCGCGCGCGCCGCCGGCAAACGCGCCAACTGGGTGCCGGTCAAGCCGGGCACCGATGCCGCGCTCGGCATGGCGCTCATCAAGCTCCTGTTCGACAATGAAGGCTATGCGGCCGACTATCTGGCGATCCCCAACCCGGATGCCGCCAGAGCCGCCGGCGAGCCTTCCAACAGCAATGCGACGCATCTGGTTATCATCGACGAGAACCATCCGCGCGCCGGCGCTTTCCTGCGCGAGTCCGATCTCGGCCTCAAGGAAGCCGGTAGCGAGGACGATGCGCCCATGGTCGTGGATGCCAATGGCCAGATCGTGCCGGCCAACGCCGTCGATCAGGCAGCGCTCTTTGCCGCTGAAACCGTCACGCTGGCGGATGGCAACACCATTGAGGTGCGCACCGGCCTGCGTCTGCTTCGTGACGAGGCGGAAGCGCACACGCTGGACGAAATGTCGGAGACCTGCGGCATCCCCGTCGCGCGCATGCAGGAGATGGCCGACAAGCTGGCCGAGCATGGCCGCACCGCCGTGGTCGACTGCCATGGCGGCATGATGTCGGGTGCCGGTTTCTATGCAGCCTTCTCGCTGCAATTGCTCAACGTGCTTCTCGGCAACATCAACCACACCGGCGGCAACGCCCATGGCGGCGGCAATTTCAACGGCACTGCCGGAGGCCCCCGCTACGACCTCGCGGGCTTCCAAGGCGCGCGCAAGCCAAAGGGCGTGTTCCTGTCGCGCTCGCGCTTCCCCTATGAGAAGACGAGCGAGTTCAAGCGTCTCAAGGCCGAGGGCAAGAACCCCTACCCGGCCCGTGCGCCCTGGCGTCGGCTGGCGCCGCCGGTCCTGACCGACCACATCACCGCTGCCGTGGAAGGATATCCCTACCCGATCAAGGCGATGATCGGCGTCATGTGCAATCCGATGTACGGCCAGGCCGGCCTCAGGGCCGTGCTGCGCGACAAGCTTGCCGATCCCAAAGTGCTGCCGCTCTATGTGGCCGTGGATGGTTTCATCAACGAGACCAACACCTACGCCGACTACATCGTGCCGGATTCGGTCATGTATGAAGTCTGGGGCTTCACGGGCGCTTGGTCGGGCAACTTGACCAAGATGACCACGGCCTGCTGGCCCATCGTCGAGCCACGTCAGGCGAAGACGCAGGACGGCGAGCCCGTGAGCATGGACAGTTTCTTCATCGCACTGTCCAAGCGTCTCGGCCTCAAGGGCTTTGGCGATGCAGCCATCACCGACGCCAATGGCGGCAAGCATCCGCTCAACCGGGCGGAAGACTTCTACCTGCGTGCGGCGGCCAACATCGCCTTCACCGGCGAGACGCTTCCCGACGCCAGCGAAGAAGACATCCGCTTCTCGGGCCTGGAACGCCTTCTGCCGGCCATCGAGGCCACCCTGCCGGCAGAAGAGCGCGGCCCCGTGGCGCATCTTTATTCGCGTGGCGGCCGGTTCCAGACTTTCGCCGACGCGCGCAAGGGGGATACGCTCGGCAATCTGTGGAAGCGCCAGCTCTGCGTCTGGAACGAGGATGTGGGCACCTGCGTCGACAGCATGACCGGCAAGCGCCTGTTCGGCACTGCAAAGCTGCAGCCGCCGGTCATGGCCGATGGTTCACCCATGCGCGATCACTTCACCGAGGAGGAATGGCCGATGCTCGCCTTCTCCTACAAGTCGAACGTGATGAACAGCTATGCCATCGGGCTTGAGCGGCTGCGCATGATCAAGCCCTACAACCCCATGCTCGTCAACAGCGAGGATGCGGCGGCGCTCGGCGTCGCCCATGGTGACGAGATCGTGGTGGAAAGCCCCGGTGGCGCCATTCGCGGACTGGCGATCGTCACCAATGGCGTGATGCCCGGCACGATCGGTATCGAGCACAGTTTCGGCCATACGGAGCTGGGCGCGCGCGATCATGTGATCGACGACAGGACCATGGCCGGCAATCCGTGGATTGCGGCCGGCGTCAACATCAACGATCTGGGCTTTGCCGACCCGACACGGCAGACGCTGGGCACCTGGCTGGAGCCCGTGTCAGGCGCATCCGTGCGTCAGGGCCTGCCGATCCGGGTCCGCGCTGCCTGATCAAAGCCCAACGACGGTCTCAAGCCCTCGCGCCATGCGCGGGGGCTTTGTCTTGAAAACGCGGCATGCGCCCTGATTTGAGCGATGGAAGCAGTCGCGACCGGCGACGGGGCGGCTCTGCCGGTTCAGCCGTCATGCAAAGTCGAGACGCATCAGCACTTCGTCAACAAATGCCCCCTCAACGCAGAGCGCCTTCCGATCAACCGCCCATTCCCTGAAACCTGCGCGCTGATACAGCCTTTTTGCCGCTTCGTTTGAAGCGGTCACGGAAAGCAGGACTGACTGGCAATCAACCATGGCTTCGTTGATGGCTGCCTGCAGCAGGTTTTTCGCCAGACCGGTGCCGCGAGCAGAAGGAGCCACATACATCCCCCAGATGCCGGCCCTGTGTCTGATCTTGGCCGCCTTTTCCCTGCGGAGACCGATGATCCCCTGCAAGGCTCCAGCAGCGTCAAATCCACCCAAAACGACATTCTCCGCCAAACGTGCGGCTGCCCGTTCCAGCGGCTGGGCAAGCTCATCATCAAACGAAGCGCCGAACGCCTCGGGATGCATCTTTAGCCCCTCGAGCCTCAGTTCTCTGAACGCGCGCGCGTCTTCGGCTCCAAGCCGTCTGATATTCATCTGCATGGCCTTCTCACAAGCACGAGCCTCCGCTCCCCTCTCACAGGGAGAAAATTCGCCTCAACATGCCGCAAGCGACGTCTCACCGCGAAAGCTCCGCAGCCGCCAGTGCGGCAATTTTAAGATCCACTTCCGCCAATGGGTTCTCATCCTCGAGAAACCACGCCGCCGACAAGCCGGTCCATGCGAGAATCCACTGAAGCAGGGTGCGGCGCTCCACCTTCGCCGCCTCGGAAACGACCGCCAGGCGTCGCTGAAAGCAGCCGGGCTGCGTTGCGACCGGTCGGCTGGAATCGCTCAAATCGGGGTTGGTGAAAATGTTCGCAAAGTCGAAGCCGCGATCACCCGTCAGGCCATGCGGATCGATGGCCAGCCAGCCCCGCTTGCCGAAATCAAGCACATTGCCGTGGTGCAAGTCGCCGTGAAGGACGACCTGCTCTTTTGGCTCGGCAAGAAGCTTTTGCGCTGTCTCAAGCGAGTGAATCAGGATACCGCCATGCCTGGCCGCCGCCGGTTCGAGGCACCGGAACCAGCGCTTTAAAGGGACGAGTTCAGGCATGGGGCCGGGTCTGCTGCGATGCAGGCGGTTGGCGGTGGCGCAGAGAATACGGCAGGCCTCATCATCATCGTTGCCACGCGCCATGTCCGCCAGAGAGCGAGCGCCGGTGGCGCGCTCAAGAAGCAGAGCGCCTTCAGTGCACGCCAGAACCTCTGCCGCCCCGTCCCCGCTCCACCATGTCATAAGGCTCGCCCCGCGCTTCTGATCCGTGCTGGAGAACAGTTTGAGCATTGCCGGCTCGTCCCCTCGAAGCACCGGCAGAAGGTTCGCTGCCGGGGTAACGATCGGCTCACCATCAATGGCGAGCTTCCAAAGGCGCAGATACGGCTCGAACATCACAGTCTCCCCGGGCTCGTGCGAATACCGCAAGTGTCATATTCGGAAATCAGACAGGTTCCTCGCATGCCCGTTTAAGAGCGGCAATGCCCGCGCCGTCGCTCCAGCCCACCAGCCAGACAGCGCATAAAGAAAAAGGCCGCCCCAAAGGACGGCCTTTCTCGAACTTTCAAAAAGGAGAGGCTTATTCGCCCTCTTCCTTCTTCTTGGCAGCAGCCTTCTTCGGAGCGGCTTTCTTCTTCGGAGCAGCCTTCTCCTTCTTCGCCGGCTTCGCCTCGGTCTCGTCCTCGTCGTCAGCCATCAGCTCGTCGCGGGAGACCTTCTCGTCGGTGACCGCGATTTCAGCGAGCAGATGGTCGATGACCTTCTCCTCGAAGAGCGGCGCACGGATGTTGGCCATGGCCTGCGGGTTCTGACGATAGAACTCGTAGATTTCCTGCTGCTGGTGCGGCGGGTAGCGGCGGATCGATTCGATGAGCGCGCGCTGCATCTCTTCGTCGCCAACCTTGACCTCTGCCTTCTCACCGATCTCGGAGAGAACCAGGCCCAGACGTACGCGGCGCTCAGCAAGACGCTGATACTCTTCGCGAGCCTCTTCCTCGGTCGTCTCTTCGTCTTCGAAGGAGCGGCCGGCAGCCTCGAGATCGCGGGTCACCTGGTTCCAGATGTTCTCGAACTCGGCTTCCACGAGCTTGGACGGCGCTTCGAACTTGTAAGCCTCATCCAGCGCGTCGAGGATCTGACGCTTCGCCTTCTGGCGGGTCACCTGGCCGAACTGGTTCTCGAGCTGGCCACGAACGATCTCGCGCAGCTTGTCAGCCGATTCAAGGCCGAGCTGCTGTGCGGTCTCGTCGTTGATCTCCATCTCGTTGGGCTTGGAGACTTCTTTGACCTTGATGTCGAACTCGGCTTCCTTGCCGGCGAGATGCGCTGCCGCATACTCTTCCGGGAACGTGACCTTGATCGTGCTCTCGTCGCCGGCCTTCAGGCCCACGAGCTGCTCTTCGAAACCGGCGATGAACTGGTTCATGCCGATCACGACCTCGGAATCCTCGGCAGCGCCGCCATCAAAGGCTTCGCCGTCGATCTTGCCGAGATAGTCGATCTTGACCTTGTCGCCGTCAGCCGCCTTGCCCTTCTTCACCTCGTAGGTGCGGGCGGAGTCGGCAACGCGCTTGACCTGCTCTTCGACTTCCTCATCCGTCACGTCATAGACCTGACGCGTGATCTTGATGTCGGAGAAATCCTTCAGCTCGATCGGCGGAATGACTTCATAGGACATGGAGAATTCGAAGTCGGCATCGCCGGAGAGAACCTTGTCGGCTTCCTTCTCGTCCTCGGTCATCGAGATTTCCGGCTGAATGGCCGGCTTCTCACCGCGCTCGGTCAGGATGCTCTGCGTGCCTGCGAGGATCTCGTTCACGACTTCAGCCATGAAAGACTTGCCGTAGACGCGGCGCAGGTGCTGCGCGGGCACTTTACCGGGGCGGAAACCCTTGAGGTTCACCTTGTCCTTTGCGTCGTTGAGACGCTCAGCGAGGCGCGCCTCCATGTCCTTGGCAGGAACAACGACCTTAAGTTCGCGCTTGAGCCCTGAATTGAGAGTTTCGGTTACCTGCATCCATCATACCTTTGTATTCGCTTTTGCCGCCGCGTTCACGGCGCCCACCGCTCTTCCTGTCGGGGATACTTACCGGGAATGGCCCTTCTGGTGCGGGTGGAGGGACTTGAACCCCCACGGCTTGCGCCACAGGAACCTAAATCCTGCGTGTCTACCAATTCCACCACACCCGCTTCGAAAGACCCAAGGAACGCCTTAAGCTTCCGAAAGCGCGGGTTCTATATCACCTGCACCTAGTCTATCAAAGCAAAATTGGCAAGATTCAGGGCTTTTTTGATCGCTTCGGCCCCCTTGCGCATACCGGCTGCATCCCCCGCTCCCACCGTGCTTTTTATAAACCGATTAGAACCGCGCCAAACCCGAGCCATGCAGCAGCCGCAAAAAGGCCATGTTGCATTGCACAAATCGCATTGCTGTCATGCAACATTGTCACTTCAAAGCCGGGCGGCTTGGGACTATCTCCTGCTCACAAGACGAACACAGAATATTCGAACGAAGCGAGCAGCAAGATGAACATCATTCGCAACTACCGCAACTGGCGCCGTTACCGTCAGACCGTCAACGAGCTGAGCCGCCTGTCCAACCGTGAACTGAACGATCTGGGCATCTCCCGCGGCGACATCCCGTTCGTTGCACGCAAGTCTGTCTAAGGACAGCAGCTAATTCAGTTTCGCCAGGATTACCTCCTCCCAATCCTGACGGATATGACCGACAAACTCCTCCTCCCAATTGTCGGTCACCCAAAACAACCCCTGCCGAACCTCCTCCCTCGGCAGGGGTTGTAAAAAGGGCGGTAAGCCTCGTAAGAGCCCGCCAGACAGAGTTTTAGAGATTCCTTCGGAGTTATCCTCCTCCCAACTTCGAAGGAAACGACCGGCATCTCCTCCTCCCAATTGCCGGTCACCCTATAATGACACCCGCCGAACCTCCTCCCTCGGCGGGTGTTGTTTCCGGGCAGAGGCCTTCCTATATGGGCGCTGTCAGGATTTGAGTTTCATAGATTTCGTCCGGGTTACCTCCTCCCAACCCTGACGAATAGACCGGCAACCTCCTCCTCCCAAAATTGCCGGTCACCCTATAACGACACCCGCCGAACCTCCTCCCTCGGCGGGTGTTGTTTCCGGGCAGAAGCCTTCCTATATGGGCGCTGTCAGGATTTGAGTTTCATAGATTTCGTCCGGGTTACCTCCTCCCAACCCTGACGAATAGACCGGCAACCTCCTCCTCCCAAAATTGCCGGTCACCCTATAACGACACCCGCCGAACCTCCTCCCTCGGCGGGTGTCGTTTTTTTTATCCTCTCCGCTTCCATGCACGCGCGCCGGATGCGCTAGCGCTCGCCGCGCACGCCGCGCTTCTTCCACTCAGAAAGCTGCATGATGTCCGGCGCACCGCCGGCCGGTTCGTACCAGCTGTCGATAGCCCAGTCCCGGCCATCCTTCGCGCGCACCACGGCAGTGGCGTGCGGGTAGCGGATGTCGATGAAGAAGCCGCGTGCAGCGTTCCTGCGCACGGTGTGATGATGCAGCAGCCCGTGGCGCTGCAGATAGGTCAGGAGCGTCCGCGTGTTGCGCGACTCGTCGATGCAGTCCATCTGGCCATAGACCCGCGCGCCGCCCGGTCCGGACTTCGCGCCATCGCGCACGCCCATGGTCTGTGTCGCCAGCGTCTCGAAATAGCGGACCGCCTTGCTGATGGCCGCCCGTTCGGCGCTTGCGGAAGACCTGCCGCCCGCCATGATTGCGGCCAGCCGCTGCTTCGCAGCCGCCCCCAGGTTCATGCTCTTCTTGTAGACACAGCCATAGCCGCTGCACAGATAGATGCGCTCCGCATTCGCCGCCGCCGGCCCGGTCACACATGCCAGACACAGCGCCGCTGCAAACAGCCCCGCCCGTGATGCTCCAAATTCCATTCGCACAGTATAAAACGCCCCTGTTGATTGCGAAACCGGATGGCAGAGCCGCCTCTATAATTGGTTAGCGCCACACGCCATCCACCGTTGCATTCCATGGTCCGGCGGCTTATCTCCTCCCCCATGAAACCGATACACATCATTGGCGGCGGTCTCGCCGGTTCCGAAGCTGCCTGGCAGGCGGCACAAGCGGGTGTTCCCGTCATTCTCCACGAGATGCGGCCGGTGCGCGGCACCGATGCGCACAAGACCGACGGGCTTGCCGAGCTGGTCTGCTCGAACTCGTTCCGCTCCGACGATGCGGAAACGAATGCGGTCGGCCTGCTGCATGCGGAAATGCGGCTCGCAGACTCCCTCATCATGCGCTGCGGCGACGCCAACCAGGTGCCCGCCGGCGGCGCGCTGGCCGTGGACCGCGACGGATTTTCCGAAGCCGTCACCGCAGAGCTTGAGGCGCATCCGCTCATCACCATCGAGCGCGAGGAAGTCACCGGCCTGCCGCCGGAAGAGTGGGATCAGGCAATCATCTCCACCGGCCCGCTGACCGCGCCCTCGCTGGCGGAAGCCATTTCGGAGGCCACGGGCGCGCAGTCGCTCGCCTTCTTCGACGCGATCGCCCCAATTGTCCACTTCGATTCCATCGATCTAGGCACCGCATGGTTCCAGTCGCGTTACGACAAGGTCGGCCCCGGCGGCACCGGCAAGGACTACATCAACTGCCCCATGGACAAGGAGCAGTATGAAGCCTTCATCCAGGCACTGCTCGACGGCGGCAAGACCGAGTTCAAGGAATGGGAAGGCACGCCCTATTTCGATGGCTGTTTGCCCATCGAGGTGATGGCGGAACGCGGACCGGAGACGCTGCGCCACGGACCGATGAAGCCGATGGGCCTCACCAATGCACACAATCCCGACGTAAAGGCCTATGCGGTGGTGCAGTTGCGCCAGGACAACGCGCTTGGCACGCTCTACAACATGGTCGGCTTCCAGACGAAGCTGAAATATGCCGAGCAGACACGCATCTTCCGCATGATCCCCGGTCTGGAAAATGCGGAATTCGCACGGCTCGGCGGCCTGCACCGCAACACCTATCTGAATTCGCCTGCGCTTCTGGACGGCAAGCTTCAGCTGAAAAGCCGGCCCGGCCTGCGCTTTGCCGGTCAGATCACCGGCTGCGAGGGCTATGTGGAAAGTGCGGCCATGGGCCTGATCGCCGGTCGCTTTGCCGCATCCGAGCGTCTGGGTCAGCCGATCTCCACGCCACCCGGAACCACGGCCTTCGGCGCGCTGCTCAACCACATCACCGGCGGGCATCTCATCTCCGACGATGAGCCGGGCAAACGCTCCTTCCAGCCAATGAACGTCAATTTCGGCCTGTTCCCGCCCGTCGAGGTACCGAAGCCCGAAGGCAAGCGCCTCCGCGGCAAGGAGAAGACCGTCGCCAAGAAGAAGGCGATGACGGCGCGCGCGCTGGTCGACTTCAAGGAATGGCTCGCTGCCCAGCCGGCAAGCCAGGCCGCCGAATAGGCAGGTTCTCGAAAGAGAGACCACAAAGAGAAAGGGGAAGCCGCAATGCCGGCTTCCCCTTTTTTATTCAGACCTGGCTGCGCCCTACTTCCAGTCTTCAAGCCTTAGAAGCAGCGTCCCGGTCATGTTGCGCAACTCCAGCTCCGGCTCAAACGTGGCGTGGAGATGAGATGGCACGATGAGGATCTTTCGCCCCTCAGCCTCCAGAGAGAACATCACCGTCTGCCCATCCTGTGAGGCGAGAGAAGCGATGCGTTTTTCCTCCACGGGGAACAGCCCTTCAACCCCGTTCGCGGTTTTCACCGAAACCGCATTCTGCTTCAGCAGAAGCGCGATCTTTCCGCCATCCGGCAGAACGATATCGAAAGTACCCGGCTCCCCGTCCAGGAAGATCGCATTCTGGACAACGACATCGAACCCATCCGACTTGAATGCAACGATCAACGGATTGCTGTAGAAAACCCCGTTTCGATCCACATGGACGGGATTGTCGGGATCGAGCCCCCAGGCGATGGCCACTTCGCGATATGCATTGCCGTCCGGGCTCAGCGCAAAACCTTCAGGCTCCACAGCGCCAACGGCGTCCTCTCCGTTGAGATAACGCAGCACCGAAAGCGCCTCGGATTTCGCTGCCACGCTGAGCGGCGTATCGTTGACGAGTTCCAGAAACCTCGCCGTCTGCGACCGCACCGACCAGTCGAGCGCACCCTGCGGCCCGAAACTGCCCAAAAGCAGCGCCAGAACCGGAATGCCGGCGATGAGGCGGATATCGCCCCGCAGACGCGGCAGCGCCTGCATCCCGACGAGCGCGAGCGTCACCAGACCGAACAGGCCGAGGAAATAGCGCTGCGGCGTCCAGCCGAACGCCCCCACCCGCAGAGCGAGCGCGTAGAACAGAAGCCCCAGCGGCGCCAGAAGGAACAGCGGCCAGAAACGCACGAAGAAGCGCGTCGGCGCACGGGCGGTGTCCAGAAACGGCTTTGTCAGAAGAAGAACGGCGACAATGCACACGCCATATGTGAGCACCAGCCAGCCGATCTGGCCCTGCGGAACCTCTCCGGTAATCGCGATCTTGGCCGCATAGAGGTGCAGAATGAGCGCATAGATGATGAGCATGGGCACGGCGGCGAAATCACCCAGCGCGCGCATGCCGCTCTGCATCAGCGCATGCTCATGGCCGCCCGGCTCTTCATCGAAGGTGCGCGGCGTCTGCCCGAGCCCGAAGAGCGGTGCGACGAACAGGCCGATCGAGGCCCAGATATGCTCATAGAGATCATTCGGAACATCGATCCCGAAGAGATGGGTCAGACTTGCCAGAATGGCCGAAATCCCGCCGCCGAACAGCGCAAACGCCAACAGGCCGAGCCCCACGGCAAATACCAGCCGCGCCGTGAACATCCAGAACGCATCGCCCGTCCCCCGCCATGCGAAAGGCGCAATGGGCGCAAGCGCCATCAGGGAGAGCACAAACGCCCATTCCACCGTGCGCTCGGTGATGTCCGGCCACATGACGGCAAAGGCGGCAACACCGGCGAGCACCGGCAATGCCACGCTGATCAACGCTGAAAGTTGCCGGGCCTGCGCAAACAGGGTTGCGGCAAAAGAGGCTATCACGGCGGCGATCAGCGCAAAGAGGAGGTCATCCTTGTTGGCCGCACCAAGAAGGGCGGCGGGCACAAGATCGATATCCGCAACAAGCGCGTTGGCGTAGGTGGCGGTCAAAAAGAGAAAAAACACGGTGACGGGAAACCGCGCCACGGCATCGCCCATGGCGACAAGCGCCTCAAGCGCTGATGCGAGCCACCCCGTGGCCGCATGATTTCTGTTCAGATTTTCAGCCACAAACCTTCCCCCGATCAATGAGCCGATAGTCAGAGACCATGCGGACGCGGCGTAAATTGGACAACGGCATCGTCAATCGCCGTGTGCCCCTTCGGGCGCACCAGGGACAATCCGGATTGTAAATGAAGCGCCGGAACAACCGAAAAACGGATCGCGCTTTGAGGTCCAGGTCCTGGGGTTATCCCCATCCCTTCGTGGCGCGCCGGAACATCAGCCAGTGCCGTCGCCATTGCGGCAGCGTCACGATGTCGTCGAGTGCCGCAGCCCCGCTGGCCTCAAGACGCTTGAGATAGGCCTGTGAAAGCCCCGCAGGCAGGAATGCCGGGCGCAGAGAAGCCGGCAGCGCCTTCGCGCCTGCCTCGAATGCCGCCGCATGATGTTTGCCAAGGGCGACCATGGCCGCCACGGCGCGCGCCGCACCGTCACGGTCCTCGCCGCTCAAAAGGTTTTCGCGTGTGGTGCCGGCGGCCCGTAACAGATCGCCCGGAATGTAGCACTGCCCGCGCCGGCGATGGATCGGCAGCATGCGCAGAAGCCCGGCAATAGCCTGCGCACAGCCCGCATGGCCTGCCAGTTCCGAGGCGCGCATGGCGGCTGGCGTGTCGAGCACCAGTCCGGCAAGCTGGATCAGAGCCGAAGCGGTCTCGCCGCAATAGCCTTCCAGGTCGTTGCGGCTTGGCATCGGGTCGTCATAGAGATCGAAGATGCGCGCTTCGAGAAGGTCGAGCAGTGGCTGCACGGGAAGCCCATGCGTGCGGATTGCCTCCAGAAGAGCCACCGCGAGCGGCGAACCGTCCGCACTCTCCGGCGCAGCCTCCGCCGTCAGAACATCCCGCCAGAACTGCAGCCGCACCTCGCCGGGAAGCGGCTCGCTCACCCGGTCGCGAATGCCCGCCACTTCCACATTGAAAGCATAAAGCGCAAACAGCGCCGGGCGCTTTTCCTCGGGTGCGTACAGCACGGAGAGATAGCGGTCGGGATCGGCGTCGCGCACCACCGACATGACAAAAGGCTGCGTTTCGGCCATCTCAGTCGACAGCGATCAGCGCTGCTGCAACCGTGCGGTCTTCCGCAAGCAGCACATTGTAGGTGCGTACCGCGGCGCCCGTCGCCATGGGCTCGACCGCCACGCCGGCCGCCCGGAAGCGCTTGCGCAGCTCTGCCGGCACAGGGATCAGCGTTTTTCCGGTGCCAAGAAGGAGAATGTCGAAGTCGGCGGCTTCGTCGAACAGCCTGGTGAAGTCGCCCTCGCCCAGCCCTTCGAAAGCCGCCACGTCCCACCCGTGAATGCCCGAAGGCATGCACAGGATGGAACCGCGATGCGACATGTCGGCAAAGCGAAAACCGCCATTGCCGTAAGCGTCGATGGGAGCGCGGCCCGGGAAATGGGCCGCGCGTATTTCAATGCCGCCCGCCATCACTTGGCCGGCATCTGTCCGGTCGTGTCCGAACCGGTCGCATCATCGTCCTTCTGCTCTGCGCCCAGCGCCCCGGTGGAGCGCATGCGGAACAGGATCAGCAGCGGACCGGCGATGAAGATCGACGAGTAGGTGCCGATCACCACACCGAAGATCATCGCGGCCGTGAAGGAACGGATCACCTCGCCACCGAAGACGAACAGTGCACCGAGCGCCAGAAGCGTCGTCACCGAGGTCATGATGGTGCGCGACAGCGTCTGGTTCATCGACAGGTTCAGAAGCTCCGGAAGCGGCATCTTCTTGAACCGTCGCAGGTTCTCGCGCACGCGGTCATAGACCACGACCGTATCGTTCAATGAGTAACCCACGATTGTCAGGATCGCCGCGATACTCGTCAGATTGAACTCGATGCCGGTTATCACGAAGAAGCCGACGGTCATGATCACATCGTGCAGTGTGGCAAGAATTGCACCCACGGCAAACTGCCACTCGAAGCGCAGCCAGATGTAAATCAGGATCGCCAGGAGCGAGACCAGAACCGCAATCGTGCCGGCACGCGCAAGCTCACCGGAGACGGTCGGCCCCACCACTTCGACGCGGCGGAACTCATAGGCGTCCTCAAGCTCGCCCCGCACCTTGGCGATGACGGTCTGTTCGGCATTCTCGCCGCCGTCCTGCGCCTGAACGCGGATCAGCACCTCACGCGGATCGCCGAACTCCTGCACCTGAACGTCGCCCAGATTGAGTTCCGACAGACGCGCGCGGATATCGCCGATGTCAGCCGGTCCTTCGCGGGACTGCACCTCGATGGAGGAGCCGCCCTTGAAGTCGATGCCGTAGTTCATGTTGACGGTCATGAACAGCGCCACAGCCGCGATGGAAGCCAGAGCCGAAAGCGTGAAGGTCACGCGGCGCAGCTTCATGAAGCCGATCTTCGTGTTGTCAGGCACGAAACGCAGCGGCGTGCGCGGCAGCTCACGGGGACGCCGGCGGCGCACCCATTCGGCGACGATCCAGCGCGTCAGCGAATAGGCGGTGAAGACCGTCGTCGCGATACCGATGGCAAGCGTGACGGCAAAGCCGCGGATCGGACCCGAACCCAGATAGAACAGGATCACGGCGGCGATCAGCGTCGTCACATTGGCGTCGACGATGGTTGCCAGCGCCTTGGAGAAACCCGTGTCGACCGCCTGAATGAGCGAACGCCCGCCGGCCCTCTCCTCGCGAATGCGCTCGAAGATGAGCACGCTGGAGTCCACCGCCATGCCGATGGTCAGCACGATACCGGCAATGCCCGGCAGCGTCAGCGTTGCACCGAGCGCCGAGAGGATCGCGATGATCATCGTCACATTGGCGGCAAGCGCAATCACGGCGAACACGCCGAGAAGCCCGTAAGCGGCAATCATGAACACAACGACAAGCGCCGCGCCGATCAACGAGGCGATCTTGCCGGCGTCAATGGAGTCCTGACCAAGGCCCGGTCCGACCGTGCGCTCTTCAATGATCGTCAGCGTCGCCGGCAGAGCGCCCGCGCGCAGAAGAACGGCAAGATCATTGGCCGACTGGACGTTGAAATTGCCCGAAATCTGGCCGGTGCCGCCGAGGATGGGCTCGCGGATCTGCGGAGCCGAAATCACCTGGTCGTCGAGAATGATGGCGAACAGGCGACCGACATTCTCCTGCGTCGCCTGACCGAAGCGCGTCGCGCCCTTCGTGTCGAAGCGGAAGCTCACCACCGGTTCGTTGGTGCGCTGGTCGAAGGTCGCCTGCGCATCCACGAGGTTCTCACCCGAAACGATGACGCGGTCTTCGATCAGGTAGGGAACGGGCGGATCGTCCACCGAGTATTTGATGGTCGTGCCGATGGGCGGGCGGCTGTTGATGGCCTCCTGCACGGGCACCGACTGGTCGACCATCTGGAAGCTCAGCTTGGCGGTCTGGCCAAGAATGTCTTTCAGGCGCTGCGGGTCCTGAAGGCCCGGCACCTGAACGAGAATGCGGTCTTCGCCCTGCCGCTGGATCACCGGCTCGGTGGTGCCGAGCTCGTTGACGCGGCGGGAGACCACTTCAATGGACTGCGAAAGCGCGGAGGACACACGGTAGTTGATACCGTCTTCCGTCAGCGTGAAGCGCAGAAGGCCCGGCTCCGGTTCGGTGAGCGCAAGCTCGGTCACCGTGCCGCCACTGAACAGGCCGGAATTCACCGGCTGTGTCAGCTCGCGCAGAGCCTCCTTGGCTTCGGGTATCTGAGCGGCGTCGCGAATGCGCACCTGCACGCTCTGGCCCGAACCGGTGAGGCCGGTATAGCCGATCCGCTTGTCACGCAGCGTACGGCGGATGTCGTCGCGCGTCGTAACGATGCGCTCCTCGATCAGCTCCTTCTTCTCGATCTGGAGAAGAATGTGCGAACCGCCCTGAAGGTCGAGGCCCAGCGTCATTGGCCGCGAAGGCGCCCAGCTCGGCATGGAGGACAAATAGGATGCCGGAATGATGTTCGGCGCCGCGTAGGCGACGCCAAGCGCCACGGCCAGCCAGATAAGTATCGTTTGCCAGCGCGAGAAGTGTAGCATGGGGCCTCGTCTGTTCAGGTTGGGAGGGCCGTTTTTGCCGGCCCTTCCCGGCAATCACGTCATATTGCGGTTATTTCTTGGCGGGCTGCTTGTTGTCTGCAACCGGCTCACCCTTCACGCGAACCTCTGCGAGCATGGAGCGCACGGCCGTAACCTTGTTGCCGCCGCCCAGGTCGATTTCGAGCTCGCTGTCATTGATGACCTTGCTCACCTTGCCGACCAGGCCGCCGCCCGTCACCACCGTGTCGCCACGACGAACAGCCGACAGCATCTCGGCGCGCTTCTTCATCTGCTGGCGCTGCGGACGGATGATGAGGAAATACATGATCACGAAGATCAGAACGAAGGGCAGAATGCTGACAAAGATGTCGGGCGCTCCGCCTGCGCCAGCCTGTGCGTATGCCGGGGTGATGAACATCGAAAACTCCTGATATCTGCCGGACGTCCGGCTGGTCATAAATGTGGCCGGAATATAGACTTTCACCCCTTCATTGCAACTGTTGGCGCAGTGTGCACAGGCCCGCAAGGCCGCTTATGCGCAGACATCTGACGCTGCGTCCGGCAATACACTCCCCCGCGCCGCCTCCCGCACTTGCAAATCCCGCCCCCTTATGGAAGAACCGTACCGTACGGTACGCAACCCGTCTGCGCATGAGCTTTGCGAGGAAATCATGTCCGAAAACACCATCGAAGCGCTGTCCGAGAAACTCGACCGGCTGATCGATACGATCGCCCGCCTCACCCCGCAGCAGCCCGAGCCGCCGCGCTTCGAGGAAGCCGACTGTTTTGTCTGGAATGCGGAGCGCCGGACGCTGGATCCCGTCGAAAAGGTCAATCGCGTGGAGCTTTCGCTGATTCGCGGCGTCGACCGCGTGCGCGATATCCTGGCCGACAACACCGAGCGCTTTGCCCGCGACCTTCCCGCCAACAACGTGCTTCTGTGGGGCGCGCGCGGCATGGGCAAGTCGTCGCTGGTGAAAGCCGTCCATGCCGAGATCAACCGCGCCGCCCCTGCCGGCCAGCCACCGCTGAAGCTGGTGGAGATCCATCGCGAGGACATCGAGACCCTGCCGCAGCTCATGGCTTTCCTGAAAGCCGCGCCGTTCCGCTTCATCCTTTTCTGCGACGATCTGTCCTTCGACCAGAATGACGCCTCCTACAAATCGCTCAAGGCAGCATTGGAAGGCGGCGTTGAAGGCAGGCCCGCCAATGTCATCCTCTACGCCACCTCCAACCGGCGGCACCTCTTGCCGCGCGACATGATCGAGAATGAGCGCTCGACGGCCATCAACCCGTCGGAAGCCGTCGAAGAAAAGGTTTCCCTGTCAGACCGTTTCGGCCTCTGGCTCGGCTTCCACAAATGCTCGCAGGACGAATATCTGGCGATGATCGACGGCTATGTCGCCCATTACGGCCTCGAGATCGATCCGGAGCGCCTGCGCGCCGAAGCACTCGAATGGGCCACCACGCGCGGCAGCCGTTCGGGCCGCGTCGCCTGGCAGTTCATTCAGGATCTCGCCGGCCGCCTCGGCAAGCGTCTCGACGCCTAAGGCGTCCCCCCCCCCCGACCCAACGCTTCGCCTCAATAAAAAACCCGCCCTTTCGGGCGGGTCAAAGAGGCAGCCTGACCGGAGGTCTGGCAGGCCGCAGCTTTTTTCTCGTTATTCAGGGAACGTCTATTCCAGATAACCCGTCGGATTGACCGGCGTGGCGTCCTTGCGCACTTCGAAGTGCAGTTTCGGACGCTCGGCGCTGCCGCTCATGCCCGACAGGGCGATTTCCTGACCGCGCCGCACCTTCTCGCCACGCTTCACCCGAAGCGCGCTGGCATGGCCGTAAACCGTCACCATGCCGTTGTCATGGCGCACCAGAACCGTGTTGCCGAATTCCTTCAGCCCGTCGCCGGCATAGATCACGACGCCGTTTTCGGCTGCCTTGACCGGCGTGCCTGCCGGAACGGCAATGTCGATGCCGTCATTGCGCACGGAACCCGAGGTGCTGCCGAAGTCCGAGATGATTCGACCACGCGCGGGCCAGCGCAGCTTGCCGATGCCGGTCGAGTCCGGCGCAACTTCATTGCTCTGCTTCGCCACGGCGGCAACCTGTGTCTGAGCCTGCGTCGAGGTTTTCACCACCGGTGCAGGATCGCGCGTCGTGGCGCTGGTCGTCGTGCGGTCAACCGTCTTCGGAGCCGCTGCAACCTGCGTCGGCTGGCTCACATTGCCGGACGGGATGGTCAGAATCTGACCGACCTTCAGATAACCATCGGCAAGACCATTGGCCGCCTTGATGTTCGCGACGCTCGCACCCGTCTTGCGGGCAATGCCGTAAAGCGTGTCGCCCGAAACCACGGTGTAGGAACCGGCAGAAGCCGTCTTGGCCTGCACCGGCGCCGTCTGGCTGTTCGTATTGGCGTTGCTCGCGGCATTGTTCGTTTCAGAACCCTGCGGGCGCGGCTTGGGTCGCGGCGTCTCGCGCAGAACCGCAAGGCGCTCCTGCGGCTCTCTCTGAGGCGTCGGCTCATTGGGAACAGGCTGCGGCGCAGCGGCCTGACGCTGCGTGGCCGCACCATTGTCAGATGCGGCAGCCGGTGCATTGCCCGAATAGGCATAGCTCGGGATCATCAGCGTCTGTCCCGTGCGCAGCTGCGATGCGCTGGAAAGATTGTTTGCGCCGAGAATGGCGGCAACCGGCACACCGAACCGGCGCGACAGGTTGAACACCGTCTCGCCTTCGCGCACCGTGATCGTCTGGCCGCCGCCCTGCCCGGTCTGCGCAGGCTGGCGCGTCACCGATCCGGTCGACGTGCGGTCAAGCTGCGGCTGCGCCGGCACGGGCGCTGCGGCAACGCGTGCCGGCTGCGGCTGCGACGGCGCGGGAAGCGCCTGGCGCTGTACGTTGGAAGCGGTCTGATTGGTCAGGTCCACCGGCCGGGTCGCTGCGCGAACCGGTGTGTTGGTCGGCGCGGGCAGAGGCTGGCTGACGGCACCGCCCACGAGACCGTTCGGCCGCGGGCTGGAGCCCTGACGGCTGATCGAACCCGTGTAGGTGGTGTCAACACCGCCGACATCGCCCGGATAGGGCTGGCTGGCAGGGGCCATGGCCACCGCCCGGTTGGTCGACCGTGCATCTGCAAAATCGCTGGACTTGAAGCGGGACACATCGGAACTGCATCCTGCCGCAACGCCGCCCATCAAAATGACAGCGGCTCCGCGCAACATAGCGCGATCGAAACTCCGTGTAATGCAACGCATGTGACTACCCGCGTACCCAATACCTGAACACGGGCAATTAAATCGCGTTAATGTTACTCAGCGGTTAAGCTGCGGGGAGATTTTGAGATGAACGCCCCTTGCCGGGGGCGTCAGATGGCCTCGGCAGCGCTTTTGAAAAGAGGCTGTAACCGCACGTTTTCAAGGTCTGTGCGCTCGAAACGACTGCCAACCTTGGCCAGTTTCGTCATCATCTGCACATCGTCGCCCGGTCCGATTGGCGCGACCATAATGCCGCCGGTGGCAAGCTGGTCGACGAAACGGCGCGGCAATTCATCGAAAGCGGCCCACACGATGATTCGGTCGAACGGCCCGTCGGAGGGTGCGCCTTCGCAACCGTCTGCATGCCGGGCCGACACATTGGTGAGGCCCAGATTCTCCCAGCGCAATTGTGCTTCCACACCAAGCGTCTTGTAACGGTCGAGCGTGAGGACCCGGCCCGCCAGCCTCGCGATCACCGCAGCGGTGAAGCCCGACCCCGTGCCGATCTCCAGCACGCGGTGCCCGGAAGAGAGTTCCAGCGCATCGATGGCCCTTGCCTGCAGGTCGCAGCCTTCTATGGCCTCGCCACAGGCAATCGGCACCATGCGCTGCGACCACGCCGCCGCATACCATTCCGATGGAAGAAAGCCCGCGCGCGGCGTCGCCTCCATGGCGGCAAAGAGCTCCTTGCCGCCAATTCCGCGTGCGCGCATGCGCAGCATGAACGCGGCAAAGCTCTCGCGCTCCTGCCCCGCTTCGTTCATGCCAGAGCCTTGGAAAGCTGGTCACGCACTTCATGCGCCGTCAGGTCGAGATGCAGCGGCGTCACCGAAACATAGCCGTCACGGATCGCCGCCTGATCGCTGCCCTGGCGAATATCGGCCTGCTGACGGCCGAAGCGCAGCCAGTAATAGGGATAGTTGCGCCCGTCGCGGCGCTCTTCCACGTTCAGCCCGTGCACCATCTTGCCCTGTGCGGTCACCAGAGTGCCCTTGGCGTCTTCCGGCGCACAATTGGGGAAGTTGATGTTGATCAGAACGCCTTCGGGCATGGGCCGGTCGATCAGCTTCTTCAGAAGCGGCGGCGCAAGCGCCTCGGCGGTGCCGAAGGGAATGTAGCGGCTTTCGTCGGTGAAGTCGTAGGCCTGGCTCAGCGCAAAGGACGGAATGCCCAGAAGCGTCCCTTCCATCGCACCGGCCACGGTTCCCGAATAGGTCACGTCATCGGCAATGTTGGTGCCGTTGTTAACGCCGGACAGGATCAGGTCCGGCGGCGTGTCCATCACATGCCGCACGCCCATGATAACGCAATCGGTGGGCGTGCCGCGTAAGGCAAAATGCCTGTCATCGATCTTGCGCATCCTGAGCGGCTCCGACAATGACAGCGAATGGGCAAAGCCCGACTGGTCGGTTTCGGGCGCCACAACCCAGACATCATCGCTCAAAGTGCGGGCGATACGCTCCAGCGTCGCCAGTCCTTCTGCGTGAATGCCATCGTCATTGGTCAACAGAATGCGCAAAGTCTCAATCCTTCGATGCTTCGATTTTCTCCAGGCCGCCCATATAGGGTTTGAGGGCTGACGGTATCGTGACACTGCCGTCCTCATTCTGGTAATTTTCCAGAACCGCGATCAGCGCACGGCCAACAGCCGTTCCCGAACCGTTGAGCGTGTGCACGAAGCGGGTCTGCTTCTCGCCGGCCGCACGGTAGCGCGCATTCATGCGACGCCCCTGGAAATCGCCACAGACCGAGCAGGACGAGATTTCACGATAGGCGTTCTGCCCCGGCAGCCAGACTTCCAGATCGTAGGTCTTGCGTGCACCGAAGCCCATATCGCCCGTGCACAGAACCATGGTCCGGTAAGGCAGGTCGAGCTTCTTCAGCACGGTCTCGGCACAGGCCGTCATGCGCTCATGCTCGTCAATCGATGTTTCGGCATCGGTGATCGAGACCAGCTCGACCTTGTAGAACTGGTGCTGGCGCAGCATGCCGCGCGTGTCGCGTCCCGCAGAACCCGCTTCCGAACGGAAGCACGGCGTCAGCGCGGTAAAGCGCAGCGGCAGCTTGTCGCCTTCCAGAATTTCCTCGCGCACGAGATTGGTGAGCGAGACCTCAGCCGTCGGGATCAGCCAGTGATCGTCACCGGCGCGGAACAGGTCCTCGGTGAACTTCGGCAACTGCCCGGTGCCAAACATCGCATCGTCTCGCACCAGAAGCGGCGGCTGCACTTCCGTGTAGCCATGCTCCTGCGTGTGCAGGTCGAGCATGAACTGGCCAAGCGCGCGCTCAAGGCGGGCAAGCTGGCCGGATAGCACCGTGAAGCGCGAGCCCGAAAGCTTTGCCGCGCGCTCGAAATCCATCAGGCCGAGCGCCTCGCCGATCTCGAAATGCTCTTTCGACCAGCTGGCGTGCTTCGGCTCGCCATGCCTGCGCACTTCGACATTGTCGTTTTCGTCCGCGCCAACCGGCACGTCTTCGAGCGGGATGTTGGGAACACGCGCCAGCGCATCGTTGAGCGCGGCGTCGTGGCGGCGCTCTTCAGCCTCGCCATCCTGAACGAAACTCTTCAGCTCAGACACTTCGGCCTTCAGCTTCTCGGCGAGGTCCTTGTCGCCGGATGCCATGGCCTTGCCGATTTCCTTGGAGGCGGCATTGCGGCGCTCCTGCGCCTCCTGAAGCTTCGTCAGGTGCTGGCGGCGCGCTTCGTCAAGCGCCAGGAGCTTCCCACTTTCAGGGTCCGCGCCGCGCTTTTTGAGCGCTTCGTCCAGCGCCTGCGGGTTCTCGCGAATCCATTTGATGTCGAGCATGTCTGATTTCCAATCGCGGAGAGATTGCAGTGAACCGCCCCGGGACAGACAGGAAATGACCTGCTGATCTAGGCGGTCGGCTGGTCCGTCTCGCCGGTGTCGTCCTGCGCGTTCGCTTCCTTCTCGCGCTGGCGCTCGACCATGCGGGCGGCCCAGATGGCAATTTCGTAGAGAAGGATGGTCGGAAGCGCAAGGCCGATCTGGCTCACCGGATCCGGCGGCGTGAGGATCGCCGCAGCCACGAAAGCCGCCACGATGGCGTATTTGCGCTTGTCGGCAAGCCCGGTCGAGGTCAGAAGGCCCACCCGCGCCATGAGCGTCGTCACGACCGGAAGCTGGAACACGAGGCCGAAGGACAGGATCAGCGTCATGATCAGGCCGAGATACTCCGAAACCTTGGGCAGCAGAGAGATCTGCACCGTGTTGTCAGGCCCCACCTGCTGCATGGACAGGAAGAACCACATCACCATCGGCGTGAAGAAAAAATAGACGAGTGCAGCGCCGATCAGGAACAGGATCGGCGAGGCAATCAGGAACGGAATGAACGCGCGGCGCTCGTTGCGGTAAAGCCCCGGCGCGACAAACTTGTAGATCTGCATGGCGATCACCGGGAAGGCGATCACCAGGCCGCCAAACATGGCCAGCTTGATCTGGGTAAAGAAGAATTCCTGCGGCGCGGTGTAGATCAAGTCCACCTTGTCCGCGTCGAGACCGGCCCACAGGGTCGCCCACTGGAACGGAATCACCAGCAGGTTGAAGATCTGCTTGGCGAAGAAGAAGCAGACCAGAAAGGCCACGAAGAACCCTCCGATCGCCCAGATGAGCCGCGAACGCAGCTCGATCAGGTGATCCATCAGCGGGGCGGAAGACTGATCGATGTCGTCGTCTCGTTCGGCGTTCACGACATTAGGCTCCGCTGGTCTTCTTGGTGGCCGGACGCTTCGCCGCGCCAGCCGCAGTGGTCTTGCTGGCGGCCTTCGGCTTGGCTGCCGCTCTCGGCTTTGCAGCCGCCTTCGTCGACGCCGCCTTTGTTGAAGTAGCCTTCGGCGACGTCTTGGCAGACGTGGACTTCGCCGGAGCCTTGGCGGCTCCAGCCTTCCCCTCGCCCGGCATGCGGGTTGCCCCGGCCTTGGCCGGTTCCGCCGCATGCGTCTCGGTCGAGGCCGGAGGCCCTGACTTTGCCGCCTGCGGCTTCATGGCCTCATCCAGCCCGGAACGAATATCACGTCCCACCTGCTCCAGAGGGTTCAGGTGCTTCTTGATCTCGTTGCGCGGATCGAGCTTGCGCGCGTCGTCCACGATAGACTTCACGTCATCAAGCTCGGCTTCCTGCAGCGCTTCATCGAACTGCTTGCGGAAATCGCCAGCCATGCTGCGCAATTTGGACGTCGTGCGCCCGAATGAGCGCAGCATACGCGGCAAGTCCTTCGGCCCGACCACGACGATCAGGACGATGGCGATCACCATGATTTCGGGCCAGCCAAGATCAAACATAAGTCACCGGAAAGAGGGGCAGGAAGTTTATCCGCAGCGCATCAGCGCCGAATCAGCCGGACTTCTTCTTGTTCGGCTTGCTTGCGTCCTTCACCGGCTCGTCAGCCTGATGCTCGACCGTCTTGGTCGTGTCCTCGTCATCGTCGGACATGCCCTTCTTGAAGCTTTTGATGCCCTTGGCCATGTCACCCATCAGCTCGGGGATCTTGCCGCGACCAAAGAGGAGCAGCACCACGACGAGCACGATGAGCCAGTGCCAGATTGAAAAGGAACCCATGATCAGTCTCTTTCACCAATTGCCATTGATTTGATTTATGCGCTTTCGCCCGATTGTTCAAACGATTGTCTCGCAAACACAAGCACATCGCTCGGGACGACATTCAGCCATATATCGCGCACGCCCGGCTCCAGATGTCCACAGCGCACACGCGCCCGGACATGATGATCCGCGCCGGGAATGGCGAGTTCGAGAAATTCCACCACCCCGAGGAACCGGCGCGAGATGATGCGGGCAGGAACGGCCCCGCCCTTCTGGTCCACCTGGAAGCCGGAAAGGCGCACCGCGACCGTTGCCGCAGCCCCCTCTTCCAGCCCATCGGCGGGAAAACGTCCAAGCGGCGTTTCCACCGCGCCTGCATAAACCCGCCCCTCGAATTCGTTGATCTCGGAGAAGAAACCCGCAACGAAAAGATCGGCAGGACGGTGATAGAGTTCTTCGGCGGTGCCCACCTGCACCAGCCCGCCATCCTTGAGCAGGGCTATCCGGTCGCCCATGCGCATGGCCTCCTCGGCGTCATGCGTCACCACAACCGCCGTGGCGCGGCTCTGGCGCAGGATCGCAAGCGTTTCGGCGCGCACATTGTCCTTCAGGCGCGAATCGAGCCCGGAAAACGGCTCGTCCATCAGGAGAACCGCCGGACGCGGCGCAAGCGCGCGCGCCAGCGCAACACGCTGCTGCTCACCGCCCGACAGGACATGTGGATAGGCGTCGGCATAGCCGTCGAGCCCGACACGCTCCAGCGCGTTCATCGCCTCCTGCCGCGCCTCGCCGCCCGACAGGGCTGTCAGGCCAAAGCGCACATTGTCGAGAATCGTCAGATGCGGGAACAGCGCGAAATCCTGGAACACCAGGCCGATGGAGCGTTTCTCCGGCGGCAGGAAGACATCCGGCCCCGCAATCTCCCGCTCATTGAGGAACACCTGCCCGGCGCGCTGCGCCTCGATGCCGGCGGCAATGCGCAGAAGCGTCGTCTTGCCGGAGCCGGAAGGCCCAAGAAGGCACAGCACCTCGCCCGGCTCGGCCGAAAGCGAAACATCGCGCAGCGTCTGCCCGCCCGAAGCGTAGGAATGGCTGATGTTCTTGAAGGAGAGACGCGCCGCAAAGCTGACGCCGGCTGTCCTGCGCGCCGAACTTTGCTTCTTACTGTCCATGCACCGGTATCCCTGGATGGATCGCAGGCGGCCCCTGTCCCGCGGACCTTCCGTCAATCATCCTCTGCGAGCGGTGTCAACAGACCGAGCTCTTCCAGATCGATATCCGTCAACGGATCTTCATCTTCTGTGAGTTCATCGGGATCTGTCATGGGCTGGGGAACGGCAAAATTGGCCGGCATGCGGGCAGAAAGCAGCCCCGCGCCCTTCAACTCTTCGATCCCCGGCAGATCACGCAGTTCCGCCAGACCGAAATGGTCGAGAAATTCCGTGCTGGTTCCGTAGGTTACGGGCCGTCCGGGCGTGCGGCGGCGACCGCGCATCTTCACCCAGCCCGTCTCCAGCAGAATGTCGAGCGTGCCCTTGGAGGTCTCGACACCACGGATTTCTTCGATCTCCGCCCGCGTCACCGGCTGGTGGTAGGCGATGACCGCGAGCATCTCGAGCGCGGCGCGCGACAATTTGCGCTGCTGGACCGCATTGCGGCTCATCAGGAAGGAAAGATCGCTCGCCGTGCGAAACACCCAGCAATCTTCCACGCGAACCAGATTGATGCCGCGCTTTTCATAGTCGCTGCGCAGTGCTTCCAGCGCCTCGGCAACATCCGTACCCTGTGGAAGCCGCTCGACCAGCGCCCGCTCGGGCACCGGTTCGGCGCTGGCAAAGATGATCGCTTCGACCATGCGCTTGGCTTCCACCAGATGCGGCGAAACAGACTTGCTCTCTTCCCTTTCCTCATCGCCGTCATTGGCGACAAACGGAACCACATTGCTGTTTTCAGTCATCATAGCCCTCGAACAGGCTGGCGGGAGCCTTCTTGCCCGTGCGCATATAGATGGGCGCAAAAGCCTCCTGCTGCCGGATTTCCAGTGCGCCTTCGCGCACCAGCTCCAGCGAAGCGGCAAACGAACTGGCCGTCGCGGTCGCCCGCTCCTCGGCATTGGTCATGTAACGGATCAGAAAATGATCGAGCGCCGTCCAGTCGCCAAAATCGCCGATCATCCGCACCAGAATGTCGCGCGCCTGCTTCAGGGACCAGACGCCGCGCTTGGCGATCCGCACATTGGTCACCGCGCGCCGCTGGCGCTGCGCAGCATAGGCCGTCAGAAGATCATAGAGCGAAGCGGAGAAAGCGCTCTGCTTCTGCACGATCACCGGCTCGGGCATGCCGCGCGCAAACACATCCCGGCCAAGCCGGTTGCGGTTCACGAGCCGCGCTGCCGCATCACGCATCGCCTCAAGCCGTTTCAGGCGAAACTGCAGAAGGGCCGCCATCTCCTCACCCGTCGGTTCTTCGTCCTCGGGCTTCTTGGGGATCAGCAGGCGCGATTTCAGATAGGCAAGCCAGGCCGCCATCACCAGATAGTCGGCGGCCAGCTCCAGGCGCATCTTGCGCACCTGTTCGATGAAGGCGATGTACTGCTCGGCGAGCGCCAGAACGGAAATGCGCGCCAGATCCACCTTCTGTGTACGCGCCAGATGCAGCAACAGATCGAGCGGGCCTTCAAAGCCCGCCACATCGACCGTCAGCGCAGGCTCCGACACCCCGTGATCATCGGGTTTGTCGTCCCACAGCTTCTCCATGGGAGCCGGTTTGACGGCTGTCTTTTCAGCACTCTGCGCCAAGCGTTGTGGTTCCTATCATCAGGCGACCGCCGCGAAGCATTGCTCGAATTCCGCCCGCGCGGCCAATTCTTCAGTGTCGTCACCCGGTGTCAGGTACGCCATGGCGCGGTTCGCACGCTCCAGGCTCTTGCCCGACAATTCCGGCGCTTTTTCGGCGACGGCCTTCATTTCCGGCATGATGCCGTGACAGTGAAGGACGAGATCACAGCCTGCCGCAAGGATTGCTTCCGCACGATCCGAGAAATCCCCAGAAAGTGCGTGCATCGAGACGTCATCGCTCATCAAAAGCCCGTCAAAGCCGATTTCGCCGCGAATGATCTCCTGCACCACCTTCTCGGAAGTGGTCGCCGGACGCTCCGCATCGATGGCGTGGAAAACGATATGCGCGGTCATGGCCATGGGCAGATCGGCAAGCGCCTTGAACGGCACGAAATCATGCGCGCGCAGCTCGTCCAGCGAGGCCGTCACCTCCGGCAGCGCCTTGTGGCTGTCGCAGAACGCGCGCCCGTGACCGGGCACATGCTTCATCACCGGCAGCACGCCACCGGCCATCAGGCCGTCACTGGCCGCGCGTCCGAGCGCAATCACGGCCTCTGGATCATGCGCATAGGCGCGGTCGCCGATCACGTCATGCGCGCCGGCGATCGGCACATCGAGAACCGGCAGACAGTCAGCGGTAATGCCGTAGCGCTTAAGGTCCATCGCGTGCAGACGCGACATCAGCCAGGCAGCGCGCACGCCGGCCTCGGGATCCTTGTCGTAAATCCTGCCAAGCTCCGAAGCCGTCGGATAATTGGCGGCCATGGGCGGTCGCAGCCGCTGCACCCTTCCGCCTTCCTGATCGATGAAAACCGGCGCATCCGGCCGCCCGACGCTGTCGCGCATGGAGGCGACAAGGTCACTCAGCTGCCCGGCCTCCGCGATATTGCGCGCGAAGAGGATGAACCCCCAGGGACGCTCGTTTCGATAGAAGGCGATTTCGTCCGCCGTCAGCTTGGTCCCGGTCGCGCCGAGGATCATGGATTTTGATTCGCTCATGCTCACAGGATAGCCGGGCGCACGAATCTGGAAAAGAAAACAAAAAACCGCCGCGCAATGGCGGCGGTTTTGACTGGAGTGTCTGCGAAACCTACTTCGAGACGAAGCAGCTTCCGCCAGCCGATTTCAGCTGCGAGCAGAGACGGATTGCATCGTCCTTCGAAGAAGAAGGAATGCGCACACGATAGTAAGTGCCCTTCCCTGCGATCTCCGCCTTGACGATGTTCACGCCCTTGCCGGTCAGCAGGTTCCCGTAGCGCTGCGCCATGTCCTGATAGGATTTTTGCGCCGCTTCCACGGTCGGCTGCGAAGAAATCTGCACCGACCAGCCATCCGTACCGGTGGTTACCGGTGCGGGAGCCGGAGCCTGTGCGACAGGCTGCGTCGGCTGGCTCGGGGCTGCGGCCACCTGCGAAGACTGCTGCTGTGCAGCTGGCTGCTGCGGCGCCGCCGGCGCTGCAGGCCGCGATGTCGGCACCGGCGCCTGCACATTCGGGGCGGCGGCCGTTTCGCCGGCACCCGTCTGGGCTGTGCCGGAAACAGGCGCATTCTCACCGGCTGCCGCCAGCCTTGCGTCAGGCGCAACCTCTTGTGCATTGCCGGTCGCAGCAGGCGCGCCCGCCGTTTCCGTCGCCGTCTGCACCGGAGCTTCCGGCTCGCGCGGAACAATCGTTCCGTCGGGACGAACCACCATGGTGCGCACGCGGCGCGGGGTCATTGCCGTCACCGGCTCACTGGTCGGCGCTGCGGTGTCACCTGCATTCGGATCAAGACGTTCTTCCGACTTCGGTGCGGCAAGCGGAACCTCGACGGGCTCCTCTGCCGTGGACACCAGGCGCTCCTGCGCGGGATCGCTGTCCGTCTCACCACCGGTCACACGCTGATAGACCTGATTGTCCTGATTGGGGACCTGCTGGCCGCCCGGGTTTTCAGGCTTCACCTTGACCGGGTCATTGTCCGCGCGAACCACCGCCGGGGCCGTGTTGTCATCGCCGCCACCGGATCCCAGTGCGAAGAAGGCAATCGCGCCAACCACGGCGACACCACCAACCGCAGCCGCGATCAGCGTGTTGCGACGGCTCTTGAGCGGGTTGGAGCGCGAGGCCGCAGCCGCAGCAGCTGCCGCTGCGGGCGCTGCCGCCTGTTCTGCCGGCGTAAATTCGTCGACGGGCTCGTCCCAGGGCGTCATGGCCGGGGCAAATCCATCCGCAGCTTCCGCACGACCGGAAACCGCCGCACCGGCATCCCTGCCCGCAGCGAAATCATCGTCGAACTCGCCGGTTTCGGCAAAGCTGTCGGCAAAGGCCGTCTCGAAGTCGAAATCGTCCTGCGGACGCCGCGGCTCATCGCCCTCAAGGGCAGCTGCGGCATAGGCGTCTCTGGGAATGGACGATGCCGGCGTTTCCTCGGCCGCGCTTCTGGTCTCTGCACGCTCGGGCAGGCTCTCGCTATCGCCGAAAGCACGCGCCAGCGCCAGTTCCAGATCATCCGCCTCGGCTGCCGGCGCATGCTCCGGCTCGCTCACGAATTCCGGGATGTGGGCGGAATCGGTAACGGGAACGCGCTCATTGCCGGGAACATCGACCGTATCGATGAACGGCGTGCTGGCTTCGCTGCCGCCACCATAGCTCACATTCGGCTGCGGCTCTTCAGGCTGCTGCCAGAACGGAATGGACGATGCCGGTGTGGTCTCGGTTGCCTCGGGCGCGACTGGCTCATGCGTCTCGACAGACTGGAGGGCCTCGGGCGCTCCAAAATCAAGATCACCCCAGTCGAAGCTCGTTTCGGGGGTCGGTTCTCTCTGCGGCTCCATGACGGGTTCCGCCACCTCCTCTTCCGCAAGAGCCCCCGCAGCCAGTTGCTGTTCGAGACTGGCCGCAAAATCATGGTCATCGCCGGCCATGTCTGCATCGACAGTACCAGACTTTTCAGCCCCCTGCGCAACGGAATTTGCGAAGGCCTGAGGCGAAAGATAGGGATCCGCACCGCCCGAAACCCGAACGGCGTCGGCAAGAGCCGCCGAAATGTCGGTGGCTGGCGGCACGTCGATTTCGGAGAATGTCGATGGAACATCCCCGGCAACGGCATCCGCCGTATCCGTGTCCTCAGAAGGCATGCTTGCCCAGGCGTCGGGCTCCGGGAACATGTCCTCGTCCTCAACGCCCGCTCCAGTGGGAGTGGCGGAAGACGTGATGTCGGTCTCGACCGTCTGCTCTGGCTGCACGTTCATGGGTTGCGTGACCATGGGCTGGGAGTGCATGGACTGTGTGTGCAGGGGCTGTGCGTGCACGTAACGCGTATCGGCCGCGTCTGATTCGACCGGCTGAGCGGATACGTCGCTCACCTGCCAGTTGTCGGCTGCAAGCGAAGCTTCAAGGTCATTGTCGAGCTGTGCAAAATCGCTCTCATCGAACGTTACGACCGGCTCCTCGGCTGGCTCCGGCGCGCTTTCCTCGATGGGCTGCTGCTCTTCCGCAGCGAAGGACGCAAACTCACGGGCGCTCGCATCAATGTCGAACTCGGAAAAATGCTGTTCGATATCGTGCGGGTCAAAAGCCGGAGGCGCTTCATGGCCCTGACGGGCCTCGGGAGCCTCGGGCGCTGCAAACGCATCGTGCTGCGAAACCTGCCCCGGCTCCTGAGCAGCGGCCACCGGCTCGCGCTCCATGGAAGGTTCAAACGACGGTTCAGGCTCTGCCATGGATGCGGCCGGGGAAGCGGAAACGTCTGCCGACACGGCTTCCTCCACGGGCTCGAGGCGCATTTCGCTCTCAAAGCTCGCCGCAAAGGTCTCGTCGAGTTCATTTGCCATGTCGGAGGCAAGATCCACTTCGGGCTCCTGCTCCATCGCTCCGGGCTCTTCAGCCGCTGGCGGCGCTTCGAAGCGCCAGTCCTGCGTCTGCATTTCCGGACGGCTGAGGTCTTCGGCCGGTTCTTCGCGAACCTCGTCGGAAAACTCCGCCAGGTCGCCCAGCAGCTCGTTCTCAAGCTCGAGGGCGAGATCATCGCCCTCCTGCCCTGCTGCATTGCCAGAATCCTCGGCGCGCCGTGGATCATGCCCCATAATGCGGGTCAGTTCCGCAAACGGGTCATCATCAGCAAAAACGGCGCTATCCGCACGTTGGTTCGGGCTATGATCTGCCATACCTTTTTCCGCACTCACACTCGGTAGACGCCCGCGACGTCATACAATTGTCGGGTACCAGCGCAATGTGGGCAAAAGGTGACAGACGATCGCACCCCTTTCGGGATGAGATTAGCGCATCTCTGAAGGCGCCTCGGCCCCGATCAACGCAAGTCCGGATGTGAGTACATCACGAACTGCCTGCACCAGACCCAGTCTGGCGTAGGTCAATTCTGGATCGTTAACCTTAACAAAACGTAAGTCGTCTGTCTCGCTGCCGCGATTCCACTGAGCGTGGAAGAGGCTCGCCAGGTCGTAGAGGTAGAATGCCAGCCTGTGCGGCTCCATCGCCTGGGCTGCACTTTCGACCAGACGCGGGTACTCGGCGAGCTTGCGTACAAGCGCCATTTCGCCCTCGTCGGAAAGCTTCGAAAGCTGCGCCTTCATCTCCTCGCGACCGAATTCCGCAATGCCCAGCTGCTCGCTCGCCTGGCGGAAAGCCGAGTGGCTGCGCGCAGATGCATACTGCACGTAAAAGACCGGATTGTCCTTGGACTGCTCGGTCACCTTCTGGAAGTCGAAGTCGAGCGGCGCATCGTTCTTGCGATAGAGCATCATGAAACGGATCGGATCACGCCCGACCTCGTCCACCGCCTCGCGCAGGGTCACGAACTCGCCTGCCCGCTTGGACATGCGCACCGGCTCGCCGCCACGGAACAGCTTCACGAGCTGGCAAAGCAGCACCGTCAGCTCCACCTTGTCTTCGGCCAGCGCCCGCGCCACGGCCTGAAGCCGCTTCACATAACCGCTGTGATCAGCGCCCAGCACATAGATCATATGCTCGAAGCCACGATCCAACTTGTCCTTCATATAGGCCACGTCGGCGGCAAAATAGGTGAAGCTGCCATCCGACTTCATCAACGGACGGTCGATGTCATCGCCCACTTCGGTGGAGCGGAACAGGGTCTGCTCGCGGTCTTCCCAGTCTTCCGGCTTCTGCCCCTTCGGCGGCGGCAGCTTGCCCTTGTAGACATGGCCCTTCATGGTCAGATCGTTGATCGCGGAACGGATCGCCCCGCCATTGCCCTCATGCAGCGAACGTTCGGAGAAGAACACGTCGTGGCGGATGTTCAGCGCGGCGAGATCGTCGCGGATCATCTGCATCATGCTCTCGACCGTCCTGTCCTTGACGATCGCCATCGCGTCTGCGGACGGCATTTCCAGAAGCCGGGTGCCATATTCGTCCGCCAGCGCCTTGCCGACCGGCTTCAGGTAATCGCCCGGATAGAGACCTGCGGGGATTTCGCCGATGTTCTCGCCAAGGGCCTCGCGGTAGCGCACCATGACCGACTGGCCGAGCACGTCGATCTGCACGCCCGCATCGTTGATGTAGTACTCGCGCACCACGTCATAACCGGCGAAATCGAGCAGATTGGCCAGCGCATCGCCAACCACCGCGCCGCGGCAATGGCCCACATGCATCGGGCCGGTCGGGTTGGCCGACACATATTCCACGTTCACCTTCTCGCCCCTGCCGAGCTGCGAACGGCCATAATTCGTGCCCAGGTCGAGCATTTCGCCAAGCCGCGCCTGCCAGAAGCTGTCGCTCAGCTTCAGGTTCACGAAGCCGGGACCGGCCACGGAGGCAACCGCCACATCCGGATCGGCCTCGAACGCCTTGGCGATCTTCTCGCCCAGCGCGCGCGGATTGTCGCCAACGGCCTTCGCCAGCACCATGGCTGCATTGGTCGCCACATCGCCATGGCTGGCGTCTCGCGGCGGCTCCACGGCGACGCGCGAAAGGTCAAGCGGCTCACCGTTGCTGGCCTGCAGGCCAAGGGCTTCAATGGTCTTTGCGACCCGATCCGAAAAATCGGCGAAAATGTTCATGGACGATGTCCTGAAAAAGGTTCGGTTGAAAGGTACCGTCCGCCCGGTGGCGGAATTGCGGTTGGCACTAGCTCAATTCAGGAGTCTGGTCAAACAGACGTCGATGTTCCTTCACCGCGTAGGTGTCGGTCATGCCGGCCAGAAAATCGGCCACATGCCGCGCCTTTTCAGCGTCTTGTGCCACATCCAGCCCCTCGCGCCAGCCCTCAGGCATTTGGCGTGGATTGTCGAAATAGGCGTCGAACAGGTCCTTCACGATGCGGTCGGCATTGGCCCGCACCGCCACAACCGTCTCATGCCGGTAGAGATTGGCGTAAAGGAAGCGCTTCAGCTCCTTTTCATCCGCCGCCATGCCGTCGGAGAAGGCCACAATCGTCTGTCCCGCATCGTGCACATCGTCCGCATTCGCGGGCTTCAGTTCTTCCAGACGCTGCCTTGACGCCACGATCACATCCTCGACCATCACCGTGATCTGCCGGCGCATCAGCTCATGCCCGCGCCGCACCGGATCGAGATCGGGATAGCGTTCCTCAACCGCGCTCAGAATTCTTCCCGGCAGGCCAACGCCCGCCATCATGTCGAGCGTGAGCAGGCCCGAGCGCAGACCGTCATCGATGTCATGGGCGTTATAGGCAATGTCGTCGGCAATGGCCGCGCACTGGGCCTCGATGCCCGCATAGCGCGCCAGCTCCAGATCGTGCCGCGCCACATAATCCAGAATGGGCTGCGGCACCGGCCCCTCGAGCCCCCTGCCCTGTGCATCCATCAGCGGGCCATTGTGCTTCACCAGCCCTTCCAGCGTTTCCCAGGAAAGGTTCAACCCGTCGAACTCGGCATAGCGGTTCTCAAGTTCCGTCACGATCCGCAGCGACTGTGCGTTGTGATCAAACCCGCCCCAGCGCGCCATGCATTCGTCGAGCGCATCTTCGCCCGTATGGCCGAATGGCGTGTGGCCGAAATCGTGAACCAGCGCGATGGCTTCCGCCAGATCCTCGTCACAGCACAGCGCCCGCGCCAGAGCACGGGCGATCTGCGCCACCTCGATGGAATGGGTCAGCCGCGTGCGGTAATGGTCGCCCTCATGGGCGATGAAAACCTGCGTCTTGTGCTTCAGGCGGCGAAAAGCGGTCGAATGGATGATCCTGTCGCGGTCGCGCTGAAAAGGCGTTCGTGTCGGGCTTTCCGGTTCTGGAAAAAGCCGCCCCCGCGAGGCCGCCGGGTCCGTGGCGTAAACCGCCCTTGGCCGATACCCGAAGCCGATGTCCCGCAAACCCTGTTCACTGTGCATGATCCGCCACACCGTTGGGGCAGACCGTTTCAGGCCTGCCGCTGTTGCTGTTTCAACCCCAACTGCACCACTCGGACAAACCCGACTGCGTTGCTCAGGTTGACTTGCCGCCTGCGGCTTCATACCTATTCCATGAACACGAACGCAAGGTGACCGTCAGGACAACCACCATGGGCATGGACGCGGGAACGGAAATGAAGAGCGTTGAACTGACCGAGGCTGCGGCCCGGCGCATTACCAGCATCCTCAAGGACGAGCCGGGCAAGATCGCCCTGCGCGTGTCCGTCGAGGGCGGCGGCTGCTCCGGTTTCTCCTATGCATTCGACCTGGTCGGTGAGCGCAATGAGGACGACCACGCCATCGAGCGGGACGGAGCCACCGTCCTGATCGACGATCTCTCGCTGGTCTATATGGGCGGCTCGGTGATCGATTTTGTCGACGACCTGATCGGCCAGTCCTTCCAGATCAGAAACCCGAACGCCGTCGCCTCCTGCGGCTGCGGAACCAGTTTCTCCATCTGATCCAAAAATCCCTTTCAGAAAAAAGCGTCGCGCCCCCTGTGCGGCGCTTTTTTTTCGTGCGCATTTTCCGGCGCATTCTTTCCGTGGGCGCTCTGTCACAGCCAGAACCCGATTGACGCAGCGGCTGAACCCGCTACAAGGGCGGCCGCCTCAATGAGGCATTTTTATTCAACTATATATTTGTTTTAAAAGGTTATTTCATGAACAGACGAGATATGGCGGGGCTTCTCGTGCTCCCCGCATTGCTGGCGTCAATGCACACGCCCGCCCGCGCCGACGATCAGGCTCCGAAGGCTGATTATCAGCGGGTCCAGCCGCTCCTCGACACGAAGAGCACCATCCTTGATCAGAAGCTCATCTACCCGAATGGCGAGGCCGAGCTGAAAGCGGTCGTGGTCACGCTGATGCCGGGCGAGGAAACCGGGCGTCACATGCACACGGTTCCCCTGTTCGGTCACATTCTGGAAGGTGAACTCGCCATTCAGTACGAAGGCGAGGAAGAGAAGACCTTCAAGGCCGGCGACAGCTTCATCGAAGCGCTCAACACCTGGCACAATGGCCGCGTGGTGGGCGACAAGCCGGCCCGCATTCTCGCCGTCTTCATCGGCAACGCAGAAACGCCGCCCGTCATCCGCCCCTGACAGCGCGCGGCCCCGACCATTTTGCGTCTTCGGGAGCAAGCCCCCGAAGACGCGTGCGGCTTACGCTTCGTTCTCGCCCCCGACCTCTTCAGGCAGGATCAGGTTAAGGACGATGGCCAGGAATGCCGCCGGCAACAGGCCGGAGGTCAGCAGGATCTGCGCCGTCTTCGGCAGGTGCTGGAGTGCTGCCGGCTCCATCTGAAGCCCGAGCCCGACCGAAAGCGACACGGCGAAGATCACCATGTTGCGGCGGTTCCAGTTCACTTCCGAAAGCATGTTGATGCCCGCTGCCGCAACCATGCCGAACATCACGATCACGCCGCCACCCAGCACCGTGATCGGCACGGTCGAGATGATTGCGCCCACCTTGGGGATCAGACCGCAGACAATCAGGAAGACCGCGCCGCAGGTCACCACATGCCGGCTCATCACGCCCGTCATCGAGATCAGGCCGACATTCTGGCTGAACGAGGTGTTCGGCAGACCGCCGAAAATGCCGCCAATGGCCGTTCCAAGACCATCCGCATAGGTCGCACCGGAGATTTCCTTCTCCGTCGCCTCACGGCCCGCACCCCCCTTGGTGATGCCCGACACGTCCCCCACGGTCTCGATGGCCGAGATGACCGCCATGAAGCACATGCCGATGATTGCGGGCGCAGCCAGTTCAAAGCCCCATTTGAAGGGAACGGGAACGGCCATCCAGGATGCATTGCCAACATTGGAGAAGCTCACCATCCCCATGGCGAGCGCGACCACATAGCCGGCGATGAGGCCCAGAAGCACGGCTGCAATCGACCACATGCCGCGCGCGAAGAATTTTAGCAGAAGCGTCACGACAACCACGACCAGCGCCACGCTCCAGTTCTGAAGGCTGCCATATTCCGGCTTGCCGATCAGCGGCACACCGCCTGCCGAATACTGGATGCCCACCTGAATGAGCGACAGGCCGATCATGAGAACGATCAGACCGGTCACCAGCGGCGGCAGCGCAAAGCGCAGGCGTCCGACAAAGCTGCCCAGGAAGAAGTGGAAAATGCCACCGATCACGACACCGCCCATCAGTGCGCCCATGGCGGCCACGCCCTGCCCGGCCACGACCGGGATCATCACCGGCAGAAAGGCGAAGCTCGTGCCCTGCACGATCGGCAGCCTTGCGCCCACCGGGCCCATGCCAATTGTCTGAAACAGCGTCGCGATGCCCGCAAACAGCATCGCCATCTGGATCATGTAGATCAAATTCGGAAAATCGGGCGAGTTGGAGCCAAAACCGAAACCGGCCGCTCCCGCCACGATAATGGCCGGCGTGACGTTCGAAACGAACATCGCCAGCACATGCTGAATGCCCAGCGGCACCGCCTGCATCAGCGGTGGCGTATAATCTGGATTGCTCAAATCGGCCCGCGATAAAGCATCGCCGGCGCGCTCCATTGTCTGTGTCATTTCGTTCCCCGGTTGTGTTTCAGATTTTCTGAAATCTTTTCTTGAAATCATCGGGCACAATGGGGCGCGCAACTATCTATAATTTTTTGAAAGACAGACACGGATTCAAACAGTAAGCGTCCGCAGCATTGAAGCTTTTCGCGAAGGAAATTCTTCAGCTTTTTCTGTTTGGATCGCCTTGTTCCCAGCCCTGACCGGACCGGGCTCACATGAGCCCGGTCCCACCGTTCAAAATCAATGCCAGCCCGCGGAAAGACGCCGAACGCCTGATGCTGCCACTCCAAGCCCTCAAGAGATCCGCTCGCTACGCGTTGATCCGGGCTGGCCTGGAAGGTTCAGCCATTGCCCTCAGGACAGGCCTGCCATCGAAAACGCCGGCACGCGGCGTCATCTTCGCCCTGCATCACGTGGATCCGCAGACGCCGCCAGGCTGGACGCCCAATGCGTGGCTCAGCATCACGCCCGCTTTTCTTGAAGAAGCGATCAACGCCGCGCGCGCACAGGGGCTCACCCCCATCGCGCTCGAAGACCTGCCCGAACGCCTGGCCGACGAGAGCGACACACGCCGCTATGTTTCTTTCACGCTCGATGACGGTTATCGCGACAATGCCCGCTTTGCCGCGCCCGTGTTCCAGCGTCACGGCATTCCCTACACGATCTTCATCACCTCGGGCTTCATCGAGCGCAGCCGCTCGATCTGGTGGAAGACGGCGCAGGAAATCACCATGTGCTGCGAAACGGTCGACCTCGCACGCATCGGCGTCGATGGGCGCGTGAGCGCCGGCACCCGCATGGCCAAGATCGCCCTGTTTGACCGGCTGTCGGATCTCGTGACGGATGCGCAGGACGAAGACGCGGCAATCGCGCTGCTGGACGATCTTGCGCTGGCCCATGGCGTCAATCCGCTGGAGATCACCGAACGCCTCACCATGAGCGCGGAAGAGCTTGCCGATCTTGCAGGCGATCCACTTGCCCGTTTCGGCGCGCACACGCTGACCCACGCCAATTTGCGCAAGGTCAACGACGCCCGCCTCCATCAAGAGCTTTCCGCCTCCGCCTCGAAGCTTCGCGGCTATGTGGGCGTTTCTCCCACGACCTTCGCCTATCCCTATGGCTATCCGTCCGCCGTGGGTGCACGCGAAATCGCCGCCGTGGAACAGGCGGGCTTTGCCGCTGCGGTCACCACGCAGCCCGGCCTGCTCTTGCCCGGCGCACGCGACGCGCTCGCAGCCCTGCCCCGCGTCTCGCTCAACGGGTTCTATCAGCGCCGCCGCTATGTCGAGGCGCTTCTCTCCGGTCTGCCCTTCCGCCTGCGAGGCAGCCCGGCCGCGCAATAGGGCGCGCAAGGCATGGGCTGTCAGTATCCTGCACAAGGCGGTTGCGGCCCCTTCCCGTCCAACCTAAGAAGAGGTTGAGCTGTGGAAGGGCCCCCATGAAGATCGCTACCTGGAACATCAACGGCGTCAAGGCGCGCATCGACAATCTGCTGCACTGGCTCAGCGAGTCCAGCCCGGACATCGCCTGCCTGCAGGAGATCAAATCCGTCGACGAACTGTTCCCGCGCGAGGCCATCGAGGCGCTCGGCTACAATGTCGAGACCCATGGCCAGAAGGGCTTTAACGGCGTCGCCATTCTTTCCAAACTGCCTTTCGACGAGGTCAACCGCCGCCTGCCCGGCGATGACAGCGACGAACAGGCCCGCTTCATCGAAGGTGTCTTCTCCACCGACAAGGGCGTTCTCAGGGTCGTGTCGCTCTACCTGCCAAACGGCAACCCCGTCGACACCGAGAAATTCCCTTACAAACTTGGCTGGATGGAGCGGCTCGAGCGCTGGAGCGCAGAGCGCCTGAAACTCGAAGAGCCGCTCGTTCTTGCCGGCGACTACAACGTCATTCCCGAGCCCGAAGATGCGAAAAACCCGGACGCCTGGGTGGGTGACGCCCTGTTCAGGCCCGAAAGCCGCCAGGCCTTCCGTCGTCTCGGCGCACTCGGCTTCACAGACGCACTGCGCGCCGTCAATGATCAAACCGGCGTCTACACATTCTGGGATTATCAGGGTGGCTCCTGGCAGAAGAACAACGGCATCCGCATCGATCACCTGATGCTGTCGCCAGAGGCCGCAGACCATCTGGGGACCGTCACGGTGGAAAAGCACACGCGCGGCTGGGAGAAGCCCTCCGATCACGTGCCGGTCGTTGTCGATCTGAAGCTCAACCCCGCCTGAGGCAAACGCCCCGTATCCTGCCCCTTGGGGTGCTGCCCCTCAAAGCCGCTTGATGGCCCGCGCCGCGCTTGCGTGCTATCATTTGCGGGTTATGGGCATGTTCTGGTCCTTCCCGGTCGTCGCACTGGCGACAACACTCTGCCTGCCGGTCGCAGCATCTGCTGCGCCCGAATGTGCGTGCCGCGCCAATGGCAAGACCTTCGCGCAGGGCGAAACGGCCTGTCTGGCAATGCCGGACGGCCCGCGCCTCGCGCGCTGCGAGATGGTGCTCAACAATTCTTCATGGAAGGTTCTGGATCGCCCCTGCGTTGAGACGGCAAGGCTTCCAGAGAAACTGTCTTATCCGACAGCCACGCGGCTCAGCGCCGCAACCAGCGGGAAATAGCCCCGCCGGGTTTCATGCTTCAGTCGAAGCCGTTTTCGCGCAGATCATGCGCCAGTGCGATTGCCGTGCGGCGATCCGATTCGCCGGCCAGCGCAAAGGCCTGCTCCTGCATACCGCGGATCCAGCCCACATCGTTTGGTGCGGCATGGTCGAGCGCAGCGGTCATCATCGCCAGCCCCTTCACCACGCGCCCGCTCTCGAACAGGATGTGTCCGAGCATCGCCTGCGCGCCGGAATGGCCCTTTTCAGCAGCCAGCTGGAACCAGCGGGCGGCCTGCTGCACGCTCTGTGCAACGCCCTCGCCGTTCAGGAACATTCTGCCGACCTGATACTGCGCCTCGGAATTGCGATAGGTCGCAGCCGCACGCATGAAATGTTCCTGCGCGGCCAGCGGATTGGCGCGGATCGGGCTGTCGGGAATACCAGCCTTGAGATATTTGCCAAGCGCCACAAGCGCATCGGAAATGTAGGTCTCGTCGGGGCTGCCCGGACGCACTTCCTGCTGCGCAACCGCAGAGAAGAACTTGAAGGCTTCGTAGTCGTTGCGCGCAACGCCATCGCCTTCGGCATACATGCGCGCCAGTTTCCAGCGCGCGCCGACCTGACCGTTTTCAGCGGCGTAGCGGTAGGCCTCGACGGCTTCCTGCTTTTCGCCGCGCTTGTAGGCAGAGAAGCCGAAGCGGAACACGGCCCACGGGCTGCGCTTCTCCGGCTCCTGGATCACGGCGTTCTCGTCGAGCGCGTAAGCGGCTCCCGGTAGCGCCACGAAGGACGCTACCAGGCCGGCAAGAACAGCTGTTTTCCCTGCTTCAAATATCCGCATAACAGTGCGTTTCTTTCTTAGCCCCGGGATGGGTCACCGCGCCATCGCGAGCCGGACCAACCGTCTGGGCATACTTCCAGATCGCGCCCGACTGATAGTCTGTCTCACGCGGTTTCCAATCCTTGGCGCGCTCTGCGAGTTCTTCATCGCTGAGCGCCACGTCGATCGTGCCGTCAACGGCATTGATCGTGATCATGTCGCCATCCTTCAGCAGACCGATCGGTCCACCGACCGCAGCCTCAGGCCCGACATGGCCGATGCAGAAGCCGCGCGTTGCGCCGGAGAAACGGCCATCGGTGATGAGCGCAACCTTGTCGCCCATGCCCTGACCGTAAAGTGCGGCCGTGGTGGCAAGCATCTCGCGCATGCCGGGTCCGCCCTTCGGGCCTTCATAACGGATGACGAGCACTTCGCCTTCCTTGTAGTTCCGGTTCTGAACGGCTGCGAAGCATTCCTCTTCGGAATCGAAGCAGCGCGCCGGGCCCGTGAACTCCAGATTCTTCATGCCGGCGACCTTCACGATTGCACCTTCCGGAGCCAGATTGCCCCTGAGGCCAACCACACCGCCGGTCTTCGTGATGGGGTTATCCGCCGAACGAACGACGTCCTGTTCTTCATTCCACGGAACATGCTCCATGTTTTCGGCAATTGTGCGGCCAGTCACCGTCATGCAATCACCGTGTAAGAAGCCATGCTCCAGAAGCGTCTTCATGAGGAGCGGAATACCGCCGGCCTCGAACATGTCCTTGGCCACGTATTTGCCGCCCGGCTTCAGGTCGGCAATGTACGGGGTCTTCTTGAAGATCTCGGCAACGTCAAACAGCGTGAAGTCGATGCCGACCTCGTTGGCAATCGCCGGCAGGTGCAGCGCGGCGTTGGTCGAACCGCCCGAAGCGGCAACCACGGCAGCGGCGTTCTCCAGCGCCTTGCGGGTAACGATGTCGCGCGGGCGGATCTGCTTGGCGATGAGTTCCATCACCTTTTCGCCTGCCGCGTAGTTGAACCGGTCACGCATCTCGTAGGGAGCCGGCGCACCGCAGGAATAAGGCAGCGCCAGGCCGATGGCCTCGGCAACCGTCGCCATGGTGTTGGCGGTGAACTGCGCGCCACAGGAACCGGCCGACGGGCAGGCCGCCTGCTCGATTTCGGTCAGGTCGGCGTCGGAGATCGAGCCGACGGAGTGCTGGCCCACGGCCTCGAACACGTCCTGAACGGTGATCTGGCGACCACGGTAATTGCCGGGAAGGATCGAACCGCCATAGATGAAGACGGACGGCACGTTGAGGCGCACCATCGCCATCATCATGCCCGGCAGCGACTTGTCGCAGCCGGCGAGGCCCACGATCGCGTCATAGCAATGGCCGCGCATGGTCAGCTCGACCGAGTCCGCGATGACCTCACGCGACACCAGCGACGACTTCATGCCCTGGTGGCCCATGGCGATGCCGTCGGTCACGGTGATGGTGGTGAATTCGCGCGGCGTGCCATGGGCGGCTGCAACGCCCTTCTTGACCACCTGCGCCTGGCGCATAAGCGAAATGTTGCACGGCGCTGCCTCGTTCCAGCAGGTGGCAACACCCACGAGCGGCTGCGCGATCTCGTCCTCCGAAAGCCCCATGGCGTAAAGATAGGAGCGATGCGGCGCCTTTGCCGGGCCCACCGTCACGTATCGGCTTGGAAGTTTGTCTTTCGAAATTGCTTTAGCGTCCATAACTACCCCATCCGCAGCGCGCGGCATTCTCCTGAACATTCGGTTGTATCCCGAGCGCCATCGAGCATTTTCGATGCGCCGGGTTTATGGCGGGAAATTGACGTTCCGTCCCACGCTAGTCTTAGCCGAATGCTTATTGAGAAACTGTTGCCAAATGGGCACAGAAGTCTGTGCGTAGACTTCGGGGTGTCGGACAGGGCGAAAACACGCCCTGCCCCGGAGCATCAAATCAGGACTGAGCCCGTTGTTCTTCGCGCTTGCGCGCAAGGATGGAGATCACGACCGACCCGCCGATCAGGAGCGCCGTGACAGAGAGTGCCACCGGCGACGGGATCTTGATCCAGTGCGCGATCAGCATCTTGAAGCCGATGAACATCAACACGAGCGACAGGCCCGTCTGAAGGTATTTGAAATTGCGCATCATGCCCGAAAGCACGAAGAACATGGCGCGCAGCCCCATCACCGCAAAGACGTTGGACGAGAAAACGATGAAGGGATCGTTCGAGATCGCCAGCACCGCAGGGATCGAATCCACCGCGAAGATGAGATCGGTGAACTCCACCGTGACCAGAACCACGAAAAGCGGGGTCATGTAGAGAAGGCCGTTGCGCCGCGTCAGGAAGCGCGAGCCTTCATACTCTTCCGTCACGCGTCCGGTGCGCATCAACAGCTTCACGATCCGGCTTTCGCCGGGGTCCACCATTTCGTCGTCGGACGTCATCATCTTGAAGCCGGAGAAAACCAGCAGCGCGCCAAGCGCCATGCCGATCACCATGAACTGATCAACGAGCTTCACGCCCGGCACGATCAGCGAGAGACGCATCACGATCGCGCCAAGAATGCCGTAGAAGAGAACCCGGTACTGGGCCTCCGACGGCACTTTGAAATAGGTGAAGATGAGCGCGATGACGAAAATGTTGTCGAGGGAAAGCGCCTGCTCGACCAGATAACCGGTCAGAAATTCGGCGCCGCGGTCCTTGCCGCCGAAGTAGAACACGCCTGCTGCAAAGACCATGGCGAGCGCCACATAGCCGGCAACGGTTTTCATCGCCTCACGCGTGGTGATCACGTGATCGCGGCGATGCAGGACAAAAAGGTCGAAAAAGAGAATAACGGCCACAAAAGCTAGAAAGCCGGGCCAGAGCCAATCATGGGTTGTCATTGGAAGGATACGAGGTTTGCGCCGCGTTTGCGCGTTGTCGTTCGATCCGACATCACAGGCAACGCCTTGCCTGCCAGAGGGGCCCGGACCGGGTGACTGCCTCTTATGTGCTGCAAAATCCGGCGCAGTACAAGCCTTCGGATCCGCCGAACTGCCCAAGCCATGCAAAAATGCATGGCATTTTCACCCCTTCCCCAAACAAAAAGACCCGGCCGAAGCCGGGTCTCGAAAAACAGTCTGCGCGACGCGTTACCAGCGCACCTTCATGGAGGCGGAGAGCGCGCCAACCAGATCATTGCCGAAGGTGTAGGAGACGTCGTTGCCGTAGACCCGACCGTCATCGCCCACGATGGCGCCGGATTCGCCAGAGGTCAGAATGCCGAGCGCTCCACTCAGGCGCATCTCCACATTCTCGTTGGGCGTATAGGCAACACCGCCGCCAAGCGTCCAGGAATCGGCCTGATGACCAAAGCCCTTCGAGGTGCCGCGATCCCAGGTCAAGCTCGCCGCAGCGCTCCACTGCTCATTGAACTTGTGGCCAAGACCACCGGAAACCGTCCAGCCGTCCCGGTACAGAAGATCAAGCGACGTCGCCCTGTTGCTTGTGGTGGTGCAAGGCGAGCCGCGTGTGGATTCCGGGCAAAACGGGATGGACTGAAGAATGCTCCAGTTCACCCATTTGACAGAGCCGAAGGCCAGCCAGTTGGGCGCGATACCGGATTGAAGCTTGAGTTCCACGACCTCTGGCATTTCAGCCGAGCCATATACCGGGGTCACCTGACCGAGAAGCGGCCCAATGGGGGGATTCCGGGAGAGATCCAGCGTACCGGTCACGTCGTCCAGCTTGACCCGAGAGTTATAAACCAGGCTCGCGCGGAAGGCGATTTCCGGAATTTCGTAGGCCGCACCGACGCGCCAGCCCACGCCGCTCCCCTCAAGATTAAGACGCCCAACACCGTTTCCGAACGGAGTCGCGGGCGTAACAAGACGTTCCTTGAAACCCTTGAGCTGCTGGTAGAACACACCGCCGAGTACGCGGAATTCGCCCTTCCCTGCCTGCATCTTGTAGGAGCAGGTTCCGCCAAAGCTGTGGCTGTTGACCTTGGTCTCAATGTTGTGATTTGCACCTGCCCAGTTCGCGCCAGGATTGGTGTGCACGCCCCATGGCTCCGAATAGTCGACCAGACAGTCTACCTGCTCGCCAATGCCGACCTTGAGGCCAAGACGCGGGGAGAAATAACTCTCCGTATCCTTCACCCCCTGCGACGGCCCTGCCGGCGTGCCATCCAGCGGATTCGTATCGACAACATTGTCGAGCTTACGCTGAGGCATCACATAGGTGCCGGTCGCCTCCGCAGCGAACGGTGCCGAATTGAACAGTAGATCAACATTGTAACCACCGCGCTCCAGCCCGCCGGCCTGAGCGGCGCCCACCGCTGCCGAAGACAACAACGCTGCCGAAACAAAGCGAACAAAACCCATGAGAACCCTCTCCTCCAATTGTCCGATGGGAGGATAGCAGCGCCATGCCCCACCACAATTGGCCTTTGTACAGTTTGTCGCACCTCACGCTTACGTCAACGTAATACGCCTATTGAATAGGCAGGCGACAGCGGTTGCGGTTAGCCTGAGTCTTGCCGCCCATGCCTTAAAAAACCCCTGAATCTGACACATTCTGACATGGTGAGCATCACAAATGACGCCAGTGTTGCACAGGCGCAACACAACCTTGAGTTCTTCACGAAACTGTCACGATCCGCTTGTTGAAAGCGTCGCGCTTCTCCTTGTGGACTTCCCATTCAGGCGAATCGCAAGCGGACATACAAAAGCCGCGCCCACCTTTCGGCGGACGCGGCCCTGATTGTCTTCACGCTGACGCCAGCCCTTTAGAGAGACTGGCGCAGTTTCGTCACCCGGCTTCCTTCACGCGGGCGAGCGCCACTTCCAGCCTGCCCTTCGCATCGGCGAACTCGGTGAGCTTTTCGCGCTCGGCGGCAACGATCTCCTGCGGCGCATTGGCCACGAACTTCTCATTGCCCAGCTTCTTTTCAAGCCGCTGCATCTCGGAGGACGTCTTGGCGATCTCCTTCTCAAGCCGCGCGGCTTCCGCCGACAGGTCGATCAGATCGCCCAGTGGCAGGCAGAAAGTGGTATCGCCAAGCACGATCTGCGCCGAGCCCTTCGGCGCTTCACCGGCAAAGCCAAGCTCGCCGACGCGCGCCAGACGGCGAATGGCCGGATCATGGCGGGCGATGCGCGCACGCATGGCCTCATCCGCACCGACCGCAACGAGCGGAGCCGTCGCAGACGGCGGCACGTTCATCTCTGCGCGCACCGAACGGATGCCCGAAACGAGGTCGACAAGCCAGTTAATGTCGGCTGCCGCATCCTCATCCGTGAAATCGGGAGCCGGCCAGCGGGTCAGCGCCAGAACGGCGTCGCGCCCGGCGTCACCGCCGGTATGCGCCCACAGCTCTTCCGTCATGTAGGGCATCATCGGATGCAGAAGCTTGTAGGTCTCGTCGAGCACATAGGCCGCACAGGCGCGGGCCTCGGCCTTGGCCTCCTCGTCCTCACCGGCAAACACCGGCTTCAGAAGCTCCAGATACCAGTCGCAGAACAGGCTCCACACGAAACGATAGGCCGTGCCTGCCGCCTCATTGAAGCGGTAGGCCTCAATGCCTTCCGTGATGCCCTTTGCCGCCCGCGTCAGCTCCGTCAGGATCCAGCGGTTGATGGCAAGCTTCGCGTTTTCGGGACGGAAGTTCTCGTCCCGCTTGACGCCGTTCATCTCGGCAAAACGCGTCGCGTTCCAGAGCTTGGTGCCGAAATTGCGGTAGCCCGCCACGCGCGCCGGGTCGAGCTTCACGTCACGGCCCTGTGCGGCCATGATGGTCAGCGTGAAGCGCAGCGCGTCCGCACCATATTCGTCGATCAGCTCGAGCGGGTCGATGACGTTGCCTTTCGACTTCGACATCTTCGCGCCCGACTTGTCGCGCACCAGCGCATGGACATAGACCGTGTGGAACGGCTCTTCTTCCATGAAGTGCATGCCCATCATCATCATCCGGGCGACCCAGAAGAAAATGATGTCGAAACCGGTCACCAGAACCGAAGTCGGATAGTAGCGTGCGAGCTCCGGCGTCTTGTCCGGCCAGCCGAGCGTCGAGAACGGCCACAGCGCCGAAGAGAACCACGTGTCGAGCACGTCCTCGTCGCGGGTCAGGATCTCGCCCGGCTTGAAGTTCTCCAGCTTGTCCTCAACCCAGGCCTTCCAGGGGCCTTCATGCGAGATGTAGTGCTGGATCGCGGCCTCGAGCGCCGTCTCCTCGTCCTTCTCGACGAAGACCTGCCCGTCCGGGCCGTACCAGGCCGGGATCTGATGGCCCCACCAGAGCTGACGGGAAACACACCAGGGCTGGATGTTCTCCATCCACTCAAAATAGGTCTTTTCCCAGTTCTTCGGCACGAACTTCGTGCGGCCCTCGCGCACCGATGCAATCGCCGGCTTCGCCAGCGTTTTCGCGTCGACATACCACTGGTCGGTCAGGAACGGCTCGATCGGCACGCCGCCACGGTCGCCATGGGGCACCATGTGCTTGTGCGGCTCGATCTTCTCAAGAAGCCCGGCCTCTTCCATCATCGCGACAATCATCTTGCGCGCGTCGAAGCGGTCGACGCCGTCAAGCTCCGCGATCGTGCGGGCGAGCGGCGCATCAGCGCCTTCCAGCCCCTCGAGAAACGCCTCATTGCCTTTCAGCGTGATCGTTGCGTCCGTCGCCATCACGTTGATCTGCGCCAGATCATGCCGCTTGCCGACCTCGAAATCGTTGAAGTCGTGCGCAGGCGTCATCTTCACCGCGCCGGTGCCCGCTTCCGGGTCCGGATATTCGTCGCCAACAATCGGAATGCGGCGGCCGACCAGCGGCAGGAGAACGTTCTTGCCGATCAGATCCCTGTAGCGCGGATCGTCGGGGTGAACCGCAACACCGGAATCGCCCAGCATCGTTTCCGGACGCGTCGTGGCGACCACCACATAGTCGCGCGTCTCATAGCCATCCGGCTGCCCATCCGAAGGCCGCCAGATGACGCGGTTGCCCTCGTCGTCCAGCCTGTAGGGATGCTCATAGGTCAGCCCGTCGGCGAGCGGATAACGGAAATGCCAGAGATTGCCGTTGGTCTCGATCTGCTCGACTTCAAGGTCCGAAATCGCCGTCAGAAGCTTCGGATCCCAGTTGACGAGGCGCTTGTCCTTGTAGATCAGCTCCTGCTTGTAGAGCGAGACGAACACCTCGACCACGGCCTTCGACAGGCCCTCATCCATGGTGAAACGCTCACGTGACCAGTCGCAGGACGCGCCCAGCCGCTTGAGCTGGTTCATGATCGCCCCGCCGGACTCCGCCTTCCATTCCCAGATCTTGTCGACGAACTTCTCGCGGCCCATGTCGCGGCGGTGCTGCTGCTTTTCCATGAGCTGGCGCTCGACCACCATCTGCGTGGCGATGCCCGCATGGTCCATGCCCGGCTGCCAGAGCACGTCCTTGCCGCGCATGCGCTCGAAGCGCACCATGATGTCCTGCAGCGTGTTGTTGAGCGCGTGGCCCATGTGCAGCGAGCCGGTCACGTTCGGCGGCGGAATGACGATGGTGAAGGGATCCGCGCCAGGTTCTGCACCGGCGCCGGCCTTGAAGGCCTCGGCCTCTTCCCAGCGTGCGGCGATTTTGGGCTCGACGCTTGCTGCGTCGTAAGTCTTTTCAAGCATGAGGGTTTCCGCGCTAGAGCAATTCCGGAAAAATTGGAAACCGGATTTTCGCCCGGAATTGCATGGAGTCAAATGGTCAGCCCGCCCCGCCGCTTCATGAAACGGAGAAACGCACTGTCGAGACAGTAAACCAGAAATCTGGTCCGTTCACAGCAGGGTGTAAAGCCGAAGGGTCAGATCAAGTCAACCGGCAGTCGGCGCGGCTTATCCGCCGCGCGCGATCCGTTCGATCTCTTCGCGCACCAGGCGCTCGACAATCGTGGGCAGATTGTTGTCGAGCCAGTCCTGCAGCATGGGCCGCAGCATTTCCTCGGCCATCTGGTCAAGCTGACGACGACGGCTGGCCTCGAAGGCCTCGTTCAGTTCGCCAAAGGCCGCCGCAACCTTGCGTCCGGTGTACTCGGAGAGGATGCCCTGTTTCGCGCCCTCGCCCTCATCTGCAGAGGCCTTCACCTGAGGAAGTTCCTCCGTACGAACATCTTCATGAGATGCCGCTTCGGGCTCCTGCTCCTCAACGCTGCGGTAGGAATAGACATCCGACGCATCATCGACGTCAGCCACATCCTCAACGACAGGAGCAGCAGCGGGCCGCGCCTCGGCAAGGCGCTGCATGAGACCGTGATCCACGGCCGGCTCAGGCTCGACAGGCTTGGAGTCAAAACCGTTTGCAGCCCGCCCCTCGTCGCGCTTTTCGCTCACGGATGGCCGGAAAGGCTCCTCGCGCAATCCTGCACGAAAACTCTCGACGTCAGGCGCAGGCTGAAATGGCGCAGCGCGCTCTTCAACGGCTGCGGCCGGCGCGGCGTCAGGCTGCTGCGCCTCCACGGGCTGCGCAGCGCGCTCCTGCGAGCGCTCATCCGCAGAAGCACCATTGGTCACGGCGCCAACCGCATCTGCCGCGCGCGCCACAGGCGCATCATTGTCTTCAATGATCCGTCGGATCGAAGCGAGAATCTCTTCCATGGAAGGCTCGCGCTGGCTTCCATTCGAAGTCAGCGCTTCTACCGCTGCTTCCATTTTGTGCGCACCGAAACCCTGTGACATAGTCAAATTAGCCGCCTCTAGCCTGTGTCCGTTTCACCGACTTTGTCCGGAGCGACATTCCCATTCCAAGTCCGGGCGCCAGTGCAGACGGTCGAATCACTAAAAAAGGGTAACGCAGCGTCTGCGGTATGAGAATCCCCGCGCAGCACCTGTTTCAGGTTGCACACAAGAATGCCGGGCGCAAAAGCAAACCCGGCACACGAGACTTTATGAAAAATGCGTTAAACACGCCGCCCTGCGGGACCGGCGCTGGATACGCTTGCGGTTTCAGCGACCGTCCGGCGTGCGCAGTCCGTACCACTTGTCCTTGACGGCCTCGTAGTGTTCCTGCGGCCGGTATTCGGCAACCTGCAGACCGAGACGGTTCGCAGACAGATTGCCCGTGGCAGAAAGAATGGCGTAGCTGGCGACCACGATGTCGCGCTCGGCGCTGACACGGTCCACCTTCGCGGCAATCACGTCGGCCTGTGCGTTGAGCACGTCCAGCGTGGTGCGCTGTCCAACATTGCGCTCTTCGATCACGCCGTTCAGCGCCAGCTGTGCAGCCCGCACCAGTTCATGGTTGGCGGAAAGAACGCCCTGCGCGGCCTGATACTGGCTCCATGCGGAAACCACGGCAGCGCGAACCTGGTCACGCGCCACATCGAGATTGATGCGCGCCTGGCCGAGCGATTCCTTGTTCTTGCGCACCTGCGCAGAAGCCTGACCGCCCTGGTAGATCGGCACGGTCAGATTGATGCCGACACGCGCGCTGTCGCGCGAACCGTCGCTGGGAATGCCAGGCGACGTGTCCTGATAGCTGTGCGAGAGCCCGACCGAGCCATTCACCTGCGGCAGGAAAGTGCCTTCGGCAGACTTCACACGGAACGAAGCCGCATCGATCTGATGCTGACGGCCCTTGATGGCCGGGTGGGCTGCAAGCCCGGTTGCCAGTGCGCTGTCGAGGTTCTTCGGCAGAAGCTTGACCAGCGGGTTGGCGGTTTTCAGATTGTCCGGCGCATCGCCGATGAGCTGACGATAGACGGCAGAGCTCGACGTCACCGAAGCGCGCGCGGCGCTTAGCTGCGCCAGAGCCGCCTGACGGCGCGCTTCCGCCTGTGCCACGTCGGTGCGCGTGCCCTCGCCCACATCGAAGCGCGAACGTGCGGAGCGCACCTGCTCTTCAAGGAATTCGAGGTTTTGCGCGCGCAGCGCCGCGATCTGACGATCACGAATCACGTCCATATAGGCGCTGGCAGCGTTAAACAGCGTGTTGAGCTCCTGGTTGCGCAGCCCTTCATTCGCGGCGCGCACGCCAGCCTCGGCCGCACGCACATTGTTGCGCGTCTGGAAACCGTCGAAGATCGGCTGCGTCAGCGAAACGCCAAACTCACCGGTCCTGATATCCGTGCCGTCATTGTGGGTAAGCGCGAAGGACGCCGTGCCCTGAATGCGCGGGCGCATGCCGGACTTGGCAATCGCAACGTCTTCATCCGTCACCCGTACGCCGGCGCGTTCCGAGTTCAGGGTGGAGTTGTTCTGATAGGCTTTCGCCAGAGCGCCGAGAATGGTTTCGGCGGAAGCAATGGCCGGCGCGGCAATGAGCGCGGACGATGCCACCAGAGGGATCAGGAAACGACGGTAAAAGGACACGATCTGCCAACCTCGGACTGTTTTCGGCAGCCGCGCCGAATCGACACCACCACCTCTAATATCAATTCCGGCCTTTCGACCGGCGTCCACGCCCGGGAGACCAAACGGTTAGCCTGTCCCCCACCCCCAAATCCAGGCGCTCTTTATATAGACATTACATCAAACTCTTGATCAATTCCGTTGCAGGAAAGCAACAAGTCACTGATCAAAAGACAAATTCCGGTGCATTCTGGAAGCCGGGAAGCGGCTTCACGGCCAGATTGAATGCAACGCGGCTCGAAACAATGCCGTCATCCTTAACATAAAGCAGCGCCTGCGCAGCGTTGCCTTCACCGATCACGGCGACGAGTCGCCCGCCGTCGCGCAGTTGATCGATCAGCGTCTGCGGCACAGAATCCACCGCGCCGCCGATGAAGATCACGTCATAAGGCGCATCGTCGGCATAGCCGCCCTGCAGAGGTCCGCTGACCACGGCAACATTCACGCAACCGAGTTCGCTGAGCGCATCCGTTGCCTTGGCGGCCAGATCCTCATCGCTCTCCAGCGCAACCACAAAGCTTGCAAGACGCGACAGAACCGCAGCCGAATAGCCCGAGCCCGCGCCCACATTGAGCACCACGTCGCTGGAGCGCACGTCGGCGAGCTGCACCAGCTTGCCAAACGCTGCCGGTTCCATGAGATAGCGCGCCGCGCTCTCATCCGTTGCCGGCGCGATCTCAAGATCCTCGTCAAGATAGGCGAGAGCCTGCTTGCGGCCGGGCACGAACGCCTCGCGCGGAATGTCACCCATGGCGTCCAGAAGAGCGCTCGCCGTCACGTCCGACGTGCGCAACTGTCCCTCAACCATATTGGCGCGCTGCTGGGAAAAATCGATTGTCATGCGTCTGGTTCCCGATGCCTGTTTTCGCGCCGCCCTCGGGACTGTGTTCCCAACGCGGCGAAAACAACGATTTCACGGGTTTGCTAGCGGCTGCCGCCGCCCCTGTCAATTACTCCGCCCCGCTGCGGCATATTGGCGGTTGATAGCGCCCCGGCGCCCCCGAATTCCCGGCGCCAATTGTGTCAAAGGCCGGATACCCCTTCACCCGGGCAGCGGAATGAACTCCTGATCGTCTCCCGTGGGCAGATCGAACAGTCCCGCACCCCAGCGCGCGCGCTTCCAGTCTTCTTTCGCCGCTTCGATCCTGTCTTTCGAAGAGGCGACGAAGTTCCACCAGATATAGCGCGGGCCGTTCATCGTTGCACCGCCGAGAAGCATCATCCGTGCCCCTTCGCTTCCCGCCGCCACGGTGATCGAATCGCCCGGACGAAACACCATCATCCGCCCGGCCCCGAAAACCTGGCCCGCAACGGAGATCGCCCCGTCCGTCACATAGATACCCCTGTCCTCATGATCGTCCGGCAACGGGAAACGCGCACCCGGCTCCAGCATCACATCCGCATAGAACATGTCGGAATACACCGTCGCCAGCGCAGTCTCGCCATAAGCCCGTCCCAGAATCAGACGCAGCGCGATGCCGTCATCGACGATCTCCGGCAGCGTCTCCTTCTCATGATGCTCGAATGCCGGAGCCGCGTCTTCCATCGCTTCGGGCAGCGCCACCCAGGTCTGGATGCCAAACAGGCTGTGCGGCCCCTTGCGGGCTGCCTCGCTGGTGCGCTCCGAATGCGAGACGCCACGCCCGGCAACCATCCAGTTGAGCGCGCCCGGATGAATGACCTGGTCCGAGCCGATGCTGTCCCGGTGATGAAAATCGCCGCGGAAGAGATAAGTGACCGTCCCCAGGCCGATATGTGGATGCGGCCTGACATCAATCCCCTGCCCGGTCAGAAACTCGGCCGGCCCCGCCTGATCGAAGAAGATGAACGGACCAACCATCTGGCGGCGTGGCGCCGGCAGCGCGCGGCGCACCTCGAACCCGCCAATGTCACGGGCGCGCGGAATGATCAGCGTCTCGATGGATTCGGCTTCAATGTCATCCGGACAGCCGGGTTCGAGTGCGGGGTTCCAGCTCATCGACGCCTCCATACACGGGACAGCTCATCCCCAAACAGTACCATCCGCATGGTCGGCACAAAAGAAAAACGACCGCCGAAGCGTGCTCCGGCGGTCGATCTTGAACGGGTTCGTCCGTTACTTCTTGCTCATGCCGTCATACATGGCGTGCAGCAGATGATGCGATGCCTCGCCATCCGGGCCGACCGGCCAGTTCAGGAACTCGGTCTTCTGCATGCTTCCGTCCGCCTCATAGACCACCCTGTCATTCTTGATCGTCGCCTGGACGGTCAGGCTGGACAGGGTTTCCGGGTCGATTGCGGTCGGATCGTCGGAGAGAATCACGAAATCGGCCAGCTTGCCGGTTTCGATCGAACCCTTGTCGTCCTCCTCGAAATGCTGCCAGGCCGGCCAGATCGTCATGGCCTTCAGCGCCGTCGGCACGTCCACCCGCTGGCTCGGCCCCAGAATGTCGCCCGAGCGCGTGCGGCGGGTCACCGTCGCAGAGAGAATGCGCATGCTGTCTGGCAGAGCCACCGGCGCATCGTGATGCGAACCGAACATCATGTCCCGCTGACGCACCCAGCCGGTCGGCGAGATATTGTCTGCCGCCACCGGTCCGACCGTGTGATCGCGGTGCCAGTCGCCCCAATAGAAAGTGTGCATCGGGAACAGCGACGGGAAGACGTCAAGCCGCTTGATCGTGTCGACCTGATCCTCGCGCAGGAACTGGCCGTGCACCAGAACCGGGCGATTGTTCGCGTCGCTGTATTCCTTCTGCGCCACCTCGATGGCAGTCAGAAGCATGTCCGAGGCCGCTTCGCCATTGGAGTGCGTGATGATCTGCAGACCGTTCTTGTAGCAATGGTTGACGGCGTTTTGCACGACATCCATCCCGATCACCGCATAACCCGAATATCCGGGCGGATAATCGCCAACCGGGTTGTAATAGGGGCGGTCACGCAGCGCCGTAAAACCCTGCGGGGAACCGTCAATGGTCAGCTTGCAGCCGCCCACGCGGACACCGTTCGTATAGTCCTGCGAGAAATTCTCAACGATGTAATCCGGCGCTTCCAGAACGTCGGGAAACGCCACGACATCGATCGGCAGATCCCCTTCGGCGCCAAGCTTCTTCAGAACCTCCACGATCGATGGCGCAGAACGCCCGTCCTGCGCGGTCGTGTAGCCGAAGCGCGCCCAGAGTTCGGCGCCCGCACGCGCAAATGCGTGCATGCCCTCCTCACCGAGGTCACCCAGCATCTTACCAAGAGCGGTAAAGAACGCATACTCTTCCAGCACGCCGTTCGGCTCACCGTTCTCGTCGCGCCGGATCACGCCACCTGACGGGTCCTTGGTATCGGCCGTAACGCCCGCCAGTTCCAGCGCCTTGGAGTTCACGACGCCCAGATGCCCGGACTGATGGACGATCAGGATCGGCAGCTCCGTCGAAACGGCATCCAGTTCTTCACGCGTCGGATGGCGCAGTTCAGCCAGCTGCGCATTGTCATAGCCGAAGCCGATGACCATCTGGACCTTGTCGACGGTCTCGGCGTTGTCTTCGATCCACTTTCGAAGCGACTCCTGCAGGCTGGCGATGTCAGCAACGCCGCCATCCGGCGGCGGCAGAAGGTTTGCCGAGAGCGCCTGAAGGCCGCCAAACACCACATGACCGTGACTGTCGACGAAGCCCGGCACCATGGCGCGGCCGTCCAATTCGAAAACGGTCGTCTCATCGCCCTTGTGGGCCTCAATGTCGGCCAGCGCGCCAACGGCGAGAATACGTCCGTCCTTCACCGCAACCGCTTCAGCGGTCGGCTGCGCATCATTGATCGTCAGGATCGGGCCACCACTGTAGATCGTGTCGGCAATTTCCTGCGCGCAAGCCGCTCCACCGGCAAACACGGTGCCCGCCAAAAGCAATGCACGTAGTGCGTGAAAATTCATCATAAGATCGCCCCTGTGTACTTCCATACAAATACCGTCCCCGCCCGCTTTTCCTTTCACGAATCAAAGAAGAGCGGAACGCGAAGCAGTCTCGCCCCTTCTAAGGGCGAGCGCCAGTTTCAGCTTACGTTAGGGCAGGAATATGGTTATCAGTCGACTAACGGCTTCCCCCTCCCCCCTTGCCAGCGGGCGGAGCACTCCAAGAGGTGAAGAAGGACGGGGCTGGATCGAGAGACAATCTGCTCTCACAAGCCCCAAACAGCTGGCTTACGCCAGCCGGTGCGCCCACGGCAGCCAGCACCAAAACGATCTATATTCATGAAGAAAGAGAATTTGGAGGCCTCGCCCGGAATCGAACCGGGGTGCAAGGATTTGCAGTCCTCTGCGTAACCACTCCGCCACGAGGCCATGCTGGCAAGCAGCATCGAGCAGTTCAATAGGTTGCGACTATTTCCCCGTCAAGCGGACAATGTCATTGATCCGCAATTTATCGTCATAGCCCCTTATAAGAGCCCTTTCTCACCGCCTGTTCGTCCTGTCGCCGCCCCGGCGGCTCCACCAGACGGTCATCTTGCGCCGTTTCCGTCGCACCACGGCGATGTCATAGGACAGAATCAAAAGACCAAGCGGAATCATCCAGAAGCCCAGCACGGGCAAAAAGCCGAATATGCCCAGCACCACGAGGCCCGACCCGCCCGTGATTCGTGCCAGACGCGACTGGGGAATCGGGATTCGTTTCCCCATCAGCGAAACCGAAGGCTTCGCGCGCTTGTCGTCGTCCTGCCTGTCTTCCTGTTGTTCCATCGCCCGTTCCGTCGCCCGTTCCGCACATTTCAGCGGTTTTGCTGCACAAACGCAGATGCTTCATATGCGTTGCAAATTGGATCCAAGGAATGGCGCTTGTGAAAAAAAAGACAAAAAACACATTTGCCTCTTTGCAAAGCTGAATTCGGTTTGCTATAGGCACGCTCACTCGACAGAGCACAGGCGTTCCCCGGTAGCTCAGTGGTAGAGCAACCGGCTGTTAACCGGTTGGTCGCTGGTTCGAATCCGGCCCGGGGAGCCACTTCTTTTCCAAACACTATACGCCGCCCACCCCTTCAGCACCTCCGCTGGAGCAGCACCAGTGTGCCCGACATCCATCCGGCGCGACACTCCGTCATCACCCCTCCCCGCTTAAGTGCTTCCTCCTTCAACACCTTGACGCTAGGGTGACGCTTGACGTTCCTGAAGGAGTTGCGCCTGTGTCCGAAGTCGAGTTGAAACTCCTGCTGGACAGACAACAGGTCCCCGCTGTCCTCGCCCGCATTGACGAGCTGCCTTCGCAGGCCTGCACGAAGCATGCCTCCCGCCTCCTGCGCAGCATCTATTTCGACACGGCAGCGCGCGATCTGCGCAAGAACGGTATTTCCCTGCGCCTCAGGCGCGATGGAAAGCGCTGGCTTCAGACGGTCAAGCTCAACGGCACGATTGCAGGCGGGCTGTCGAAGGTCAGCGAGTTCGAGCGCCCCGTGCCGAGCGGTCAGGTCTCCATCGACGCCATCGAAGATGCAGACGTGCGCGAACGACTCAGGAAGCTCATAAGCGACAGGCCGCTCAAGACCATCGCCGAGACCCACATCAACCGCACCCAGATCGACCTTAGCCTGGATGACGGTGCAAAGGCGGAGCTCGCCGTGGACAGCGGCGCCATCAAGGCGGCCGGACGCAGCGAAAACCTGCACGAACTCGAAATCGAGCTGGTCGAAGGCGCTCCCGCCGACCTCTACCGAACCGCCCGGATGGTTCTCCCCAAAGGCAGCCTGCGGTTTTCGCGCTTCTCAAAGGCGGCGCGCAGCGTTCTTCTCGCCGAACAGGGGCATATAGAGCCGCCGGCGACGCCACGCAGAGCCGAGACGGTTCCCCTCAAACCCGGATACGCGACCGGTGAAGCGGCCCGCGCCATGCTGCACGAGTGCCTCAGCCAGATCGCGGCCAACATTGAGGCGGTGCAGCAATGCGACGATCCGGAAGGCCCGCATCAGTTACGCATCGGGCTCCGGCGACTGCGCAGCGCGCTTGCCCTCCTTGCGCACGAAATTGCCTCGCCGGAAGAAGCAGCCCCCGGCCTCAGCGAGGAAGCCCGCTGGCTTGGCCGCGAGGTCGGACGCCTGCGCGATCTGGACGTCGTCCTCAACGACATCGCACGCCCCTATTTCGCGCTCGATGGCCATGCCCATGGCGCTGCCCCCGTGCTTGGCACACTGGAGCGCCACGCCAAAGAAATACGCAACGATCTGCGCCAGATACTCTGCGGCGAGCGCGTCGGCGACTTCCTTCTGTCCCTCTCCGAGTTCATCGAAACCGCCAGATGGAAGGATGACCATCGCAAGAAGCGAGAGCACCGCAGGCTGACGGACTTTGCCGGCAAGATACTCGACAGGCGATGGGCCCACGTCCTGACCAAAGCAAAAGGGATCGAGCGCTTCGATCAGGAGCAGAAGCATGCGCTGCGCAAGGAGCTGAAAAAGCTCCGCTACACGATAGAGTTTCTTGGCCCGCTCTTCCCCAAACGCGATGTGAAGCGCGTGACCGAAAGGCTGAAGACGCTTCAAACCGTGTTCGGAAGCCTGAACGACGCCACGGTCGTCGAAGCCGTTCTCAGCAAACCGCCGCTTTCCTCGATCAACGACCTCGCGGCCCAGCGCGCCATCGGCCGGCTGCTCGGCGCATGCGAGACACGGGTGACCTATGACTGGACAACGGCGCAGGCCCACTGGAAGGCGCTGAAGACCTGTCACCTGTTCTGGAAGCGAAAACACAAATAGGCCACAGAGCGCATCCCTCCACCCCACCACCAGCCCACGCCGCGAACACAGTTCCGTGACCATGTTTCCGGCGCGGAACCAAACCGGCTTTTGCAGGTTGTGCTACGACAATCCCCAAGGGGCCAGAACGGGCGGGCACAATGAAACGGGAAAACGAAAAACAGGAAACCTTATCGGTCACGCTGCCGGCAAACATCATCGCCGCGCTGGACCGCTACGTCTCCACGCAGGATCAGGGCATCACGCGCGAGGACGCGCTGATTTCGGCCCTGCGCGACTGGGCCATGCAAAATGGCCTCCTGCAAAGCGGCATGAATGGCGATGAAGGCTTGCGACCGGACCAGCTCAACGCCACAAACGACGACTGAACCAAAGCCGCACGGATAATCACATGCCCAATGAGAATGACCGGAACACGGTTCTGGTGCTGTTCCGGCACGATCTGCGCCTTTCCGACAATTTGGCGCTGTGCGCCGCCGCCAATGCCGGCAGGCCGGTCGCCGCCGCCTTCATTCTGGACGAGGAGAGCGAAGGCGCGCGCCCGCTCGGTGGCGCGCGGCGCTGGTGGCTGCATCACAGCCTCACGGCCCTCAGCAAGGATCTCAAGACGCTTGGCGTAAAACTCATCCTGCGCCGCGGCCCGATGGCGAAGACCGTGTCCGCCCTTGCAGAGGGAACCGGAGCCGCCACGGTCTACTGGAACCGCCGCTACGACCCGCCCGGCATCGCCGCCGACACACAGATGAAGTCCGCCCTGCAGGAGGCCGGCATCGAGGCGGAGAGTTTTGCCGGCCACCTTCTGCACGAGCCCTGGCGCATCAAGACCGGCTCCGGCGGTCCCTACCGGGTGTTCACCCCCTTCTGGCGCGCGCTGGTCGAGCATGTGCATCCGCGCGCACCCGCCGACCGCCCCGGATCGCTAAAACCGTTCGAAGGCGACGTTACGGGCGATGCGCTCGAAGACTGGCAGCTTCTGCCCACCACCCCGGACTGGGCGGGCGGCCTGCGGGAAACCTGGACACCCGGCGAAGCTGGCGCCAGAGACCGCCTCATCGCGTTCCTCGATGGCGGCGGTGATGGCTACAAGACGCGCCGCGACCGGATGGGAGACGATGGCACCTCCGGCCTCTCCGCCCATCTCGCCCATGGCGAGATCACGCCCTTCCAGATCTGGCAGGCGCTTGACGGCACGGACGAGCTTGCCGGCGAAGACATGCTCACCTTCCGCAAGGAGGTCGGCTGGCGTGAATTCTGCTGGCATCTCCTGTTCCACAACCCGGATCTTGCGACGAAGAACTTCAACAGCGATTTCGACGCCTTCCCCTGGCACAGGGACGACCGCGCGCTTGCAGACTGGCAGCGCGGGCAAACCGGCTATCCGGTGGTCGACGCGGCCATGCGGCAGCTCTGGCAGACCGGCTGGATGCACAACCGCGCGCGCATGATCGTCGCCTCCTTCCTCGTGAAGCATCTGGGGCTCCACTGGCGCACCGGCGAGGAGTGGTTCTGGGATACGCTGGTGGACGCGGACCCCGCCTCCAACCCGGCCAACTGGCAATGGGTGGCGGGCTCGGGCGCGGACGCCGCCCCCTTCTTCCGCATCTTCAACCCCGTGCTTCAGGGCGAGAAGTTCGACCCGCAGGGGCGCTATGTGCGCGCCTTCGTGCCGGAGATCGAAAACCTCTCCGACAAGCACCTGCACCAGCCCTGGAAAGCGCCGGTCGAAGCACTCAGAAAGGCGGGCGTCAGCCTCGGCGAGACCTATCCCCGCCCCATGGTCGACCACAAGGCCGCACGGGAGAATGCGCTCTCCGCCTACAAGTCGATCAGAAATGCAGACTGACGGGGCGCCCGTCAGTCCTTCTTTTTGGAAACGAAATCCGCCGCCATGCGAATCTCGCGCATGGGCCGCACCTTCGCCGTGCAGGCGTCGTAGACCGGATGGGCCTTGTAGGCCGCCAGCGCCGCCTCGTCGCGGAACTCGCCATAGACGATCACATCCACCTCGGTGCCGATCTGGTCGACCTTGCGGTTGATGCCGATCTCGAAGAAATCCGAATGCGGAATCTCGGCAAGCATGCCGAGACCCTCGGCAATCCGCTCCACATCAGCCTCATCCTTTGCGCTGAAAAAAACGATGTGTCGAATCACGGGCATGTCTCCTGGAAATTGCGCCCGCAAATCGCGCCGACCGCCCGAAAAAGTCAATGCGCCCCAGCGTCACGCAAAGCGCGAACCGCCTGAATCACTTTATCCGCCGAAGCCGGCAAACACTTGCTTCAAAAGAAGAAAGGCCGGGCAAAGCGCCCGACCTCTCATCACCGATCATTATATTTAACCGACTACCGTTCAGAGCGTTATGCGGTAGAGCGCGAAACCTTCCTTGCCCTCGCCCGCCGGCTCGATGGAAACGCCCTCGACGCTCGAAGCGAACACCGCGCCCTTCGGCCCGGTCTCGAACAGCACCGAGGTGTTTTCCAGCGGCTTGAAGTTCCAGTTGGCGTCGGCGGACGGGTTGATCGTGCCCTGTTCCACGATATAGCGCACAATCACGTCGCGGTTCGTGTCGGGCGCTTCGAAGATCACCTTGTCCGGGCCGATGCCGGGGAAATTGCCCCCGCCCCCGCCACGGTAATTGTTGGTCGCGACGACGAACTTCTGCGCCGGATCGATGGCCGCGCCCTTGAACTGCAGATCGACGATGCGGTTCGAATCCGCGTTCAGAAGCTCGCCCTTGGGCGAATATTTTGCAGGCTGCGAAAGATCGATCCGGTAGGTCACCCCGTCGATCACATCGAAATTGTAGGACGGGAAGGTCGGATCGAGCAGTGGCTGGTCGGCCTTGCCCGGCTCCACCTGATTGAAGATGCCGGCCGACATTTCCAGCCATTCCTTCACATCCGCCCCGGTCACCAGAACCGCCTGCACCGTGTTGGGGTAGAGATAGAGGTCGGCGACATTCTTGATCGCCACATCGCCTGCCGGCACGTCCGTATAATAGTCGGGTCCGCCGCGTCCGCCGGCCTTGAAGGGGGCTGCCGCCGAAAGCACCGGCACATCCCTGTGCGCGCCATCCTTCAGCATGTCGGTGATGTACCAGGTTTGCGCCTGGCTCACGACCTGTACGGACGGATCGTCCGCCACCAGCGCGAAATAGGAGTGCAGCGGCGCGGAGGTCTTGCCCACGGCGGTGCGCACATATTTCAGCGTCGCCTCGTGGTCCTCGCGCACCGCGTCTTCCACCTTGGCCACGCTTTCCACCAGCGGTTCGGCCTTGCGCTCCACGCGCTTGAAGATCGGCCGTGCCTCCGAGGTGGAGTTCACCACCATCCAGCGATTGCCGTCGCGTTCAAGCATCAGGTCGATCAGCCCCAGATGCGAGCCCCAGAAGCCGCCCATCACCGCCGGCTTTCCGGCAATCGTGCCCTTCGCATTGTCGACGCCTTCCAGCCCCTCGAATTTCGGGCCGGGGAAATCCAGATGGCTGTGCCCCGTCACGATGGCGTCAACGCCGTCAACACCGGCCAGAAGCAGCGAGGCGTTTTCGAGGTTCTCCTCATACTTCGCCGGGCCGATGCCGGAATGCGACAGCGCCACCACGATGTCGGCGCCCTCTTCGCGCATCTGCGGCACCCAGGCCTCTGCGGCCTTCACGATGTCGCGCGTCATGGCCTTGCCGGCCAGATGCTTCGAATCCCAGTTCATGATCTGCGGCGGCACGAACCCGATCAGGCCCACCCGGATCGGATGCTCTTCGCCATTGCCGTCCTTCACCTTGCGATCAAGGATCACATAAGGTTTCAGGAAAAGCGCGTCATCGCGCGCGTTGGCAGCGAGCTCGCCCTTGGTCACATTGGCGCAGACGAAGGGGAAGTTCGCGCCATCGAGCACCTTGAACATGAAGTCGAGCCCGTAATTGAACTCGTGATTGCCGAGCGTCGAGCAATCATAGCCCAGCGTGTTCATGCCCTTGATCACCGGATGAACATCACCCTCGCGCATGCCGCGCTCATAGGCGATGTAGTCGCCCATCGGGTTGCCCTGCAGGAAGTCGCCATTGTCCACCAGGATCGAATTCGTCGCCTCCGCGCGAATGCCATCGATAATCGCGGCCGTGCGCGCCAGACCCATCGTGTCGTTGGGCTTGTCGGCATAATAGTCATAGGGAAAGACATGCACATGGAGATCGGTCGTTTCCATGATGCGCAGATGCGCCTGATTGCCGGAAGCGCGTGCGGAAAACGGATGCATGAGAACCAGCGAACCGGCAGCAGCCGATCCGGCGAGGAAGGAGCGACGGGAAAGCAGGGCGTGCGGTCGGGTCATGGTCATCTCTCTTTCAATCTTTGAAACGGAAACAGCGATCAGTCATGATTGCGCTCTCGTGGCGAGACTTCCAGCAAAAACTCGTGACGCCCGGATGACAGGGCCATGGCACAAACGGCGCTTCACATGTCGCAGCGAGAAAAGCGCCTCAGCCGCCCGCCCCGCAGTCTTGATAAGCGCTGCACGAACAAAGCAGAGGGAGAGAAAAGAGATGAACACTTCTTCCGGCGACCGGGATTACGCGTCACCGCCCTGCTTCATGCATGAGCTGGCAAGCGGCGCACAGGCGGCCGATGCAGACCACTGGCCGGATGTCCGGCGCTGGCGCAAGGCGGCCCGCGAGCGCCTCATCGCCGAGCGGCTTGCCGTGCCGGCGAAAACCCGAAGCGAACTTGCAGAAGACATTGCCAATCAGCTCGACCGTCTCATCGGCGATCCCACCGGCCGAGTGATCGGCCTCTACTGGCCGTTCCGGGGGGAGCCGGATCTACGCCCGTGGCTTGCCCGATGCGCAGCGCGGGGAGCAGAGACCGCGCTCCCCGTCGTCATCGAAAAGGGCGCACCGCTCGTCTTCCGGCCCTACCGGCCCGGCGACACACTTGAACGCGGCGTGTGGAACATTCCCGTTCCCGCAACGCAGGCGGAAATCGCGCCTAATATCGTGGTTTCACCGCTGGTCGGCTTCGACGCCGCGCGCTACCGACTGGGCTATGGCGGCGGTTTCTACGACCGCACCCTCGCCGCACTGGCGAAGAAACCGCTGGTCGTGGGCATCGGCTATGCCTTCTCGCAATTGCCGACCATCTACCCGCAGCCCCATGACATTGCGATGGATCACATAGTGACTGCCGGCTGACTGCGGGCGAGAAGATTTTGCCGTCAGGCGTCCCCGCCTGCCCCCGGATCAGGACATTTCAGGCTTCAGCCCCAGCGCGGTGCGGTCCACCACTTCGCGAAGCGCAAAGGCCGAGTTGATCTTGATGACATGCGGCATGCCCGTCAGCCATTCCTTGTGAACGCGCTCATAATCCTGCAGATCCCGCGCAGCGACCCGCAGAATGTAGTCATATTCGCCCGCCATCAGATGGCATGAAACCACATTCGGGCAGCGCTGCACCGCCGCCTCAAACTCGCTCAACGTGCGTTCGAACTGGCCCGACAAGGAGATATGGACTATCACCGTTACACCATGTCCAAGGGCTGCATTCGAAAGCCGGGCATGGTATCCCTTGACCACGCCGCTCTTCTCCAGATTGTCGAGACGGCGCGAGCAGGCCGATTGCGACAGTCCGACCTTCTCGGCAAGCGCGGAATTGGAGATCCGCCCGTCCTGCTGCAACGCATCCAGAATGGCGATATCAATCCTATCCAGGGCCATTTTTCGAATTTCCTTCTGCGAACGCGATATTTCGCGCAAGGAATAGCGAAAATCGCCAGATACTGCAAACGAGTTCGCAAAGACGTTCGGTCTTTTTTGTGGTCTCATCGATTGAGCCAGAAGATTCGCACACATGTTGGAGGAGACAAGGATGCGTGTCGGCTGTCCGAAAGAAATAAAGAATCACGAATATCGCGTCGGCCTTACGCCGGGGTCCGTACGCGAATATGTGGCGCATGGGCACGATGTGCTCGTGGAAACCGGCGCAGGCGCAGGCATCGGCGCCGATGACAACGCCTACCGCGCCGCTGGCGCAACCATCGCCAAAACCGCTGAAGACGTCTTCGCCAAATCCGACATGATCGTGAAGGTCAAGGAACCGCAGCCCTCGGAATGGGTCCAGCTGCGCGAAGACCAGATCCTCTACACCTATCTCCACCTTGCGCCCGATCCGGAGCAGACACGCGGCCTGATCGCATCCGGCGTCACCGCCATCGCCTATGAAACCGTGACCGACGCGCGCGGCGGCCTGCCCCTGCTCGCCCCCATGTCCGAGGTTGCCGGGCGTCTCGCCATTCAGGCCGGCGCAACCGCGCTTCAGAAGGCCAATGGCGGCTGCGGCGTGCTGCTTGGCGGCGTGCCCGGCGTGCTGCCCGGAAAGGTCGCCATCATCGGCGGCGGCGTGGTCGGCCTCAACGCCGCCAAGATGGCCGTCGGCCTCGGCGCGGATGTCACCATCATCGACCGCTCGCTCCCGCGTCTGCGCGAGCTGGACGACATCTTCAATGGCCGCGTCCATACGCGCTACTCCACCGTCGAGGCGCTCGAGGAAGAATGCTTCTCATCCGACGTTGTGGTCGGCGCAGTGCTCATCCCCGGCGCAGCCGCGCCCAAGCTCGTCAGCCGTGAAATGTTGTCGGGCATGAAACAGGGCGCCGTGCTTGTCGATGTTGCCATCGATCAGGGCGGCTGTTTCGAGACCTCGCACGCCACCACCCATTCCGACCCCACCTATGAGGTGGACGGCATCATTCATTACTGCGTTGCGAACATGCCGGGCGCGGTTCCCGTCACCTCCGCCCATGCACTGAACAATGCCACGCTGCATTACGGGCTCCAGCTCGCCGACAAGGGCCTCAAGGCGCTCGTCGACGATCAGAACCTGCGCAACGGTCTCAACGTCCACAAGGGGCGGATCACCAATCAGGCTGTCGCCGACGCACTGGGCTACGAGATGGCCGAAGCCCGCTCCGTGCTCGCGGCCTGAGCCCGGCAAGACTTTCCTCCTAAACTTGCCCGCCGGAAACGGCGGGCTTTTTTTCGTCTGATCCCCAGAACCACACTTCAGGCGCGTTCAATGCGCGCCTGATAACAATTGTACTTTGCCGAGCGCACATGCAGATAAGCGATGTCATCGCGCTGCAAAAGTTCATGCGCCCGGGTGCAGATATGCTGCTGCGGAACAACGTCACCCGTCCCGTAGACGATGCGGTCATCATCTCCGTAGCCGCGCAGAAGCCATTGCGTTCCAGCCCGCAGAAGGTCGGGCATCACATCGCTCTCCTGCGCCCGCTCACAGTCCTCCGCACACAGAAAGACCGGCCCCGTTTCAGCGTAAGGCTGCAGATCGGGAAACGGCCTGTAGGCCAGAATGAGATAGGGTTTTCCTTCGGGAACGGTGCGCAGGCAATGGCGGCAGGGAACCCCGCTGCCCGTGGAAATCCGCCGTTCCGGCCTCCGCCCATAGGCATCGGGCACACCATTGCGATACGCCCGCGCAACATCGCTGTCCATGGCGACAAATCTGATCAAGCCCATCATTGCTCTCCTTCAAAGGTGTTGGAGAGCAATGTGCCGGGCGAGACCGGGGCTTCCCACCCGATTCCCGCCCAATGCGCCTGTCAGCGCAGGAAATCGTCGATGCGCCGCAGGGTCACACGCCGGTTGCGCCAGTTCTCCTGGCGTGTCGGCACCAGCAGGAACTCCTCGCCATAGCCCACCGTTTCCAGCATGCGCGAGGGCACGCGGAACTCACGCACCAGAACCCGCCTCAGCGAATTGGCCCGGCGCTCCGAAAGCTGCTGATTGTAGGCGAACGACCCGACCGCATCCGTGTGGCCTTCAAGCAGCACAACCGTTCCCGGCCTGCGACGACGCAGGCGATGCAGGGCGTCTGCAATCTCTTCCACCTTGCGGAACTGCGAATAGGGTATCTCGGCTGAATCGAAGCCGAAATTGATGGCCTGAATGTCGATGGATGGCGCGCGCCGGCGCAGCTCCGGTCGCCGCTTCAGCTCCCGCACCGTCACACGGTCCTGCGGGCGCACGCGCTGCGCGGGCGCGGCTTCGAGACTGCGCTGGATGCGAGAGGCCGAAGGCATCTGGGATTGCGCCATGGCAGCGCCCGGCATCAATGCGGCGGCAATGGCCGCTCCCAGCATCTGGCGACGGTTCAGCATGGAAAATTCCTTTCAAAGACATGCGTCATCATTGCGCACATCTTCATCGAACCCCGCTGAATTTGCGATGAACGCCCCGTTGCGAAACGTTCAGCCGCTTCACATCCCGGATCGTCAGGCCTCTCCGGTCTCCACCGGCGTGTCTGCGCGTCCGCCCCACTCGCTCCACGAACCATCATAGAGCCGGTGGTCGGAATGGCCGACCGTTTCGAGCGCCAGCGAGATAACAGCCGCCGTCACACCCGATCCGCAGGAAGTCACCACGGGCCGCGAAAGATCGACGCCCGCCCCTTCGAAAAGTGCGCGCAGCTCGTCCGGCGGCAACAGGCGTCCATCCCGCGAAAGTGCGGAGGCGGGCACATTGCGCGCGCCGGGCATGTGGCCCGAACGCATGCCTGCACGCGGTTCCGGCTCTGCACCGGTAAAGCGGCCTGCCGGACGCGCATCGGCGATCTGCGCCGTCGCATCCTCCACCAGTTGAAGCATCGCCTCAAGGCTCGCCACCCGCTCTTCGTCCAGCTTGGCGTTGAACACCGCCGGAGCCGTCTGGACCGGCTTGTCCGTCAGGGGCCGTCCCTCGGCGCGCCAGCCATCGAGCCCGCCATCCAGCAAAAGCACATTCTTTGCGCCCATCACGCGGAACATCCACCAGACGCGCGGCGCGGAGAAAAGACCCGGCCCGTCATACACGACGATGGTGTCGTCTTCGGAAATCCCCATGGCGCTCACATGGCGCTGGAAGGTCGCGGCATCCGGCAGCGCATGCGGCAGGTCCGTTTCGGGATGCACCACAGCGTCCTGATCGAAGAACACAGCGCCGGGAATGCGCCCCGCCTCATGCTCGGCGCGCCCATCCCTGCCATGCGCCGGCAAATACCAGGACGCATCGACGATGGAGAGGCCCGGCGTCTCCAGTCGTTCTTCCAGCCATGACGGCGATACCGTGAAGCGGCTTTTCTCGCTCATTTTCTTCTCTCAGTCTCAGTTTGCTGGAATTGGTCCGAAGCGCAGGCGGAAACGACGGTTTTCGCGCCCTTTCTTCTCGATCTTGCCGATATGGATTTCGCCCACTTCCGACGTGCGGGCCACATGCGTGCCGCCACAGGGCTGGCTGTCGACCGACGCCTCGTCGCCAATGCACACGAGCCGGATGCGCCCTGCCCCCTGCGGCGGACGCACATTCTTCGACTTCACCAGATCCGGATTGGCTGCAAGCTCCTCCTCGCTGATCCAGCGGGTGAAAACCGGATGATCTCCGTTCACCAGCTCCATCAGGCGGGCGGTCACGTCTTCCTTGGTGACGCTCGCATCGGGTAAATCGAAATCGACGCGCGAATCCGTTTCGCTCACCGATGCTCCGGTGATCGGGAAAGGGCAGACCACGCTCAGAAGATGACAGGCCGTGTGCATGCGCATCAGCCGGAACCGCCGGTCCCAGTCAATGGCCAGCTGCAGCGTCTCGCCTACTTCCGGCAGGGCCTGTTCGGCGGCCGGCACGTGAATGATCTCGTCCTTGGTCTCGCCCGTCACCGTCGCCGCCACATGAATCAGCGATCCATCCTCGCGCGTGAACCTGCCGGTGTCGCCCGGCTGCCCGCCGGACGTGGCGTAAAACATCGTCCGGTCGAGCAGAATGCCCCCACGGTCATTGATGCCCACCACCCGCGCTGCGCCATCGCGCAGATAGGCGTCTTCGCGGAAAAGCGTCTCGGTCGGCGCCATCACGCGACCTCCTCGAAAGGAATGTCGATTTCCGGCGCTCCTTCCATCCAGCCCGGCGCCGGCAGTCCCTTTTCACGCAGGAACGCGGGATTAAAGAGCTTCGACTGGTAGCGCGTGCCATGGTCGCAGAGCACCGTCACGATGCGGTGTCCCGGCCCCAGTTCGCGCGCCAGACGCATTGCGCCCGCAATGTTGATGCCGGTCGAGCCGCCAAGGCAAAGCCCCTCCTCCTGCACCAGATCGAAGACGATGGGCAGCGCCTCTTCATCGGGAACCTGGAACGAGAAATCGGGCGTGAACCCTTCAAGATTGGCGGTGATGCGTCCCTGCCCGATGCCCTCCGTGATGGAGGTGCCTTCGGACTTCAGCTCGCCCTGCGTGTAATAGCTGTAGAGCGCGGCCCCCATCGGGTCGGCAAGCGCCACTTTCACGTCCCGGTTCCGGCCGCGCAGGCCATCGGCCACGCCGGCCAGCGTCCCACCGGTTCCAACGGCAGAGACAAAGCCATCCACCTTGCCGCCGGTCTGCTCCCAGATCTCGGCAGCCGTCGTGTGAATATGGCCATCGCGGTTCGCCACATTGTCGAACTGGTTCGCCCAGATCGCGCCGTTCGGCTCGGTCCTGGCAAGCTGCGCTGCAAGCCGGCCCGAAACCTTCACATAGTTGTTCGGGTTCTTATAGGGCACCGCCGGAACCTCGATCAGTTCCGCGCCAAGCACCCGCAGCGCATCCTTCTTTTCCTGGCTCTGCGTGTCGGGGATAACGATCACGGTGCGATAGCCAAGCGCCTTGGCAACCAGCGTCAGCCCGATGCCGGTGTTGCCGGCCGTACCCTCCACGATCACGCCGCCCGGCTTCAGAAGCCCGCGCTTTTCCGCGTCGCGAATGATGAACAGTCCGGCCCGGTCCTTCACCGACTGGCCCGGGTTCATGAACTCGGCCTTGCCGTAAATCTCGCAGCCCGTCTCCTCCGAGGCCCGCTTAAGGCGGATCAGCGGCGTGTTTCCGATGGCGTCCACAACCGAGTGCTTCATGTCGTCCTCTTTGAATTTTTGCGGAGGTTAAGAAGCCCGTTCCTGCCTTGCAAGGAGGGATTTTTTACAAGACGCCGAAAGCACGCAAAGCTATCGCGTTTGGTAATTGCTTCACGAACGAACAAATTCCGACAATAAGTTGAGGTTTTTCAGCGATTTCTAGCCCTGATACGCTTTTCAATCCATCACCCGCCCGTTAAGTCTTGCCTGCGAGAAAGAGGGGATGGGATGGCGCTTTATCGGGCCAGTCCAAATGATGGCATTGCGTGGGTCACCGGTGCGAGCACCGGGATCGGCCGTGCGCTTGCGATTCATCTTGCCCGCAATGGCTACACGGTCGCCGCCACGGCGCGCGCCGAAGACGGCCTCGCTTCCATCACCGACGAGGTGGAAAACCTGAAAGGCCGCATCTTCGTCTTTCCGTGCGATGTGATGGACGAAGCCGGCATGGAGCGGACCGTCGCCAATATCGAGAAGTCTCTCGGCCCCATCGTGCTCGCCGTCTTCAACGCCGGCACCTATCTGCCGGTTCGCGGCGACCGGCTGGAGACGACCAATTTCGTCCGCAGCTACCAGATCAATGTTTTTGGCACGCTGAACGGGCTCGTTCCCCTGTCGGACCGCATGCGCGACCGTGGTTTCGGGCAGATCGTGGTGATGGGATCGGTCACCTCCTTCTTCGGCATGCCCTCTGCCTCGGCCTATGGCTCCACCAAGGCCGCCCTTAACAATCTCATTGAGGGGCTGCGCTTCGATTTCGAGAAGCTGAACATCCGCACGCAGATCATCAATCCGGGCTTTGTCGCCACGCCGCTGACAGACAAGACCAGCTTTTCGATGCCCGCGCTTCTCACCGCGCCGGATGCCGCGCGCCGCATCGCCAATGGCATCAGCCGGGGCGGCTACGAGATCACCTTCCCCAAGCGCCTTGTCTGGCCGCTGAAATTTCTGCGCATGTTCCCCAAGCCCGTGGTCTTCTTCGTCATGTACCGCCTGACAGGCTGGAACAAGCGCCCGCTCGGCCCCCGCAAAAAGCGCAGCAGGGCCGCCGGCTGATCCGGGTCAGGCCCGCACCCGCTCCACTTCCGGCGGCGCATCCCTGCATGCCAGATAGATCGCCAGAGAAAGCGCAATCAGCACCGCATAGAAGATGAACAGCGTCTGGTAGGCCGCCACCGGGTCACCCGGCACGACCGATGCCGCCACAACGCCACCGGTCAAAAACTGCATTACGCCCGCGCCGCCGACGGAGAAGAAGTTGAGCAGCGTCACGCCGCGCCCCGTCAGATGGGCCGGCACAAAGGCCCGCCCATGCGCCATCAAGAGGCCATAGCTCGCACCACACACGCCGATCACCACGAACACGACCGTCGTGATGAAGATCGTCGAGACCGGCATGAAGGCAAGCAGCACGATTGCCATGAGCCCGATCAGATTGCCCCCGACCGCAACCCATTTCCGGGTTTTGAAGAACACATCCAGCGGCCCGTAGACGAAACTGCCCGCCGACATGGCAAGCGCCATGAACAGCGTCACCTGACCGATCAAGAGCGCATCGGCGTTGTAGACATCGGCCAGATACGGCCCGGCCCAGAGCCCGCGTATGCCGGCCGCCGGCGCATAATTGAGCGCGGTCAGCGGCAGGATCGGCCACAGGACGCGCAGCTTCAAGAGTTCCGCATAACCACGAAAGCCAAAGCCCGCTTCTCGCGCAGCCTGTGTGTCGGTCTCCGGATCGCGCACCAGAAACTGAATGGCGATGCCGGTCAGAATGGTGAAGCCCCCCAGCCCCGCCATCACACCGCGCCAACCAAAGGCTTCAGCGGCAGCGGCCATCGGCGCAGACCCCACCACATTGCCCATCGTGCCGAAAGCGATCAGCCAGGAGATCAGAATGGTCAGGCGCGCCGGCGAGAAGGTTTTTGCGAAAATGAAAACGGAGGCCATCAGCACGGCGGAGCAGCCAGCGCCGTTGAGCACCATGGCGAAAATGATTGCCCACGGCCCCGGCGCCATTGCGAACAGCAGCGCGCCACCGCCGCCGCAAACCGCCAGCAAAAACGCCGCCGTGCGGCGCGGGCCGTAACGGTCGAGCGAAACGCCGACCACGAACTGCATGAGCGCGAAAGACACAAACCATGCGCCCGACGCCATGGAAAGCTGGGCTTTGGTGGCGCCCAGCTCGCTGGTCAGTGCAGGTGTGAGAACGGCCAGAAACGACCGGTAGAATTGCGACAGGACGTATCCTATCGCCAATGCCGCAAGACCGGCCATGCTTTCGCTGCTCCCTCCTCCGTCTGGCTAAACCGCCAGATGTTTCTGGCCTAGCCGAACGATGCCGGAGGGACAATTGGGCCAGACCGGCCTATCGGCCGATCAGCCCTTTTGAAGAAGCCCGAATGCCGGGCTTATGCCGCGTGCGCGCCGGGGCGTTTGCCGCGGGTGCGGCGACGGCGACGGACCGGCTTGTCGCCTTCGGACTGACGCTGCTCGCCCTGCTGCGCCTGCGGCTTCGCACCGTGACGCGGCTTTGGCTTACGGTTGTCGCCGGCCTTGGCAGGCTTCTGCGCATTGCGGCGCTCACCGCCATTGTTGGCAGGCGCGGGGCGCGGTGCCGGGTCAGGCTCCGACGTGTGGTCCGCCACCAGCGGAAGGCGCATGCGGATGATCTTCTCCACGGCCTTCAGCTTGTCAGCCTCGGCCGGATCACACAGCGTAACCGCCTCGCCGGACGCGCCGTTGCGGCCGGTGCGGCCAATGCGGTGCACATAGCTTTCCGGCTGGTCGGGAAGGTCGAAATTCACCACATGGCTGATGCCCGGAACGTCGATGCCGCGCGCGGCAATGTCGGTCGCCACGAGAATGCGCACCGATCCGTCACGGAAACCGTTCAGCGCACGCTGGCGCGCATTCTGCGACTTGTTGCCGTGGATCACCGCCGCCTCGAAGCCGTCACGGCCGAGATCGCGGGTCACGCGGTCCGCGCCATGCTTGGTACGGGCGAAGATGATAACCGAGCGCATGGCTTCGTCGGCCAGCATGTCGGAGAGGATTTTGCGCTTCTGCTTGGTGCGCGCCATCACCAGCCGCTGGGTGATCTCGCCTGCCGTGGTGGATTCCTTGGCAATCTCCACCCGCAGCGGATTGTTGAGCAGGCTTTCGGAGAGCTTTTCCACTTCCTTGGGCATGGTGGCGGAGAAAAGCGCCGTCTGCCGTTCGGAATGCGTGGCGCGCGCAATGCGGCGCACATCGTTGATGAAGCCCATATCCAGCATGCGGTCGGCTTCGTCCAGAACCAGCCAGCGCGTTTCCGACAGCGAAAGCTCGCCCGAACGCACGATGTCGGTCAGACGGCCCGGCGTCGCCACCAGAACGTCGACACCCTGTGCGAGACGACGAACCTGGCTGTTGCGCGAAACACCGCCCAGCACCAGCGCCGTGGAGAGATGGGCGTGGCGGGAGAGTTCACGCACCACATCATCGATCTGAACGGCCAGTTCGCGCGTCGGGCACAGGATCAGCGCCCGCGCCGTCTTCGGCTTGCGCTTGGTGCCAAGCGCGATGATCTGCGAGAGGATCGGCAGCGAAAAGGCTGCCGTCTTGCCCGAGCCCGTCTGGGCAATGCCCAGAACGTCGCGTTTCTCGAGCATGGCCGGAATGGCCTTTTCCTGAATTGGCTTGGGCGTTACGAACCCCACCCCTTCGGCCGCCTTCAACAGGTTGCCGGAAATTCCAAGATCAGCGAAACCGATCTGTTTCGCATTGTTGTCATTGGTCACTATGCAATCTTTCCTATGCCGGCGTCCGATGACGCCGCAATGATACGTGGCAGGGCGCAACCTGCCGAATAAATGTTTGAATGAACGACGTGACGAGGGGTGTCTCACCCACACGGCTGCGCTGTCGCGCCGGCTTTGCCGGCTTGAGCCTCACCCTTGGGTAAAGGCTTCAGACGCAACCAGTCTTTGAAGAAAGCCGGCATAACCAGCCCATGCGTCTGCGCGTCATATGGGGCATTGGCGGCAAAAGTGCAAACGCTATTTTGTGCACCGCAGTATCTCACTCGTCTCTGGCAAGTTTCGCCAGCGCCAGCATACTCCGCCAGTTGCGCCCCGTCATCGACAGTTTCAGCGTCGGCTCCATTTTCGGCACGAAGCGCGACTGCCCCATGCCGTCGGGCGTGTGGAGATAGAGCGTGCGCCCGCTGACGCGAACCTCTTCCGTGCCGGTGATCTTCGCCTGAAGCGCTGCCACATCCGCTGCCGCCGGCTCCCGCTCCAATGCATAGACATGCACCCTGGTCGGCTCGTCAGCAGCCTGCGGAAACGGATTTGCGGCAATCATCGCATCCCAGTCGTTTAGACTGCGCACCATGATCGCCTTGTCGAATCCCATCTTCGCACGCACCAGATCGGCCACCTGCGCCCGCACCGCCTCTTCCCCGGACGGGGCGGTCAAAACCGCATTGCCGCTGTTGATGTAGGTCGCCACATCCTGAAAGCCGCCCTCGCCCAGCACCGCGCGCAGCTCCTTCACGGGAAGCTGCGTCGCGCCGCCAACGCCGCGAAAGAGAACGATGTATCGGGTCGCGGCCATGTTGCGTCCTCAGATGATCAGCCCGGCAATCGTGTCATTGTTGGTGATGTCCTGATAGGCCCAGCCTGCCGCGTCGAAACGTTCGGTCAGAACATCGAAATTATCCCGGTTCTTGGTCTCGATCCCGATCAGGACGGAGCCGAAATTGCGCGCCGACTTCTTCAGATACTCAAAGCGCGTGATGTCATCCTCCGGCCCCAGAAGGTCGAGGAAGTCACGCAGCGCGCCCGGCCGCTGCGGAAAGCGGAAGATGAAATACTTCTTCAGTTCCTCGTAACGCAGCGCCCGCTCCTTCACATCCGGCAGGCGCTCGAAATCAAAATTTCCGCCCGACACGACGGCGATCACCGTGCGCCCTTTGAGAACCTCCGGCGAGAAGTCCTTCAGCGTGTCAATCGCCAGCGCGCCCGCCGGCTCCAGCACCACACCCTCGATGTTCAGCATCTCGATCATGGTCGCGCAGAGCCGGTTCTCCGGCACCAGATGCACGGCCTCCGCATCGAATGTCTTCAGATGCGAGAACGGGGTTGCGCCGATCTCGGCCACCGCCGCGCCATCGACGAAATTGTCTACCCGGTCGAGCCGCACCGGCCGGTCCTGAACCAGCGCCTGCTGCAGGCTGGCCGCCCCTTCGGGCTCCGCAAAGGCGAAAGCGCCCGCCTGTCCCGCAGTCCTCAGATAACGCGTCACACCGGAGGCAAGTCCGCCACCGCCCACGGGCAGAATGACGAGGCTGTCATCCATCCGCACGCCGTCAAACGCCTTGATCTGCTCGGCGATCTCGCGGCCAACCGTCGCCTGCCCCTCGATGATGTCGGGATGATCGAAAGGCGGCACCATCGCGCCGCCGCTCTCCTCGGCAAAATCCAGCGCCGCGCGAAGGCAGTCGTCAAAGAAATCGCCGATCAGGCGGATTTCCACGAACTCGCCGCCGAAGATGCGGGTCTTGTCGATCTTCTGCTGCGGCGTCGTCACCGGCATGAAGACCACGCCCTTGCAGCCAAAATGCCGGCAGACATAGGCAAAGCCCTGCGCGTGATTGCCTGCCGATGCGCAAACGAAGGTGCGCTCCGGCCCGCCCTCGGCCATCGCCTTGCGGAAGAAGTTGAAAGCACCGCGGATTTTGTAGGAACGGACCGGCGTCAGATCCTCGCGCTTCAAGAAAACCCGCGCCCCGGTCTTCTTCGACAGATAGTCGTTCTCCTGAAGCGGCGTTGCAGCAAACAGTGACCGCAGGGCCTCTTCAGCCTCCGCGACAGCCTCAACGAAGTCGGTCTCGTTCGTTCCTGCACTCATGCGTCTCTTGCCTATCCAGTCCGTGTGTCCTACGGGCTATTGCATATCAGGGCGCGTGACGCCACTCTCGCGCCAGGGAGGGGACCGTTTCCCGGATACAGACGCTTATACCGAGCAGCCTGAGGTTCACCACTTGCAGTATCTCGCCGTCCGCGCCGCGCTCCACATTGCGGCGGTTTTTGCCATCTATCTCGCGGCTGCCATGCTCATACCGGCGGCGGTCGATCTTTATTACGGCAATGACGACTGGCGTGTCTTCGCCTTCTCCGCGCTGTTCACCGGCGGGCTCGCCATCGGCGTTTCGCTCGCCACCCAGGGCCGCCCGCCCGTCATTTCCTCCCGTTTCGGCTTTCTGGTCGTCAACCTTCTGTGGATGACCGCCTGCATCGTGGGCGCCGTGCCCCTGCTCGCCTCCTCGGTGGAATTCAGCGTTACCGACGCCTTCTTCGAATCCGTCTCGGGCGTCACCGCAACCGGCGCAACCGTCATTGTCGGCCTGGATGGCATGCCGCCGGGCCTTCTCCTGTGGCGCTCTATCCTGCAGTGGATCGGCGGCCTCGGCGTGATCGCGCTCGGCCTGTTCGTCCTGCCGTTCCTGAATGTCGGTGGCGTTTCCTATTTCCGCATCGAATCCTCGGACATCGCAGACCGCCCCTTCGACCGGTTCTCCACTTTCGGGCTCGGCCTTGTCAGCATCTATGCGCTTTTGACGCTCGCCTGCACCATCGCCTATGCGGCAGCCGGCATGCGCGCCTTCGACGCCGTCAATCACGCGCTCACCACCATCGCCACTGCCGGCTTCTCCACCCATGACTCCTCCATGGGCTTCTATGCCGACAACCCAGCCATCCTGTGGATCAGCACGTTCTTCATGTTCGTGGCGGCGCTGCCCTTCTCCATCCTCATTCTGTTTGCCCTGCGCGGCAGGCTCGATGCACTTCGTGATCCGCAGATCCGTGTCTTTGCCGGATATGTGGTCGTGTTCGTGCTGGCGGTGGCCATCTATCTGCGCATCGTCCACGACCACACTTTCTTCGCCGCACTCACCCATTCGGCGTTCAACTTCGTGTCGATCATCACGACCACCGGCTATGCCAGCTCGGATTATTCACAGTGGGGCGCGTTCGCAGTCGCGGCCGCCTTCGTCGCCATGTTTCTCGGCGGCTGTTCCGGCTCCACGACAGGCGGCATCAAGGCCTATCGCTTCCTGATCCTGTTCAAGCTGATGGCCAATGGTCTGCGCCGCTTCGTCTATCCAAACACCGTCGTCACCGTGCGCTATGGCGACCGCACAGTGGATGATGACCTGCAGCGCGCGGTTGTTCTCTATATTTCGGCCTTCTTCGTCATCTGGGCCGTCATCATTCTCATTCTCGCGGCCACCGGGCTCGATTTCGTCACCGCCATCTCCGCCGCCCTCACCGGCCTCACCAATGTCGGCCCCGGTCTCGGCCAGGTGGTCGGGCCCGCCGGAAGCTTTGCGCCCCTGCCGGATCTGGCCAAATGGGTCGTCGCTTTCGCAATGCTCATGGGACGGCTCGAAATTCTCGCCGTGCTGGTCATTTTCGCACCGGTTTTCTGGGAGAAGTGACCTCCACAAGACGTCGCTTTCCCGCTAAGGATAGCGACGTCGAACTTTCCGATCCTCAGGGCAAGCAAAGACCGTATCCAATGCCGTTTCGCAAGCTTCAGCGCCCGTTCGCGTTTTTGTTCATCCTGATGGTGGTCATGGGCTGCGCCAACCAGAAGCCCTCCCGACTGATCGCGCAGACCATGGCGCCAGCGCGCACCGATCAGATCGAAGCCACGCACGAGATTTTCATCGCCACCAACCGCGCTGCCGCCGAGGAACCGGGTGAACTCTTCTCCGGTCGCCGCCTTGCGCACCAGGGCGCGCCAAAAGCAGCCTTCGCCCATGTCGACGTGTCCATCCCCAAGGTGCACGAAACCGGCAAGCTGGAGCTTTCGCCCAATCCCGATGTGGCCGATCCGGCGCGTTATTTCACGGCGCAAAAGGCGGTCCTCTATCCGGATGCCAGCGATTTCGAGGCGGCCCTGAAGAAAAGCATCGCCACCCATGACGGTCGCGCGCTCGTCTTCATCCACGGCTACAACACCGGCTTCGACGACGCGGTCTATCGCGCAGCCCAGATCTTCAACGATGCCGATTACAGCGGCACGCCGATCATGTTTTCCTGGCCATCCGCAGGCCGCATGCTCGATTATGTCTACGATCAGAACAGCGCCACCACCGCCCGCGATGCGCTGGAAGAAACGCTCCGCCTGGTGGTTCGCGCCGGCGCAAAACGCATCGATATCGTTGCCCATTCCATGGGTAGCTGGGTCACGATGGAAGCCCTGCGCCAGCTCGCCATTTCCGGTGACCGGGATCTGGGCGGACGTCTCGCCGACGTGGTTCTCGCCTCTCCCGATCTCGACATCGATGTCTTCAAGTCTCAGATGCGTCGCTATGGCGTGCCGAAAAAGACCTTCCTCATCCTGACATCGCAGAACGACCGCGCTCTTACACTGTCCGGTTTCATCGCCGGCAATCAGCCCCGGCTAGGCGACTACAGCGACGCCAAGGAGCTGACCAATCTCGGCGTGGTCGTGGTCGATGTGACCAAAGTGTCTTCAGGCGACTGGCTCAACCACACCAAATTTGCCGAAAACCCGATCCTTGTCCGCCTTCTGGGCGAACGCCTTTCCAGCGAAGGCAATCTGAACGCCAGAGATCACGACGCCGTTGCCGGCAAACTGGAAACGCTGGTGCGCGGTCTCGGCCAGACGGTCGGCACTGCCGCCGATATCGTCATCACTACACCGCTCACGGTCATCGATCTGGCCACAAGTCCGGTCCGGCGATAAGACAAAATGAGAAGCGCGTAAAATCAAGAGATTAGACGCGCTTCCAGACTCAAGACGAGAAGCATTTGAAGGGCATTCATCGCGAAATGACGCGCCCTTTCAAAGGAACAGATCGACCTTCTGGAAGCTCGTCACGTCGATGATGCCGGTATCGGAGATCCTGAGTTCCGGGATCACCACCAGCGCCAGAAGCGAGTGCTGCATATAGGCGTTGTTCAACGTGCAGCCCATGTCGCGCATGGCGTCGGTCAGCTTCGCCGCCTTCTGCGCCACCACTTCCGCCCGCTCATCCGACATCAGCCCGGCAATCGGCATCTCCACCAGCGCCAGCTCGCGCCCCTTCGAGAACAGCACGACGCCGCCGCCCACTTCGCCAAGACGGTTGGCCGCTTTGGCCATGTCATCCTTGTTGGTGCCGACCACGATCATGTGGTGTGAATCATGCGCCACCGTCGAGGCCATGGCGCAGTCCTGCATGTAGCCGAAGCCCGAAACGAAACCGTTCGTCACATTGCCCGTGCCGCGATGCCGCTCCACCAGCGCGATCTGACAGACATCATTGCGCCGGTCCATGGCGACGATGCCATCCTCGACGCCAAGCTCTGCCTCCAGCGCCCGCGTCGGCGCCTGGTTCTCGATCACGCCGATCACCCGCGCCCGCACATGGTTTGCGCCCTCGGGCGCAGCAATGTCGAAATCCTGCGCCGCAAGGCTTTTGCCAAGCCGCACCGTGTTCTTGGCCTTTGCCGGATAATCATAGGCCGGAATGTCCGCTTCCAGCCGCCCTCCCCGCGCCAGCCTCACGCCCCGCGCGAAGACGTCATCGATCACGAGTTCCGCCAGATCCGAAACGATCAGGAAATCCGCCCGCCGTCCGGGCGCGATGGAACCCAGCTCCCGCTCCAGCCGGAAATGCTCTGCCGTGTTGATCGTCGCCATCTGGATCGCCGTCACCGGCTTCAGACCCTGCGCGATGGCGTGGCGCACCACGCGGTCCATATGGCCGTCATTCACCAGCGTTCCCGAATGGCTGTCATCGGTGCACAGAATGAAATTGCGCGGATCGAGCCCCTGCTCCGTCACCGCCTTGATCTGGCTTGCCACGTCATACCAGGCAGAGCCCAGCCGCAGCATGGCCTTCATGCCCTGACGCACCCGCGCAATCGCGTCCTCGGCGCGCGTGCCCTCATGGTCGTCTTCCGGCCCGCCGGCCACATAGCCATGGAACGGCAGTCCCAGATCGGGCGAGGCATAATGCCCGCCCACGGTCTTGCCCGCCGCCACGGTGGCCGCAATTGCGCCCGTCATGGTGGCGTCATTGGCCGCAACGCCCGGAAAATTCATCACCTCGCCGAGCCCGATAATGTTCGGCCAGCCCATCGCCTCGGCCACGTCCTCGGCGGTGAGTTCGGCCCCGGCATTCTCCAGACCCGGCGCGGAAGGCACGCAGGACGGCATCTGCACGAACACGTTGATCGCCTGCGCCATCGCCTCGTCATGCATCAGCCGCACGCCATCAAGACCCAGCACATTGGCGATCTCATGGGGATCGATGAACATGGAGGTGGTGCCATGCGGGATCACGGCGCGGCAGAATTCCGTCACCGTCACCATGCCGCTTTCCACATGCATGTGCGCGTCGCACAGGCCCGGCACCAGATAGCGCCCCATTGCGTCGACCACCTTGGTCTTCTCGCCGATGGCGTGGCTCGCGTCCGGCCCGCAATAGGCAAAGCGGCCTGCAACAATGGCAATGTCGGTCGCGGGGATCACCTCGCCCGAATGCACATTCACCCAGCGGCCATTGCGCACCACAAGATCCGCGTTCTGGCGCCCCATGGCCACATCCACAAGCTGCGGCGCGACCGCCTGCCAGGGTTTGAGATCGGTGGAAGGCACGGGCTTGGTGTCGGGCATGGATATCCTCCTGATGGAGAGCGCACTTTCGCAAACCCGCGCCGCGCGCGCCAGCCCTCACGTCAAACAGTCAGCGGAAAGAATGGGAATTGCGTCACCGGGACCGTCATATGCCCATGGGGACGGTCTCGCACTCGCCGAGCCCCTAACGCGCAATGGCGTCCCAGGCGGCAATGGCGCTGTCCACCACCCGCTCCAGCGCCGCGCATGAGGCCCCGTCGCGCGCCTGGATCGAAAGCCCGTGCAGGACCGTCACATAGAAAGCCGCAACCCGCGCCGGGTCAGCGCTCTCGGGCACGTCGCCATCGCTGATCCCGCGTTCCACACGGCGGCGAAAACAGGCCTCGTTTTCACGGCGGTTTTCGGTCAGAAAGCGGCACACGGGGCTGTTTTCCGGTGCGCCGGCCAGCGCCGCCGTCACCACCATGCAGCCGCGGGGATTGTCAGGGGCGGTGTAGCAGCGGGCATTCACACGCAGCGCCCGTTCGATCGATCCGCGCGCCGTATCGCCTTTCTCCAGCGCCTCGCTCACCGGTGCGCTCTGTTCGCGCCCATACAGCTCGATCGCTTCGCGAAACAGCGTCTCCTTGCAACCGAACGCCGCATAAAGGCTGGGCTTGTTGATGCCCATGGCCTGCGACAGCTCGTTCATCGAAGCGCCCTCATAGCCGCACGACCAGAACACCCGCATCGCCTGATGCAGTGCTTCGTTCCTGTCAAATGCTCTGGGCCTGCCGCGTCCCGCCATCTCGAATACCTTTTGTACCAAGCCGTAAATAATTACGTCCGCTCGATATCTCAAGGCATGAGTCTGTTTCGACAGCCCGCGCCTTGCATCTCGCCGGCGCACGGGGCCGGATCATGACGCAGAAAACAGGCGCATTGCATGCAATCGCAGCGCTGCAGCGCATGCCGTCATCTGCGCTTTCGAACAAGGCTCACAATTGCCTTTGCCAGCAGCATTGAAGAGAAAAACAGCACGAGCTGAGACGCGTTCATCCCGAGGACGTAATCATTTCCCGTAATCGTTGCTACAACTGAGATTACCATAATAAGCGCAACCAAAATGATGTCGTGCACAGATCGGACTCCGGTTTTTCATGAAGCGCACATGCCCCGACCGAAGCCTTTCCATCTACGTCCACGAATGCGATTTCAAATAATTATTCAAATAAAAACAACACCATAAATGGATTTTGACCTCTGCTCCGCCGGATTGTCAATGATCCATCCGGGTTCCATCCGGTCCCCGCGCATTTCGCGTTGATGGCAAGGCGAGACCACCGCACGCCATCACCCCGCCTGCCCGGCGGCGACTCGCCCCGCAGCGCCGGCGCCCCGCCGCAACAGGATCACAATGGCGGCAATCACCATCACGCTGCCCGGCAGCCAGTGCCAGCCGATCAGGCCGGGTCGGGTCACGAACAGAACCAGCATGGAAACGAATGGCACCAGATAGCTGTAGGCGGTCACCGCGCCCGGCGTCAGAACACCCGTGCCACGCTGCATGAGCCAGAAGGTCACGCCGCTCGAAAACACGCCCAGATAGGCAACCAGCAGGAAATCGCCGATCTGCATCCGCGTAAGCCCGTCAATCGGCTCCAGAACGAGCCCCGCCGCCGCAATCAGAACGCCGCCGCCGGCAAGGCTCCAGAAGGTGCGCGCCGCAGCATCGCTCGACAGCATGTTGCGCGCCATCCCCCATTTGGAAAGCACGGGATAAAGCGCAGATGCGATGCAGCCGACGAAGAACAGCGCCTCGTTCCAGCCGAACTGCAACTGCGCGAGATCGCCACCCGTCTGCGCCATGGCAAGCGCCAGCGCCCCGAACGCGCCAAGTGCGAGAATGGCCAGAAGCCCGCCTGCCCTCGGCTCCACGCCAAGCACGCGCCCCAGCCCGTAGGCGATGAGCGGCATGGTCACGAACAGCGCCGACATGGAAAGCGCCGTCACCCGGTGCGCAGCCCAGAACATGATGCCGAAGAACCCCGCCAGACAAAGCCCCATCACCGCATAGAGCAGAAGGGCTGAAAGTTCCGGCCGCCAGTCCTCGCGCGCCCGCACCATCGGGGCCATGGCCAGCGCCGCAATGGCAAAGCGCAGCGCCGTCAGAAGCAGCGGCGGCAGACCATCGGACAAAAGCCCCACCGCCGGAAAGGAAGCCCCCACGATCAGCGCCCATAAAAGCATGCCCAGATGGGCCTGCACCGCGCTCTTTTCCCTGTCAGCCCTGTCAGCCCTGTCAGCCATCGGTGATCCGCCTTCCACATTTCCTGCAAGCCCTGAACATGAAACCAAAGCTAGTTCATTGCGGATCGATTGATAATGTGCGACTTCGCTCAATAACCATTCACTCAGAGTGTTGAATAATGGACCGTTTCACCGCCCTGAACGTGTTCCGCACGGTCGTAGAGCTGGGCAGTTTCGCCGGGGCAGCCCGGCGGCTTCGGCTTTCGCCCGCCGCCGTCAGCAAGAACATCCGCGAGCTCGAAGCGCATCTCGCCGTCCGTCTCATCAACCGCACCACGCGCCGCATGAGCCTGACAGAAGCGGGCGCGCTCTACCACAGGCGCATCGCCGGCATTCTCGATGATCTGGAAGACGCCGACGCCACGCTCGGGCCGCTTCAGCAGGAGCCGCGCGGCCTGTTGCGCGTCAGCGCTCCCATGGCCACCAGCCTCATCGCCCTTTCCCCGGCAATCCCGCAGTTTCTGGAACGCTACCCGGAAATCACGCTCGACCTCAGGCTGGATGACCGCCGCGTCAACATCGTCGAAGACGGGTTCGACCTCGCCATTCGCGGCAGCGACCGGCTGGAAAACTCCAGCCTGATTGCCAGAAAGCTGCTGGTTCTCGATCACGTCCTGTGCTGCGCGCCGGCCTATCTCGAGCGTGCCGGGCCGCTTGAAACGCCCGAAGACCTGCGCCGCCACGAATGCGTGCAGTTCAGCCTGTCCGGCCATGCCGACGAATGGACCTTTCACAGGGCGGGCCGCAGTGTCACCGTGCCGGTCAACGGGCGCTACAAGGTCACGTCCAGCCTCGCCGTACGCGACGCGCTGCTTGCAGGCTTTGGCGTCAGCATGACCCCGCGTCTCTATGTACGCGAGCATCTTGCCGCCGGCGCGCTTGTCCCCCTCATCCCGGACTGGACGCCCATGGACACCACGCTTTACGCGATCTACCCCTCCGCCCGCCATGTGCAGGCCAAGGTGCGCGCCTTTCTCGATTTCCTCGTCGAAACGCTCAGTCCACAGGCGCATTGACGCGCACCGGGCCACAAGCCCGCCATCCTCTGCACCCGGCCCGCAAACCTGTTAAGAGGAAACAACCTTCCGATTCCCCTGACAGGCCTGCCGTGACCGCCGATCCCACGCATATCCTCAAGACCGTCTATGGATACGAGGCCTTTCGCGGCCGCCAGGCCGAGATCGTCGAACACGTCATTGCCGGCAACAATGCTTTCGTGCTCATGCCCACCGGCGGTGGCAAGTCGCTGTGCTACCAGATCCCCGCGCTCTGCCGGCCAGGCCTCGGCCTCATCATTTCGCCGCTCATCGCCCTCATGGCCGATCAGGTGGCGGCGCTGAAACAGGCTGGTGTCCGCGCAGCCGCGCTCAACTCCAACCTGCCGCTCGAAGCCCGTCAGGCCATCTGGCGCGCCATGGGCGACGGCTCGCTCGACATGCTCTATGTGTCGCCGGAAACCCTGCTGCGCCCCGCCGTCCTCGACCGGCTGAAGCAGGTAAACCTCTCGCTCATCGCCATTGACGAGGCACACTGTCTCTCGCAGTGGGGCCATGATTTCCGCCCCCATTACCGCCAGCTCGACGCGCTGGTCGAAGAGTTTCCCAACACGCCGCGCATGGCGCTGACCGCCACCGCCGACGCCCCCACCCGCGCCGAGATCATCGCGCATCTGGGCATTGATGAGCGCGACAGCTTCGTTGCCGGCTTCGACCGCCCGAACATCCGCTACGCCATCGAAGAAAAGGACAGCCCGCGCCGCCAGCTCGCGCGCTTTCTGGAAAAGCACAAGGATGAGAGCGGCATCGTCTATTGCCTCTCCAAGCGCAAGACCGACGAGACCGCCGAATGGCTCCGGTCGGAAGGCTACAACGCGCTTGCCTATCATGCCGGCATGGACCGCGAGGCGCGCGAGGCAAACCAGACCCGCTTCCAGCGCGAGGAAGCGGTGGTCATGGTCGCCACCATCGCCTTCGGCATGGGCATCGACAAGCCGGATGTGCGCTTTGTCGCGCATCTGGATCTGCCCGGCAGCATCGAGGCCTATTATCAAGAGACCGGCCGCGCCGGCCGCGACGGCCTGCCGTCGGAAGCCATGATGCTCTACGGCTTCGATGACATTGCGCTGCGCCGCCGTTTCATCGAGGAATCGGACGCATCCGACCAGCGCAAACGCATGGAGATGCAGAAGCTCGACGCGCTTCTCGGCCTTGCCGAAACCGCCCAGTGCCGCCGTCAGGTTCTGCTCAACTATTTCGGCGACCATTGCGAGCCCTGCGGCAATTGCGACACCTGCGCCAATCCGCCCGAACGTTTCGATGGCTCCATCGCGGTGCAGAAGGCGCTTTCCTGCATCTACCGCACGGGCGAGCGTTTTGGTCAGGCCTACATCGTCTCCGTGCTTCTGGGGGCCGAAGACGAGCGCATCGCCCGCTTTGGCCACGACCAGATTTCCACCTATGGCATCGGCAAGGAATACGATCAGCGCGTCTGGCGCTCGGTCCTGCGCCAGATGGTGGCGCACGGCCTCGTGGATGTGGATTTCAGCGGCCATGGCGGCCTGTCCATCTCCGAGCGCGGCGCGCAGTTCCTGCGTGAAAAGCCCACGCTCATGCTGCGCGTTCCGCGTCCGGCGGCAAAGGGCAAGAGCCGGCGCTCTTCCGGCAGCGAGGCCGCCAGTGCGCTTGATCCCGAAGCCGCAGCCCTGTTCAAGGCGCTGCGCGAAAAACGCATCGAGATCGCCCGCGAGCAGAACGTGCCGCCCTATGTCATCTTCCACGACCGCACGCTGATCGAGATGGCCTCCGCCCGCCCCGGCTCACGTCAGGCCATGGCCGGCATTTCCGGCATCGGCGAAGCCAAGCTCGACCGCTACGGCGAAGCCTTCCTGGATGTCATCGCAAATCACGACTGAAGGCGTGGGATAATCCGGGACGAAACCGTTGCGGGAAACAGGCCCGCTCAGTCCAGTTCCTGAACGCCGCCACCGGAAACGGTCAAAATCTGCCCGCTGACCCAGCTTGCCGCGGGCGAGCTCAAAAACAGCGCGGCATTCGCCATGTCGGCCGGCTCGCCCAGTCGGTTGATCGGCGTATGCGCCAGCATCTTCTTTTCGATCTCGTCGTTCAGGACAGACTCCAGCGCTTCCGTGCGGGTTGCGCCGGGCGCGATGCCATTCACGCGAATGCCCCTTGGCCCGAGGTCGAAGGCGATGTTCCGGATCAGGTGGTTGGTGGCCGCCTTGGACGCACCATAGGACGCCATGCGCCTGTTCTTGTTCTCGCCGGCCATGGAGGTGATGGCGAGAATGGAACCACCGCCGGCCTTCTCCATTTCAGGCGCGGCAAGCTGCGCCAGTCGAAACAGCGAGAAAACGTTGAGATCGAAGGCCCGGCGGAAATCCGACATGGGCATGTCGAACGGCTTGGGTCCGCCACCGCCGGCGTTCGAAACCAGAAGCGTCAGCTTTCCAAGCTGGCTCACCGTCTCGCGCACCGCGCGGGCAAGATCATCTTCGCTGGTCACGTCACAGGCGACACTCGCCGCCCTTGCGCCCGTCTTTCCGATGTCATCCGCAACCTGCCCGGCGCGCTCCGCATCGAGATCGGTCACCATCACCGAAGCGCCGGCGCCGGCAAAGGCCTCGGCAATTGCCCGCCCGATCCCCGCGCCAGCCCCCGTTATCAGCGCGACCTGACCATCCAGCCTGAAATTCTGCGGATCATACATTCAAAGCCCTCCTTTTGAACAAGCCACGCCAGAGAACCTGGCCTTAAGCGTGGCATTGCCCAGTACAATCTCATCACGGAGTCTGTCGGATCGGAGTTTCCATCGCCCCCGGCTCGTCAAAGCTCTTTCGTCAAAAGCACCCAGTTCTGAATTTCGGTCTGCCAGCCATCGCTGACACAGCGCCGCCGCGCCTTTTCGGCGTATCCCACGCGCTCATAGAGCCTCCGGGCTCCGTGATTGTCATCGGAGACGATCACGCTCATGCGGGAGATGCCGCGATCCGCCGCAATCTTCTCTGCAAGGGTGAGCAAATGGGTTCCAATTCCCCGCCCCTGCGTTTCGGGAAAGCAGGCCAGCACATTGACGTACCAGCTGTTCAGGGCGAGGTTTTCGAGTTCCTGAAGCGGGTGAAAGAGCGCCGGCAATTCCGCGCCGATTGGCTCGGGCGTCGGACCAATCGCATATCCCGTCAGGCTTGCGACCGCGCCCTCTCCAAAATCCACGACATAAATCTGGCCATCTCGCGCCTTTTCGGCCTGCCGCTCGCGCCCCACCTCCCAGGGATCCTGATCCGGCGCTGCCATCGTTGACCAGATGTGAAGCGGAAGCCCCTCGCCTGCAAGGTTTACCAGCCGAGCGAGCGGCAGGGCATCTCCCGCCTCGGCAATACGGGTAAAACGCTCAAGCTCCATGAAACGCCTCCCCCTCAAAAACCACGCACAAGGGTTGAGAGCCAATATAGCACTGCCTTGGAAACCTGTCTGTAAGGGCGCTCACGGGCATACAGATGGCGGTGTACCCTCTCGCGCCAGAAACCGATGTGGCAATCCTTCTTGGCCATGACAGGCATCGGGCGCGAATGCATCCCCGCCAGTGAAGACGGCAACCGCATTCTCGTCGGTAGAGAATCGCAAAGCTTCCCAAACGGAAAAGCTGCTGCTTGGTGTTGTTCAGAAACTCTGGTGCGGACGGCGCGCTGCCCTGCCCCGCGAGCGCCCTGCCATGCCGATACCTGAAATACGTGAAAGTCACTCATTTTGTATCTCAGTTTGTATCTCTAAAACCGCAAACACAGCAATGGCAAAAAATCACCGCCAAAAATACCCCCTAAAAATCAAATAGTTAAATTAAATCTTGGGAGGAAATTATGGTGCGGACGGCGGGAATCGAACCCGCAAGCCCCAGGGGCGGCAAATTTTAAGTCTGCTGCGTCTACCAGTTTCGCCACGTCCGCATCGCAACAACGACTAGCGGTAGAAATCCCGGCAATCAAGCAGGATACGCATGTTCTTCAGAAAATACGCATGTTCAACGCCTGCGAAACAGGCCACCGCCCCGCTCCATCCGCCGCCAACCCGCCGCCCGCCACGTTCAACCATTGCCCTCCCAGGGGCGCGGGTCTATCTCTCCCCACATCAACAGGGATCACACTGAGATGAGCGAACTCGTAACGGCCGCAATGGTTGTCATCGGCGACGAAATTCTTTCCGGCCGCACCAAGGACAGGAATATCGGCCATCTGGCCGACATGCTCACGGCCGTGGGCATCGATCTGAAGGAAGTGCGCATCGTCTCCGACGACGAGGCGGCAATCGTCGAGGCGGTGAATGCGCTGCGCGCGCGCAACACCTATGTGTTCACCACTGGCGGCATCGGCCCCACGCATGACGACATCACCGCCGATTCCATCGCCCGCGCCTTCGCTCGCCCCTGCAACTATGACGACAGGGCCTATTCCCTGCTCGAAAAGCACTATGCCAGCCGCGACATCGAATTCTCGGACGCCCGCAAGCGCATGGCCCGCATGCCCGAGGGAGCCGAGCATATCGACAACCCCATTTCCATCGCCCCCGGCTTCCGCGTCGAAAACGTCTATGTGATGGCCGGCGTGCCGGCGATTTTCCAGGCGATGCTCGACAATGTGATCCCCACGCTCAAAACCGGCGCGAAACTCATCTCCGAAACCATCCCCTCCAGCCTTCCCGAAGGCGCAATCGGCGGCCCGCTCGGCGAAATTCAGGCAGCCCATCCCGAAACCATCATCGGCTCCTATCCAAAGTATCAGGATGGTTCCTTCTGGACCGAAATTGTGGTTCGATCCCGTTCGAAAGCGGCGCTTGAGGAGGCGGTTGTGGCCATCCGGTCCATGCTCGAAGATATCCCGCCCAGGCAGGTCGCAAAGGGTTGATCTGGCGCAAAACGGTTTGGCCGCAGATGCGCTAGAAAAGAAAAAGCGCACTGCATCGCAGCTCAAGGAGGCTGACATGAGCTACAAGACCATTCTCGCAATTCTGCAAAGCGAGGCTGACGCCCCGCGTGTCCTCGATCTGGCGCTGCCGCTTGCAGCCCGCCACGACAGTCATGTGATCGGCCTGCACGCCGAAGCGCTTCCCATGGTCATGGCCTCGCCCATGGGCGGCCCCGTGGTCGATCTCAGCATCGACATGCAGGAAGAGACGACCCGCCGTCACAAGGTCATCCGCCACCTGTTCGACGAACGCGCCCGCGTTGAGGGCGTCGCCAGTGAGTGGCGCGGCTTCGACAGCGTGTCGGGCGATTCGGCCGTCTCCGGCATCGAAAGCGCGCGCAGTGCAGATCTGGTGATCGCCCAGCAGACAGACCCGGACGCAACCGCCAGCATGGATGCCAATATCGAGGCCCTGCTTTTCGAGACCGGACGCCCCGTCCTCCTCGTTCCCTATATCCGCAAGGCCCGAGAGGCCGAGTTCAAGAAGATCCTGCTCGCCTGGAACGGCAGCCGGCAGGCAGCGCGTGCAGCCTTCGACGCCCTGCCCTTCATGAAGGAAGCCGACAGCGTGGAAGTGTTCTGTATCGACCCGCAGGATACGCCCCGCCGTGACGCATCCATGGCCGGCACGGCCATCGCCGCAGCCCTTGCCCGCCACGGCATCGACGTCACGGTCAAGGTGGAGCAGTCGGGCGGCGTCTCCCATGGCGAGGTGCTCGACAATCGCATTTCCGACACCGGCGCGGATCTTCTCGTCATGGGCGCATTCGGGCGCTCGCGCCTGCGTGAATTCGTGTTCGGCGGAGCCACGCGCACCATCCTGCAAAGCATGACGGTGCCCACCTTCCTCGCCCACTGAGGCGGGCCACGCCCACAGCCCGCATCCAAACTGTTGGGAAAATGCGGGATGAACCGGATGCCGGGCTTGCGCTCGGCATCCCTTTCCGGCTAATTCACCGCGCATTCCAATCAGCAGCCGCGATGCGCCCATGGAGTGCGAAGCCGATGTCTCTTCCTGAAAAAGCCTTTCCCGTTTCCTGGGATCAGTTCCACCGTGACGCGCGCGCGCTCGCCTGGCGTTTGTCCGGCGTCAACGGCGAATGGAAAGCCATCGTCTGCATCACGCGCGGCGGCCTCGTGCCCGCAGCCGTCATTTCGCGCGAACTCGGCATCCGCCTCATCGAAACCGTGTGCGTCGCCTCCTATCACGACTACACGTCGCAGGGCGAACTGCGGGTGCTCAAGGAAATCAATCCCGAGCTCCTCAAGGATGAAGGCGAGAACGTCCTCATCGTCGACGACCTCACCGACACCGGCAAGACGGCAGCCATCGTGCGCGCCATGATGCCCAAGGCGCATTTCGCCACCGTCTATGCAAAGCCCAAGGGCCGTCCGCTTGTCGATACCTTCGTCACCGAAGTCTCGCAGGACACCTGGATCTACTTCCCCTGGGACATGGGCTTCTCCTACCAGAAACCCATCGCCGAAGGTCAGCCCGACTGATCGCAACGCGCAGCGCTGCCCTTCCCGGCCGCAGCACGCCCAGGAGCAACTTCATGTCGCGCAGCGACGACAGGCCCGAACCGACGGACGGTCTCACGTCCGGCGCGCCCTTTGACGTTGCCGGGCGTGACGCCGTCTATCGGGCCATCGCCACCCGCCGCGACGTGCGCGGCGAGTTTCTGCCCGATCCGATCGACGAGGCCGCGCTCGCCCGCATTCTGGACGCCGCCCATCGCGCACCCTCGGTCGGCCTGTCGCAGCCCTGGGACTTCATTCTCATCCGCAGGCCGGAGACCCGCCAGCGGATCGCCGACATCTTTGCCGATGCCAACGCGCAGGCCGCAGAGCGCTTTCCTGCCGGGAAGCGGGATCAGTACCGCGCCCTGAAACTCGCCGGCATCACCTCGGCTCCCCTCAACATCTGCATCACCAGCGACCGCGAGCGTGGCGGGCCGGTCATTCTGGGCGCAACCCACATGGCCGACACCGACCTGTTCAGCACGGTCTGCGCCATTCAGAACCTGTGGCTTGCCGCCCGCGCAGAAGGCATTGGCGTCGGCTGGGTCAGCATCCTGCATGAAGACCGCGTCAAGGCGGTGCTCGGCATCCCCGAGCGCCTGCGCCTCGTCGGCTATCTGTGTGTCGGCCACGTCAAGGGCTTCTTCGACAGTCCCGAGCTTGAAAAGCGGGGCTGGAAGCGCCGTTCGCCACTCGCCTCCCATATCCATGAAGAAGGCTGGCGCGAAGAAGACTGAAGCGTGCAACGCTCGCCTTCATATCCGACAAGCGACGCATGATCATTGCGCCAACCTCTTGATTCTCTGCGTAAATTGATTATGTCTGCGATCAGGCTTTCCGCGCGCCCTGATTCGAGTCCGAAAGCTTGAGTGGCAATTGTTCCGCCACCCGGCGCGCAAATAAGCGTAGAAACAGTAACTTACAGGAAAAACATGAATCTGGGCGCGATGTGCCCGGTTGAGGAGAAGTACGATTTTCACGCACGGCACACGTTTGCGGCTGACCGAAACGGTTCGGCGTCTGTTCGGTGGCAATCCCCGCCGCGTTCAGGCAGCAGCGCTGCCGTGGCGCAACGCGGCGAACGGCAGCGGCATCGAGATCATGCTCGTGACCAGCCGGGGAACCGGTCGCTGGGTGCTGCCCAAGGGCTGGCCCGAAGGGCTCGAAACCCTCGCCATGGCCGCACAGCGCGAAGCGCGTGAAGAGGCCGGCGTGCGCGGCAGGCCCGCAGCCGGCGAAATCGGCCGTTTCTACTACCACAAGGAAGACGGCACCGGGGTCGAGTGGCCCTGCGAGGTTGCGGTCGTCCCGCTGGAAGTGACCGAGGAGCGCGCCAAGTGGCCGGAGCGCAAGCAGCGCACCCGCCAGTGGTTCTCGCCCCAGGAGGCGGCAGCCGCCGTGAAGGAGCGCGATCTCGGTGAGCTTCTGATCGCATTCAGCCACAATCCACGAGAAATCGCCGCCTGATCGGTCTTTTTTGCCGTCGGCGCTTGCCGCGCGCGGGTTTGTTTCCTAACCCGGTGCGGAGTTTTTTCCGCACACTTTCACCATCGTGAAGCCAGGGCACGAGATGGATATCGCATGAGCGAAAGCAGCAATCCACGCAAACAGACGCTCGACAAGGATCTAGACAAGCTCGTCTATGTCGAGGAAGCCACCACCACCGTGGCGCGCGGCCTGGTTGCCCCCGGTCTTGCCCTGTTGTTCCTCGCGCTCACCGCCATCTTCGCCGCCACCTACACGTTCGGCGAGCCGCGCGCGGTGATCATCGTCGCTGCCGCCGCCATCGGCGCCTATATGGCGCTCAACATCGGCGCGAATGACGTGGCCAACAATGTCGGCCCGGCTGTCGGCGCAAAGGCCATGACGCTCGGCGGCGCGCTCCTGATCGCAGCCGTCTTTGAAAGCGCCGGCGCGCTGATCGCCGGTGGCGATGTGGTTTCCACCATTTCCAAGGGCATCATCGATCCCGCCGCCGTGGGAACGCCCGAGGCCTTCGTGCGCGCCATGATGGCCGCGCTCATCTCCTCCGCCCTCTGGATCAACCTGGCGACCTGGATCGGCGCCCCCGTCTCCACCACCCACTCGGTCGTCGGTGGCGTCATGGGTGCGGGCATCGCGGCTGCCGGCTTCTCCTCCGTGGACTGGGCCACCATGTCGCAGATCGCGGCAAGCTGGGTCATTTCGCCGGTTGTCGGCGGTGTCATCGCCGCCCTCTTCCTGGCCTTCATCAAGACCGCCATCATCTATCAGGATGACAAGATCGCCGCCGCGCGCCGCTGGCTGCCGCTGCTGATCGCCATCATGGCCGGCACATTCTCCGCCTATCTCACCCTCAAGGGGCTGAAAAAGGTTTTCCCGGTCACCGGCGGGGGCGCAGCCATCATCGGTCTCGCCTTCTTCGCAGTCACCTGGTTCCTCGCCCATCTCTTCGTGCATGCGCAGTCGGAAGGGCTCGAAAACCGCAATCAGTCGCTGCGCAGCCTGTTCAAGGTGCCGCTGGTCATTTCGGCCGCCCTCCTCTCTTTTGCCCATGGTGCAAATGACGTGGCGAACGCCGTCGGCCCGCTGGCCGCCATCGTCTTCACCGTGCATGAGAGCACCGTCAACACGACCGTCGCCATCCCGCTCTGGGTCATGGTCATCGGCGCGGCCGGCATTTCCATCGGCCTCGTCCTATTCGGCCCCAAGCTCATCCGCATGGTCGGCGAGCAGATCACCAAGCTCAACCCGATGCGCGCCTTCTGCGTTGCGCTTTCGGCAGCCATCACCGTCATCATCGCCTCCGGTTTCGGCCTTCCCATCAGCTCGACCCACACCGCCGTCGGCGCCATTTTCGGCGTCGGCTTCTTCCGCGAGTGGTACACCGCCCATTCCAAGCGCCGCCGCGCCTATCTGGAGCGCAAGGGCGTGCGCCTCAAGGCAGACAATGGCATCCAGTCGAGCGACGATGACGATCTCGAAGTCGAACAGCAAAAGACCTCGCGCGAGGAAGTCGCCCGTCGCAAACTGGTGCGCCGCGCCCATGTGCGCACCATCGTTGCCGCATGGGTCACCACGGTTCCCGCCGCCGCCATCCTTTCAGCCGTCATCTTTCTGGTGCTCGACCTGATCGCCTGACCCGGAAACTGCACAGGCCCTCATCGATCAAAGCGCACAGCCCCTCCGGCCTGTGCGCTTTTTTCTGCACACCCCTCCTCCCGAGACGCCGGGAAAGATGGGTTTTTCAAACCGCAACAGCTGGCGTGCGACTTCCCCATAATTCACACACCTCACACACTACATGTAGTGATTGCCTGTCATAATCCGCCGACTTCTTGACGCCACGGTACGAGTCGCATTTTATGGTCCGGCACTCGCGTTCGTACGGTGCGGTTGGTCGGCGCAAAGCCGGTCGATTTTCCAATTCGTTTGAGTTTCCAGCATCTGCCCGGACATCTGTTTCGGGCGGAACGGCATCGTTTGCGCCGTGGAAAAAGCAGGCGGGGGCGTCGGCTGCCGTGAGGCATCAAGAATCTGTTAACACTATATTTAGTGATTTCGGAAATCCTACGCACCATATAATGTATCAGTTCTGTGACATTGACGTCGCAGTCGCATCAGGTTGGGGGCGGTTTCGCACCTGCGAAACAAGACCTAGCGGTTTCCGGATTCCGGGCCGCATAAAGGAACCAACCTTCGGTATCTAGGCGTCGCGCGCTTCAAGCGCCCGGCATGGCGGACACGGTGTCCGCGCAGTGAAGATGTGATGAGCCATTCGCTGCGCAAGACGCTATATATGGATTAGGGGCAAAGAGGACAAAATGCGCATCGAACGCCGGTTCACAAAGCAAGGCCAAAGCCCATATGCGGAAATCGCGTTCCGCAAGGCCACGAGCGAAATCAAGAACCCGGACGGCTCCATCGTCTTCCGGCTGGAGAACATCGACGTTCCGGCGCAGTTCTCCCAGGTCGCCAGCGACATTCTCGCGCAGAAATATTTCCGCAAGGCCGGCGTGCCCGCGCACCTGAAGAAGGTCGAGGAGAATGATGTCCCCTCCTTCCTGTGGCGTTCGGTTGCCGATGAAGAAGCGCTGAAGGATCTGCCCGAAGACGAGCGCTATGGCTCCGAGACCAGCGCCGCGCAGGTCTTCAACCGTCTCGCCGGCACCTGGACCTACTGGGGCTGGAAGGGCGGCTATTTCGATGGCGAGGAAGACGCCCGGACCTTCATGGACGAGCTGTGCTACATGCTCGCCACCCAGCGCGTTGCCCCCAATTCGCCGCAGTGGTTCAACACCGGCCTGCACTGGGCCTATGGCATCGATGGCCCCGGCCAGGGCCACTATTACGTCGACCCGTTCACCGGCAAGCTGACCAAGTCCAAATCGTCCTATGAGCACCCGCAGCCCCATGCGTGCTTCATCCAGTCGGTCGGCGACGATCTGGTCAATGAAGGCGGCATCATGGACCTGTGGGTCCGCGAGGCGCGCCTGTTCAAATACGGTTCCGGCACCGGCTCCAACTTCTCTCATCTGCGCGGCGAAGGCGAAAAGCTCTCCGGCGGCGGCAAGTCTTCGGGCCTCATGTCCTTCCTGAAGATCGGCGACCGCGCTGCCGGCGCCATCAAGTCGGGCGGCACCACCCGCCGCGCGGCCAAGATGGTCGTTGTCGATGCGGACCATCCCGATATCGAGGCTTACATCGACTGGAAGGTGAAGGAGGAGCAGAAAGTCGCCGCCCTCGTCACCGGTTCCAAGATCGCCAAGAAGCACCTCGAAGCCATCATGAAGGCCTGCATCAACTGCGAGGCCGACAATGATGAATGCTTCGACCCGTCCCAGAACCCGGCGCTCAAGCGCGAGATCCGTGCTGCAAAGCGCAATGCCGTGCCTGAGAACTACATCAAGCGCGTCATCCAGTTCGCCCGCCAGGGCTACACCGACATCCAGTTCAAGACCTACGACACGGACTGGGATTCGGAAGCCTATCTCACCGTTTCGGGCCAGAACTCGAACAACTCCGTTTCGCTCAAGGACGACTTCCTGCGCGCCGTGGAGACCGACGGCAACTGGGATCTGATCAACCGCATTGACGGCAAGGTCGCAAAGACCCTCAAGGCGCGCGACCTGTGGGACAAGATCGGTTACGCCGCATGGGCGTCCGCCGATCCGGGCCTGCACTACAACACCACCATGAACGACTGGCACACCTCGCCGGCAGCGGGCCCGATCCGCGCCTCGAACCCGTGCTCGGAATACATGTTCCTGGACGACACGGCCTGTAACCTCGCCTCGATGAACCTCCTGCAGTACCGCAATCAGGACGGCACCATCGACATTGCGGCCTACGAGCACACGGTGCGCCTGTGGACCATGGTGCTGGAAATCTCCGTGATGATGGCCCAGTTCCCGTCCAAGGAGATCGCAAAGCTCTCTTACGAGTACCGCACGCTGGGTCTCGGCTACGCCAATATTGGCGGTCTGCTGATGACCTCCGGCATCCCCTATGATTCAGCGGAAGGCCGCGCTATTGGCGGCGCGCTGACGGCGATCATGACCGGTGTCGCTTACGCAACCTCGGCAGAGATGGCCGGCGAGCTCGGCGCGTTCCCCGATTATGAGCGCAATGCCGAGAACATGCTGCGCGTCATCCGCAACCACCGCCGCGCCGCCCATGGCCAGAGCGACGGTTATGAGGGCCTGTCGGTCAATCCGGTGCCGCTCAAGGCGGACGAGTGCCCGCATGCCGATCTGATCGAGCATGCCCGCGCCGCCTGGGACCGCGCGCTTGAGCTGGGCGAAAAGCACGGCTACCGCAATGCGCAGGCCACCGTCATCGCGCCCACCGGCACGATCGGCCTCGTCATGGACTGCGACACGACCGGCATCGAGCCCGACTTCGCACTGGTGAAGTTCAAGAAGCTGGCCGGCGGCGGCTACTTCAAGATCATCAACCGCGCCGTGCCGGAAGCCCTGCGCACGCTCGGCTATTCCGAAGCCCAGATCGCCGAGATCGAGGCCTATGCGGTCGGTCATGGCAATTTCGATCAGGCTCCGGCCATCAACCCGACCAGCCTCAGGGGCAAGGGTTTCGACGACGAGAAGATCGCCGCCGTCAACGGTGCGCTCAAATCGGCCTTCGACATCAAGTTCGCCTTCAACAAGTGGACGCTCGGCGAGGATTTCTGCAAGGAAACGCTGGGCCTCACCGACGAGCAGCTCGACGATTTCTCCTTCGACATGCTGGCCGCACTCGGCTTCACCAAGAAGGAAATCGAGGCCGCCAACATCCACATTTGCGGTGCCATGACGCTTGAAGGCGCACCGCATCTGAAGGAAGAGCACCTGCCCGTCTTCGATTGCGCCAATCCGTGCGGCAAGGTCGGCAAGCGCTACCTTTCGGTCGAAAGCCACATCCGCATGATGGCTGCCGCGCAGCCCTTCATCTCGGGCGCCATCTCCAAGACCATCAACATGCCCAACGAGGCGACGGTCGAGGACTGCAAGGCGGCCTACCTCCTCTCCTGGAAGCTGGCGCTCAAGGCCAACGCGCTCTACCGCGATGGTTCCAAGCTCTCGCAGCCGCTGAACTCCGCGCTCCTGTCCGACGATGAGGACGATGCCGACGATCTGGCCGAAGAGCTGGTCGCCGCACCGGCTGCCGCGCAGGCCGCCGTCGTCTCCGAGAAGATCGTCGAACGCATCGTGGAAAAGGTTGTCCGCGACGAACGCGAGAAGCTCCCCAACCGCCGCAAGGGCTACACCCAGAAAGCGGTGATCGGTGGCCACAAGGTCTATCTGCGCACCGGCGAGTTCGACGATGGCCGCCTCGGCGAGATCTTCATCGACATGCACAAGGAAGGTGCTGCCTTCCGTGCGATGATGAACAACTTCGCCATCGCCATCTCGCTTGGCCTGCAATACGGCGTGCCGCTCGAGGAATATGTGGAGGCCTTCACCTTCACCAAATTCGAGCCGGCCGGCATGGTCATCGGCAATGATGCGATCAAGAACGCCACGTCGATCCTCGACTATGTGTTCCGCGAGCTGGCCGTGTCCTATCTCGGTCGTTCGGATCTCGCCCATGTGGACACGTCCGACTTCACCAACACCGCGCTCGGCCGCGGCATCAATGAAGGCAAGGCGATCCCCTTCTCCAAGGGCCTGACCCGCGGCGCGACCCCGTTCAAGCTGGTTTCCGGCAAAAGCGGTGAGCCCAAGGGCGAAGCCGGCGGCCCGTCCGTCCGCGCCATCGCCTCGGGTGCAACCGTCCACGCGCTGAAGCCTGCCGTTTCGGAACTGCAGGAAGAAGCCACCGCCTTCCGCCGCGACTATGAGGAGCGTGCGAAGGAGCTGGCAGAGGAAGCCGCGCAGGAAGGCGAAACCGACGCCCTCTTCACCGAGGCAGCCGCTCAGGAAGCCGCCGAAGCAAAGAAGGTCGAGAGCCACCGCCGCCAGCAGGCGATCATGCAGGGCTATACGGGCAATATGTGCTCGGAGTGCCAGAACTTCACCATGGTGCGCAACGGCACCTGCGAGAAGTGCGACACCTGCGGCGCAACGAGCGGCTGTAGCTGAAGCAAGGGTCACATTGAGGAGGGCAACATGGTTTGTCCTCCTGCACCCTGAAATGTCCGCAATGGCAGTTTGGTAATTTGCCGGCGCCATGCGACGACAGAACCAGAGAAAATCCGGGTCCATCGGCCCGGATTTTTTCGTTTCAGGCGTTATCGGAAGCCTTCATTCGACCGGACCCGCAGAGAACTCAGCGAGCGCCGATTGAAGGTGCTCCAGGAACGCCTTCACCCTGACCTGCGGATATTTTCTGCCTGAGTAAAACCCATAAAGCACCAGATCCTCTGGCGCGGGCTCGAGATCAATTTTGATGAGGGAGCCGGCATCGATGTCTGACTGACAGGCATGAAGGGGCAAAACGGCAAACCCCAGCCCTTTCAGCGCCGCCGCCCGCGCCATCTGACCGCTGTTCACCCTGTAGCTGGATTGCACCTGAACGGTCTGCTCCTGTTTGAAACGCCAGGGCATTCCCTGAAGCACCGACATGCTCGTAATACACGGGGCCCTGCTCAACGCCTCCAGCGATTGCGGCGCCGGGTATCGCTCCAGAAGCTCTGGCGCAGCCACCACACAGCTCGGCCAGCGCAGGATTTCCCTTGCAACCCAGCCGGAATTCTCCAGCGGTCCGCGTCCAAAGCGCAACACCAGATCGAACCCTTCCAGCAATCCGTCCGTCGGGTCCAGCCGGGTGTCGCAGCTAAGCTGTATCTGCGGATGCCGAACGCAGAAATCCGCGAGGATTTCGGCCATGAACGGGAGGTCCGGCGTGATGATCCGCAGGTGACCGGACAGGGAATCCCCGAACAGGGACACCTCTTCCAGCGCATCATCCATCGCTTGCGTGAGCGGTGTCATGGACCGGTAAAGCTGCTTGCCTGCCGCCGTCGGGATCATCTTCCGCGTCGTGCGTTCCAGCAAACGAACATTGAGCTGCCGCTCCAGCAAGGCGACATGCCGGCTGACATTGGATGTCGGCAACTGAAGCTGCTCCGCCGCCAGCTTGAAGCTCAGCTTGTCATAGACCGCCTGGAAGCAGAGCAACCACTGAAGTTCGATTTTTTCCAGCATCCATTCGCCCAAATAACGGGATTAACAAAGCAACAAAGCCAGATTTATCGCCAATCAGGAGCTCGATACAAGCTGCATCAGATTTCTTGATCAGGAGAGAGCGGATGACCAGTGCAAAGCGAATTGCCATCGTGGGCGCCGGTGTCGCCAGTATGGCGCTCGCCATTTTCGCCACCAGACAAGGCCATCAGGTAAGCCTGTTTGAGCGTGGCAGTGCGGTTTCCTCAATGGGAGCCGGGGTCACCCTGTGGCCGAATGCCGTCTTCGTTATGGAGCAGATGGAGCTGGCAGACGCCATCAAACGCAAGGGCGGCGCGCCCCGCTTCATGCGCCAGTTCGATCAGCACGGCATCCAGAAGGCCGAATTTGATATCCTGGAAGTGAACAGGCTGTGCGGCTTCCCGAGCGTGACCATATTGCGTCGCGATCTCATGCGCATTCTGGCCGGGGCGTTGCATGCACTGGGCGTCGACATCAAGTTCAATCGCTCAATTGCCGCGCAGGATATCGAGGGGCTCAGGACGCAGTATGATCTCGTCGTCGGTGCAGATGGCCGCATGAACTCGGCGGTGCGTCAGGCGATCCATGCAGAAGACGTGCTTCCCCGCTATCAGGGTTTCATCAACATTATCGGCATCAGCCAGCCGGAGCGTGGCGTCATCGATGCCGCCATTCACGATTTCTGCGGGGCGGGAGAACGTTTCGGCATCGTCCCTGTTGGTGATGGTCTGTGTTTCTGGGCAGCCGCGTGGCGCACCCCGATCGACAGGACGCGGCCGTTGCCCGCCTGGTACGATGAGATGGACCAGCGTTTTCGGGACTGGCCCGGCCCGGTCCAGAATGTGCTGCAATCGCGCAACGAAATATCGCTCAATCGCATTTTCGTCCATGACCTCGATCCCCTGCCCCATTGGCATCGGGACAATGTCCTGATCATCGGGGATGCAGCCCACGCTCCCCTGCCCACCTCCGGCCAGGGCGCCTGTCAGGCGCTGGAAGACGCGTGGCATCTTTCCAGAATGCTGGAGGAACATGATCGTCTGGAGACCGCGCTTTCGCGTTTTTATGAGACGCGCATCGTGAAGACGTCTGCGGCGCAGTCTGCAGGGCGACAGGTCGCACAGCGAATTTTTGGAGACCAGTCGAAGTCCAGTCCCCCTGCCCCCGGGTTCTCCGCCGGGCAGTTGAGCCGTCTCTGGATGCAGGGTCTCGAAAAGGGATCAGGGTAATCGCAAATGGGCAATCAGCCTCATCGCCCTGATCGTAATTCCGGGGCTTCTGCTCGATTGCATACTCGCAGGCTACCCAAAGCCCGGCCATGTGTCGGCTTATCTTCTGGGCGCGGCTTTGGCATGGCGTTTGCAGTCCATGGGCACAGGGCACAGAGCGCCGCGCCCGCGCCCCAGAGAAAACAGGCGGGAAACCCCGCCTCTTTCAGCCTAAAGCAGCCCCTGCCCGCCCTCACCGCCCCGCCGAAACCAGCAGCATCATCGGCCGCTCCAGCTCCTCGGCCAGATCCGGCATTTCCGCGATCTGCGCCCTGGTCGGGGCGAATTCCCTGATCTCACGCAGCGCAAACCCTGCGCCGACAAGCGTGTTCAGCGTCGTCGCCATGGTGCGGTGATATTTGAGCACGCCGCTTGCGAACCAGTCCGTTCGCCGCTCCCCCTCCAGCGCGTAGCAATTGACCGGCCAGGTCTTGTGCCCGTCCTCTTCCGGCAGCCAGCGCGGCTGTGTGGCGGCCATGAAGATCGGATGCTCGATGGTGAACACGAAGTGCGCACCCGGCGTCAGCGCCGCATGGATCATCCGCACCAGCCGGTCGAAATCCTGAATATAGTGGAAGGTCAGCGCGCTGAAGGCGAAATCGAACGCGCCCTGCGGCAGTTCCAGCGTTTCCAGATCGGCAATGCGGTATTCGATGGCCGCATCATTCGTGTCGGCGCGCGCGCGCTCGATCATGTTCTGCGAGACATCGAGGCCAAGAACGCTCCGCGCCCCGGCCTCGCGCAGATAGCGGGACGCCCAGCCAAACCCGCATCCCAGTTCAACCACCCGCCGATCCGTCATATCCGGCAGCATGGCCTTGATGGCCGGCCATTCCGGCGCGCCCGCCAGACCATGCACCTGCCTGGGCAGCTGGCTGTAGCCTTCGAAGAACTCCGGGTTGTCGTAGATGTTCTGTGCCATTGAAAGTCTCCATTCCTTGAAAAAGAACGGGGCGCAGCTTCACGCACAAAACCCCGTCCGCACTGCGGCGAGGTTGCAGGATCATGGACCGCGTCTGGTTGTCAGCGTGTCTTAAACCCCGGCATCTCGCCTGAAGAGATGCCGGCCATCCGGGAAACGATGTGGGTGTCCTGTCCGATCATGACGCCATATTCTCCGCCATGGCGGATCTGTCAAGCTGCGGCCTCAGCGCCCGGAGCGCGCCAGCGCCACCGCTTCCACGATCTCGTCCGCGCTCATCGGCCGGCGATAGAGCCGGTTACCGATCAGGAAACTCGGCGTTCCGGCAAGCTTGAGCGCCTTTGCATGGGCCTCGTTTCGGCCAATCAGCGCATCGATTGCCTTCAGATGCACATCCAGCATGTCACGCACCGCGCCGGCGTCCGCCCCCACGCTGCGCAGCGCATCGTCCACCTTGCCATGCGTCAACCCGCCCTCAATGGCGATCACTTCATTATGCGCCGCCTCATAGACGCCCAGCGCCGCCGATGCATGCACCATGCGCGAGGCATACCACGCCACATCGCCATTGATCGGCCAGTCCTTCATCACCAGCCGCAGATTGCCGTCAGAGCGCACGATCTCCTTCAGCGCCGGGTGGATCGCCTTGCAGGAGGGGCAGAGATAATCGAAGAACTCCGCAATGGTCACATCGCCCGCCGGATTGCCCAGCGCCTGAAGCGCCGGGTCGCGCACCATGTCATTCAGGCTGGGCGCGGCGCGTGCCGCCAGCGGCGCAACCGCCAGCGCGCCGGAGGCTCCAGCCAGAAAGAAACGTCGGGAAATCATGCAGCCGCCTCCGCCTTTCGCACGGTCAGAATGGCGCGCAGACCACCACCGTCGCGGTTTTCGAGCGCCAGCGTTCCGCCCATGCGCGCCATCGCCGCCTGTGCAATGGCAAGCCCCAGCCCGCTACCGGTTGCCGAGCGGTTTCGCCCGCGCACGAATTTCTCCACCACCTGCGAAAGCTCTGCCTCGGGAATGCCCGGACCGCGATCTTCCACCACAAGGCGTACGCCATCATTCGCCTCGTCCACCCGGCACACCACGCCCGTGGTCTCCGGCGCATGGTTCAGCGCGTTCTCGATCAGGTTGCGCAGCGCCAGCGAGAGGAAATGCGGCTCGACAAGAACCCTGTCCGCGCCTTCGCCATCCGCCTCCACGCTCAGCCGCGCCGCGCCCTGCGGCAGCGGCAGCTCCGCCGCCACACTGCGCATCAGCGCCCGCGCGCTCACGGGTTGCAGGGTCGGCTCACTGTCATTCGCCTCAAGCGCGGTCAGGTCGAGAAGCTGCTTCACAAGCCGGCTCGTTCGATCCACGCCCATGGTGATCTGCCGCAACGCATTGGCGTGCACGGTCGGGTCATCGCTCGCCAGCGCAATCTGCGCCTGCGTTTTCACGCCGGCCAGCGGCGTTTTCAGTTCATGAGCGGCAAAAGCCGTAAAGCTGCGTTCGCGGTCGCGCGCATCTTCCACCCGCTTGAAAAGCCCGTTCAGCGCGTTCACCGCCGGCGCAATCTCCTTCGGCAGACTGGCCGCCTCCAGCGGGCGCAGATCATTGGCCGCGCGCGTCGAAAGCGTTTCGGCCATGTCGCTCAGGGGCGAAAGGCCGCGGCGCACCGAAACGAGAATGACCCCGGCCAGAAACGGCAGGATCAGAAGCGCCGGCACCACCAGCCCCTTGATCACATCGCTCACCAGGCTGTCGCGGATCTGGAGGCTGTCGCCCACCATCACCCGCACGCCCAGAACCTCGTTTTCCACGGTGAACACGCGCCAGCGCTCGCCACCCACTTCGGTCTCTGAAAACCCGTCCTGAATTTCCGTCAGCTGGGCTTCCGGCGCATTTTCCGAGCGCCCCACAAGGCTGCCTTCCAGCGTCCAGATCTGGCAGGAGAGCTGGCGTTCATAGGGGCGATTGCTGAGTTCGAACTCCCCCATCGCCTTGCGGGCGGCATTTTCCTCCAGCCCCACCTCGATACGGTGGTCGGAAAGGAGCGAATTGACCATCCGCGCCGCTTCCATCAGCCGCGCATCCAGCACCCGCTCCACCTCGGCCTGCGTGCTGAGATAGATCCAGCCGACCGCGAGCAGCCACACGAGCCCGGTCGAGCCCATGAGGATCAGGATCAGCCGTGCGCGGATGGATCTCATGCGCCCGCCTCCCGGAGCCGATAGCCAACCCCGCGCACGGTTTTGATGAAATCGGAGCCAAGCTTGGAGCGCAGCTTGTGGATGTGCACCTCCACGGCGTTGCTCTCCACCTCTTCCTGCCAGCCATAGATCGTTTCTTCGAGCGCCGGTTTGGAAAGGATGCTTTCCGGCCGCTCCATCAGCGCCGCCAGAAGCGCGAATTCGCGCCGCGTCAGGATCACCGGATCACCGTCGCGGCTCACCGACTGGTTTGCCGGATCGAGCGTCACCCCGCCCCATGCAAGCGTTGCGCTGGAGCGCCCCTTGCCCCGGCGCACCGCCGCGCGCACACGCGCCGACAATTCGTCGAGATCAAAGGGCTTTCCCACATAGTCGTCTGCGCCGGCGTCCAGCCCGGCGATCCGGTCGGGAACCTGATCGCGCGCCGTCAGAAGAACCACCGGCGTGGCGTCACCCCGCCGGCGCAGATCCGAAAGCACGTCGAGGCCAGAGCCATCCGGCAGCATCAGATCGAGCACGACCCCTTCATAGGCCTGTGCGCTGAGCGCGGCGAAAGCGTCCTCGCAGGTGGCCACGGCATCGACCGCAAAGCCGGCAAGCCCCAGCCCCACGGTCAGCCCGTCCAGAAGCAGCGGATCGTCTTCAACCACCAAAAGTCGCATCGCACGCGTCTCATTCGATCAAGCATTCAGACCCGAAGGCCCGCATCAGGTCACCAGAAGATGTTCCATCTTCGGATCGGGAATGACAACAATCGGGCTGCCGTCCCTTACATTATCGTGCAGGTGAATCACATCCTGGTTGATCAGGCGGATACAGCCGGACGACACCGCCTTGCCGATGCTCCACGGCTCCGGCGTGCCATGAATGCGGTAAAGCGTGTCCTTGCCGTTCAGATGGATATAGTGCGAGCGTGCGCCAAGAGGATTGCGCAGGCCCGGCGGCATGCCGCCATTGGCGATGCTGTAGGGCTCCAGTTCCGGCCGCCGCGCCACCATCTCGTTCGGCGGCGTCCAGCGCGGCCATTCACGGCGATAGGCCATGATCGCACGCCCCGCCCAGGAGAAGCCGTCGCGTCCGACGCCAATGCCATAGCGCGTCGCGCGGTTCGGTCCCGTCACGTGGTAAAGATACCTGTTCGGCGTATCCACGATCAGCGTGCCCTTGCGCTCGCTGGTGGGATAATCCACATCCTTGCGCCACCAGCGCTCTTCCAGATGGCTGACATCCACTTCGGGAATGGGAAAACGCTCATTCGGCATGGCGTAATACATCGGTGGAACGACGCGCCTGGGCTTGGGCGGCTCAACCACTTTGGGAGCCTCGGGCCTTGGCGTCGCAACGCAGCCCGAAACCGCCAGCGCGCTTAACCCGGCCAGAAAGCCACGCCGCCCCAACCGTCCTGAACCGACAGAATGTCCATCGTCGATATGTTCCTCGTCCGGTCGGTCGGACGCCCGCATCCGGGCGCTCATGCCCGTGCGAAAATGCGCCATGCTGAAAACTCCTTGCTGCATTGAGCTGTTTGCCGTCTGCCCAAACAACACCCACCTTAAGGCTGCCTTAAGTTGAGGCGTTCAATTCGCTCTCCAGCATCCCGCCATGAGGGTACGAACCCGGCGGTCCACACAATTTGAAGTGACAGAATGAAGACGATCCTGATCGCGCTTATGGCTTTCCTGTCCGTCAGCCTTGCGCCCGCCCCCGCCTCGGCCCAGACCGCAAAACCGCTGCCGGTCGAAGACGCCTTCACCCTTGAGGTCACCCGCACCCAGGACGGCACGCTTGCCCTCAACTGGCAGATCGCCGAAGGCTATTATCTTTATCGCGATCACATCGGCGCTTCGCAAAACGGCGCGGAACTGCCACTGGAAACCAGCCCCGGCATCCGCAAGGACGATCCCACATTCGGCCTCTCCGAAGTCTATTACGATGCGGCGAGCGCACACTTAGCCGAACAGGTCTTCGGCACATTCGACGTCACGTTTCAGGGCTGTCAGGATGGCGGCATCTGCTATGCGCCGGAAAACCGGCAGGTAAACGCCCTGTCGCTTGCCGTCACCACGCCGGCGGCCCCGCAGGCCGCAGCGCCCGTGGAATGGGTCACGGAAGAAGCGCCGACCGCCGCATCACCCGCCGCCCCCGCAACCAGTGAAGACACCGGCTTCGCGCTTGCCGAAGATGACGGGCTCATCCAGTCGCTGCTCGGTCGCGGCGGCGTTCTGCTCGTTCTGGTCAGCTTCCCGCTCTTTGGCCTGCTTCTCGCCTTCACCCCTTGCGTCTTCCCCATGTATCCCATCATGGCCGGTGCACTGGCGCGCGAGGGCGACCGGCTCACCGCCTGGCGCGGCTTCGAGCTTTCCTCGATCTATGTGATCGCGCTCGCCTCGGCCTTCGCGTTGCTGGGCGCTGCCGCCGGCTGGTCCGGGCAGAACCTGCAGCTCGTTCTGCAGTCGCCTGTCACGATCGGCATTCTGTCAGCGCTCTTCGCGGTTCTGGCGCTTTCCATGTTCGGCCTGTTCGAGCTGCAATTGCCCACTGCATGGACAAGCTGGGTGGCAAACCGCACGGGCGGCGTCGGCGGCTCACGCCGCTCGGCGGCCATTCTCGGCTTCTCGTCAGCCCTCATCGTCGGCCCCTGCGTCACCGTTCCGCTCGCCGGCGCACTCCTCTACATCGCCCAGACCGCCGATGTGGCGCTGGGGGCGGCAGCCCTTTTCGGCCTTGGCATCGGCAAGGGCATCCCGCTCATCATCATGGGCACGCTTGGCGGCAAGGCCCTGCCGCGCGCCGGCGCATGGATGGAAAGCGTCAAGCGCGTGTTCGGCTTCGGCTTCCTGGCCACCGCCATCTGGACGGCGACACCCCTCCTGCCCGCCGGCCTTGATCTCGCGCTCTGGTCAGCCCTTCTCATCGCCATCGCAAGCTTCGCCTTCAGCGCAAAGATCGCAGAAACGACGCCGCTCGCCGCCGTCCGCTCGGTTGGCGCGCTGTCGCTCATCTACGGCATCATCCTGATGCTGGGCGCGGCGTCCGGCGGCACCGATCCGCTCAAGCCGCTGGCCCAGATCGCCCAGCGCAGCGAGGCATCCGCCCCCGCCCGCGAACTCACCTTTGGACAAACCGGCTCGATCCCCGAGCTCAAAGCGCAGCTCGCCAGCGCCGGCGATGCGCCCACCCTCGTCTATTTCACCGCCGACTGGTGCGTCACCTGCCGCGTCATCGAGCGCTCGGTCCTGCCGGATGCCGGCGTGATCGACGGTCTTGGCGGTTTCCAGCTCATCAAGGCCGACCTGTCTGACTTCAACGACGAGAACGCAGCTCTCATGAAAGCCCTTGAAGTGGCAGGCCCGCCCACCATGCTCTTCTTCGATCCCGCAGGCCGCGAGGTCGCCGGCACCCGCCTCGTCGGCTCCGTCACGGTGGAAAACCTGACCGGCTCGGCCAAAACCGCAGAGGCGCTCTGATCATGAATGCCGTATCTCTCGGGCCGCTCGTGCTTGCGGCAGACCGCTTCGCGGTTGTACTCGCCATCTTCGTCTTCCTCATCGTCACCGGCATCATGGCCCGCAAGGTGGACGAACGCTTCAACGCCTGGTCCTGGTGGGCGTTTCTCGGCGGCATCATCGGCGCGCGCCTCGGCCATGTGCTCATCAACATGGAAAGTTTTGTGGCCGACCCGCTGCGCATTTTCGCGGTGTGGCAGGGCGGCTTCTACTGGCCAACCGGTGCAGCCGCCGTCATCGTCAGCCTGCTCGTCATGCTGCCCACAGGCCGCCAGCGCCTCTGGGCGGTCCTGCCGCTCGCCCTCTCCCTCATCGTCTGGAACACGACATGGCAGCTCACCGGCGGCACCGACCCGCTCGCCGTCCCGGATCAGGCCTTTGAAACGCTGGAGGGCAATGGCTACCGCCTCGAAGAGCACAAGGGCACGCCGCAGGTGGTCAATCTGTGGGCGACGTGGTGCCCGCCCTGCCGGCGTGAAATGCCCATGATGGCCGACATCGCCGCCTCCACGGACGACGTCACCTTCGTCTTCGCCAATCAGGGCGAAGGCCGCACCGCCATCCAGCGCTATCTCGCCGCCTCCGGCCTCTCGCTCGACACGATACTTGTCGACCAGTTCAGCGATCTGTCGCGCTTCTACAGCGCCCCCGGACTGCCCGCCACGCTGTTCATCGACGCCGACGGCGTCCTGCAACACGCACATCTGGGCGAAATCTCACGCGAGGTGCTCGTCGAAAAGATCGAGAACCTCAAAACCAGCATCAGCCCATCAGGAGACACAAGGCCATGATGAACCGCCGTACCCTGCTCGTCGCCGGCGCAGCGACGCTCGTCACCGCCGCCGGTCCGGCCCGCGCCCAGCTTTACCCGACCGTCGAAGAGGTTCTGTTCGACCCCGAAATCCCGGTCATCGGCAATCCGGATGGCGACGTAACCATCGCCGAGTTCTTCGATTACCAGTGCCCCTATTGCAAACGCGGCCACCCCGACCTGCTCGACGTGGTGCGTGAAGACGGCAATGTCCGGCTGGTGATGAAGGACTGGCCCATTTTCGGCGGCCCGTCCGTCCATGCGGCAAGCCTCGTCCTCGCCGCCGGCCCCGATTATGAAGCCGTCCACAACGCGCTGATGGCCACGCCCGGACGACTGACGCAGGACGAGGTCGACGAGACGCTTGCCGCCGCCGGCCATGACCCGGAAAAACTCCTGTCGAACTTCAAGAAGGACCGCCAACGCATTGAAGGGATTCTCTCCCGCAACATGGAGCAGGCCAATGCGTTCGGCTTCAACGGAACGCCGGCATTCCTCTTCAACACCAAGATCCAGTATGGCGCGATGCGCCGCAACGACATTGTTGCCGCCATTGCCGAGGCCCGTGGCTAAAGCAATTCCGCCAAAAACGGGAACCGGTTTTGCGTCCAAAATTGCGCAAAACAAAAACACCGCAAAAGAAAGGGGGGCGTAAAGCCCCCCGAACAAGCGGTCATTTCCGTACAGGCGGTCAGCCCGCCACCTTCCCGACCCAGCGCCACCAGGCGCTTTCATTGCCGTGGAAGACGTTCAGGTCGATCTTGCCGTCAACGCCCTGGCTCAGGCCCGATCCCGAATACTGCCAGAACACCCAGTCACGGCCCGGATAGACCTTCGAGGGATGTTCGGCCACGGCGCGCAGCCAGAACGGATGGTTCGGGAACGCGCCCTTCAGATTGTCCTCATAGAAATCCGGAGCGGTGTAGATGACAGGCCGCTGGCCGTAATGGCGCTCCAGCCGGTCGAGGAAGACCTTCATCTTCTCCAGAACTTCGGCACGCGAAGGCTTCCATTTGCAGCTCGACTGGTGGTTCCACTCCACATCCAGAACCGGCGGCAGCGCGCCCTTCACCTTGGGCACATTGCGAATGAACCACTCGGCCTGGTCAGACGCCTTCCGGCACCAGAAGAAGAAGTGATAGGCGCCCCGGCGAATGCCCGCCTTCGCGGCCCCGTTCCAGTTCGTCTTGAACATCGGGTCGATATGATCGATGCCGTCGGTCGCCTTGATGTAAGCGAAATTCGCGCCACGCGAGCGCAGCTTCACCCAGTCAATGTCGCCCTGCCAGCGCGAAACATCGACGCCATGCACCGCATGATGCTTGGGCGTCACCTTGCCGAAATTGATCGGATGCGCATCCCCGAACCGGCTGCGATACACCTTGCCGGAAGAAGAGCTTTTGGGCCGCACGGAGGGCGCCGGCATCGGCGTGATCATCGCCACCTGCTGCAGTGCAGGCGCGGAAACCCGGTCCGGCTCGGCAATCGCCATCATGCCCGCTTCGCTCGCAGGCTCGGCCATCACATCGGCGCTCCCCGCCCCGGGGACACCGACGCCGGGCCGCACAATGGAGCTCGTCACCTCGTTCGAGGGCGGGTCAATCTTGAGCGCTGTATCGATACTGGGGCCACCGGTGCAACCGGCAAGGCCAAGGGTCAGAACGACAGGTCGAAGGAACGCGGGAAGACGCATATACGATCTGCATGGGTTCGAGGGATCTGGGTCCCCGGCAGCTTTCGCCGGGCGAATAGCCAGTAATAGCCTCAACTTACCAATAAAGTTTGAATCAAGCCGTTAACCACGCCGCAAGGATGTCGGCCCACCTCCGTCCCCATGCGCCGCCCCCAATGCGCCGCCCCCAATGCGCCGCCCTATCCACAAGCTGGCAAATAAAAACCGCGGATTGAAACCTGCCGTTAGGCTGCGAGACGTTACACCGCCCGCTGCACAGGAAAACGGGCGCGCGGTTTTGAACAATTTCACGCTATTTGCGGCAAACGCGATTGTCGTTCTGGTCATGGCTTCGGTGTTCTTCATCGCCGGTCGGGCGCGGCGCGAGCCCTATTGGGACACCTGGGGCGTCGCCAATCTCGTGATCTGTCTCGCGCTTCTTTGCTATATGGCCGGCGCCCATCTGCCCGACGCGCTGCGCGGCGCACTGCCCAACGGGCTTCTCGTGCTGGGCATCAGCCTGCGCTGGCGCGCCGCGCGCCAGTTTGAAAACAGGCACGCCCCGCTGGCGCTCTTCTTCCTGCCGCTTGCGCTCTTCCTTGTCTTGAGCGCGGCACCGCTTGCCGCAGGCTCCTACCCAGCCTTCCATCTGGTCACGAACGTCATTCAGACAGCCATCGCACTGGCTTGCGCCTATGAGTTCTGGCGCGACAACGATGACAAAAGCCTGTCGCGCAAGGGGCTGATCCTCGCCTACGGCATTCTCGCAGCCACATTCATCATCCGCTTCGCACAGGCGTTGCTCGTCGGCGATGGGTTCGTGCGCCAGATGTCCCTCGACACGATCCTGACCATCCAGCTTTACGTCGCCCTCTTCCACTTTCTGGCTTCAAGCGCCTTTGCGCTTACCCTTGCCTATGAACGCGATGCGCAGAAGCTGCATCACCTCGCTTCGCATGACGGCCTGACCGGCCTCCTGAACCGCCGCGCCTTTGAAGCCGAGGCCCGCAGCTTTCTGGAGCGCAATCCCGAGCAGCCCTTCGCGCTTGCGATCTTCGACCTCGACCATTTCAAGCAGATCAACGACCAGCACGGCCATGCCACGGGTGACCGAACTCTTGAGGCCTGCGCAGAGGCGTTTCGTGAAACCTTCGAGCAGTCTGCGATCATCGCGCGCTGGGGTGGCGAGGAGTTTGTCGCCCTCCTGCCCGACCTCTCACCCGTGGAGGCCGCACTCGCCGTCGACAGGCTCCGCGCCAACGTGGCAGCCATAGCGGTGCCCACCCAAAACGGCGTCATGCACCCATCCCTGAGCGCCGGTCTTTGCTACAGCAACGCGAAGCGCACGCGCGATCTGGAAACGCTTCTCTCCGTCGCCGACAGCGGCCTTTACGCCGCCAAGAAGCGTGGCCGCAACCGGGTCGAACAGGTGGCCGTCACGGCCGCCTGACCCGCTGAACGGGGATAGATCCCGCGCATCATCCCCGCACATCCCATAAAGACCGGTCATCGCTTCCCGTTTCGGGGCGCGATTTCTCCCCTCCCGTTCAAACAGGCTTATCCTTCTCCCTGCCCATCTCGTGGGAAAGCAGGTCGCGACGGTGATCTCGCGGAGATGGGACGGTGCCCGGGCCGGTCGCATAACGTGTGTGGTCGCTGCTAGCGGGCGGCTGGTCCGGCGAAGGACCGCATTCAGACGCGGTCTGGTGCGATGGCCCGCCCCAGGGCGAAGCCTGAGCACCCGGTTCCAGGGCGATCCCTGTCGGAAGTTGTCAAGAGCCGGGCGGGTGGCTGAAGGGTCGCACGTTTTACAATAAAGATGAGCGTCGCTTCAGCCGCCCGTCTTCCCATACTCCAGCAAGAACCCGGCGCAGGCGCGGGAGCGTTTCCGCACGCCTGCACTCCACCTGGAAACTGGCAACCGGCAAAGGTTCTAGCTGCTGATATGCGCCCTTGGCATTCCATACATCAACTGCTCGAACCCCTGCCGCGTCACATGCACCAGCGTGCGATGATCGCCGCCCTCGAAATAGACGTCGTCATCGGCATCGAGCGCTTCATCAATCATGCATGCGATGCGGTATGGCGCACCAAACACGGGAACCGCACCCTCATCGCAATCGGGAAACAGCGCCGCCGTTTCCTCCTCGCTTGCGAGCACGACCTTCTCACCCAGAATGTCGGCCACCTTGCCGAGATCGACCTGCCTGGAGGCCGGCACCACGGCCAGCAGATAGCTGTCATCCCATTTGAGCACCACGCCCTTGGCCATTTCGCGACCCGGAATGTGGCTCACCCGCGCCGTCATGGCAGAGCTTGCCGTGCGGTTGTGTCTGGCCACGTCATAGGGCACGTGGCTGTCTTCCAGAAATTCATGCATCGTCATGGCGATACCCATGGTCCCGTTCCTTTCCTGCCTTCGGGCCGGCAGCGGATGCAGACATGGATTGCGCATCGGCCCTGCCCGGTTTCTGACCCATCGGTCAGCCGGCGCGTCGGGCGCGGTTCTGGATATGCGGACAAGGGCGGCGTCATACCGCCGCTTGCGAAAGCCAGCGCCGCGCCAAACCGTCGTCCGGTCGCCTGCTGGTCTCTCATGCTTCAAGAATACACCCGTCATGCCCGTTGGAAAAGCGCCATGGCCCGGCACACCGCTTTTCGGGCGCGCGCAACCTTACGCTGCGTCACTGTGGGAAAAATGCCTCACCCCGCAATCAGAATGGCCAGTCCCATTACGATTCACGCGACATTCGGGCACGATCGCCGGGATTTGCCACAATTTATCAAGAACCGGGTGGCAAGTGCCCCGCAACGCCTCCGCGCAGCCGCGCCTTCGGGGCGAAAGACATCAAAAACCGACCGGTATTTTACACTTAAGGAGAGTTTCCTTGTTCCACACCACTGTTGCACGCGCAGCCAATCGCGGCGCGCGGGTGTTCCTGCTGTTGCTTCTGCCCGCCTTCGCGGCGGCATGCACCACCACCGGCAGCGGGCCCGGCACCTCTGCAAACGCCCCATGGCCAATGCTCTCCTATTATCAGGACATGTATGGCGAGATCGAAGACAACGGCATCGTCATCCCTGCGGTGGACGTGACCAAGATCGACCGCCAGTATCTGCGCCAGATGGTCGACTACCCGACCAGCGAGCCCGTGGGCACGATTGTCATCGATCCCGGCAACCGCTTCCTCTACCTGGTCATGGAAAACGGCAAGGCCATGCGCTACGGCATCGGCGTTGCCAAGGCCGGCCTCGAATACGAAGGCGATGGCGTGATCGGCCGCAAGGCCGAATGGCCGAACTGGGCCCCCACCCTCGCCATGATCGAGCGCGAGCCGGAGCGCTATCGTCCGCTGGCAGCCGGCATGCTGGGCGGCCTCACCAACCCGCTCGGTTCGCGTGCGCTCTACCTCTACAAGGATGGCAAGGACACGCTCTACCGCATCCACGGCACCACCGAGCCGTGGTCCATCGGCAAGTCGGTTTCCTCGGGCTGTATCCGCCTGCTGAACCACGACATCATGGATCTCTACAAGCGCGTTCCACGCGGCGCCCGCATGGTTGTGCTGGGCGCAGGCCAGCCGCAGCCCGGCACGGTCTGAACCTTACGGCGCGACAGATAGACAAAAACCCCTGCCATGTTGCCACACGGCAGGGGTTTTTCGTTGTTTCACATCAACTGCGGCAACACCGCAACCGACATTATCTAAAGCAATTCCAGGAAAAGTGGAAACCGGTTTTCCGTCCGGAATTGTGCAAAATCAGTACATTAGAGCGTTTTCGCGATTCAACGAAAAGCGGAAACGCTCTAGGGGCTGGGATTGCCGATTTTCTGATGCAGATCATCAACGGCAGTCTGCATTTCCTCGGTCCAGCGCACATCGAGCGCATCAAGCGCCTCTTCGAGCTGCTCCATCTTGGTCGCGCCGATGATGTTCGACGTCATGAAGGGGCGCGAATTGACGAAGGCATGCGCAAAAGCGGCCGGCGTCAATCCGAAGGCGCGCGCCATGGTGTTGTAAGCCTTGACCGCATCCTGTGCGCCAAGCTTCTCATAGCGTTTGAGACGGTCAAACAGCGCTTTGCGCGACCCTTCCGGCAGCGCGCCATCGTCGTATTTCCCGGTCAGATAGCCCTGCGCCAGCGGCGAATAGGCAAGCAGGCCCACTTCTTCGCGCTGGCAGGTTTCGGCAAGGTTCACCTCATAGGTGCGGTTGACCAGGCTGTAGGCGTTCTGGAGCGAAACCACACGCGGACCAACGCCCTTGTCGGCTTCGGCGACGTAGCGCATCACGCCCCAGGAGCTTTCGTTCGACAGACCGAAATGGCGGATTTTGCCAGCCTTCACCAGATCGTCGAACACGGCCAGCGTCTCTGCAATCGGCGTCTCGTCGGCCAACGGCTCGTTCAACGCGGTCACCCGTGTGGGGTTGGAACCGAAAGGGTTTTCCCGGTCCGGCCAGTGGATCTGATAGAGGTCGATATAGTCCGTCTGAAGCCGCGCAAGCGACTTGTCGATGGCGTCCATGATATCGGCGCGAACGAGCTTCGACGGACGGTCGCCGCGAAACCATTCATTGTCGGTGCGGCCGATCACCTTGGAGGCGATGATGAGCTGATCGCGGTTGCCGCGCTCTTTCATCCATGTGCCCACATAGCGCTCGGTGCGCCCCTGCGTCTCGGCTTTGGGCGGGATGGGATAGAGTTCCGCCATGTCGAGGAAATTCACACCACGCTCGACGGCGCGGTCCATCTGTTCGTGGCCTTCTGCCTCGGTGTTCTGTTCGCCAAAGGTCATCGTGCCCAGGCAAATCTGCGAAACAAGGAGGTCGCTGCGTCCAAGACGGCGCTTTTCCATCAAAAGTCTCCGGATGCTGAAATCTGGCGCGAACGCGCCAATGCCGGCATCATAAGGCCGTTCAGTGGGCGCGCAAGCATCCGCGCGCAAAGCAGGACGCATTCGCGCCGCTATCAACGCAATCACGTCACAATACAGTGCAAAACAATTGCTCATCCGGAATGTCGGCTAGAGTATAGAGTCGACAACACGTTCAAATTCGAGGTTTCCATGTCCTTTCAACGCCGTTCGGTTCTTCTTGGCCTTGCTCTTCTGTCCACCACGATCTGGAGCGCACCGTCCTTCGCACAGGAGGAGAGCATGCTGAAAATCACCGGTGAGCTGACCTATTTCGCGCGGATCGCGCTGCCGGAAGACGCCCTCGCCATCGTCGAGCTGCGCGAGGCTGACGCAGACGCTTCGCAGTCGGTCGCAGCGGAGACGCGCATTGCAACGGAAGGTCGGCAGGTGCCGATCCCCTTCGCGCTTTCGGTCGACCGGGAAACGCTCGACAAGGACGGAACCTATCAGCTGCGCGGCGGCATTCTTGATGGCCTCCAGCCCGGCTGGATCTCCGAGCCCGTCACCATCGACATTGCCCAGACCGAGATCGATCTGGGCACGCTGATCATGAAGCCCTACGAGGCCCCGGCCCCGTTCGGCGTTGTCGGCATGGACAAGATCACGGGCACCGAATGGGTGGTCGAAGACATTGATGGCGGCGGCATCATCGACAGTTCAAATGTCACGGTGACCTTCGGCGAAGATGGCCGGGTCGCCGGCAACGCCTCGTGCAATCGCTACACGGCCGGATGGGAAGAAGACAATGGCAGGCTGACCATCAGCCAGGCCGCGTCGACCCGCATGGCCTGCGCGGAAGCGCTGATGAATCAGGAACAGAAATTCCTGGAGATTCTCGCAGACGTCACCTTCTTCACCATGACGCCTGAGGGCGCACTCGTCCTCCAGACTGTCGACGGGCGCACGCTCAAGGCCTTCCCGGCCGGCTGATTTCCGATGCCCAGTGCGCTCAGGTGAAGGCGTCGGGCATCGATTCCTTGCGCCGGGCGATGAAGTCCAGAAGCCCCTCCTCGATGCCCGCATCGAGCGGGGGCGCTTCATAGGCTTCCAGCCAGCTGCGGGCGAGCTGGTTCGCCCGCTGATGCGCCGCCCTCTCGCCTTCCGCCGCCCACTGTTCATAGGAATTGTTGTCGGCGATGGAAGAGCGGTAGAAAGCGGTCTGGAAATTGGCCTGGGTATGGGCGCATCCAAGATAATGGCTGCCCGGCCCCACTTCGCGAATGGCGTCCATGGCCTGCCCGTTTTCAGAAACATCCAGCGGTTCGCAAAAGCGCTGCTGCATGCCCAGCTGGTCGATGTCCATCATGAATTTCTCATAGGACGACACCAGCCCGCCCTCCAGCCAGCCAGCAGCGTGGAGCACGAAATTGGTGCCCGACATAACGGTCGAGTTCAGCGTGTTCGCGCTCTCATAGGCGGCCTGCGCGTCGGGGATCTTGGATCCCGTCAGCGAACCGCCGGTGCGGAACGGCAATCCCAGCCGGCGGGCGAGCTGTGCTGCGCCGTAGGAGACCAGCGAGGGCTCCGGCGTGCCAAAGGTCGGCGCGCCCGACTGCATGGAAATGGACGAGGCGAAGGTGCCGAACAGAACCGGTGCGCCGGGGCGCACCAGCTGCGTGAAGGCTGCGCCGGCCATGACCTCGGCCAGAACCTGCGTCAGCGTGCCGATCACGGTTACCGGGCTCATGGCGCCGGCCAGAATGAAGGGCGTGACGATGCAGGCCTGATTGGCCCGCGCATAAACCTTGGCCGCGCCCAGCATGGTCTCGTCAAACACCATGGGCGAATTGGCGTTGATCAGGTTGATCACCACCGCATTCTCATCGACGAACTTCTCGCCGAACAGGATGCGGGCCATCGACACCGTGTCCTCGGCGCGATCCGGCGCTGTTACCGAGCCCATAAAGGGCTTGTCGGAGTAGCGCATATGCGCAAACACCATGTCGAGATGCCGCTTGTTGACCGGCACATCGACCGGCTCGCAGACAGTGCCGCCCGAATGGTGAATGGACGGCGCCATATAGGCGAGCTTCACGAAATTGCGGAAATCCTCGATCGTCGCATAACGGCGCGCGCCATCGAGATCGCGCACGAAGGGCGGGCCATAGACCGGCGCGAATACGGTGGTGTTGCCGCCAATCTCGACCGAGCGCTCGGGATTGCGTGCATGCTGGGTGAAGGTGGAAGGCGCGGTTTTCAGGAGCGCGCGGCAGAGCCCTTTTGGGAAATGCACCCGGTCGCCCTGCACATCCGCACCTGCCTCCTTCCACATGGAGAGCGCCTCGGGATCGTCGCGAAACTCGATGCCAATCTCTTCGAGAACCGTATCGGCATTGGCCTCGATCAAGGCCAGCGCTTCTTCGTCCAGAACCTCGAAGGGCCTGAGCGTGCGGCGAATATAGGTCAGCTGCGGCCCGGGCCCTGCACCGGCTCTCGCCGCCCTGCGGGCCGCCGCACCACCGCGCTCGCCACGCCCTGCCCGTCCACGACGTGGCCGATCCTGTGCTTCGTCGTCTCCAGCCATCACCGTCATCCCACAAGCTCCCTGTCAGGGGTCCTCAAGCAATCGTGCTAATACAAGCCTAGCGTTTGCAGCATGGACTTCCATTCCGCAAGCGGCACGCGGTGTCGCAACTGGTCTGCCGGTCGCAGGGCATGGCTTGTGGAAGTCAGGGCGCATCATCTTTGCCCGGCATCGGTCCAGCCCCCGCTTTCCGACCAGTCTGCCCGGTCTGCGGGCTGGTGACCGATCATCCGCGGATCAAGCCCCTGTTCCAGAAGCTTGACCTCAAGCTGCAACCGCCGCAGTTCGAGTTGATAGAGCCGGTCGCAATTGAGTCGCTTCGGCCGTTCGCCCAGGGGAATGACCAACCGGCCATAAGCCGACAGCGATTTGTCGGGCGAGTTCAGGGAATCGCTGATGACGCCCGTATCGAAATAGCTTCCGCCACTGGATATCGATGAGTGACACGTCGTGCCGTCGGCCGCGCGAACTTCGTCATATCCATTGGGTGAGACGACCCCCGGCAGGGCGAAACCACTGTGGTTCTGCCTGACGGCATAGACCTGATCGCCCGCTCTGGCCCCACCCGCAAGAGAGACCATGCAGACGGCCAAACCGATCACAGCCGGTGTGCAATGAACTTTCCGCATATCTGTGCCTTCATACCAAGATGAGCTTCGGGAAACGGGATGCTTTCCGTGCATATCCGCACGCGACGTTCGCGCTCGCCTTCGAAATTGACCACAACAACAACCGGACGCGACTGTTTTGCTCCGAGCGTAAAAGTCTGAGGCGTCACGCGTGCTTTCACGGGCCGGAATTCGGCATCGTAAACGCGCACGGCGACGTCGATCCGGTGGCTGTAAGGGTTTTGCGGATAAACGCGGACGGCAAAGCTGTCCGTATAGCTACGGACCACACCGCGCATGGGAGACATGGACTGCGAAAACGCAGGTGGCGTCGATGCGGCGAGAGCGGCACCGAACATCATGACAAACCGGAGCATGGCCGTGCCTACTCGCAAACGACCGTGACAAAGGTTTCGTATTTTCCCTTGTGAAAGATCGACTTCTGAGAGACGGCGCGCAGGTTTACAACGACATTTGTCACGCCCATTTCCAGCGGGGTCTTCGTCGCCCCTGAAACACTGGAAGTCGTTGTTCCACCGCTGGTTTTGTAGCTGGAAGTGAATGTCGCAGACGCATCACCAGCGGGCGCGGTGGTGAAGTTCTTCGGGTTGCGCAGATTGACCTTGAAACCAGACGAGGTGGTGTAAATGGCGGCAACACCGGCGCGACCGCCAGACGCTGCAGAATCGAGCGCATAGAAGCCATCGCGCGCCAGTTTGCCTGGGGTCTGAAACTCCACGCTGCATGTATCATCGATCACTGCATTGAACGGAATGTTGGCCTCCAATGCAGAGGCAGAAGTTGAATAGGATAATAATAATAAAGAAAATAAATATTTCACTTTAAACCCCATTTGAAAAATAAATATAAAATTCCTCAAACCATAGGGATCGTCAAATGAAATAAAGGAACATTGCATATCTGCTTTAAAGTAGGCAGGCGCTTTTCAGCGCCTGCCCTTGTTGGTCCAGGAGGCGTCGCTCGCCCAACTGCCCGATGAACGGGAACTCATGCGCGGGTCCAGTCCCTGCCGCATGAGCTGAACCTCAAGCTCCAGCCGCTCGATCTCCAGCTGATAAAGCCGGTCGCAGTTAAGGCGCGTTGGTCGTTCTCCCAAGGGCACAACGAGACGGCCATAGGCCGACACGTTGTCGTTGGCCCCGCCAATGACGCCGGAGTCGAGATACGCGCCGGAACCGGACATGGAAGCGCGACAGGTGGTGCCGTCTGCGGCACGCACTTCGTCAAACCCGTTCGGCATTGTGACACCCGGCAGGGTCACGCCTGTCTGGTTCTGATTGATGATGTACTGATCCTCTGCATGGCTGGCGGCCGCACCAGCCAGCAGGAAACACAGGGCCACGCTCAATTGGCGCGGTAAGCGATGAAGCGTCCACATATCTGGGCTCTAATCCTCGTTTTCTGATCGGGAAAGGGAATGCTCTCCGTGCAAATCCGCACGCGTCTGGTTCTGCTCTCGCCGAAATCGACGGAGACCAGAACAGGACGCGACACATCGCTCCCCAGCATCATTTTCGAGGGTACGACCTTCGCCGCAATCGGTCGGAAATCCTCGTCATAGACCCGCACCGCCACCTCAATGCGATGGCGGTACGGATTGTGCGGGCGAACCCGCACGGCGAAGCTGTCGGAGAAGCTTCTGATCTCCCCGCGCATCGGTGTCATGGATTGTGCTGCGGCAGGCGTGACCGTCGCCAGAACGACGATCGCCGCGACAAACTTCGCCATCATGGCTGCCTCCTACTCGCAGGTGATCGTGACGTCGGCGATGTAGGTGCCGACGGCAAAGATCCCCGTGGACTTCGTCGCCGTGAGGTCGACGCTAGCCATCGTGAGGCCCGTTGAAAGTGGGGTCAAAGTTGGACCAGGAATATCCGTCACGCTGGTCGCGCCCGTCGTCGTATACTTGGATGCAAAAGTTACATGAGCATTGCCGGTCGGCGGCGCCGAGGAAAATGCGGTCGGCGCCGTGGTCGACAAGGAGTATCCCGCGCCCGTCGCCAGAACGGATGCGCGACCGGCTATGCCGCCGCTCAAATCGGAACTCAAGACGGTAAAATCACCGCTGATACCCAGGGTTCCCGGAGAATCCACCGTAATGACACAGGTGGAATTGACCTCTCCACGGAACGGGATAACGCCACTGGCGGCAAAGGCGATGGATGGTGAAGCAAGCACCGTGAGAACGGCACCCGCCACAAGGGACATACGCATATGCGACTCCTACTTGATACGCGTGGGCCGCCCCTTGAAGAAACACTACCATGGGAAGCATTTTAGAGAAGAAGAATGTAATCTAAAGTTGCATTTATTCCTGATCATGGTTAACAGTTTTATCGCTTTCCGAACCCGCGAACGCGCGCCATCCGAAGCGGGGGAAAGATACCAGCCGCCCCTCCCCCGTCGCTTTCCCTGCGCTGCAGGTCGCAAATCAGCCATGGGAACCGGCAGATCGCGCCCTATTCTCCTTTGAGACGCATGTTTGCGAGCAATCCGGAGCGCGGAACGGGAAGCCCTGCCCGCGCAATGTGAGCAGCGGGAGCCAGAGAATGTCCGACGACGAGATCATCCTGTCCGAGCTTGCGGACGACGAACTCGTGCAGCAGATGCATGACGACCTCTATGACGGGCTCAGGGAGGAGATCGAGGAAGGCACGCGCATTCTTCTGGACCGGGGCTGGAAGCCCTATGAGGTTCTGACCGAGGCGCTGGTCGAAGGCATGCGGATCGTCGGCGAGGATTTCCGCGACGGCATTCTGTTCGTTCCCGAAGTGCTTTTGTCAGCCAACGCCATGAAAGCTGGCATGGCGATCCTGAGGCCCCTTCTGGCCGAAACCGGCGCACCCAAACAGGGCAAGATGGTGATCGGCACCGTGAAGGGCGACATTCACGACATCGGCAAGAACCTCGTCAGCATGATGATGGAGGGCGCGGGCTTCGACGTGATCGACATCGGCATCAACAACCCGGTCGAGAACTATCTGGCGGCAATCGAAGAGCACCAGCCCGACATTGTCGGCATGTCGGCGCTGCTGACGACGACCATGCCCTATATGAAGGTCGTGATCGACACGATGAAGGAAAAGGGCATCCGCGACAATTACATCGTTCTGGTGGGCGGAGCGCCGCTCAACGAGGAATTTGGCCAGGCCGTGGGCGCGGACGCCTATTGCCGCGATGCGGCGGTGACGGTGGAAACCGCCAAGGAACTGATCAGGCGCAAGCACAATCTGACGGCCGGCGCCTGACCTTCTTCAAGGCCGGGCGGTGCCCGAAATGTCAGTTGGCGGCGCGCACGACATTGCGACCGGCATTCTGGGTCGCATCGACCGCATTCGCCGTATCCTGACCGACGCCGCGGATCGTGTTGGCGCAGCCGGCTGCAGAGCCTGCGACCAGAACGAGGATCGCCAGACGGGAAAGAGTGGAAAGTTTCATGGTTTATCTCCCTCACGGATAGACCGCCCGAACAGACTGGGCCGCCACGATGAATGAACGCGCAAAACCGGAAAAAGTTCTCAGCCCCGCGAAAGTTCCCGTCCCGGAGCGCGTCCTCGTCATCGCTTGCGGGATGATTGCGCGCGAAATCCTTGCGGTGCGCGACCGCTACGGCTTCGACCATCTGGAACTCACCTGCCTGCCGGCGGAATTTCACTACCGCCCCGAGCGCATCGCGCCTGCCATGGACAAAGCCATCCGGGAGGCGCGTGCGCAGGGCTATCGCCACATTTTCGCGGGCTATGCCGATTGCGGCACGGGCGGCGGGCTCGACCGGGTTTGCGAAAAGCATGGGGTGGAGCGCATAGAAGGCCCGCACTGCTTCGCCTTCTACCAGGGGCTTTCCCGCTTCGAAGCCGTTGCCGAGGCGGACATGCTCTCCTTCTACATGACGGATTTTCTCTGCCGCCAGTTCGACGCGTTTTTCATGAAGCCGATGGGGCTCGACCGGCACCCGGAGCTCATTCAGGACTTTTTCGGCAATTATCAAAAGCTTGTCTATCTGGCGCAAACGGAAGATCCTGCGCTTGAGGCCGTGGCGCAGAAGGCGGCGCTCCTGCTTGGCCTCGCCTATGAAAAGCGGCAAACCGGGTATGGCGACCTGCCGGCAGCCCTTGCGGGGGCGCTGCAAAAGCACTGACGCTTCGGAAACCGCCATGAAATGGTTACATTGGCGGTGCTTTGCTGACCTGCGTTCCGGAGAAACTCATGCACCGTCTCATCACCATTTCACTGGCGCTCGGCCTCATGGCCGGCGCGGCCAATGCCCAGTCGCTGGTTCAGGAAAAACTCGACATGGAGCGGGCCGGTTTTGAGAAAGACACGGTCGTACAGAAGATCACCTATCGCGATGCGGCGCGGCTTGATGCCTATGAGCGGATGCGCGGCGAGGCTTTCAAACAGGCCAGAGCCGGCGGCGCGGCAGAAGACATCGCGCTACTCGACGAGATAGACGGGCGGCAGAAGCGCTCCTTTCAGGGGCTCGACCTCTCCGGCGCGTGGCAATGCCGCACCATCAAGACCGGGGGGCTTGCGCCACTCATCGTCTATGGCTGGTTCGGGTGCGAGGTCAGCGATGACGGATCGGGCTGGTTCTTTGAAAAGCTGACCGGATCGCAGCTGACAGACGGCCATTTTTTCGACGATGGCGATTCGCGCATGATCTATCTCGGCGTCTTTTCGGTGAGCGGCGACCAACCGCCCGCCTATGGCGCAGGGCGCGACACCGATCAGGTGGGCTATGTTTTCCGCGACGGCGAAGCGCAATGGCGCATTGAATTTCCAGCGCCGGAGCGAGAATCCATCCTCGACATCATGGAAATTCGACGGGCGCAATAACATATCGGATGGGGGCGGAAGCTTGCAGCCATTGTCATGAAGGCTTAACGGCATTCGAACAAGACTGTTTGACGTCCCCTTTGGGATTCGCAGGGCGGGCAAGACGAGTACGATGAAAGCTGAGGGAACGGACTTGGACACGGTGTTGGGCGCACCGCCCGCTGAGCTGCCGCCGCGCCGGCTGTCGCGCATTTTCCGCGACCTGGCAAAACGTGCAGAAGACAAGGTTTCCATCGGCGAAATCCGCCAGGCGCTCGGCGATCGCAGCTTTGCGACGCTTTTCGTGTTCTTCGCCTGCCTCAATCTCCTGCCCTTCCCGCCCGGCAGCACGGTGATCCTGGGACCGCCGCTGGTGCTGATTGCGATCCAGATGGTGATGGGCAACCGTACCGTCTGGCTGCCCAACTTCCTGCTCAACAAATCCATCGGGGCCGACAAGTTTCGCCATATGAGCGAGCGCTTCATTCCCCGGCTGATCCTCGTCGAACGGCTGATCAAGCCGCGTTACTGGCCGTTTGCGCGGGACCATGCAGACCGGGTCATCGGCCTCATTGCGCTGGTTCTCTCGATTGCGGTGACGCTGCCGATCCCGCTCGGCAACTGGTTCCCGGCCTTTTCCTGCGTACTGGTGGGCCTCGCGCTTTCGGAGCGTGACGGCATCCTTCTCAGCATCGCCATCACATGCGGCGTGCTTTCGCTTCTGGTGATTGCCGGCGTCGTGGTCGGCGCCAGCATGATGGCCGGCGCCGTGATGCACTAGATCGCCCTGCGTCCCACAGGACGCACAAGGGACGATCCGGACTATTGCCGTTCCACCTTCTTCCACGTCGCATTTGAATGCGCGCGCGTCGCCCGCCAGCAAGCGGGCGCGCAATGCATTCGGCAATGCTGAAAACGGAGGAAGGAACAAGCGCTTATGGCCAATCTGATCGTGGTATACTGGCGTGATATCCCCGCGCAGGTGATCGTCCGGAAAGGACGGCAGAACGCCAGGCGCGAACTGCCGATGCGTTTTACCGAGGCGATAGACATGTGCGCCATGCGGGTGGGCGCGCGCGACAGCGACGCCTATCTGGCCGAGTGGCGGCGCGGCGATCCGGTTTCCGTCAGCGACGATCTGGAGGCGGAAGCCGACAGAGCACTCGAAACCATTGAGCGTGATTATGACAGGGCGCGCCTCGTGGCGCTCGTCAAGGCAGGCGGTCATGACGGGAAATGACAGCACAAAAACGACCACGGTAACCCAGGCGACGCTGGTGAAGAAAACCCGCGAGCGGCTTGCCTACCGGCCGGCTGACGTGTCGCCGCTGCGGCGTGTGCAACGACGCTACACGATGCGGCGCTGGTCGGTTCGGCATGCGCGGTTTCTCGAATGGGTCTATGCGCGCTTCTCCAGCCTGTTTCTGGCGCTGCATCCGTTCTGGAACGCCGTCGGCTATGCACGGGCTGAAAAGCCGGTGAAATTTGTTGAACGGCAGGTGAAGGGCCTGATGTTCGACTGCCGCATGTGCGGCCAGTGCATCCTCTCCTCCACCGGCATGTCGTGCCCGATGAACTGCCCGAAACAGTTGCGCAACGGCCCCTGCGGGGGCGTGCGGGCCAATGGGCACTGCGAGGTGGAGCCGGACATGCCCTGCGTGTGGGTGAAGGCGTGGGAAGGCGCACAGGCAATGCGGGGCGGCGATGCGATCCTCGACGTGCAGAAGCCTGTGGATCAGTCACTGCGGGAAAGCTCGGCCTGGCTGCGGGTGACGGCGCGGGCCGCACAGGAACGCGAAAATGCAGCCGGGAGCAGTGCCGCATGAGCCCGCGCCCGCCGCAGATCGATGAGAACCCCGAAGGCGTCGACCTGCCGCTGGAGCCCCTGCCCGGCCACGCCTCGCGTGGGCGGCTGGAACGCGTTCTGCGGCGCGGCGAGTTTGCAGTGACAGCGGAGCTGAACCCGCCCGACAGCGCCAATGCGCAGGATGTCTACGAGCGGGCGGCGATCTTCGACGGCTGGGTGGACGGCATCAACGCGGTGGATGCTTCGGGCGCGAACTGCCACATGTCGTCCATGGGCATCTGCGCGCTGCTGACGCGCATGGGCTACGCCACCATCATGCAGATCGCCTGCCGCGACCGGAACCGCATCGCCATTCAAGGCGATGTGCTGGGGGCCGCCGCCATGGGCGTGAGCAACATCATGTGCCTGACGGGCGATGGCGTGCAGGCGGGCGATCAGCCGGGCGCAAAACCCGTGTTCGACCTCGACTGCATGTCGCTTCTGGAAACCGTTCGGACCATGCGCGACGAGGAGAAATTCCTGTCGGGCCGCAGGCTCACCACGCCGCCGGCGGTGTTTCTCGGCGCGGCGATCAATCCGTTCGCCCCGCCCTGTGACTTTCGCCCGCAGCGGCTCGCCAAGAAGATCGCCGCCGGCGCACAGTTTGTGCAGAGCCAGTATTGCTACGATGTGCCGATGCTGAGGGAATACATGAAGCGCGTGCGCGACATGGGGCTTGATGAAAAATGCTTCATCCTTGTGGGTGTCGGCCCGCTCGCATCGGCAAAGACGGCGCGCTGGATCCGCACCAATGTGCCGGGCGTGCACATTCCCGACGCCGTGATCGCACGGCTTGAAGGGGCCGAAAACCAGAAAGAGGAAGGCAAGCGCCTGTGCATCGACATCATCAATGAGGTGAAGGAGATCGAAGGCGTTTCCGGCGTTCATGTCATGGCCTACCGGCAGGAGGAGTTCGTGGCCGAGATCGTGCACGATTCAGGCGTTCTGAAGGGCCGCAGGCCATGGAAGCGCGAGCCCGGTCTGGACGATGCGCTGGTCGCCGAAAGGCTCGACCATATTCTGCATGACAACCCGAGCGAACGGCCCGTGGAGATGGTGAAAGACGCCAGCGAAACGAGTGTCGATACGAATTGAGATCATCGATCAGCGACATGAAGCGCGTTTCATGTCTCCCAGGAGGACAGTGAATGACCCGAACCATCGTCGCCTCTGCCACAAAGGAAGTCGTGATCGGCTTCGACCAGCCCTTTTGCGTGATCGGCGAGCGCATCAACCCGACCGGGCGCAAGAAGCTCGCCGCAGAGATGGTCGCAGGCAATTTCGGGACGGTGAAGAATGATGCGCTGGCGCAAGTTGCGGCCGGTGCAACCATGCTGGACGTGAATGCCGGTGTGACGGCGGTCGATCCCAACGCCACCGAACCCGGCCTTCTGGTGCAGACGCTGGAGATCGTGCAGGAGCTGGTGGACGTGCCGCTCTCCATCGACTCTTCCGTTTCCGCCGCCATCGAGGCCGGGCTCAAGGCTGCCAGGGGGCGTCCGCTGGTGAATTCGGTGACGGGCGAAGAAGAGAAGCTGGAAGCCATCCTGCCGCTGATCAAGAAATACGATGTGCCGGTGGTCGCCATTTCCAATGACGAAACCGGCATTTCGGAAGATCCCGATGTGCGCTTCGAAGTGGCGAAGAAGATCGTCCAGCGCGCCGCCGATTTCGGCATTCCCGCGCATGACATCGTTGTCGATCCGCTGGTGATGCCGATCGGCGCCATGGGCACGGCCGGCCAGCAGGTGTTCCGGCTGCTCAGGCGGCTGCGCGAGGAATTGAAGGTGAACACCACCTGCGGGCTTTCCAACATCTCGTTCGGACTGCCGCACAGGCACGGCATCAATGCCGGTTTCATTCCGATGGTGATCGGGGCCGGCATGACGAGCGCCATCATGAACCCTTGCCGCCCGCAGGAAATGGAGATGGTGCGCGCGGCCAATGTGCTGAACGGCACGGACCCCAACTGCTCCCGCTGGATCATGACCTATCGCGACCATCAGCCAGCTGCGGCTGGAGCAGCGGCCCCCGCTGCAGCACCTGCCTCCGGCAGCGGGCGGCGGCGCGGCGGACGCGATGCGCGCCGCGCGCGGGAGTAAGATAACCTTGGACATACCGACATGCATAAGGGCATCGGACATGACACAGGCTCCCGGCATGCGGGGATGGCCATGAGCGACGACCCGCTCGTGCTCTTCATGCCGTCGGGCAAGCGCGGGCGCTTTCCCAAAGGCACGACAATTCTGGACGCGGCGCGACAGCTTGGCGTCTATGTGGAGAGCGTATGCGGTGGCCGCGCCACATGCGGGCGATGCCAGATCGAGGTTCAGGAAGGCCAATTCGCAAAGCACAGGATCACCTCCTCCGAGGAGCACATCTCGAAGGTTGGCCCGCGCGAGGCGCGCTATGCGGAGAAACGCGCCATGCTGGCGGGACGCCGCCTCTCCTGTTCGGCAACAGTCGAAGGCGATCTCGTCATCGACGTGCCGCAGGATGCCGTCATCAACGCGCAGGTGGTGCGCAAGGACGCCGACACCCGCGTCATCGAGCGCCGCCCGGCAATGCACCTTTGCTATGTCGAGGTGGAAGAACCCGACATGCACAGGCCCCTCGGCGATCTCGACCGGCTGAAGGCGGCGCTCCAGAAGGACTGGGGCTTTGGGCGCATGGAAGTGGATGCACACCTGCTGGCGCAGGTTCAGGGCATACTGCGCGCCGGCCAGTGGGCGGTCACCGCAGCCGTGCATCAGGATACCGAAGACGACATTGCAAGGCTGGTGGCGCTGTGGCCGGGACTGAAGAACGAAGCCTATGGGCTTGCCTGCGACATCGGCTCCACGACCATCGCCATGCATCTCGTCTCGCTTCTTTCGGGCCGCGTGGTGGCGTCTGCCGGCGCGTCAAACCCGCAGATCCGGTTTGGCGAAGACCTGATGAGCCGGGTTTCCTATGTGATGATGAACCCGGACGGGCGCGAGGCCATGACGCGCGCCGTGCGGCAGGAAATCTCGAAACTGGTGCAGAAAGTGGCGGACGATGGCGGCATCGAACGGCATGACATTCTCGATGCGGTGTTCGTCGCCAACCCCATTATGCACCACCTGTTTCTGGGGATCGACCCGACGGAGCTGGGCGGCGCGCCCTTCGCGCTGGCCGTGTCGGGCGCGGTGAAGCTCAAGGCCGACGATCTCAGGCTGAAGCTCAACCCCGGTGCGCGAACCTATCTCCTGCCCTGCATCGCCGGCCATGTGGGCGCGGACGCTTCTGCCGTGACGCTGGCAGAAGGTCCGCACCGGCAGGACGAGATGATGCTGATTGTCGATGTGGGCACCAATGCGGAGATCGTGCTTGGCAACCGGGCGCGCGTGGTGGCTGCCTCCTCGCCGACAGGCCCTGCCTTCGAGGGCGCCGAGATTTCCGCCGGCCAGCGCGCCGCCCCCGGCGCCATCGAGCGGGTGCGCATCGACCGCGAAACACTCGCTCCGCGCTATCGCGTGATCGGCTGCGATCTCTGGTCGGACGAGCCCGGCTTTGCCGAAGCGCTGGGCGAAACCGGCGTAACCGGCATTTGCGGCTCGGGCATCATCGAGGTGATCGCGGAGATGTATCTGAGCGGCATCATCTCGGAGGATGGCGTAGTGAACGGCGCACTGGCAGAGACGAACCCGCGCATCGTTGCCGAAGGGCGCACCTTCTCCTACGTCCTGAAGGAGAGCGGCCCGCGCCTGACCGTGACCCAGAACGATGTGCGGGCGATCCAGCTCGCCAAGGCCGCACTCTATGCAGGCATCAGGCTTTTGATGGAAAAGCAGGCAGTGGCGACGGTGGACACGATCCGTTTCGCCGGCGCATTCGGCTCCTTCATCGATCCGCTTTACGCCATGGTGCTAGGGCTCATTCCCGATTGCGATCCCGACCGGGTTTCGGCGGTGGGCAATGCTGCGGGCACCGGCGCGCGCATGGCGCTTTTGAACCGCGACCACCGGCGCGAAATCGAGGAGACGGTGAAGCGCATCGAAAAGATCGAGACGGCGCTGGAGCCGAAATTCCAGGAGCATTTCGTGCACGCCATGGCGCTGCCCAACAAGATCGACGCCTTTCCCAGGCTGGCCGAACGGGTTTCCCTGCCGCCACGACAGCTGGCGGATGCGCAAAACGGCGATGGCGAAGCGCGCCCGCGCAGACGCTCACGCGAAGAACGCGCGGCGCGGCGGCGGCGCGACTGAGTATCAGCCGGCGTCAACCGCGCTGAGCATGTCCGCAGTGATGGACTGACGCCAGCGGGCGCTTTCAGCCCAGGGATCCGGCCCGGAGAGGCGTTCTGCCATGTCGGCAAGCGTAAAGGCGTTTGCGGCTTCGATGCTTTTCAGTTCCGCCCATGAAACGGGCGTCGCCACCGGCGCGCCGGGTCTGGCCCTTGTCGAATAGGGTGCGATGGCGGTTGCGGCGCGCTCATTGCGCAGCCAGTCGACAAAGACCCGCCCTGTCCGTTTCTCTTTGGAGGCTTCCGCCAGAAAGCGATCCGGCTCGTCCTTTGACAGTTTGCGCGCGACGCCACGTGCAAAGGCCTTCACATCGGGCCATTCGCGCCGGCGCTCCAGCGGCGCGACCACGTGAATGCCCTTGCCGCCGGTCAGGAGTGGCTGACTTTCAAGGCCGAGATCGGAAAGCCGCGTGCGCACGGCGAAGGCGGCGCTGCGAACGGCAGCGAAATCCAGTTCCTCATCCGGGTCGAGATCGAAAACCAGCCGGTCCGGCGCGTCGAGACGGTCGATGCGCGATCCCCAGATATGGAACTCCAGCGTGCTCATCTGCACGGCGGCGATGATTCCGGCGAGATCGTCAATATGGAGATAGTCGTCGCGCTCGCCGCTCTTTTCGGTGATCTCCATGCGCCCGACCGCTTCGGGAAAGCCCTTGCCGCCATGGCGCTGGAAGAAGCAGGGACTGCCCTGCCCGTCCGGGCAGCGCACGAGGCTGACGAGGCGCTTTTCAACATGCGGGAGCATGCGTCCTGCGACACGCTCATAATGGCGCGCCAGATCCAGCTTGCTGATGCCGGCCTCGCCAAACAGCGCCTTGTCGGGGCTGGAGAGCGCAATGCCGGCAAGCTGCGGCCGATCATCCGAACGCATCGTATATGGCCTCCCCGTGATCAGGCCCGATTGTCCTCCACGAAGGCATCGAAGGTGGAGCGGATGTGGTCGGCTGCGGCCTTTACCGGCGCGGAAGCGTCGGGCGCGACGACCATGCCGATGTGATAGTTGCCAAGTTTCGGCAGCCCGTCCTTGACGCCGAGCTCCACCAGATCTCCGTGCAGGAAGGATTTGGGAAGCGGCGCGATGGCGAGATCGGAAAGGATGGCGGCGCGCTGGCCTGCCGTATGGGCGCTCATATAGGCGATGCGATAATCGCGGCCGTCTTTTTCCATGGCCTTCAGCGCGCCGGCGCGCCAGGCGCAGCCCTCTTCCCAGATGGAGAGCGGCAAGGGTTCGCGCAGATGGGCGCTTCCGCCCTTTGCGCCGGCCCAGACGATGGGCTCGGTGTAGACGATCTGCACGCCGTTTTCAGCGGAGTCGTCCGTGCATGTGAGAAGGGTGAGATCAAGTTGCCGGTTGGCCATGCGCTTGCGCAGATTGAAGCTCTGGTCGATGACCACGTCAACGGCAATGGCAGGATGGGTTTCTGCAAAACGTTTCAGAACGTTTGGCAGGATGCGTTCGCCGTAATCGTCCGGCGATCCTAATCGTACGATGCCGCTGATGTCGGGCATGACGAATTTCGAGACGGCTTCACGGTTTAACGCCAGGAGCCTTCTGGCGTAGCTTAATAATAACTCGCCGTCGGAGGTGAGCGATACCGAACGCGCGTCACGCACGAAGACCGAGCGCCCGAGCATTTCCTCAAGCTTCTTGATCTGCATCGAAACCGCCGATGGCGTGCGGAAGACGGCGTTGGACGCCGCAGTGAAACTGCCCGTTTCCGCAATCGCGACGAAGGTTCGCAGAACGTCCAGCTCCAATAAGGGAACGGGATGATTGACGGGAGCGTTCATGGTGTTCTCCATTCAATAACTTTGAACGAAAGCATCATTCGATTGTGTTTGATTGAACATCAACCTTGCGGCATAGTCAACAGCGTCAGGCAACGACGAGAGGCGAAAGCCAACCAAAGGAGAAGACGATGTCTGTTTTCACACGCGTCAATCATTTTGTCCGTCACTACCGCACAGCCCTCAACCGCCGCCGCACCGAGCGTCTGATCGGCACATTGCCGGCAGAGATCCGCAAGGATATCGGCTGGCCCAGCCAGTATACGGGCCTTCAATCGGATGGTCAGGACAACCGCGGCATCTCGCGGCTCTGAACAACGGGGCATCAAACAGGAGTGCGTTCAATGATATCGCTGGGAAAAGCCCTTAAAGCGGTGCGTGATTTCGCGATTGAATTCGACGCAATGACGCATCATGCAAAATACGGCCTCCGTCCAACGGAGAAGAAGAACGCGTCGTCGACCAGACACGCGGACTGAGATGGCCAAATCCGCCACGCGCTTAGTTGCACCCGCAGCCAGACCATCCCTGCATTGAAAGACCCCGGCCAAACCACCGGGGTCTTTTTTGTCTCCGGTGGCGCTGAAAACACCACGATTTCGCCGGAAATGTCGTTTTCCCGGCGGAGCGCTTCGCATTTCCCATGCAACAGCGCCCGCGCAGCGGTTAGTTTTCCGCCATCGAACGAGCGACCCCATTCCATCACGCATGGAAGGCGCCCGGTGAGAGCCGACTGTCTTTCGATATTGCTGTTTCCATGGAGCGCAGGATGAAGCTTTTCGCACGCATTTTCCGCCGCAGGCGGGTTTCCAATCCGAACACGGTTTTCGCACGCCAGCGGCTTGGCAGGACCATGCCCGGCGAAACCGGCGCGCTGGCCGGCGCGCGTTTCGGATTTCTGGTGAACTGAGTTCCCCGACCCAGTTACACCATCCGTTTCAGAGCCACCGTCCGACACGCGGAACGGTGGCTTTTTCGTTCTACCGTTTAAGAATTCGACACGAAACAGTTGGGTTGGGCGTACATAAAGCTGGGACTGCCCGCGCCTGCCGCATTGACAGAAAACCCTTTTCCTGATGACGCTTTGACGACAGCAGCATGATGAGGAGAGAGCATCATGCGCGATCGGGAGGCAATATGGCGGAAGAGCATAGCTGCAAGCGGTCCATCGTTTTCTTTCTGATCCCCGACTTCACCATGATGGCGTTTGCCGCGGCGCTTGAGCCGTTGCGCGCCGCCAACCGCATGGCCGGCTACGCGGCCTATCAATGGCGGCTGGCGAGTGCCGATGGCCTGCCGGTGCGCGCATCGAACGGTGTTGAAGTGGCCGTCAGCTCGTCATTGGCCGATGAACGGCGGATGATGACCGGCCATGAACGCCCCTCGATGGTGATCGTGTGCAGCGGCCTCAATGTCGAGGATTACAGCGACAAGACCGTGTTTGCCTGGCTGCGCGAGGAATACAATCGCGGTGTGACCCTGGGCGGGCTTTGCACGGCCGCCCATGTGCTCGCCAGCGCCGGCCTTCTGACCGACAGGCGCTGCGCAATCCATTGGGAAAACCTGCCGGGCTTTGCAGAAAAGTTCCCGCGCGCCAATGTCTATGCGGATCTGTTCGAGACCGAAGCGAACATCTACACCTGCGCCGGCGGCACCGCCGCCATGGACATGATGCTCAAGCTGATCGGCGAGGATTTTGACGAGAACCTGATCAACCGCGTCTGCGAGCAGTTACTTACCGACCGGGTGCGCAGCCCCTCCGACCGCCAGCGCCTGCCGCTGAGAGCCCGGCTCGGCGTTCAGAACTCGAAGGTTCTGACCATTATCGAACTGATGGAGGCCAATCTCTCAGAGCCGCTTTCGCTGGTGCAGGTGGCGGAGACTGTCGGGCTTTCCCGCCGCCAGATCGAGCGGCTTTTCCGGCAGGAGATGGGGCGTTCTCCGGCGCGCTATTATCTCGAAATCCGGCTCGACCGCGCGCGGCATCTCCTCATCCAGTCTTCCCTGCCGGTGGTGGAGGTGGCGGTCGCCTGCGGCTTCGTCTCGGCATCGCATTTCTCCAAATGCTACCGCGAACTCTACGCGCGCTCGCCGCAGCAGGAGCGCGCCGACCGAAAGCAGCTTCTGGTCGCCTGAGCGAAAAAATCCGCCGGGCGTGTCGGATCGGGCCGCTCTCATTCGTTTCTCGAATATCAGAAGCAGGAGACACAGCGATGACCGAGACAATCGACGTAAAGCCCGAAACCGAACATGAACTGGTGCTGGCGCGCATCATCGCAGCGCCGCGCGAAAAGATCTTCCGCGCCTGGACCGATCCGGAAATCCTGAAACAATGGTTCGTGCCGAAACCATGGACCATTGCCAGGGCCGAGCTTGATGTGCGTCCGGGTGGCAAATCGCTGATCGTGATGCGCGATCCGGAGGGAAACGAATATCCCAATCCCGGCGTCTTTCTTGAAGTGGTGGAGAACGAGAAGATCGTGACCACCGACGCCTACACCGATGCGTGGACGCCGGCGGCCAAACCCTTCATGACCATGATCCTGACGCTTGAAGATGCGGGCGAAGGAAAGACCCGCTACATTGCCCGCGCCCTCCACTGGTCCGACGAAGACGTCGCAGCCCATGAGAAGATGGGGTTTCACGAAGGCTGGGGCCAATGTGCAGAACAGCTGGAAGAGGTCGCCGCAAGACTCTGAATCGACTCACGGATCGGTCCACATCCAGGAGCGGTCCTGCCACATCTTTTCGCCGATCAGGCAATCATAGATGTCGTGATAGCGGGCGCGGATCACCGGTGGGCGCTCGCCGGGCGCACCGGCCAGCTCCAGAACCAGCTTTCGCCGGATCGCCTCTGGAAACTGCGCCCATTCATTGACCGGCACCACAAAAGCACCCGGCCCGCCAATCACGCATTCGCGGTAATAGGCGTCCAGATCCTCGACATCGAAACGGGTGGTGAGCCCGCCATTGGTCATGAGCGGCAGGCCATTGATGGTTATGCCGAGCGCCACCAGCCGGTCGCGGGCCGGAACGACCGGGCCGCCCTGATTGTTGGGGCCGTCGCCGGAAATGTCGACCACGCGCCGCAGGCTGCGAAAACCGCTTTCGGCCAGAAGATCACCGGCGAAATCGAGCGCACCTGAAATCGAGGTGCGCCGCGCACTGCCGGGCGGATTGGACGAGAGACGGGCAGCGAAGCCGGCCGCGTCCTCGACGGAAGCGATGCGGGTCCAGGGCACGACAACCCGCTGCGAGTAGTTGCCCGCCCATTCGAAATAGGTGACCGCGATCTTGCCGTGCAGGCCGCTTAAAATGGCCTTGATGACGTCTTCATGCGTCATGGCCTCGGCATAGCCGCGCCGCTGGATCTCCAGCTCGCCCGCCGACATGGAAAGGGAGACATCCACGGCGAGGACGAGCTGGACATCGACGGCCTCCTGCGCATCTGCGGGCCGGTTGCCCGCAAGAAGAGCACAAGAGAGCGCCAGGAGAGCGGCCAGAAAACCGCCATTCGTGAAGCGCCGGGGCTTTGACGAAATGGACATGCCCCAGTTTAAACCATGCACAGGGCATCAAAAATCAGGCAATTGGGCGTAGTCGCCTAACAACTCGGCTGGATCGCCGTGCGTCCATTTGGACGCACAAGGAATGATCTACATCATTGAAGGAGCATCCGTGTAACCGAAAACCGGATTCCACTTTTCCATCCAATGCTCCGGATCGCTGGATAAAAAAAGCGCGCTCAAGGCGCGCTTTCTTCCGACTTTATTCAACCATCGGTTCGCAAGGCTGCATTCTCCGGGTCGAACGGACTTTCGCTGATCACCCGGGCGGGATGCAGATCACCGAGGATTTTGATCTCCAGTTCCGTGCCCTCGGCCGCATGCTCAGGGCGCACCATGGCGAGCGCCAGGCTTTTTCCCACACGCCAGCCATAGCCGCCATGGGTGGCGCGGCCCACCAGTTCACCGGCCCTGTAGATCGCCTCATTGCCGCGCGCATCGGCATCGCGCACGCCGCCGATTTCCAGCGTGACATAGTTCCAGCCAAGCCCCGCATCGCGCTGCTTGAGCAGAGCCTCACGGCCAATGAATTCGCCCTTGTCCGGATGGACGAAACGGTCGAGCCCGCTTTCCCACGCCGTGTATTCGATGGAGAGTTCGCGCGGGATCAGCCGGTAGCTCTTCTCGATGGCCATGGAGGTCATGGCGCGGATGCCAAAGGGGCGAATGCCGAGCTCCGCACCGGCCTCCATGATGAGATCGAAGATAAGGTTCTGCTGCTCGATGGGATGGTGCAGCTCCCAGCCCAGCTCGCCGACGAAGTTCACGCGCAGCGCATGGGCGCTCGCCCGGCCAATGGAGACCGGCTTTCCCGAAAGCCACGGGAAGTCCGCATTGGAAAGCCCGGTGCGGGTGAGCTTTGCCAGAACATCACGGCTTTTCGGACCGGCAAGAACGAAGACGCCATATTGCTGCGTGATGGGTTGCAGGACGACCGAGCCATCGTCAGGCAGAAGCTTGAACAGCACGTCGTGGTCATGCGCCTCGTAAGCACCGGCGGAGACCAGATAGAAACGGCCGGGCTTCCACTCATAAACGGTGAACTCGGACCGCACGCCGCCATTCTTCGTCAAGAGATGGCAGAGCGCCACACGGCCACGCTTCTTTGGAATACGGTTGGCAAAAATACTGTCGAGCCAGGCCCTTGCGCCCGATCCCGAAACCTCGATCTTGGCGAAGGCCGACATATCGAGCAGGCCGACATTCTCGTGAACATTTTTCACTTCACTGCCGACATGCTCGAAATAGTTGGAGCGGCGGAAGGACCATTTCTCCACCACGCGGCCATCTTCAAGCGCCGGCGCATGATTGTGTTTGAGAAGCACATCCGCACCGACGCCAAGGTCGTTTTCGGGCACTTCATAGCCCTCGGGCGCAAACCAGTTGGGCCGCTCCCAGCCATAGACGGAACCGAACACGGCCCCCAGCGCCTTCATCCGGTCATAGCTTGGCGTGGTCTTGAGCGGACGCGCCGCCGAACGCTCCTCGTCGGGATAGTGAACGGTGAAGACATTGGCATAGGCCTCCTCGTTTTTCTCGCGCAGATAGCCCTCGGTGGCGTAGGGGCCGAAACGGCGCGGGTCGACGCCCATCATGTCGATGGAGGGTTCGCCCTCGACGATCCATTCGGCAAGCTGCCAGCCTGCACCGCCAGCCGCCGTGACGCCGAAGGAATGGCCCTCATTCAGCCAGAAATTCTTGAGCCCCGGCGCGGGGCCGATGATGGGGGAGCCGTCGGGCGTATAGGCGATGGCGCCATTGTAGATCTTCTTGATGCCCACCTCGCCGAAGGCCGGAACACGCTCGATCGCCGTTTCCACATAGGGCATGAGGCGTTCGAGATCTTCCTGAAACAGCTCGTATTCGCTGTCGTCGGTCGGGCCGTCCACATAGCAGCAGGGCGCGCCGACCTCGTAAGGCCCAAGCAGGAGGCCGCCATTCTCCTCGCGCATGTACCAGGAGGAATCGCTCTCGCGCAGGACGCCCATTTCCGGCAGGCCTTCCTTCTTGCGCGCGACAATGGCCGGATGCGGCTCGGTGACGATGTATTGGTGCTCGACCGGGATCACCGGCACGTCGAGCCCGACCATGGCCCCGGTCCTGCGGGCAAAATTGCCGGTGCAGGAGATAACGTGTTCGCAGGCAATCTCGCCCTTGTCGGTGGTCACGGTCCAGGTCCCGTCATCGCCCTGCGCAATCGCCGTGACGGCGGTGTTGCGATAGATGGTTGCTCCGAGATCCCGCGCGCCCTTGGCGAGCGCCTGCGTCAGATCGGCAGGCTGGATATAGCCATCGTCGGGATGCTGGATCGCGCCAAGGAGCCCGTCGGTCTCGCAAAGCGGCCAGATCTCCTTCACCTGTTCCGGCGTCAGGATGTTGACCGGAATGCCGATGGTTTCGGCAATGCCGGCATAGTACATGTACTCGTCCCAGCGATCCTTCGTGCGCGCCAGACGAATGTTGGAGCATTGCGTGAAACCGACATTCATGCCGGTTTCCTCCTGAAGCTCCTGATAGAATTTCACCGAGTATTTGTGGATCTGGCCGACCGAATAGCTCATGTTGAACAGCGGCAGCAGGCCGGCGGCATGCCAGGTGGAACCGGAAGTGAGCTCCTTGCGCTCGACCAGAACGACATCCGACCAGCCCTTTTTGGCAAGATGATAGAGCGTGGACACGCCCACCACGCCACCGCCGATGACAACCGCCCGCGCCTTCGTCTTCATGGTCTCTCACTCCCTCGATCGCACTCCGGCCAACCGCGCAGGCAGGCTGGATGACACCCATGATCCGAAACGATCCTAGTCCGCCAAAGTCTTTGCCTCTTTGCCTGAATGCGACATTGCCGAAACGGCGCGCGCCATTAAGCAAAAGCGCCAATCAGACTGCCTGATTAACTTCTTCTGATCGCCTCTTCTGTAGAAACGACGCGACGACAGGCAGAAGGCACCCCGGGGGCACGACATGGCAACGGCAGTAGAACACGGCACGGCGGCAGGACGGCGCATGCGCCTGACAAGTCCGATCGCCATCCTCGGCATGACGGCCATCGCCATGGCAGTCGTTTTGATGCTGCCGCTCAACGTGCCCATCGGGCCGATGTACTGGGATCTCTTCATCTATTTCGATGCGGCCAACCGGATCTTTTCCGGGCAGGTTCCGGCAACCGATTTCTTCGCGCCCGTGGGACCGCTTGGCTATTATCTGTTCGCCGGCGGCGTGAAACTCTTCTCGAACGCCCAGCCGCTGCTTCTGGTGCACTGGTCGCTCTTCGTTGTGACCGCACCGCTGATGGCGCTGGCGCTGTGGCAGGTCGACAGGACGTCACGCGGTGTTTCTCTGGCGCTGCTCCTGCCCTTCCTCGCCTTTGCCGTTCTGCCCTTCAACACACGCGAGTTCTATCCGTTTCCGGGTTCGGACGGGTTCGCTGTCTACAACCGGCAGATCTGTCAGCTTCTCTATGTGCTGACGGTGGCGCTGGTTTATCTGCGCGACCAGCGCCTGCTGCTCATCTCCATCGTGGCAGGCATGACGGCGCTGTTCCTGACCAAGATCACCGGCTTTGCCTCAGGCGGCATTCTGTGCGCCTTCGCCTTTGCGGCAGGGCGCGTGCAGCTGCGCACGGCCATCGCCTCGGCGCTGATCTTCTTCGCCATTCTGGGCGTACTGCAACTGTGGAACGGCATCACCCTCGCCTATATCAACGATATTCTGGCGCTCGTGGTGATGAACGAGGGCAGCCTCCTGCCCCGCTTCCTGCAGGCGGCATCGCACACATTCGGCATCGTGGTGCCGGCGGGGCTTCTGGCGCTGTTCATGCTCTACCGGGACCGCGCGACACTCACAGAAACCCTGCGCAGCAAGCCACGTCTTCGGGCCATCGCGCGCTTCCTTGATCATGACGCTTTCTGGATCATGGTGGTGCTTTTTGCAGGCATCTTCTTCGAGACGCAGAACACCGGCAGCCAGGCGCTGATCTTTATCTGGCCGGTGCTTCTGCCGGTCCTGATGCGGCTCTGGCAGAGCGATGCACCGCGCAGCGCCTTCATCGCCGCCGGCCTGCTTGCTGCCGCTGCAGCACTTCCGCCGCTGGTGAACACCGCCGAGCGGGCCGCACGCACCTATGTCGGCGCGATCAAGAACGTGACGATGCCAAGCGAAAACCTGAAGACGCTTGGCCGCCTCAACATGCGTCCGGAAATCCTCGCACGGGCGGAGAAGATGATGGGCTTTTACGCGAAGCATCGCGAGACCTATGCGGACTTCATCCGCATTCAGGAACTGCCCTCCTATGTGTTCTACTCGGAATTCGATTTCCAGATCGCGCATCTGATGGCCATCGACGAGGCCATCACCGCGATCCGCGAACTGGAGGCGGAACAGGGCGTCACCTTCGACACGGTCATGAACCTCAATTTCGTGAACCCCTTCCCCTGGCTGATGGACAGGGAAGCGCCACGGCACGTCTCCATCGGCGCGGACCCGACCCGCACCGTGCCGCCGCCGGACGCCGAGGCGCTGGAGGCGGTGCGTGAGGCCGATCTCATTCTGCACCCCACCTGCCCGCTGACGACCGCGAATGCAGACCTTCTGGCGCTCTACGCGCCCGCCATCGAGGACCATGAGCAGATCACGCTCAATGAGTGTTTCGACGCCTATCTGAACCCGCTTATGGCGGACCGGATCGAATAGGCTCGGCAGTTTTCTTCGAGGCTGGGTGCACGCCCCTCATCTGCCTGCCGGCACCTTCTCCCCGCTCGCGGGAGAAGGAAGCGTTGCTGTTGTTCAGTGCCAAGCGCCCCCGTCCTTCGACAAGCTCAGGATGAGGGCTGTTGAGTTGATGACGCCCGTAAATACAACGGTTCGGAATGAACCACACCGCAAGCCCGGTAGTCCTCATCCTGAGCTTGTCGAAGGGCGGGGACGCTTGGCTCAACCCTCCCAACCGCCGCACTTCTGCAACGTCTCACTGCCGGGTTTGAGCGCCGGTGCACGCCCCTCATCCGCCTGCCGGCACCTTCTCCCCGTGCACGGGGAGAAGGAAGCGTTGCTGTTGTTCAGTGCCAAGCGCCCCCGTCCTTCGACAAGCTCAGGATGAGGGCTGTTGAGTTGATGACGCCCGTAAATAAAACGGTTCGGAATGAACCACACCGCAAGCCCGGTAGTCCTCATCCTGAGCCTGTCGAAGGACGGGGCGCTTGGCGCTGCCTCGCAACCGCCGCGCTTATGCAACGTCTCACTGCCGGGTTTGAGCCCGGCGCACACCCCTCATCCGCCTGCCGGCACCTTCTCCCCGCACGCGGGGAGAAGGAAGCGTTGCTGTTGTTCGGTGCCAAGCGCCCCCGTCCTTCGACAAGCTCAGGATGAGGGCTGTTGAGTTGATGACGCCCGTAAATAACTGTTCGGAATGAACCACACCGCAAGCCCGGTAGTCCTCATCCTGAGCTTGTCGAAGGACGGGTGCGCCTGGCGCTGCCCTCCCAACCGCCGCGCTTCTGCAACGTCTCACTGCCGGGTCTGAGCGCCGGCGCACGCCCCTCATCCGCCTGCCGGCACCTTCTCCCCGTGCACGGGGAGAAGGAGGCTTTCATCAGCGTTGCGGCCATCGTCCTTCTCCCCGCAGGCGGGGAGAAGGTGCCGGCAGGCGGATGAGGGGCCAGCGGCATTGCAAACAAAAAGAAGGCCGGGACAAGCCCGGCCAGTTGTCGCGCGAGAGGCGCTTTTTCCTAAATCTTTCAGAGCCTTGAGAGGCAGCCCTGAATCATCCTGTCAGAAGCCGGACCTTACTTCACCTGGCTTTTGACGAAATCCTTCACGATGGAAACGACACCGCGCCCGAGCAGCGCGTCGAGCGAATCCACCAGCTTGTCCACGTGCTCCTTCTGCATGATGAGCGGCGGCAGGAGACGGATGACATTGCGGTTGTATTCGGTGAAGGCGACCAGAACATCGTAATCGCGCAGGAGGAGCGCGCCCACAAAGCCCGACAGCGAACCCTTGAGCTTCTCGTCCAAAACGCCGACCACCGGGCGCAGAACCGCCGGCAGGGTCTGCGAGAAATCGTGGAACTCGAGCCCGACCATGCAGCCACGGCCGCGAATGTCCTTGATGATGCGCGGATATTTGTCCTTCAGCGCGTTGAGACGCTCGACCAGATAGGCGCCGGTGCTTTCGGCGTTCTCCATCAGCGCTTCGTCATAAAGCACATTGGTGCCCTCGATGGCCGTGGCGCAGGCCTCGCCGATGCCGCCAAAGGTGGCCATGGCGTGGATCATCGCGTTTTTCGGAGAGCCATAGGCCTTCATGTAGATGTCGCGCTTGGCGATCATCGCGGCCATGGCGGCCTTGCCCGCACCCAGCGACTTGGCGAGCGCGGTGATGTCCGGCACCACGTCGTAATGCTCGAAGGCATAGAAACGGCCGGTGCGCCCGTAGCCGCACTGAACCTCGTCCGCCACCCAGATGACGCCGTACTGATCGCAGAGCTGGCGCAGCTTCTGCCAGAATTCGCGCGGGGCCTCGTTGATGCCACCGCCGCCCTGAACGGTTTCAAGCACGATTGCGCCGATCTCGGGATCGGTGCGGAAGGCGTGTTCGATGGCGTCGATATCGCCAAAGGGCACCCGCACCGTGTTGTCCGTCAGGCGGAACTCTGCTCGGTAGAGATTGCCATCGGTGATGGTGAGAACGCCCTTGGTCTTGCCGTGGAAGGAGTTCTCCGCATAGACGACCTTCGGACGCTTGGGACCGGCGGCGCGCTCGGCAAGCTTCACGGCCGATTCCATGGCCTCGGAACCCGAGGAGCCGAGGAACACCATGTCGAGGTCGCCCGGCGAACAGGCTGCGAGATTGGCAGCCAGCGCCGTCGAATACTGCGACATGAAGGCGATGGCGATCTCGTGGCGCTTCTCGTCCTGGAACTTTTTGCGGGCTTCGAGAATGCGCGGATGGTTGTGGCCGAAGGCCAGCGAGCCGAAGCCGCCGAAGAAATCGAGGATTTTTCGACCGTTCTGGTCGATGTAATACATCCCCTCCGCACTCTCGATCTTGATCTTGTGGAAGCCCAGAAGCTTCATGAAGTGAAGCTGGCCAGGGTTCAGATGCGCCTTGAACAGATCGGTCATCCGCTCGACGCTCAGAGCCTTGGCGTCTTCCACGGTGAGAAGATCGGGCTTCACGATTGCCCTGGGTGCAAGGTCAGGTGCGTCCATCACGGGCCTCGCCCCTTTCGTATCGGTCTTTGTCACGACGGTCATGGCGACCTCCCCTATTCGGCCGGAACCTGGCTGGCGCCAACGGCCTGGCCAGATTTCTTGGCGCGATATTCGTCATAGGCGGCGATCAGCATGTCGCCGTCATTGTATTGCGGCACCCAGTTCAGGTCGCGCTCGCCCTTGGAGACGTCGAGCACGCACATCTCGTCGGCGATCAGATACTGCTCCGGGTCCATGAGCGGCATGTTCATCCAGTCGAGCATGTCGAGCGTGCGCTTCACGGCCCAGCCCGGCGTGGGCAGAAGCAGGGATTTCGAGCCCGCATGCTTCACCAGATCGCCGAGCAGCTTGCGCACCGGCGGCGGGTTGATCGAGCCGAGATTGTAGGCCTCGTTCGGCACGCCGGCCTTCCACGCAAGACGCGCGGCTTCCGCGCAGTCGAACACGGAGATGAACTGATAGGGGTTCTTGCCTGCGCCAATCATCGGCACCGGCAGGTTCATGTCGATCAGCTTGAACAGCTTTTCGAGAATGCCCAGACGTCCCGGCCCGATGATGAGACGCGGGCGGAACAGCGAAATGTTCATGCCGCGCTTGCGCCATTCGGCTGCCAGCACTTCCGTGTCGAGCTTGGACTGGCCGTATTCGCCAAGCGGCGAAACGGGATGATCTTCCGTCATCGGATAGGTGACGGTGTGGCCGTAGATCATGTCGGTGGTGAAGTGGACGAGGTTTTTTGCCCCCGCCTTGTCCATCGCCTCGATGATGTTGACCGTGCCGTGATAGTTCACCGGGTAGAAGAAGTCGTGCCGCTTGGCGCGCACCTGGATCGGCGACAGCATCTTGGCCGACAGGTTGTAGACCATGTCGTCGGCCTTCATGCCCAGCGCCTCCACGGCGGCCGGATCGGTCACGTCGCAATGGACGAACTCCACCTGGCGGTAGTGCGACAGGTCGCTCTTCACGATGTCGGCAACGATGACCTCTTCGCCATCGGCCACGAGCTTGGGGGCCAGGTGCCGGCCGACGAAGCCGTCACCGCCAAAAATGATATGTCTCATTGGATCATCGACCTTTCGGACTGAAGTTTGTCTTTTGCGAGCGCCGCCTGTTCTTCAGGCATTTCGCGGCCGCTCTGCGCGATCAGCACGGTGCCGACGCAGATCAGCGCGATGCCGGCGATGCGGTAGGCGTTCAGGTCTTCCTTGAAGAGGAAGTAGGCAAACACCGCCACCGCCACATAGGCAAGGCTCAGAAACGGATAGGCGAAGGACAGCTCGACCTTGGAAAGCACGTAGAGATGCGACGCCATGGAGATGACGAAGACGCACAGGCCGGCAAAAATCCACGGGCTGAAGACGATCTGAAGAATCTTCAGGATCGGGTTCGCACCCGCAAAGCTCAGATCGCCCAGCGTCATCATGCCGTGTTTCAGCATGAGCTGCGCAGCCGCGTTGGTCATCACCGTGAAGAGTATGAAGGGTATGTATTTCATCTTGTCCCGCCCGTCCCTGTCATAGCGCCTTCTTGCAAACAAAGCGTGAAGCGCTGGATATAAATTGCATCTTTTGCGTGAGTTTCCGGTGTCTGGCCGGGTTGAAAGAAATCATTCGGCGGCATGCCGGCCTCCCGCCTCGCTGGCCGGCAGCTTCTGCGCCGTGCGCCGCCAGAAATCGGAAAGGAAGGCCGGGTCGCGCAGCGCCTCCAGATCGCGCCAGTGCGGGAACGAGGCTTCGAAAAGAGCAGGCCCCATGCGCGCATCCTTGTAGGGATTGACCGCGCCACCGGCCTCGACCGTCATCCGGTCAAGCCGCTCGAAAAGCGCATCCGTGGCAGCGCCCGCATTGGAGAAATCGAGCGTCAGCGTGTAGCCCGGCCGCGGAAAGGAAAGCATGCCCGGCGAGGCGACATCGCCAAACCGCTTCAAAACGGTGAGGAACGACGCCTGACCGGCCTCGCGCGCAGCCGCCAGCATTGCCGGGATGGTTTCGCGTGCGGCCTCGAACGGCACCACGCTTTGATGTTGCAGGAGACCGCGCGGGCCATAGAGCCGGTTCCAGTGGCGCACGGCGTCGAGAGGAAAGAAGTAGCTTTCGTAAGAGGAGCGCCGAACGCCTTCGGCGCGCGCCTTGCTCCAGGCAAAGGCCCGGTTGAACAGGGTCAGCGACCAGCGGTTCAAAAGATTGAGCGGCGGCCGGAAGGGAACGGTGAGACGGCGCGGGGACGCGGCGCGAAACACCGCGCCATCTTCGGCGTGATTGGCCGTGAGCAAAAAGCCCCTGCCCGCCTTTGCACCCGACGCAAGCTGGTCGAGCCAGGCAACGGCATATTCGTTCCGGGCGTCGGCGTCTTCGGCCAGATCGAAATATTCATCCAGACCGGAGAAGCCGCGCACGCATTCGTTCACATCGACGGAGGCGACCTTCATCAGGCGAATGGTGGCGTCCAGGATCAGGCCCGTCAGCCCCATGCCGCCGATGGTGGCGCGGAAAAGCTCTTCATTCTCATCGGCGCTGCAACGGCGGACCTCTCCATCGGACCGCAGAAGCGTGAAGGACACCACGTGGCAGCCAAACGTGCCGCGCCGGTGGTGGTTCTTGCCGTGCACGTCATTGGCGATTGCCCCGCCCAGCGTGACAAACCGGGTGCCCGGAACGACTGCCGGAAACCAGCCCTTCGGCCCCACATGGGCGATGACATCCGAAAGCATGAGACCGGCCTGCGCCGTCAAAAGCCCGCTCTGTTCATCGAAAGCGACGATGCGGTTCATGGGGCGCATGTCGATCAGCGCGCCGGCATCGTTCAGACAGGTATCGCCATAGGAACGGCCATTGCCATAGGGCAGGACGGAGGACGGAAGCCCCCTGCCCGCGCGCAGGCGCTCAATGGCGTCTTCAGCGCCAATCGCCACAGGCGCTCGACGGCGCACCAGCCCAAAAGCAGAGTAATCGGCCATGCCTCAGAGCCCCGCCGAGAAGAGAAGGACAGCGCCGAGCAGACCGAAAAGCTGGCTGCGCCAGTCGCCAATGATGAAGACGATGGGATCGTCATGCATCTCGTCGCGCCGCGCCAGGATCCACATGCGAATGGTGATGTAGAGCACGATCGGGCAAAGCGGCCAGATCAGCCAGGGCATCTCGTAGAGCTCACGTACGGCGCTGCTCTCGATGTAGAGCGCCAGAACCATGGCGGAGGAGAAGGCCGAGGCCATGCCTGCCTGGGCGATCACTTCCTGATCCTCGGTGCGATAGCCGCGTCCGGCAATCCGCTCGCCTGCGGGCAGAACGGTTGAGCGCAGCTCCACATAGCGCTTCACCAGCGCCAGCGAGAGGAAGAAGAAGACCGAGAACGCCAGAAGCCAGAAGGAAACGCCGATGGTCGTGGCCGCGCTGCCGGCAAGAATGCGCATCGTATAGAGACCGGCAAGGGTCAGCACATCGATCAGAAGCATTCGCTTGAGCGACAGGGAATAAGCGGTGGTGGCGATCAGATAGCCGACAAGCACAATGCCGAAGAGCGGCGGCAGGAACAGCGCCGTGAAACCGCTGATCGCCAGAAGGCCGATCATCGCCGCAAACCCGAACGGAATCGAGAGCATGCCGCTCGCAAAAGGCCTGTTGCGCTTGGTGGGATGACGCCTGTCCAGACCGAGGTCGAAGAAGTCGTTCAGGATGTAGATGGCCGATGCGGCGGTGCTGAACGAGATGAAGGCCAGAACGCACAGCGTCAGCAGGGGCATGTTCAGATATTCATGGCTCAGGATGAGCGGCACGAAAATCAGGCTGTTCTTCAGCCATTGGTGCACCCTGAGCATCTTCACATAGGTCTTGATGGTCGGCCTGGGCGCTTCCAGAAGCTCGGCGTCATTTGCCGCCTGCCAGCGCGCTGCGGCGCGATCCGGCGCAACGACGATGCCATTGCGCGCGGCATCAAAAACAGCGACATCGGCGCGGCTGTTGCCGGCATAATCGAAACCGCCATCGCCAAATGCCGCAACCAGCGCATCGCGCTTCATTCCCGAGGCCATGTTGCGTCCGGGTTCGGTGGAGATCACCTCATCGAAAACGCCCAGATGCTCGGCAATCGCATCGGCGAACTTCTTGGGCGAAGCCGTGGCAAGAACGATGTGGCGGCCAGCGGCCCTGTCTTCGCGAAGCCGGGCGAGAAGATCCTGCCGATACGGAAGACCGCCTGCATCGAGTTCGACGCGCGAGGCGATTTCGCATTTCAGCCGCGCCTTCCCTCCCAGAAGCCAGAACGGCAGAAGAAAGACGCACAGGGGCTTGCGACGCAGGAGAAGAAAAAGACTCTCCCATAAAAGATCGGTCGCAATCAGTGTGCCGTCGAGATCGACGGCCAGCGGCACCGCATTGCGTTCAGATCGCGCGTCCATAAAAGCCCCCAGACAAAACCCGTACTGGAGACGGCCTTACGTGAAAGGAACTTCTGAATTCTGAACTTGCTAACGCAGGGGCAAGTCAAGCGATGGAAAATGCCGTTCAGGCTTAACAGGCTCATAACAAAACAAACAAAAGGCCGCGCAATGGCGCAGCCTTTCTTTGCTTTCCCGTGAAATGGGGAACAGATTTCGAGATCTATTCTTGGGTCCTGGCCCTAGCGCACGCGGCCCTTGCCGCCGGAAATCTCGATGGTTTCCGAGCCGCTCAGAACCTCGCGGTCGCCATTCGGCATGGTCACGAAGCACCCGGCAGCGCAAAACTCGATGGTTTCGCCCGCGCCGACAACCAGCTCCGTCTGGGAGCCGCCTTCGGTCACGACAAGCGTGTGGGCCTCACTGTCGAGATTGACGGCGCTCGCCGCGAAAGCCGCGCCACCGGTGACGAGCAGCGCTGCGGCTGCATAAACGAATTTCTTCATTGTCTTCATCAGTGTGTCTCTGCCCCTTGAATGTCAGAGCCTTCCAGCTGCGTTCTTGTGTTCGGTTATATAGCTTCCAACGTGAACGGCAACTGAACGCCACATTCATGCCGCACATTACTCCGGATCAGTTTTGCGGCGTCGACGGCGACGCACCACCTTCTCCGCGCCGGGCTCTGCAGGCGTTTCCTCTTCAAGATCGTCCGTTTCCCCGTCTTCAGGCAGCTCCGGCTCTTCCGGTTTCAGAAAACCGGAGCGCACATGAATGTCGCGCTGCGGGAACGGAATCTCGATGCCCTCGGCCTCGAACGCATCGACGATGGCGAAGCGGATGCCGTTCTGCACTTCGAGCTGCGTCAGGATGTCGGAGAGATAGACCCGGATTTCGAAATCGAGCGACGAGTCACCGAACCCGGCGAAGAGCACGAAAGGTTCCGGGTTTTTCAGAACCATCGGATGCGATTTGGCGATTTCCAGAAGGATCTCGTGCACACGCCGCACATCCGATCCATAGGCCACGCCCACGGCGATTTCCATCCGGCCCAGCTTGTTGCGATGCGTCCAGTTGCCGACCGCCGCGTTGATCAGCTCGGAGTTCGGCAGGATCACAGACTGACGCTGGAACGTCTCGATCTCGGTGGCGCGCACTGAAATCTTCTTCACCGTGCCGGACACTGCGCCAGCCACGATCCAGTCGCCGGCCTTGAAGGGCCGCTCGGCCAGAAGGATCAGGCCCGAAACGAAGTTCGACACGATGTTCTGCAGGCCAAAACCAATGCCCAGGGAAAGCGCACCGGCAACGAGCGCCAGATTGGAAAGATTGATGCCCGCTGCCGAAACGCCGATCAGGCCGGCGATCACGAGGCCCACATAGCCAACACCGGTGCGAATGGAGTTGCGCACGCCTGAATCCATGCGGCTGCGCGCCATCACCTTGCCGTCGAGCCAGCCCTGGAACCAGCGGGTGACAAAGTAGCCGACAACGAAAACGACAATGCCCGTCACAATGCCCATGATGGAGAAGGAGAGCGAGCCGATCTGAATGTTGCCGGCAATCCGGTAGCTCCAGGCCGTTAGGTCGGCCCAGCGGAAGCCCCATTGCAGAAGAATGAGCGGCACACCGATCAGAACGACGATGACATTGATGATCATGCCCGAGATCAGGCCGAGCTGATCGAGCGCGGTTTCGTCAAAGGCCGTGTGACGCTCCAGACGCCGGGCGAACCACGAATGCGCGAACGCGCCTTCCGAAGTGATCGCACCGGCCGTCAGGAAACCGATATACATGGTCGCAATGATCGCGCCGGTCACGACCACCTGTTGCGACAGGAAGCGGGCGAAACCGATATAGCCAAGCAGTGCGGCGATGATGATCGCAGCGCCGATGAAGAACAGAAGGTAGCGGAATTTGAGCGGCCACTGCCGGGGCTTGCCCTCTTCGTCTTCAAGCGGCCGGACTGCGCCAATGGCCATGATGAGAAGCCCGACGACAACCGTGGCAACCAGACTTGTGGCGACGGTCAGCGAAAGCTGCGAGCTGAGCACCGAATAGACCTGGTCCATGAAATGGTCGAAGCCGGTCGCAACCGCCGTGACAACCGCAAGAACAAGAAGCCACTGCGCCGCCTGGGACCGCACCGGCAAAAGCCGCCAGTTGGGACGCCGTGGCGCAAGGATTGCGCGCGCCAGCCGGTAGACAAAATAGACCAGTATGATGACCGAGAAGAGCGACCAGAGAAGCGGCGCAATGTCACTGCGCAGCAGGTTGAAATAATCCAGAAAGAGATAGCTGAGCACGAGGAACGTGCCATAGGAAACCGACGGGATCAGCGTCGAGAAGAGCGCTGTCGCCAGACGGCTGAGATAGGTGGGGTTCTGCTCACTGCGGTCCGGCTCGACAAAGTCATCAAAGAGGCGGCGTCCACCGAACAAGAGGGCAAGTGCTGCAATGGAGGCAAGCGCCGTCGCCAGAAGCAGCGGCTTCAGGCGGTATTTGACCGTGAAGCTGAGCCAGGCGGACACGCGCGTGTAGACACGGCCCAGTTCCTGCGTAAATTCACCCAGGACATCGGTGCTGACCGCCGCCGAAATGTCGTAGCGGCGCGACAGGGTGCGGGTGAACAGATCGCGGCGCAGTTCCGCGATCTCTTCGATCACCGTCTTGATGCGCACCGAAAGGCGCTCCGCATCGCCGATCAGGACGTTGAAGCTCGCCTTCTCATCAAGAAGGCGGGTGCGCTCGCGCGTTACCTCTTCCGGTTCGGGCGGCTCGCCTTCCTTCCGCGGCTCGCCCAATTGCTCAAGGCGCGTGTTGATTTCCGAAAGCCGGGGGCGGAACGCCAGGCTGGCGTCGAACACCTCACGCCCCAGCCTCTCCAGTTCGACGCGAATGTCGACGAGCTCGGCATCGTCGGTCGACTGGTGGCCGATCTCCGTCTCCAGCCCAGCGACGCTGTTTTCGATGCCCGAAAGCATCTCGCGCTGGCCTTCCAGAAAGCTTTCCGTGTCCTGCGCTGCGGCGAGCGAACCGAAAGCGAGCAGGAAAACAAGGCACAGGAAAGCTGGCAGGGTGCGGAGCTTCAACAACATTTCTGTCAGTCTTCTCAAAGAATCAGGATCGTTCAGGGGGCGATTTTGGTGCGCCGACATTGCCCGAGGCATGCGTCAGCAGCAAGCATTGCCGGCGTCTGCGTGGCAATGAAAGGCAAGCCTGTGAAAAGACATACGCCTTATTTGCCACCATCGGCCGGGGTGTCCTATAGGTTTAGCCCTGAACCTAGACTTCGTTCTGGCAAAAGAATGGCGGCGCATGGCGGAATATTCAGCACTTTCGCTTCTGAAGAATGCCCTTTCAGGCAATCGTGACTGGAAACCGGCCTGGCGCAAGCCCGATCCCAAACCGAATTATGATGTCATCATCATCGGTGGTGGCGGGCACGGTCTGGCGACGGCCTATTATCTCGCCGCCATGCATGGCATCACGAATGTGGCCGTTCTGGAGAAGGGCTGGCTCGGATCGGGCAATATCGGCCGCAACACGACCATCGTGCGCTCCAACTATCTGCTGCCCGAATCCATTCGCTTCTACGAACATTCGATGAAGCTCTGGGAGAACCTCTCCCACGAACTCAACTACAATGTGATGTTCTCGCAGCGCGGCGTCTTGAACCTTGCCCACAGCCCGGGCCAGGCGGATGATTACATCCGCCGGGGCAACGCCATGCGCCATGACGGCGTGGACGCCGAATGGCTGACGCCGCAGGAGATTTCGCGCAGGGTGCCAGGGCTCGACGTTTCCGGTTCGGCGCGCTTTCCCATCGCCGGTGGCCTGTTGCAGCCGCGCGCCGGCACCGCGCGTCATGATGCGGTCGCCTGGGGGTATGCGCGCGCCGCCGACCGGCGCGGCGTCGACATGATCGAGAATTGCGAAGTGACGGGTTTCCTGCGCGATGGCGACCGGATCATCGGCGTCACCACCACACGCGGCGACATCCGCGCGAAAAAGGTGGCGATGGCGGTGGCCGGCAGCACGGGCCAGGTGCTGAAGCGCGCCGGCGTCGACACGTTTCCCATCGAAAGCCATGTTCTGCAGGCTTTCGTGTCCGAAGCCATAAAGCCGTTCGTGAACTGCGTCGTGACCTTCGGGGCCGGCCATCTCTATGTCTCGCAATCGGACAAGGGCGGCCTGGTGTTCGGCGGCAGTCTGGATTTCTACAATTCCTATGCCCAGCGCGGAAACCTGCCCGTTGCGGAAGACGTGATGAGCGAGATCTGCGCCATGTTCCCATCGGTCGCACGGCTTCGCCTCCTGCGCTCCTGGGGCGGCATCATGGACATGTCGATGGACGGTTCTCCGATCATCACGAAAGGGCCCCTGCCCGGTCTCTACCTGAATTGCGGCTGGTGCTATGGCGGCTTCAAGGCGACGCCGGCTTCGGGCTATTCCTTTGCCTGGACCATCGCCAAGGACGAGCCTCACGCCATCAACGCGCCGTTCACGCTGAGCCGCTTCGAGCGCGGCGCGGTGATCAACGAAGCGGGCCAGGGCCCGACCCCGAAACTGCATTGAGGGAACCGCCATGCTGATCGACTGCCCGCATTGCGGCCCCCGCGACCTTGCCGAATTCTCCTATCAGGGCGACGCGACGCGCACCCGGCCCGATCCCGCCTCGACCGACACGCAGGCGTGGCTCGACTATGTCTATAACCGGCCCAATCCGGCGGGGCGCCACCGGGAATACTGGCAGCATACCGGAGGGTGCCGCGCGCATCTGGTGGTGGAGCGGAACACGCTGACCCATGAAATCCACGCGGTCGCTCCCGTTCGCGGCAACGCCAAAAGCGGAGACGCCGCATGAGCCCGCGCCGTACATCCGCCGGCGGATCAATCGACCGCACCCGCACCATCCGCTTCACCTTCGATGGCGAGGCCCATACCGGCCATGCCGGCGACACGCTGGCCTCCGCGCTTCTCGCCAACGGCGTTTCACTGGTGGGCCGCTCGTTCAAATATCACCGTCCGCGCGGCGTCTTCAGCGCCGGGGTGGACGAGCCGAACGCACTCGTGACCATTCTGCGCGAAGGCGTGCGCGAGCCGAACATTCCCGCCACGCAGATCGAACTGCATGACGGGCTCAGGGCGGAAAGCCAGAACCGCTTCCCTTCACTCGCCTGGGATTTCGGGGCGCTGAACCAGCTCGGCGGCCGGCTTTTGGGCGCTGGCTTCTACTACAAGACCTTCATGGGGCCGGTGGCCGGACCACTGAAGGGCACGCGCTTCTGGATGATGTGCGAGCATGTCATTCGCCGGGCCGCCGGCCTCGGCCGCGCCGATTACGAAGCTGATCCCTCGCGCTATGAGCACAAGAACGCCTTTTGCGACGTGCTCGTGGTGGGCGGCGGCATTGCGGGCCTGATGGCGGCGGAGGCAGCCGCAAAGGCCGGCAAGCGCGTGATCCTCGCCGAACAGGAGAAGCAGACCGGCGGCTTTGCACGCTGGTCGGGCGAAACCATCGACGCAAAACCGGCCGATGCATGGGCGGCGGAAATCACCGCGCTGCTCTCCGGGCTCGACAATGTGCGCCTTCTCACCCGCACGGCGGTCTGGGGCTATTATGACGGCAACACGCTGGCAGCGCTCGAGCGCGTCAACGATCATGTGGCCCGCACACCGAAGGGGCATCCCCGCCAGCGCCACTGGACGATCCGCGCCGGCACGGTCGTGCTTGCGACGGGTGCGCTTGAGCGCCCCATCGTCTTTCCCGGAAATGACTGTCCCGGCGTGATGCTGGCGGGCGCGGTGCGCCGCTATGCGGGCGAGTTCGGCGTTTTGCCGGGCGAAAAGACGGTTCTTTTCACCAATAATGACAGCGCCTATCAGGCAGCCGCCGCCATCAGACGCGCCGGCGGGCATGTGGCGGCCATCGTGGATGTGCGCAAGCAGATCGGCGATGAAGCGACAGCGCTTGCAACCGAGGCCGGCGTGGTGCCGCTGACCGGTCACGCCATTGTCGGAACCAAGGGTGGCAAGGCGCTTTCAGGCGCTGTGGTGCAGGCATTCGACGCCGATACGGGCAGGCTCTCCGGCGAGGCAAGGCCGATAGACTGCGACAGTCTCGCGGTTTCCGGCGGCTGGCAGCCGGTCATCCATCTGGCGAGCCAGGCTGGCGGGAAGCCTGTCTGGGATGCCGAAAAACAGGCGTTTCTGCCGCCTGAACCGACGCAGCGCTGGATTGGCGCGGGCGCGTTTCTCGGCAAAACGGGGTCGGCGGAAGCTCTGGCGAGTGGCCGCAATGCGGGGTTAAAAAGCGCCGACAAGCGCCCTTCGCGGGCCAAACTGCCGGAAACGGCTCCGTCAGCACTTGATCTCACCCCCGCCCCGGTTCTGGAAATCCGGGGCAAGGGCAAGGCGTTCGTCGACTTCCAGCACGATGTGACCGCCGACGATGTGCGGCTTGCGCACCGTGAGGGCTTCGTCAGCGTCGAGCACCTGAAGCGCTATACGACGCTCGGCATGGCGACCGATCAGGGCAAGACCTCGAATGTGCCGGGGCTGGCCATCATGGCCGCCGCGCGCGGCATCGAGATCCCGCAGGCCGGCACAACGCGGTTCCGCCCGCCCTTTTCGCCTGTCGCCATCGGCGCGCTGGCGGCAGAGCGTTATGGCGATCTGAAACCGGAGCGGCTGACGCCCCTGCACGACTGGCATGAAGAGCATGGCGCAGAGATGACGCCGGCGGGCCTGTGGCATCGCCCCCTCGCCTATGCCGGTGCGGGCGAGACGGTGGAGCAGGCCTACATCCGCGAGGCGTCGGCGGTGCGCCGTTCGGTGGGTCTTGTCGATGTGTCGACGCTCGGCAAGATTGCCGTGAAGGGACCGGATGCCGCCACATTCCTCGACCGGGTCTACACCAACACCTTCTCCACGCTGAAAGTTGGCAAAGCGCGCTATGGGCTGATGCTGCGCGAAGACGGGCTGGTCTTCGATGACGGCACCACCTGGCGGCTTGGCGAAACCGATTTCCTGATGACCACCACCACCGCCAATGCAGGCCCGGTGATGCAGCATCTGGAATATTGCCTCGACATTCTGTGGCCGGACCTGAAGGTGCATCTCACCTCCGTCACCGACCAGTGGGCGGGGGCTGCGATTGCCGGTCCGAAGGCCCGCGCGGTTCTCGAACGCTGCGTGACCGGAACCGGTGTCGACAATGACGCGCTCCCCTTCATGGGCATCGTGCATGGCGAAATCGATGGCGCGCCCGCCATGATCTGCCGCCTCTCCTTTTCCGGCGAGCTTGCCTATGAGGTCTATTGCGGGGCCGGCCATGGCGTTCATGTCTGGGAAGCGCTGCTGGAAGCCGGCGACCCCTTCGGCATCACGCCCTATGGCATGGAAGCGCTCGGCGCGCTGCGCATCGAGAAGGGCCATGTGACGGGCGCGGAGATAGACGGCCGCACCACGGCGCGCGATCTCTATCTCGACGGGATGCTGTCCAAGAAGAAGCCCTTCATCGGTTCGGGCCTGATGGACCGCCCTGCCCTGATCGACAGGAACAGGCTGCGGCTCGTGGGAGTCGTCTCGCTTGACGGTCAGCCGCTTGGCGGCGGCGCGCATCTGGTGGAAAGCGGGAACCGCGACGAACCGGGCGAAAGCATCGGCCATGTGACCGGATACTGCTATTCGCCGGCGCTCGAAAAATACATCGGCCTGGCGCTGGTCAAGGGCGGCAAGACACGACACGGCACACGGGCCTTCCTGTCCGATCCGCTGCGCAAGCGCTTCGGACAGGTGGAAATCGTCAGCCACCATTTCTTCGATCCGGATGGGGAGCGCATGCATGGTTGAGCGCGCATCACCGCTGGGCAGCGATTTTCGCCCCGGCTCCTATGGTGATTTCGCCAATGGGGCGGAAGTCACGATCCTTGAAATCGACAGGGCGGGCATTGTCGAGGCGACAGCCTGGCCGGGCCAGGAGAAGGCGCTTTGCGAAGCGCTGGCGGGTGCCTGCAATCTCAGACTCTCGGCAGGTTCGGGCAATGGTGCGGCCAATCGCGAAGGCGTGTGCGCCTTCAATATCGGCCCCGGCCGGTTTCTGGTGAGCGGCCCGCGCGAGACGCTTGCGGGCCAGCTGGAAAGCGCGGTGCCGGACACGATCGGCACGGTGACCGACCTTTCGCATGGGAGAACGGTGCTTGGCATTGAAGGGCCGAAAGCGGAATGGGTTCTGGCCAAGCTGTTCGCGCTCGATTTCGCAAGTGCGGCCTTCCCCGTCCATTCGGGATGCGCGACGGCGCATCATGAGATCGCCGTTCAGATCCAGCGCCGGGGCGAAAAACGCTTCGAACTCTACGTCTTGCGCTCTTTTGCACGATCCTTCGCAAACACGCTGCGCCGGGCCGCAGAAGATGTGGGTTACACAATCAAATAGGTCCGGCGCGGCGACACCGGACCTATTCACCGGTTCGCAGAAACGCGAAGCGAACCGGCCCCACCGCCGGGGAAGTGATCCAGCACTTCCCCACCGATGCCTTTGTAGCAACCTACGTATTGTCAGCCATTGTCAGAGGGAGCTGCGCCGCGGCGCATTTCGCCCTTGCCGCCGCCCTTGTGCTCACCACCCTTGTGGTCGTGCCTGCGCTCCATCTTGCCGCGACCTTCGCCGCGTTCACCACCACCGCGCTTGCCATGCTCCGCCGCCATCTGGCGACCGCCACGGCGCATCTCGCGCTGGTCGAGCTGACCGTCATTGTTGGCGTCCATCAGCGTAAAACGCTTGGCGTGCTGGCTTTCGATCTCGGCGATGGTCACCTTGCCGTCGCCATCCGCATCGAGATGCTGTGCGGCGCGCTTGGCGCGGCGTTCTGCCATGCGCTGGGTTGCGAGATCCTGCAGTTCGGCATCGGAGAGCGTGCCGTCGCCATCGGCATCGGCTGCCTTGAGGCGATCAAGCTGAATGCTGGTGAACTCTTCAGCGGTGATGACACCATCGCCATCGGCATCAAAGCGGGCGAAACCGCGCATCTGCTTGCCGCCCTTCATCTGCTGCCCGGCAGCCTGGGGGTTGCCCTGACCATTCTGCGCAGCTTCCTGGGCGATGGCGGCGGAACCGGCAACCAGGCTGAGAGCCAGAGCCGACAACAGGATCTTGTTTTTCATGTCTTCATCCTCGTAAAGGGGCGCCGCTTGGGAGGCGCGGCAGGGAACGAGGTGAAATTGACCGATCCCACATTACGGCAACCTTGCCGGGGAATTACAAATTCGTAAGCAAGGGCCGTAGGTGGAAAAACATGATCTAGAGTCAGGCCCCTAGCGCACGAAGGAAACGAATTCCTCAAGCGGCTCGCGCTCGCTGCGCAGGCCGTTTTCCGGTGCAGAAGCGTCTTCATAGCCAAGCGCCATGCCGCAGACCACGATTTCCTCATCCGGAATGTCGAGGATCGGGCGGATCTGCTTGTGATAGGGCGCGAAAGCCGCCTGCGGGCAGGTGTGCAGGTCACGACCGCGCGCGGCGATCATCACCGACTGCACGAACATACCAAGATCGATCCACGAGCCCTTGTTGAGGCGGCGGTCGATGGTGAAGATCAGCCCGACCGGCGCGTCAAAAAAGGTAAAGTTGCGGTCATGCTGGGCGCGCATACGGTCCACTTCGCGCCGCCCGATGCCCAGAAGGCTGTAGAGCGCAAAGCCAACGGCGCGGCGGCGGGTCAGATAGGGCTCGAAGAATTTGTCGGGGTAGTATTTGTACTCGTCCCACTCGATCTTCTCGGGGCGGACGCCCGAAGAGAGGATCGCATCCGACAGTTCCTGCTTGCGCTCGCCAGAAACGACATAGACCTTCCAGGGCTGCATGTTCGTGCCCGAAGGCGCGCGTGCGGCAACGCGCAGAATATCCCGGATCGTGTCGTCATCGACCGGCTGGGGTAAAAACGCGCGCACGGAGCGGCGCGACAGCATCGCCTCGTCGACGATTTCCGAAACAGACAGTTCGTTCTTCTTTTCAGGGGCCAACATGCCGCCATCCTTCTGCAAAAATGCGGTGCGAACCGACGGATGCCCCTCACATCCATACCGCAACCCGTTCAGGATCGGATCGCCGAGCGTCCATCAGGACGTACAAAAACCGATCCAGACCATTGATGGAGCGCCGCGATAAACGGAAAACCGGTTTCCACTTTTCGATCCGGTGCTCTGGGAACACATGCCCCCGGGTGCGCTATTTGGTTGCGCTGTTCTCATGACTGCCACTCTGTTAAAAGAGCGGCCAGTGCGCGGTCCTCGTAGTCGAAGGGCCTTCCTTTTTCAAGTCGAATGCCAAGAGCCTCACCCATGCCAAAGCCTTCATCACGCATTTCCGGCATCGTTCCTTCCGGCAAAAACGGTTGGGAAATCCATTTCGCAGCCATGGCCCGCAAACAGGCCGGCGACAAGGTCATCATGCTCTCGGTCGGAGACCATGATTTCGACACGCCGTCCGAAACGGTCGAGGCCTGCGTCGAAGCCGTGCGCGGTGGCCATCACCATTATACGCAACTTCCGGGCCAGCCCCGACTGCGCGCCGCACTCGCCAAGCTCTCTGAAGAATGCACCGGTATCGAGACCAGCGCCGACGAGATCATGGTCACCATTGGTGGTCAGGGTGCGCTTTACGCAGCGTTTCAGGCAGTGCTCGATCCGGGCGCGCATGCGGTGATCGTGTCGCCCTATTACGCGACCTATCCCGGCACGGTGCGGGCCGCAGGCGGCCGTTTCACCGAGATCGAGACGCATGCGGAAAACAATTTCGAGCCGAGCCTTGAGGAGATCGAGGCCGCGCTTGAGGCCGACACGCGCGCCATTCTCATCAACTCGCCGAACAATCCGACGGGCGCGGTCTATTCGCGCGCCACGATTGAGCGCATTGCCGAAATCTGCCGCGAGCGTGATATCTGGCTTCTGTCCGACGAGGTCTACTGGACCATCCGGTCCGACAAGGAGCATGTCTCGCCGCGCGCCCTGCCCGGCATGAAGGAGCGCACGCTGGTCATCAATTCGCTGTCGAAGAGCCACGGCATGACCGGCTGGCGCGTCGGCTGGCTGACCGGCCCCGCCGACATGATTGCGGTGATGACCAATCTCAACCTCGTCGCCACTTATGGCCTGCCCGACTTCACCTCGCATGCGGCCACCGCCGCCGCCGAGAACGGTTTCGGTGTGGTTGAGATCGCCGAACTCTACACGAAACGGCGCGAGGCGTTTCTCGATGCCGTGCGCGGCATGAATGGTGTCGTCGTTCGCGGTTCGGAAGGCGGCATGTATGTCATGCTCGACATTCGGGCCATCGAGCAGGATTGCGAAAAGTTCGCCTGGGACTTCCTGAACGCGGAAGATGTGGCGGTTCTGCCGGGCGCCAGCTTCGGCGACGCCGCAAAAGGCCATATCCGCATTTCCATGTGTCAGGATGAGGAAACGCTGCGGGAGGCTGCAAAGCGGCTGGAGCGTTTCATTTCCGGCCGTCTCGATGCGGGCAAGTCAGCCACAGCCGCAGGCTGACCCTGAGGCCATGAGGCGCGCGCTGGCGCGCCTCAGTCCTTCTTCTCGGGCAAATCGTCGTGGCTGGTTTCCGCCAGTTCTTCGAGTTCCGCCTCGCTCATCGTCTCGAACATGTCCAGCGAAGCGCCCTTCAGATCCGATTTCGGCGTGTCACCACGCCTCGCAGACAAGGCAGCCCCGGCGGCTTTTTGCTGAGCCTTTGACTTTGCTGGCATCGGCATATCCTTTCGTCTTGCATCCGAAAGGGAAATTCCGCGAATGCGCTCAGGGTTCCCACAATCACACGATTTGCGGCTCTCACGACATGGCGCGGGGTGACGCTGCAATTTTCAGCCAGTAAGGATCGGGGGTGAAACGCTCACCATATTTTTCCTGCAGGCGTTCGAGTGTCGAGACGATCTCTGCACACCCCCGCCGGCGGGCATAGGTCAGCGGGCCGCCCCGGAACGGAGCGAAGCCCGCCGCGAACACCATCGCGGCTTCAAGCGTTTCCTCATCGGCCACGACACCTTCGCGCAGACAGGCCGCACAGCTGTTGAGCATTGGCAGGATCAGCCGGTCCGTAATCATCGGATGTGGCGTGAGACGATTGCTCTTCTTCTTCGGGCGACCCGACTTGTCATATTCGTAGAGGCCGCTTCCCGTTTTTATGCCGGTACGCCCTTCGGCAACCAGGGTTTCCAGCCATTTTGGGCCTGTCTGCTGCGCTTTGCCGCGCTTGGGATTGAGCGCCCGCGCAACCTCAAGACAGATGTCCAGCCCTATCCGGTCAGCAAGTTCTGCGGGACCGACGGCCATGCCGAAATCCTCTGCCGCCTCGTCGAGGCTCTCCTTGCGAACCCCTTCCTCCAGCATCACAAAGGCTTCACCAAGATAGGCGGAAAGTGCCCGGTTGACGAGAAAGCCCGGCGAACTGCGGACGGGCGCCGGCAGACGATCGATTGAGCCGCAGAAGGCCATGAGCCGTTCCTTCACCGTGCGTGACACCCGGCTGTGCGAGACAACCTCCACCAGTTCCACTTGAGATACCGGATTGAAGAAATGCAGCCCGGCGACACGCTCGGGAGAGGACACGACGCCAAGCAGTGTATCGAGCGAGAGGCTCGTCGTGCTGGAAACCAGAACCGCGTCTTTCTTCATGCCGGAAGAGACCGCTTTGAGAAGCTTGCGTTTGACGTCCAGTTTCTCTGCGGCCGCCTCGATGACCAGATCCGCGTGACGCAGGCCGTCGTCAGCGAAATCCGGGATCAGACGGTCGAATGCCGCACGCTGCTCCGTGCCTGAGTGGAGCCATTCCCCAAACTGTCTGGCCGCGCGTTCAATGGCCGCTGTCAGCGCCTTCTCGTCAGTGTCCGACAGCGTGACGCGCAGCCCCCGCGATGCGCACCACGCGGCAATGTTTGCCCCCATCGCTCCCGCGCCGATGACGTGAACATGCGCGATACCGCTTTCTCCCCCGCCACTCGCCTTCAAATGCTCGCGCAAAAAGAACACATGGATCAGATTTTGCGCCGTGGCTCCGGAAAGAAGCCTGGCGAAAGACCGTATCTCGCCAGCTTGCATGGCTGATTTGCGACCGCCATTTCGCAGCCATAGATCGATCAGGCGATAGGGCGCCGGATAGTCCTTCTCCCGCACCTGCCGCGCCACAGAAGACCGCATCTTGCGGACCGCCAGATGCCGGAAGGGCGAAACGGCGCTGAGGCGCGAGAGGCCGGACCCCGGCCTGGCCGGCTTCAGCCTGCGCGAGACAAGCGCCTCTATGGAACTGGCCACGTGGCGCTCTTCAACCACGGTATCGACAAGACCCAGTTCACGGGCCTTCCCTGCATCGACCGGCTTGCCATCCAGCATCATCTTCATGGCTTCGCCCGGCGCAATCAGCGCGGGAAGACGGAAGCTGCCGCCGAGCCCCGGATGAAGCCCCAGAGATATTTCGGGAAAGCCGAACGTCGCTCCCTCAATGGCGATGCGGTGTTTGCAGGCAAGCGCGAGCTCCAGCCCGCCGCCAAGACAGTGGCCATGAACCACGGCGATGGTCGGGATCCGCAAAGCGGCCAGACGGTCGATGATCGCATGCGCACGCTTCATGCGCGCTTCCGCTTCAACCGCCTCCGTTATCCCCTGCAACTCGCGGATGTCGGTCCCGGCAATGAACCCACCGGTCTTCGCTGACCGGATGACAAGCGCAGCGAGCGCAGTGGCTTCGATCTTCTCCAGAAGCGCGTCGAGCTCCACCAGCACATCTTCGCAGAGCGTGTTGGTGTTTTCGTCCTCCCGATCAAGGACCAGCCACGCGATGTCGCCGGCATCCTTCGACAAGGACCAGTGTTTCTTCTTCTGGATTTTCTTCAGACCATGTCCGAGCGTCAACTGACGACGGATCATGTTTTCGCTCGCGGGCATGTTCTTTTCAGCCATTATCCGACCTCCACAAGCATGGCCCCGGAAAGTCCGCCGCCGATGCACTCTGTCGCGATGCCCCGCTTCTGCCCCTTCTTCCGCATGGCGTTGACAAGATGGAGAACGATCCGGTTGCCGCTGGCGCCGACGGGGTGACCGAGGCTGATGGCCCCGCCATCCACATTCAGCCGGTTGCGGTCGATGCGTCCGAATGCCCGTTCAAGCCCCAGAACGTTGCGGCAGTAGTCCACATCCTCCCAGGCGGCCTGGCAGGCAAGCACCTGCGCGGCAAAGGCCTCGTTCAACTCCCACAAATGGATATCGCTGCGCGTCAGCTTCTGACGCTGCAGGAGTGCGGTTGTGCTCAGCGTCGGCCCAAGCCCCATGATGGAGGGATCGAGCCCCGACCATTCGCTGTCGACGATGCGCGCGAGCGGCGTCAGACCGTGCTTTTTGACGGCGGCCTCCGATGCGAGGATCAGCCAGGATGCGCCATCGGTAATCTGGGATGCGTTGCCGGCTGTGACCCGCCCATGGGGCTTTTCAAACGCCGGACCAAGCCGGGCCAGATCCTCGACGGAGGTTTCGGGCCGGACACCATCATCCGCGATAAACATCTCGCCATCGCCGGTAACCAGCGGCACGATCTCACGCGCCAGCGCCCCGCCTGTCTGCGCCTTGGCCAGCCGCTGATGGCTTTCAGCCGCATAGGCATCCGCTGCCTCTCGGGAAATGTTGAACAAATGTCCGACCTTCTCGGCTGTCTGCCCCATGGTGAGCAGAGTGACGGGATCTGTCAGCCCACGCTCCAGCCCGACAACCGGCTTCAGCAGGCGCATTTCGAAAGCCTTCAGAGCCCTTAGCTTCCCCAGGAAAGAGGTCGCGCGGGAGTATCGGCTGAACCACGCAGCCCCTTCCCGTGACCAGACCAGAGGCGCGTGCGACATTGCTTCCGCCCCGCCAGCCAGAACAAGGTTCGCGCTGCCGGACTGTATCGTGCGGAAAGCGGTGTCGATGGACTGCATGCCCGCCCCGCAATTGACCTGCACGGTAAAGGCGGGCATGGCGTCGCCCATGCCAAGCCGCAGCGCTGCGACACGCGCAGGATTCATTTCGTCGACCGGCACGTTGACACAACCCAGGATCACCCGTTCGAGACTGTCCGCAGCAAAGGGCTGGCGCGCAAGAAGCGCCCGTCCGCACTGAACCGCCAGGTCCACGGGGGAGAAGGGGCCGGGCTTGCCGCGCGCCTTCAAAAAAGGCGTGCGCGCGCCATCCACAATGTAGACCGCCTCCCTCGAAGCCGAACTGCTTCGCGAAGCCGAGCCTTTGCGTGATGCCGTCACCTTTTTGCGGGAACCCGAGCGTGATGCTGCAGCGGATTTCACGGGCCGGGCTCTCCTTGAAGCGGGCTCTGCGGAAGCAGAGGTCTCGGAAGCACTGTGAAAGGGGGCGGCTTTCGGCGGGGAGGATTTGGCGGGAATGGCGCGCCGGGGCTTTCTGTTTCGGGGGATGGCTCGCGTCAGATCAGGCTCGCTGATGTCTGGCTCCATCAGCGCAGCAGGGCTTCCGAGCGCTTCTGCTTCTTCCGGCGACAACGATTCGCCCTGGGTATTCCGGGGTTCCGGCCTGCGTGGTTTTTGTGCCATTCGACACGTGCCTCTCCTTGAAAACAAACGTATTGCGATTGCCTGAACCGCCCCCGGCAACCCTGAATTGGCCACGGACAGACAACCACCTTCTCATTTCGTAGGTCTCAATTCGGCTTCACTTCAAATAACGCCGGCTTTAAGCCACATTTTCTCGAGACAGCCGACTAGCTGCATTGGCCGTGATCGTTGTTTGTGATTTAACCTCGATATTCTGCACAGTGAGAGCGTGAGACGTTAACGTCACGGCAAGACCGATGGCCGACACTCGGCTCGAGAATGGGAGACGGGTTTGAGTAGGATCGACGTCAAGTCGTCGATGGGTCGGCGTTTGCAGGGGCCTCTTGCGCTCTCGCTCATGCTCGCCTTCACGACCGCTCCCGCCGACGCTTTCGAGCTGTTCGGCATCAAGCTCTTTGGCAAGGACAAGGTCGCCGAGGAAAGCGAGACCATTGGCGAACCGTGGAATTACACGGTCGACTTCGTCGTTCCCTATGGTTTCGAGGATGTCGAAAAGTCGCTCAAGGGTTCTTCAACTCTATGGACCGACCGCGAAAGACCGGCCTCCGGCGCTGCCGGTCTCATTGTCAGGGCGCGCGGCGATTACCGCCGCATCCTGAACACGCTCTATGGATCAGCGCTCTATGGCGGTTCGATCACGATCACGATCGACGGCAGGGAAGTCTCCGAACTCCCCATCGACGCAAACATTGCCAATCCGGCCAATGTGCGGGTCGAGGTGGACCCCGGCCCTGTCTTCCGCTTCGGACAGGCACAGATCATCAATCAGGCCCCGCCTGCCAAAAGGCGCAGGGACCGCGTCGAAGACCCGGCCAGGGAAGGCTTCCTCACCGGCGAAATTGCCCGTTCGGGAACGATCCTCCAAGCCGGACGCCTGGCGGTCGAAGCCTGGCGCTATCAGGGGCACCCAAAGGCGAAAATCGGCAACCAGCAGGTGACGGCAGAGCACAGGACCAGCACGGTGGATGCGGTTCTGACCATGGAGCCCGGCCGCAGCGCCGTCTATGGAGAGGTATCGGTCAGCGGGACCGAGCGCATGGACCCGGAGTTCGTGGCGCGCCAGACAGGCATCGTTCCCGGCCGCGAGTACAATCCAAACGATCTGGAACGCGCCAAAAAGCGCCTTGCAAGGCTTGATGTGTTCCGTTCCGCCCGCATCGAGGAAGCAGAAGAGATCAAGCAGGATGGTTCCCTGCCTCTTTCGGTCAGCGTTCAGGAACGTCTGCCGCGCCGCTTTGGCGTGGGCGGCACCTATTCCACGCTCGACGGTCTCGGCGTGGAAGCCTACTGGATGCACCGCAATCTGTTCGGCCGTGCCGAGCGCCTGCGCTTCGAAGGCAAGGTGCTGGGCATCGGCAACACGTTCAAGCCGGAAGACCTGACCTATCGGGTTGGCGCATCGTTCACCAAACCCGGCGTCTACACGCCCGACACGGACTTTCAGGCGTCCGTCTTCGGCGACCGCGAGGTTCTGGAGCGCTACACCCGCACCAGCGTGACCGCGCAGGCCGGTTTCCACCATGAATTCAACGAAGAGCTTTCGGGCAGCCTCTTTGCGAATGTAGACCGGGCGCGCTTCGACGACGATTTCGGCACACGCGATTTCCTGACGGTGGGGCTTTCGGGCACGGTCACCTATGACAGCCGCGACAATCCTGCCGACGCGACGGAAGGCTTCTTCGCTGAAGCCTCGCTCGACCCGTTCTACGAGATGGAATACGGCAATCTGGCGGCACGCATGATGCTGGAAGGCCGGGCCTATTACGATTTCGGCAGCGACGGGCGCTTTGTGGCGGCCGGCCGCGCCAAGCTCGGTTCACTCGTGGGCGCCCCCATCTCCGAAACCCCGCCCGACAAGCTGTTCTTCGCAGGCGGCGGCGGTTCGGTGCGCGGCTATGCCTATCGCAATATCGGTGTCGACACGCCCAATGGCGTGGCTGGCGGACGCTCTCTGATGGAGGCATCGGCCGAACTGCGCGCCCGCGTGACCGACAGTATCGGCCTTGTCGGCTTTGTCGATGCCGGTCTGGTCGGCGCTGAATCGTTCCCGGACTTCAATCAGGATGTCAGGATCGGCGTCGGCGCCGGCCTGCGTTACCTCACACCTCTTGGCCCCGTGCGCCTGGATGTCGCCGTGCCGCTTGACCGGCGCAACGACGATCCGAGCGTCGCCTTCTATGTCGGGATAGGACAAGCATTTTGATCCGCCTCCTCGCCGCCCTCAGCCTCCTTCTCCTCCTGCTGCCGGCCATGGCGCAGGACACGCCGAGCGAAAGCACGCCCGAAGAGGAGCGCTCTTTCCTGACGCGGCTGCTTGAAAACCAGCTCTCCACCCCGAACCGGCAGATCCGCATCTCGGGCATTCGCGGGGCGCTCTCCTCGCAGGCAACCATTGGCGAGATCACCATCGCCGACCGCGAAGGCGTCTGGCTTCGCCTTCAGAATGCATCGATCAACTGGAGCCGCTCGACCCTGATTCTGCGGCAGCGCCTTGAGGTGCAGAGGCTCGCCGCAGAGAGCATCGAGGTGACGCGCCGGCCACTGCCGGATGAAACGGCCCTGCCTTCCCCTGAATCGCGCTCGTTCCAGGTTCCCGAACTGCCGCTGGCGATCAATCTGGAACAGCTGGAAATCCCGAAGGCAACCTTCGGCCACGATGTGTTCGGCCTCGCCGCCGAACTGTCGCTCACCGGTGCGCTCAGAATTGCCAGTGGAACGCTGGACACGAATTTCGACGTCAAGCGCCTCGATGGCCCCGGCGGGCAGTTCGCCCTGAAGGCGGCTTTCTCCAACGAAACGGAAGTTCTCGACCTCGACCTCGTGCTCGACGAGCCCGCAGACGGCGTTGTCGCCAACCTGCTTAACGTGCAGGGACGCCCGCCGCTGAAACTGACCATTGCCGGCAACGGCCCGCTTAGCGATCTGGACATCAAGCTGGCGCTGGAAGCCGATGGCGTGCCCGCCTTTGGCGGCACGGCGCGTCTCCGCGAGCGTGACGAGGGCCTTGGCTTCTCGGCAAGGCTCGCCGGCGCCATCGGCCGGCTGGTTCCGGCCCAGTTCCGCGACTTCTTCGGCGCAGGCACACATATCAATGTGAGCGGCGTGTCCAAGACGGGCGGCGGCGTTCTGCTTGAGAACCTTCAGATCTCCAGCGCCTCCATGCGCATCGAGGCAGCAGCCGAAACCGGCAGCGACCACTTCCTGACCGCTCTTTCGCTGAGCGCCAGCGTGGCCGACCCCAATGGCAAGCGCGTCCTCCTGCCCGTTTCGGGCGGCGAAACCTCGTTGCAGACGGCAAACCTCAATGTGACCTTTGGCGAAGCCGGCTCCGAGCGCTGGCGCGGCAATCTGGCGATTGACGGTCTCCAGACCTCGGAATTCGCTGCCGGCCGCACGGAGCTCGTCATGGGCGGGCTTGCCCAGAACCTGAACAATGCAGAAAACCGCCGCATCAGCTTTGACGTCGATGGCGGCCTTTCCGGCATCACCGCAAAGCAGGCCAAGATCGCCAAAGCGCTGGGTGATGCGCTGGATATCGCGGTCAAGGGGGACTGGCGGGCCGGCAATCCGGTCATGCTGGAGAATGCCAGCATTTCGGGCAACGGGCTGGAAACCGCCCTGCGCGGACAGATCGATGAGTTCGCCTTTACCGGCGACATCCTCCTCAGTGCCGAGGACATCGCGCCCTTCTCCGGCCTTGCCGATCAGGAACTTGCAGGCGCGGTCGACCTCAAGGCAAGCGGCACGGTGCGCCCGATCAGCGGCGCATTCGATCTCGACCTTGATGGCACGGCGACCGATCTGCGCATCGAAAACGAGATGGCGGGCAATCTTCTGGCCGGCACGACCCGCATCGATGGCGGCGTGGCGCGCGGCGCCGACGGGCTGACGGCGCGCAAGCTGCGCCTGGCCAATGACCAGCTGACGCTGAACGCCGACGGCAATTTCGCCACCGGCAAGGCCAATTTCACCTTCGACGCCGCTCTGGAAGACATGGCGCTCCTCTCGAAGGAGGCGTCGGGACGCCTGACGGCCACCGGCCGCGCCCAGGGCGCGGAAGGACGCATCAACCTGACCTTCAAGGCCGACGCCCCGAGCGGCAGCCTCGCGGGCCGCGCACTGACCGAAGCCGCGCTTGGCTTCACCGGGCAGCTGGAGAAGCAGGTGCTCACCGGTCAGGTGGACGGCACGGCCTTCCTCGCCGGCGAACGCGTTGAACTGGCGAGCCACATCGTCCTTGACGACACGCAGCGCCAGCTGACGGAACTGAGCTTCCGCGCCGGCGGCGCAAGCGCAACGGGCAATGTCATTCAGGATGTTCAGAAGAACCTGATCGACGGCCGGCTGAACATTGACGCCGCTGACATCTCCACCGCCGCAGCACTGCTGCTGCGCGAGGCGAGCGGCAGCGTGAACGCCGAAATTTCGCTGTCACCGGTGAATGACAGCCAGACGGCCGACATCAATGCGACGGTCCGCAATCTGGAGATCGATCAGACGCGCGTCTCGAACGCGGAGATCGCCGCCACGATCGAAGATCTGTTCGGCGTGCCCGCAGCGGTGGGCGAGATCTCTGCCGACGACATCACCGCCGGTGGCATCGGCATCACGCGGCTGGACGCCAGTGCACGGCAGGAAGGCGACGCCACCCAGTTTGAAGGCTCCGCCCTTCTCGATCAGGGCACGAAGCTCGCCACAAAGGGAGCGCTCGCGCCCGAGGGCGAAGGTTTTCGGGTGAGCCTCGACCGTCTCACACTCAATCAGGGAGCTATTAGCGCGCGTCTCGTCAACGCCACCTCCCTGCTGGTTCAGGGCTCAAGCTACACGCTCGACCCGCTGGAAATAGACGTTGCGGGCGGTCGCATCAGGGCCAGCGGCAAGGTTGCCGATAGCCTCGACCTGGCCGTCGATCTCGCCAATGTGCCGCTCTCCATCGCGAACACGATCCAGCCGGATCTCGGTCTCGGCGGTACGCTGAACGGCAAAGCCGACATCAAGGGCACACGCGCGAAGCCGATGGTCACATTCGATGTTGCTGGCCGCAGCATCACCTCCTCCATGCTTCAGCAGGCCGGCCTGAGCATGCTGACCGTGGACGCCTCCGGCACGACGGACGGCAACCGCCTCAATGTGAACACCAGTATCACCAGTCCCGAAGGTCTCAACGCTTCCGCCAGGGGCGTCGTGCCCTTCGATAACAGCCAGCTTGCCATGGATGTGGCCTTGAACGCCTTCCCGCTGGCCGCGCTCAACCGCGTGGTGAAGGGACAGAAGCTGGCCGGCCAGGTGACGGGCAATGCCCGCGTGACCGGCAGGCTCAATGCGCCTGAAGCGCGCTTCGATGTCCGCGCCTCCGGCCTGAATGCAGCGCCGCTGGCAAGCGCCGGCCTCGGCCCGCTTCAACTTGCCGCCAATGGCAGCTTCGCCCGCAACAGGGTGCAGCTTGCAAGCCTCACCGCCAATGATCCCAATGGTCTCGCCATTCAGGCCAGCGGCAGCGTGCCCCTTTCGGGCTCGGGCCTCGGCATCAATGTGTCGGGCACCGCGCCCCTGTCCATCGCCAACCGCATGCTTGCGACGCGCGGGACGCAGCTTTCCGGCACAGCGACGGCAGATGTGCGTGTTTCGGGCGCTCTCTCCAATCCGGTGATCAACGGCACGATCTCCACCGCCAATGCAGCAGCCGTCGATCCGCTCACCAATCTGCGCGTCAATGATGTGCGGCTTGCCGCCACGCTGACAGGCGACCGCGTGTCGATCACCGAAGGTTCGGCAGCACTTGCCGCCGGCGGCCGGGTTTCCATCTCGGGATCGGTCTCGACCAATGCCCAGGCCGGCTTCCCCGCCGATCTGCGGATCAGCCTCGACAATGCCCGCCACACGGATGGCGAGATGGTGACCGCCACGGTGGATGGCGCACTGTCGCTGACAGGCGCCCTCACCCGTGATCCGCTTCTGGCCGGCGAGGTCAATATCGAGCGCGCCGAAATCATCGTCCCGGAAAATCTGGGCGGCGGCGCTGCGGCCATCAATGTGCGCCATGTCGATCCGCCCCGCGCGGTGGCGCTCACGCTTGAACGCGCCCGCGCCGACGACGGCACGCCGATGCCAACCGCGCGACCGAGCGTCATGCGGCTGAACGTCAATGTCACGGCCCCTGCCCGCATCTTCGTGCGCGGCCGCGGCCTCGACGCCGAGCTTGGCGGTTCGGTCCGCCTCACCGGCCCGGTCACCAACATCCAGCCGGTCGGCGGCTTCAAGCTCATTCGCGGCCGTCTCTCCATCATCGGCCAGCGTATCACCTTCGATGAAGGCGAAGTCACGCTGGTTGGCGATCTCGACCCGCAGCTCAACTTCGTCGCCCGCTCGCGCGGCAATGACATCATCGTCTTCATCAATGTTCGTGGCCGTGTTTCCGATCTCAACATCTCGTTCTCCTCGCAGCCGGAGCTGCCGGAAGACGAAGTGCTCGCCCGATTGATCTTCAATCGCGGCGTGAACGAGCTTTCCGCCGTGCAGATCGCGCAGCTGGCCGCAGCGGCGGCGGAGCTTGCCGGTGGCGCCAACACGTCGCTTCTCGGCTCGCTGCGCAACGCCACCGGGCTTGATGACCTGGATGTGATCACCGACAGCGAAGGCAACGCGGCGGTGCGCGCCGGGCGCTACATCCAGGACAACATCTATCTGGGCGTGGAGGCCGGTGCGAAGGGCACGACGCGCGGTACGGTCAATCTGGACATCACCGAAGACCTGAAAGCGCGCGGTTCGCTCGGCTCCGATGGCGATTCAAGCGTCGGCATCTTCTTCGAGAAGGACTACTAGGGTCAGGACGCCAAGTCGTCGACAGAGCAAAAAGAAAGCCGGCCAGAAAACTGGCCGGCAATCGGCGCGCATGGTTCGGGTCGGGGGGATGGTGGGGCGCGCGCCTGGAGCAAGAACACACACGCCCCGCAAAGGTTCCACACCGTTTCAATTTTATCGAACGCGCACGAACACCTGCGCGTGAGACCGCCTCAGCGCTGCCAGCCCTGTGCGCCGATGAGCGGAACGAAGGACACCGGCGCGAGATCCTCGGTGCGGAAGTTCTCCTCCCCGTCCCGCGTCACGCATGTCAGCTTCTGGGGACCGGAGGCGGAGCCGACGGGCATGATCAGCCGCCCGCCCATGGCAAGCTGCGCGCGCAGTGCCTCCGGCACACGTGGCCCGGCCGCAGCGATGATGATCGCATCAAACGGCGCTTTCTCGGGAAGCCCGAGCGTTCCATCGCCCACGGAAAGCGTGACATTGTCGAGATAACCGCCCGTCTCCAGCCGCTCGCGGGCGGCTGTGGCAAGCGTGTCATGCCGCTCGATCGAAAAGACGTGGCCGGCGAGCAGAGAGAGGATTGCGGTGGAGTAGCCAGACCCCGTGCCCACTTCGAGAACCCGGCTTTCAGGCCCGAGCTCCGCCGCTTCCGTCATCAGGGCAACGATATAGGGTTGGGAAATGGTCTGCCCGTCGCCAATGGGCAGGGCCCCGTCTTCATAGGCGAGTTCGGCGAGATGATTGGGAACGAAGCGTTCGCGCGGCACCTGCGCCATGGCGTCCAGAACCGCTTCGGAGGCAATGCCGCGCCGCCTGAGCACCGCCAGCATCTCTGCGCGGCGCACTGTCTGCATGTCTGTGTCGTCGTCTCTGCTCACGCCTGCCCGGCTCGATCAAGGATTGGTTCCACAATCCCTATAATGTCGCCAAAGGGGCTGCAACGTCCATAGTTGGATGTGATGCGGCAGGCATTCCGGCGGACAAGATCCACTAGGAGGGCTGTAACGATCTGAGCCGCTTCAGAACGGGCTTTGCGTAACGGGCGGCAAAACGCCTTGCCCGGCGATATGCGACCTGAGGAAGCCAACCGAACCGGCCCCAGAAATAGACGCTCCTGATCTTCTTCTCCTGCGTTTCCCAGGAGTACTCCTGATCAAAAATACGTCTGCTTTCTGCAGTATAGGCATAGTTAGAAGGATTACCGAGCAACGTGCGAATGCCACGTGCGATATCGGACGGATCTGTAGGGTTGACCACTTCACCAATGCCCAATCGCTGCACGAAGGTGCGCATGTCGGGGAAGTCAGAAGCGCAGATCGGAATGCGGGCAAGCGTCGCCTCGAACAGTTTGTTCGGCATGGAGTAGCGATAGCTCAGGGCAACCGGCTCAATCACACAGATGGCAACATCCGCATCACTGATGGCAGAAGGCACCTGGTGGTGCTCGACGGGATCAAGCAGATGCACACGATCACCGACACCGTTCTCCTCCGCCACCGACATAAACCATTCATCGCGATTGCTGCGAGGGCCCATCACCGCGAGATGCGCGTCGGGCAATTCGCACAAGGCTTTCACCGACGGCACAAGGCCTCTTCCGGTTTTCATGACATGCCCCGTGTAAACAATCAGTGGCGTGTTTTCCGGAAGGCCAATGCGTGAACGGAGATTCGGCACCGCCAAACTGTCAGTTTCAACTGCTTTCGGCGCATTGAACACGACGGTTGGACGCGAACCAAAGCGCTTTCCATATTCTGCAGCGATGGACTCACTGCACGTAATCATGTGCCCTACCGAAGGAAACAGCGCATTCTCGGTCCTGATGGCCATGCTCTTGGCATCTCTGGACATCGGTGGATTGCGGTCATACTCCAGTTCATGCGCATCATAGATCACACGTCCGCCGACACGACGCGACAGAGCCACGCCAGCCGCAAGTGTCTCGATGTCGTGGCAGTGGATGAAAGCGGCGGGCTCTGATATCGCCTGCTTCATCAGAGCTTCAGAATAGAAGTAGCGCTCAGTAATTCTCAGCTGTTCTCGTCTAGCGGTGCGCTCATGCCAGGGCTTTTCGAATTTCCTCGCCTGCTCATCCCAATCCAGCGTCAATCGCTGGACCATCTCCTCTCGCAATGCGCCGAAGGCCTGAAGCGTTTCCTCGCAGAATGGCGGCTCTGACCTGAAATGCCGGATATCAAAACGACGAATCTCGAAGCCATTCCTCGTTTCCCTTTCCGGATGATCAGGGCTGAAACGCGCGAAAACGATTACGCGAAACCCCTGTTTCGCTATCGCTTCTGTTTCCTTCAACACCCGTGCATCCTGAGCACAATGGTTGTTGACCAAAACATACACAATCTTCTGAGGCAAAATTCAGCTCCCGAGCTCTGCGCAAGCTGTAAAGCGAAACCGACCGGTCGCACAAGTCATCAATTACGACTGACTTTAAAGCCGCTTGAATCCTGCTGTCGCGTCCTCAAAAAAGGAGCGCTGTTCACGATGAGCGAGATAGGCAAACGCCGACGCGCCCTGGCAGCACAACCGCTTTGGCAGATGATCTTCGACAATTCATCGCCAGCCCCCCGGCTCAGCGGAGTTTCTTTCTGCAAACCAGAGGGAAATACCCAATTCGACCGGGCACAACCGTCGAACAAGGAATAATGCGATACAATGTCTGAAGGAAATTTGGTGGGTGATACAGGGCTCGAACCTGTGACCCGCTGATTAAGAGTCAGCTGCTCTACCAACTGAGCTAATCACCCGACCGATCCGTGCGGCGAAGAAGTTGCCGTCAACCGAATGACCGGCTCCTTAAAGGGTTTTTCTCAAGCTGGCAAGACACTCTGACACGGGTTTGTCACTTTTCTCAAATGAACAGCCTTCCCTCCGCCACGCGAACCGCCTGGCCACCGATCCGGGCAGCCTCGATACGGCCCGCAAACGCTTCAATTTCAAGGCGTATGCTCGATGGACGGCCCATTTCCAGCCCCTGCTCGATCAGAAAGCCGTGCGCGCCGTCCACAAGCGCGTCATGGCGCATTATTGCGCCGGCAAAGGCTGCCGCGGCCGATCCCGTGGCCGGATCTTCACTGATTCCCAGATCATTGCCGAACATGCGGGCATGAAAGGCGTGATCGTGATTCACCGTCTCGCGGCAATAGACATAGGGATTGGCCACGCGCCCGTTCAGCTCCGGCACCAGAGAGGACCAGAGCGCCGGATCGAACCTGGCGCGCGCGGCCACATCGAGATTGGCGACCGGCACGCAGACATAGGGAACGCCAGCGCTCCACACGCCAACAACGTGGTTCTCAAAGCCGATCTCGTGATGGCCGAGCCCAAGTGCGGCCGCCACCGCCTCCGGCTCAAAAGAACCTGCCACGGGTTCGGGAAGCTTCGGCAGGTCGAATTCGGCATAAGCGGCCTGCGCGCCAAGCGACACCGCACAGCGCACCGGCCCGACCGTCTCTTCCAGCATAAGAATCGAAGTCTGCGCGCTCCCCCGCCCTTCGCCCGCCCGTTCCGCCAGGGCAATGGCCGTGCCCACCGTGGGATGGCCGGCAAAGGGCAGTTCACACCCCGGCGTGAAGATGCGCAGTCTGGCGGCGTGGTTCTTTTCGTCAGGCGGAAAGACGAACACGGTCTCGGACAGATTGAACTCGCCGGCGATCCGCTGCATGGCCGCATCGTCCAGTCCTTCGCTGTCAAGAACGATGGCCAGCGGGTTTCCCGTGAGGGCCTCGGCGGAAAAAACGTCATAAATATAATAGTTTCGCCCGTTCATCCTGCCTCCAGATAAAAATGCACTGCCCGGAGCGAAAGAGTGCTCTCGTCCAGTTTCCTGCCATCTTTTGTCCACTTTCCTGTTACCACGTTAACGTCATAGGCGCGCGCTCAATGCTGCGATGGGTCCATGAAAAAGACAGGCAGCGATCCACAGGGGATCGCATCGACGCATGTTCGAGGCACTAGCCAAAAAGCCAAGCCTTCCCAGAGAAAAAAACGCCGATGGCCGCTAGCGCTGCCAGTCGCCGGGCTTGTTGCGACCGGCGCATGGTTTTTCGCCGGCGCGCAATCCGGCCAGACCATGGCAGGCTATATGAGCCAGCCGGTGGAACGCGGCGATCTGGTGGCGCGCGTGGCAACGACCGCCGTCTTGCGGCCACGCACGCAGATCCAGATCTCCAGTGAGCTGAAAGGAACAGTGCAGTCCGTCCCCGTGATGCAGAACCAGCGCGTGAAACGCGGCGATATCCTCATCCAGCTTGATTCCACCATATTCGAGTATGAGCTGGAGCGCTCGGCCGCACTGGTCGAAGCCGCCGAGGCGGGCCTTTCCGATGCGCTGATCGCCCTTGAAGAAACCGACCAGAAGCTCACCCGCGCAAAGGCGCTGCGCCATCGCAATGCGCTCAGCGAGCAGAAGCTGGAAGACGTGCAGGCCGAGCGAAACCGCGCCGCCAACCGCGTCGAGACAGCCAAGGCCGATCTTGCGGTCAAGCAGGTGGATCTGAAACTCCGGCGCTTCGACCTGAGCCGCAGCAGAATCCGCTCGCCCATTGATGGCATCGTGCTGGCGAGAAAGGCCGAACCCGGCCGCACCGTCTATGCATCTTCGGAAGACAGCGTGCTGTTCATCCTCGCCGAGGATCTGGAAAGGATGGAACTCATCGCCAAGGTGAACGAAGCCGATATCGGATCGATTGCCGAGGGACAGGAAGCAACCTTCCTGGTGGACGCCTATCCCGACCGCACCTTCAGGGCGACGATCCGTGACGTGTCGTTCGCACACCGGCGCGAAAACAATCTCGTGACCTATGAAGCCAATCTGGATGTGCGCAATGACGATCTGAAGCTCAGGCCGGGGATGACCGCATCCGTTTCGATCACCACCGACGAAACGACAAATGCGCTTCTGATCCCCACCAGCGCGCTGCGCTATCGGCCGCAGACGGTTGAGCCCGAAAGCTCCGAGGAAACGAACGCCGAAGACGCACCGGGCAAGGCGCTCGTTCATGTGCTCGGAGAGGATGGAGAGCCGCAGCCGGTGCGGGTTGAGCTCGGGGTGCGCAACTGGGAGAAAGCGGAGGTTCTTTCCGGCTTGACAGAGGGGCAGCGCGTCATCACCGGTGATGCGCTGCACACGCAATAGGGATGGACGCCGAAAGCGCTCCCACGCCGCTCATCGCCTTCGAGGCCGTCTGGCGCAGCTATGGCGCCGGAGACACGCAGGTGCATGCGCTGGCCGGCGCGAGCTTTGACATTGCCCGTGGCTCCTTCGTGGCGGTGACCGGTCCCTCAGGCTCGGGAAAATCGACCGCGATGAACATTCTGGGCTCGCTCGACGTGCCGACGGGTGGCGCGTACCACTTCATGGGCGAAGATGCCGGCACGTTCGACAAGCCCCGCCGCGCCGACCTGCGCAACCGGCATATCGGCTTCGTCTTCCAGGGCTACAATCTCCTGCCCCGCACCACTGCGCTGGAAAACATCGAGCTCCCCCTTATCTATCGGGGCCTGCCAGGGCGCACCCGGCAGGAACTCGCGGAAGAAGCGCTCCTGCAAGTGGGGCTTGAAGGCCGTGGCCACCACAAACCAAACGAGCTTTCCGGCGGACAGCAGCAGCGCGTGGCGATTGCGCGCGCACTGGTTTCTGAACCCACACTCCTTCTGGCGGACGAGCCGACCGGCAATCTCGACACCGAACGCAGCCATGAGATCATGGAGCTTCTGACCGCGCTCAACCGCGAACACGGGCTCACAATCGTGATGGTGACGCATGAGCCGGACATCGCGGCATTCGCCGGTCGGCAGATCGGGTTTCGCGACGGGCGCATCGCCTTCGACAGCGCCACGGGGGATGCGGCGTCATGCTGATGCAGTCGATCCTGCTTGCGCTGCGCTCCATCGCTCGCAACAAGCTGCGCTCGCTGCTCACGCTTCTTGGCGTGATCATCGGCGTTGCCGCAGTGATCGCGCTTCTCACCATCGGCGGAGGCGCACGCGAACACATAAATGCGGGAATGGCGAATATGGGCAGCCGCCTCATCTTCGTGTTCGCAGGCGAACGGCCAGATCCCTCGGCTCCGGTGATAAACGAGGCCAAACCACTCACCAATGCGCATTTCAACGGCCTCGAAAAGGCCATTGGCAGTCAGGCCATTGTCGCGGCCGTCGCCACGACCAGTATGCGCGCCTCTTTTGGTGCGCGAAGCGTTTCTGCGCAGGTCACGGGCGCCAGCGAAAATCACTTCCTGCAACGCGAATGGAAGCTTGGACGTGGTCGCCTCTTTTCACCAGTGGAAGCCGAGAGCAGCGCCAGCGTCTGCGTTATCGGCAGCCAGGTTTCAAAAGCGCTGTTCGGCCAGGAGAGTGCGCTAAGCGCGCGCATCAGGATCGGCCCGGCGCATTGCAGGGTGGTCGGCGAGTTGAGCGCGAGAGGCTCTTCCTTCTCCGGCCAGCAGGACATGCAGGTCTATGTCCCGCTCGGCCTGTTCCAGACCCGGCTCAGCGGCAAGTCGCAAATCGATGAAATATTGATCAATGCGCCAAACCAGGCCGCAATCGAACCGCTGAAAGCCCAGATCACGCAGGAAATGCGCAATCTGCGCCGCATAGGCCCCGGCCGCAATGACGATTTTCAGGTCGAAGACATGGCGGAATACATCCAGCAGACGAATGAATTCATCGGCGGCATCACGGCCTTTCTGAGCGCTATCGCCGCCATCAGCCTTCTGGTGGGCGGCATCGGCATCATGAACATCATGCTGGTCTCGGTCACCGAGCGCACACGGGAGATCGGCATCCGCATGGCAATAGGCGCGCGTCAGCGGGACATTCTGGTGCAGTTTCTGACCGAGGCTTGCGTGCTGTCGCTGCTGGGCGGCCTGACCGGCATAGCGCTTGGGCTCGCCATCGCATGGGGCGTGACCACACTCATGGGGGTGCACTTCGCGCCCGGCCTTGCCGACATTGCCGCCATCACAGCCATCTCCATCGCCATCGGCATCGTTTTCGGCTTTTTCCCGGCGCTGCGCGGCGCGCGGCTCGATCCAATCGAGGCCCTGCGGCACGAATAGAGCAATTTTGGGAAAAGTGGACACCGGATTTCAGCCCGGAATTGCGCAAAAACGCTCTCGATCAGGCGATGTCGAGCTGAACCACAACCGGGCAATGATCGGATGCCTTGGGGCGGTCCCAGCCGACGCGCGGGAAACGCGGCACATCCTGCTCGGGCGGAAAGATGGTGCGCCAGGGCTGGCCGGCGCGGATGATCTCCGGCACGGCCCGCGTGTTGTGGCGGGCGAGCGCCTGCGACGCCAGAAGATAGTCGAGCTGGCACAGATGCCGCTCTTCCGGCCCGCGCGTGTGATAAAGCGTCCAGCGGTCCATTTCCGGGCGGCGCTCCACGAGGTTTTCGCAGAAATCGCCCGCCGTCAGCGCATTAACGCTCGATTGTTCTTCCGTCGCCGGCTCGAACCGATAGCCCAGATGCGCCTCACCGGTGATGATGACGCGCTCGCGATAATCGTTGAGATCGCCGCAAATGACCCAGCGCTTTTCCGCCGCCCGTTCAGCACCACCAAAACGCTGCTCGATGATGTGGCGCACCGCCGCCGCTTCAGCCATGCGCACCGGCATGGAAGCCGTGCGCCCGTCCATGCCATTGCGCGGCGGGCTCATCGCCTTGAAATGCACCACATAAAGCGTGAGCGGCCGGCCACCGACCTTGATGTCCAGCTCCAGACAATCGCGCCGGAAAATGCGCTCATGCGGCTCGATGCCAAGTTCGGCCAGTTCCTCATTGTGCAGATCGAGATCGGCGAAGGTCAGATGCGCATGGCTGGTCATGCGCACGAACTCGATGGGCTGGCCATGCGCGGTCTCCGGCCGCATCATCACCGCCACATCAATGCCGCGGGAATCATTGCCGGAAGCGGAATATTTCTCCCGGTAGCCATTGCCGATCATCTTGAACAGATAGCCATATTCGAACGCCTTGAGCGCTGCGAGATTGTCGACCTCCTGAAGGCACAGAATGTCCGCGCGCGTTGCGGCAATGGCCAGCGCCGTCAGCTGGCGCGCATCATCCGTCAGCGCAATGGCACGGGCCTGTTCAAGCGCACGGTAATGCGCCTCGTCCTCGATCTCATAGAGCGCGAGGGCGCGATCCCTGCGCAGATCATTGCGGAAACCGGAGAAATCGAACCGGTTCATCAGGTTTTCGACGTTGAATGTGGCAAGGCGGAGGGACATGCAAGCACGTTTAACCGGCATGGCGATGAATACAAGCCCGCGTTTTGACGAACCCGCCTCGCAACCGTCTCATTCATCACGCGTTCATGGTGGATATGATTGGTTATGATACCATCAGCACATGCAACAATTCTTGGAAAATGGGGTTGAAGGGCATCTTGGGGGCGCCTGAAAACAGGAGACCATCATGAAACGCAATCTCGTCAACATCGCCTGTTCAGGGCTGCTTGCGTTAGGCTTCGCTGTCATCGGCGCACCGGCCAACGCCAATGCACTGGGCATTGCCGGCAGCGCGACGACAAACGCGGTCGAGCGCTCTGCAACGCAGGCACCCGTCGTGCAGGTTGACCGCCGCGACCGCCGGAACTGGCGCAGGCACAATGACCGTCGCAAATGGCGGCACCGCCACAATCGCCGCGACTGGCACAGACGGGGCCCAAGCGCCGGCTTCTATTTCGAGTTCGGCCGCCCTGCCCCGTATTACTACCGTCCGCGCTATGTGCGCCCGCCGCAGTATCGCCGGCCGGTAAGGCTTTCGCGCGCACATGTGAACTGGTGCTATGACCGCTACCGCTCCTATCGCGCGTCGGACAACACGTTCCAGCCCTATCACGGCCCGCGCAAGCGCTGCATCTCGCCCTATTACCGCTAGGGCACCGGTCTGACGGAACACGAAATGGCGCGGCGAAAGCTGCGCCATTTTTCGTTCACCCGGGCAATCTGAATTTTCAAAAAGTCTGAATACAATCAGACTTTTAAATCGAAACGGCACGCATAGGCTTCAGGACGTCACCCTGGAGTTGCGCCTCATGTTTCATCTGAGACTTATCCTGATTGCCCTGTTTTGCCTGCTCGGTGTGGAAACGACTTCTGCCGGCAGCCTCGTCGGCTGGGTGGATGCGAACCGCGCCTGCGCCGATGGCTGGGCCGATGACTGGGCCGATGGCTGGAACGAGCGCCGCGCCATGCGCCGGCTGTTTCCGGGCCGCATGCAGCTGACGCTCGGCGAAGCACACCGCCGGCACTGGCGCGAGCGCTGCGCCCACGAACGCCGCTGGCGCGACCGCGCCGTGCCCTTCTGGTCACGCTGGCACGATCCCCATGGCCGCTTTGCCGGCGAATTCTATGGCTTCAACGATGTCTACGGACCCGGCCGGCCGATCCTGCGCCCGCGCCATGGCGCGCGCAGCTTTCACTGGCGGTATGAACGGCAGCCGGAACAGCGCAGCACCGCAAGGCGGGCCTATCCCGGCCACGATGCCCGCGCGGCGCATCTTGCCTGGTGTCACGACCGCTATCGCTCCTACCGCGCGCACGACAACACGTTCCAGCCTTATAAAGGGGGGCGCAGAGCGTGTGTTTCGCCTTATGGGCGTTAGGGCGCGATTGGCCCGGTCGGGTGTCACGACGTGGGGTATATGAGGATTTCAGGTGCGCTCGATCCTGTTGCAGCAGCGTTGTGCGTGGTTCGCCCTTCGACAAGCTCAGGAAGCTCACCATGAGGGGGTGGGTTAATCACTGCAGTCACGGAGCCAGACGCACTGCAAAGCGCCCCCTCCCTCATGGTGAGCTTGTCGAAGGGCGAACCACGCGCAACGTCAATGCAACGCGCCATCATGCACAGTGCAACACTGATGGCGTATCAGACCTTTCACGGTGCTCGACTTCCCCGAAAGCCAACAGCACCCCCATCAGCCGCGAAAGAGTGCGCGATAGGCGCGTGGCGTCATGCCGCGCAGCGCCTTGAACTGGCGGTTGAAATTCGCCAAAGCGCGATAGCCGACCGCCTCGGCCACATGGCCGATGGGCTGATCGCCGGATGAAAGCCGGGCGCACGCCTCGCCGATGCGCAGCCGCATCACATAGTCCGAAATGCTGGTGCGCATGTGGCGGCGAAAGAGCCGGTGCAGGCCGGACGGGCTGAGCGCCGCGATCCCGGCCAGATCCTCATTGGCGATGCCGGCGGCATAATGCCTGTGAATGTGAAGCAGCACGCGGTCGATGCGCTCGCGGTCGGCGCTGTCGAGATCACGGGCGGCAACCGTGCCCGCCAGCGGCGCGGCCCCGTCATCGCCGGCCAGAACCAGAAGCACCCGCACCAGCGCCAGAAAGCGCTCGGCCAGCTCCGCCTCGAACAGCGCCTCGATCATCGGCCGGGCGCGCGACGCCGCCTGCGGCGAAAAGGCGAGCCCCGCCTCCGCCCGCGCCAGAAGCCCGGCAATGGGCCGCAACTCGGCAAACCCCTCGCCCAGCGCCTGCGCCCATTCATGGCGAAACCACATGACCAGCGCCACATGCGGGTGCGCGGGGTCCGGTCTGGTGCGCGAGGCCCAGGTGTGCGGCAGGTTCGCGCCCACCAGAACCAGATCGCCATCGCCATATTCGCCCACATGATCACCAACAAAACGCTGCCCCTGAGAATTAAGCGTCAGCGTCAGCTCATATTCGGGATGGTGGTGCCACTCGAAGGGAATGCCCTCCTCCAGCCGCCGGTTCAAAAGGCTCCACGACGCGCCGGGAATGGCGGGCAGCTTTTCCAGAAACGGTCTCATAGAGCGCACTCACAGGACATGACGCCAGAATAGTATCAATATCGGCCATGTGAGTACAACACCGCCCGCGCAAGCGCGCTAGGCTTGCAAGGCAGGATATCTGGGAGGAAGCCATGCAGGAAGCAGCCATCAAGCGCGATGCGCATCCCTCGTCGACCAAGGTCGGCTCACAGCTCAAGGACATCGAGAAGACCCTGCCGCTGCGCGTTCTCTCGAAGGACGACTGGCAGCACTGGATCACCAAGGGCTATGTGATCGTGCGGCAGGCCGTGCCGCGCGAGAATGTGGAGCGGCTGGCGGACCTCCTGTGGGCGTTCGACGAGAAAGACCCGAACGATCCCTCCACCTGGTATGCCCCGCAGCGCCGCGCGCACAAGATGAAGGAGCTCAACAACACCGGCATGCTGGAGATCTACAATCACCAGTATCTGTGGGACAACCGCATGGAGCCGCGCATCTATGACGCCTTCGTGGACATATGGGACCGCGAAGATCTGTGGGTGACCATCGACCGCGCCAATCTGAACGTGCCGAAGAAGAGCCCCGGCAATCCCGATGGCTTCATCCACTGGGACGCCGACACCTCGCTCCGCCCGCTGCCCATCGGCGTTCAGGGCGTGCTGAGCCTGAAGAAGCAGGACGGCGATGTGGGCGGTTTCCAGTGCATTCCCGAACTGTTCGAGCATTTTGACGAATGGGTGAAGACCCAGCCCGCCGACCGCGACCCGATGCACCCGGACATAACGGGCCTTTCGATCACCAATATCGACATGGAAGCCGGCGACCTCCTGATCTTCAACTCGCTTCTGGCGCATGGCGTGCGGCCCAACCATTCGAAGGACCGGGTGCGGATGGCGCAATATGTGTCGATGCATCCGGCCGAGTTCGAGAACGAAGCGGAGCGGCGCGAGCGCATCCACCTGTGGCGCGAACGCGACCACCCCAAACGCGACGCCTTCCCCGGCGACCCGCGCGAATGGGAGAAGAAGAATGCGAAAACGGCGAAGCTTACGGAGCTGGGGGAGAAGCTCTTGGGCTTGAAGGGGTGGGATTGAGGGGTGAGCGAATGGCGCGGCTCGAAACCTGCCCTCCGCTGAAGGAGGATGTGGGGCCGCAAGGAGACTGGCCACTAATCTGCTCCGATTGCGGTTAGCTGACATTCGGTGGTGCTGAATGCGCTGGTGCTTCCGGCCCAAACCAGACATTCAAGGTATATTCGGACGTTACGTCAGAACCTTCGCGAAGCTGCCGTTTCCTCCTCGAACCACAAATGCAGAGGCGGTCGCTGCGGGATAGGACTGATGTCGTTCTGTTGAGCAGTCAGATCCGAGCCATCAAAACAATGGAAACGAGGTGCAGAATTGCCGGGTGCGTAACCCTCAAGAGTTGCCGGGTCGAAGGTTTTAGGGCAGAGTCTAGTCATAAGACTAAGAGCAGCGTGTTGAATGTCAAACCCTTACCAAATTGCCCCCAATTGTATTCTAACTCGACTTACCGAATCGAATGAAAGCTTGGAGAGCTATTGCGCAGGCTTCGAACTATCCGAGTGGCGTTGCTCTGGTCTCGCTGACAATCTGATAGAATGGATTATAGACTACGCTCTAAAGTCTGACGAACTTCGCGACACGAACCATACTAACACCTTTGTTCGCCTCAAGCAGGCAGCCTCCAGAGTTTACACCAGTGAGAAATATGAGCGGCGTGGCGAGGTAGGCGAGGTTGCTGCTCACGCTGTTTGCCGGACCTATTTCAATACAATACCCGTCGCGGCTAGAGTTAACTATCTGAGTGCGTCAAACGATCCGGTAAAGGCATTTGACCTGGTTCATGTGCGGTACGTCGGAGTTGATGATATAGAACTTTGGTTGGGCGAAGCGAAGTTTTTCAAAGACCGGAATGACGCGATTAAGGATGCAATCGGATCCATAAAAGGGCACATCACGGCGGGTTTCCTCAAGAACGAGAAGTTATTGCTTGGGCCACAGGTATCCAACGACATTCCACACAGCGCAAAGATCAAGAAACTCCTGTCGGCGGAAGCTTCTTTAGACGATCTAATTGCGAGTGCAGTTTTCCCCGTTTTGATCGCCGCGAATAGCGATGCGACAGCGAGCCACGTGTCAGCAAGTGAAGATTACAGCGCGGAGGTGGACGCCGAGATGAAAGCCTTGTGGGAAAAATTGAGGGCATCAGAGCTGACTGAAAAAATAAAACTCAAACTCATTTACGTCCCGTTGGGTGACAAGGATGCGCTCAACAAAGCCTTCGATGACCGCCTTAAAGGGCTGCAAATTGGATAAGGTGTAATAAATGCCAGTTTTGGATATTAACTGGAATGACCTAAATTTGCTTTCTGGCTCCGATTTGAAGCGCGAAACGTTTCGAGTGCTGCAAGCCGCGTCCTTTGCCATTCAGTCAACCGACGCCGATGACCCAAACTTGCTTGAGGTTGTTCCCAGACTTGCCGACCTCTTAGACACCCACCCAGAAGAACTCCTAAGTTATCGGCCCCTAGTAAGCTCTTTGGCCCGTTCAACAGGACTGTGGAACTACATCGAAACGGAGTGGGCAGACGAGACAGACGCACTTGTCGCTGAAGCTGTAACTGCTCCCGAATTAGGAGGGGTAACGTTTCACCGCGAACAAATCAAAGCTCTGGATGCTCTCCTTGCGGGCCGTAATCTCATCTTGAGCGCCCCAACCAGCTTTGGAAAGAGCCTGCTGATCGACGCTCTGCTCTCGACTGAACGTTATCGTCGTGTGGCTGTTGTACTGCCGACGATTGCGCTACTCGACGAATTCAGAAGGCGCTTTCGGGATCGTTTTTCCGAAAAGTTCAAGCTGGTGATGCACCAGAGCGAAACATCGACGGATGATCCGACCATTTTCCTTGGGACCCAAGAACGACTGATATATCGAGAAGACTTGGGAGATTTGGACCTCACCGTTGTTGACGAGTTTTACAAACTTGATCCGGACAGGCGTGACGAGCGAAGCATCACACTTAACGCTGCGGTCTACCGTTTGCTCAAGAGGTCGAAGCAGTTCTTTTTTCTTGGCCCCAATATCGACAAGATATCTGTTGCACCAGATGCCCGCTGGAACTTTGAATTTCTGCGAACTCGGTTTTCTACGGTCGCGGTAGAGACCTTGGACCTTCGAGCGGTATCGGACAAGCGTGAGCGCTTGATCGAAGAAATTGGCGAGGATAAAAACTGGCCTGCGCTTGTCTTTATCTCGTCACCGGGCAAAGCCAACAAACTTGCAATCGAGCTTTCTGAAAAGATGGCCGTGGCAGAAGACACAAGCGACTTCTCCGTTTGGTTGAAGAACAATATTGGGCGAAACAATTTCCTATCTGTGGCAGTCGACTATGGGTTTGGTGTCCATCATGGCCGCATTCCGCGAGCAATTGCTGCGCAAATGGTTCGCCTCTTTAATCAAGGTAAACTGCCCATACTGCTTTGCACCTCAACGCTCATTGAAGGCGTCAACACGGCGGCAAAGACAGTCATGATCTTTGACAAAAAGATTAATCGGGATTCGTATGACTTCTTCACTTACTCAAATATCAAGGGACGCGCTGGGCGGCTCGGACAGCATCACGTCGGCCAAGTTATGGTCTTCAATGATATCCCTGAGCACACCGAACTGGAAGTCAGCCCAACACTGTTTTCAGAGGATGACGATTTACCCGACGAGTACATCGTACATATCGAAAAACCGGATAGGTCAAAGCGGTCAGATGACAGATTTCGTTACTACCGGGATAGGTTAGGTCTTGAGGGCGACGAACTTAAATTGGCGTCTTCGATCGGGTTGGAAAAAGCTATAGCCATAAAAGAGCAAGTAATCGGCTCCCTTGAAGAGAGCGACCGATTGATTTGGGCAAACCGGCCAAGATGGCCCGAGATTCTCGAAGTCTGTGATGTATTCTGCTCTCAACAGAAGGTCGGCTCCTTTGGAGCGTTCAATACCAAACAACTTGCTACACTCATCGACAGACTTCGAAAGGCAACAAGCCTAAAAAATTTCCTTCTGAGTCAGGATCAAAGCTACAAAGGGCAACCCGAGAACCAAGACAACATCTTCAAATTCTTGCGGGCTTGCGAGTATGGATTGCCGCAAAACTTTGCATTGGTAGAGCTATTTGTCCGCCAGTCGTCGCCACAAGCCGACTACAGTCTGTTTCTTGGCAGCATTGGTAGCTGGTTTCAGCCGGAAATTCTCAAGGAATTGGACGAGGAAGGCGTGCCCATTCAGATTTCGCAGGCGTTCTACGTTGATGGTGACACCAAGACTACCTTGAGGAACCGCTTGTACGAAGCCATTCAGGATCCTAAGGGAGCGCTATCAGAATTTGAGCGTGAGTGGTTACAGCAAGCGCTGTGAAGGTGGTTCGGCTAAAAACATAAGTAATTTACGTGCCAGTTCTCGCATTTGCGGCAAACGTCCGCTGCCCACCCGGCGTGCCTGAGCTGGTAGGTTCTGGCCAGGTATGCGGTTGAATGTCCGCTTCCTCATGGTGCACGAGATTCCTTCGCACGCGCAGCGAATTCACACTTCCCGCCCATATGAGCTTTTCTACGCCGCACATCGAACGGCACAGCAGGAGCCGCGTTGCCGCAAAAGTGTAGTCGGGACCCAAATGACCGCCTCCCCAAATTGGTCGCCAGCCCCCCCCTCACTCAAACGCCACACCAATCTCCGTCAGGCTGCGCCAGCGGATGACCGCCGAGCGGACGCGGTCGCTGCCTTCTATCTCTATGTAGAAGGCGTCCGGCACGGCGCAGATGTCGCCGAAGCGGATGCGCGCACCGTGCGCGTTCTGGTCCAGAACAACGCCCAGAAGCATGCAGCCGCCATGGTTCCAGAAGAGCCTCGCGTGACGCGTCGCATCCTCACGCCCGGCCGCGCGGCGCTCTGAGGGAAACGGGCTGCCTGCGTGCGCCGGTTTTCCGCCCGCCCGTCTTTCGTCCACCCGCCTTTCCCCCACCGGCCTTTTCATGTCCGACATCATCTTCGCCTCCTAGTCTTTCCCGCGCCCGCAGGCGCGGCTGGCTTTTCGCCTCCATGCCTCTTCGCCTCCATGCCCGTCAGGCGCGCCTGACCGGTGGCAAGAGGCACATGCGGTTCTTGCGGTACTTACGGGTCATGCAGCGAAAACCGTGCCAGAAACCTGTTTCATCGCGGGACGGGCAGGCGGAAGACCGGCAAAGAAAAAGGCCGCGGGCAATGCCGCGGCCTTCTGTCTGAGACTTTGGAAAAGATCAGTTCTTTTCCTTGTCCACCAGCTTGTTCTTGGAGATCCACGGCATCATGCCGCGCAGCTTCTCGCCAACTTCCTCGATCGGATGCTCGTCGTTCAGGCGACGGGTCGCCTTGAAGCGGGCCGCACCTGCGTGCCACTCCTGCATCCACTCGGTGGTGAAACGGCCGGACTGGATGTCGTGCAGAACGCGCTTCATCTCTGCCTTGGTCTCTGCCGTGATGATGCGCGGGCCAGAGACATACTCGCCCCACTCAGCGGTGTTGGAGATCGAGTAGTTCATGTTGGCAATGCCGCCCTCATAGATGAGGTCGACGATCAGCTTCACTTCGTGCAGGCACTCGAAATAGGCCATTTCGGGAGCGTAACCGCCCTCGACCAGCGTCTCGAAGCCGGCGCGGATGAGCTCGACCAGACCGCCGCACAGAACGACCTGCTCACCGAACAGATCCGTCTCGCACTCTTCGCGGAACGTGGTCTCGATGATGCCCGAACGGCCGCCGCCAACGCCGCAGGCGTAGGACAGGCCGAGGTCCAGCGCATTGCCGGAAGCGTCCTGGTGAACGGCGACCAGGCACGGCACGCCGCCGCCCTTCTCATATTCGCCGCGCACGGTGTGACCCGGGCCCTTCGGCGCGACCATCAGCACGTCGACGGTCTTCTTCGGCTCGATCAGGCCGAAATGCACGTTGAGGCCGTGCGCGAAGGCAATGGCCGCACCGTCGCGGATGTTCGGCGCGATCTCGGAATTGTAGATGCCGGCCTGCAGCTCGTCGGGCGTGGCCATCATCATCAGGTCGGCCCATGCAGCAGCCTCGGCCACCGACATCACCTTGAGGCCATCGGCCTCGACCTTCTTGGCGGTTGCAGAACCCGGACGCAGCGCCACGGCGATTTCCTTGGCGCCGGAATCCTTCAGGTTCAGCGCGTGCGCGCGACCCTGGCTGCCATAACCGATAATGGCGACCTTCTTGCTCTTGATGAGATTGAGATCGGCATCGCGATCATAATACACCCGCATACTCAATTCCTTTCCTGATCCAACTGACTGTAGTTCACCTTCGACCGCCTTAGACGCTGTCGCGGCCGGTCGTCTCGTTTTTCCGCACCCCGAAAAGCACGAAAAACTGGTCCACCGCCTCTTCTGCAAGGACGGCGTAATGTTCAGGCCGGCGCACACCGGCCTCGCCCAGAAGCATGCGCACATGAAGGTCGCGCACGATCAGGCCGTATAATGTGTGATAGGCAGTTTCGCGGTCGTGATAGGCAATAAGGCCGCGCTGCCTGCCGGCCTCCAAAAGCGCGCCGGCACGTTTATCAATACCATGCCGACCCCGCTCAATAAGAAGCGCGCCAAGCCGGCTACCTTCCCGGCTCGCCTGTCCAATGGCCAACCGGTTAAGCGCCAGCGATACATCTCCACCGAGAACCTGCAAGAGGTCATTTGCGAAATCCACCAGATGCGTGCGGAACCGGCCAAGATCCAGCCGCTCGCCGCCGTCGATCTGGGCGCGCACCTTGCTCGCCTGATGGGAGATCATGGCCGCCAGAAGACCGTCGCGGTCCCCGAACCATTTGTAGAGGCTTTCCTTGGAGCAGTTGGCCGCGCGCGCCAGCCCGGCGGTCGTCAGCGCGCGCTCGCCACCTTCCAGCAGGAGGCCCAGCGCCTTGTCCAGAACCGCGCGCTGGCGCGGTGTGAATGTATCCTGCATTTCCGACATGTGGCGCACGAAGGTCTCTGTTCCCGTTTACGGATCGTACCGTACGGTACGGTTCTGTCATAGGGAAAAACAAAATGCAAGCCGCTTTGCCACAGGGTCCGGGGAGATTGCGCCCTCTCCCGCCCGGCCCTGCGAAACGGCATCGGCCCCGCATCCGGTGGATACGGGGCCGAGCGATGAAGAGATGCGGTCAGGCGAATGCGGAAAGCAGGTCGTTCAGCGCCCGCACTGGCGCATCTGGCGGCCGTAATTGCTGGACATGGTCGCCGCTTTGCGGGCGGATTTCTGCATCTGCGGATTGTTGCGCCATACGCCGCGCCGATAGCCCGCATGGCCGGCATAATAGTTCAGGTAAAGGCTGTAGGCGTCGTTGAGCGCCACGCCATTGGTGCGGTTGCTGGTCTGGTGATACCAGCCGACGAAATCCACCGCATCGGCGAAGCTGCTGCGCCGCGCCATCATATTGCCGGTCTCGCGCTTGTAGCGCTGCCAGGTGCCATCAAGCGCCTGCGAATAGCCATAGGCGCTGGAGGCGCGCTTCCACGGAATGAAGCCAAGCAGCTTGCGGCGCGGCGGGCGCGCATCGGCGTCGAAGCCGGATTCGATGCGGATGGTGGCCATCAGCACTTCCGCCGGCACGCCATATTTGCGCTCGGCGCGCTTGGCCTGCGTATACCAGCCGCCGAAAAAGCTCTGCTTCTGGTCGAACACGGTACAAACATTGTTGATGCTGCGCGGCGTCGAGGCACAGCCTGCCAACGCCAGCGCGAGCAGCACGGTCACTGCAACGATACGCATTAAAACACCTCAAAACCCACCCCATGCATAGGTCAGGGAATCCTAAGAAACCCTGTCCATGCGCGTTAACGGTCTGGGCAATGCCGTGACCATTTGCGGGCGATTTGGAGGTGGATCAGCCCTCGCAGGCGCGGATGAAGCGGCGCACGGTTTCCGCCATGCCGTATTCCAGCGCGTCGGCGGTGAGACCGTGGCCAATGGAAACCTCGCAGAGTTCCGGCATGCGGCGCGCAAGGGCCGGAAGGTTCGCCACCGTCAGATCGTGACCGGCATTGACGCCGAGCCCGTGCGCAGCAGCGGCGTCCGCCGTTTTGCCGAGCTTTTCCAGTTCGATAGCGGCCTTTTCGGAATCATCATGGCAACCGCCATAAGGGCCGGTGTAAAGCTCGATCCGGTCCGCCCCGAGTGCTGCCGCCGCCGGCACCTGATCGGGATCGGGGTCTGCGAAAAGCGAAACGCGAAAGCCCTGCTTCTTGAGCCGCGCGATGACGGGTTTTAGAAAACCGCCCTGCCCGGCAAAGTCCCAGCCATGGTCGGAGGTGGCCTGTGCCGGATCGTCGGGCACCAGCGTCACCTGTTCGGGCTGATGCTCTTCGACGAGCGCCAGGAATTCCTCGGTGGGAAAGCCCTCGATGTTGAACTCGCGGCCGGGGAACTCGTCATCGAGCAGCGCGCGAATCTCCGGCAGGTCGGAAAAGCGGATATGGCGCTGGTCGGGGCGCGGATGCACGGTCAGCCCGCAGGCGCCCGCTTGAAGCGCGATGCGGCCAAGCCCGGTCACGCTCGGCCATGGCAGATCGCGCCGGTTGCGCAGCATGGCGACAGCGTTGAGATTGACGGAGAGTTTTGCCGGCATTGTTGCGTCCCGCTTTTCTGTTGCGCTCGATGCGTTACCATCGCTCCATACCGCGTTCGGGTCGGAACGGACAGGCCCAGATCGCGTTGTCGATACAGACAAGCCGGGTCGATAGAGGCAAACCGGAAAGCGTCAGGAGCAGACCATGACCGTCAACGACAATCCCCCCAATGTGCGGCGCATCGAGACAGACCGCGACGACGCCTATGCCTTCGAGATCGTCGGCCACATCACGGCAGCCGACATGGAAAACCTCTACGGTCTTCTCGAAGGCGCTTATGAAGTGCACGACAAGATCGACGTGCTGGTCATCATTCACGACTATGAAGGCTTCGACTGGCATGCCGCCTTCAAGGAACAGACGATGATCGGCAAGACCAACGCACTGAAGCACATCCGCAAATATGCAGTGGCCGGCGGACCGGCCTGGATGGGCACGACCATCGCCTTTTTCCGTCCGTTCTTCTCCATGGAGATGGAGTATTTTCCCTATGAGAAGGTGGAGGACGCCTGGAATTGGCTGGGCGCGGAACCAGCCCCGCCGCCGGGCTGACCGGCATTGGCCAGTGCCCTATCGCATTTGTGCTGCGCCGGATGCGCACATCCGGCTGCAAAATGCTCTCTGCATTCCCGCATTTATGCGACGCCGGATGCGCGCATCCGGCTGCAAAATGCTCTTTGATTTCCCGCATTTGTGCGACACCGGATGGACGCATCCGGCTGCAAAATGCTCTCTGCATTCCCGCATTTGTGCGACGCCGGATGCGCGCATCCGGCTGCAAAATGCTTTAGCGCACGATGGTCAGGCGCTCGGAGGCACGGGTAATGGCGGTGTAGAGCCAGCGCTGGCGCGTGTCGCGGAAGGCATAGCTCTCATCAAAGAGCACCACCTCATCCCACTGCGAACCCTGCGCCTTGTGCACGGTCAGCGCGTAGCCATAGTCGAAATCGTCGTAACGCTTCTTGGTCTGCCACGGAATTTCCGCCGTGGGATCCTCGAACGCCGCCTTTAAAAGCTTGATCTTGGCCACCCCGCGATCGGGATCGTCCTCTTCGGGCGAGACCAGAAGGTTGATGCCCGGCTTCACGGTCTCGCGCGACGAGGTCATCACCTTCCACAGCGAGCCGTTCAACAGCCCCTTGGCGGGATCGTTGCGCAGACACACCAGCTTGTCGCCGGCCTGCGGATAGTCGGCGTCGAACCCCTTCAGCTCGCGCAGGCGCTGATTGTAGCGGCGGCGCGTGCGGTTGGTGCCGACAAGCACCTGATCGGCAGAAAGCACCAGATCCTGATCGACCTCGGCCTTTGAAATGACCCTGGCCGCACCATAATCCCCATAGGAGATATCCCGCCCCTCGCGCACATCGAGCGCAAGCTGGATGATGGGATTGTCGCGCGCCTGCCGGTGGATTTCGGTCAGGAGATGGTCCGGCTCATGCTCGGTGAAGAACCCGCCACCGGAGATCGGCGGAAGCTGGCCGGGATCGCCCAGAACGAGGATCGGCGTGCCGAACGACAGGAGGTCGCGACCAAGCGCCTCATCCACCATGGAGCATTCATCGATGATCACCATCGCAGCCTTGGCGATGGGGCTCTGGCGGTTGAGCGAGAAGGTGGGCGACATGGAGGTCCGTCCCGTCACCTCGTCTTCCACCTCTTCCTCGCCGCGCGGGCGATAGATCAGCGAATGGATGGTGCGGGCATTCTTGGCGCCGCGCGAGCGCAGCACCTGCGCGGCCTTGCCGGTGAATGCGGCGAACTGCACCTCGCCATCGACATGCTCTGCGAAATAGCGCGCCAGCGTGGTCTTGCCCGTTCCGGCGTAGCCGAACAGACGGAAAACCTGGGTCTGACCGGCCTTGAGCCAGCTCGCCACAGCGTTAAGCGCTGCATCCTGTTGCGGGGAGAATTCCATGCCGTCCAGAAAGCAGATTCGGCCCGAAATGAACAGGCTGCAATCACACCGGAGGCAGCAGGATCGCTCACGCCATTCGTGCTCAAACCCGTTGCAACAGTGTTGTGCGTGGTTCGACAGGCTCACCATGAGGGTGGGGTATGGGACGGCAAAAACCCGTCTGAAGCATCATGGAACAAGCCTCTGGCGCAAAGCCGGCCTCCCTCATGGTGAGCCTGTCGAACCACGCACAGCAGCGCAATGCAGCGGGGCATTGAAACCGGTGTCCGCCCCCTCCCTAGCGCGTGTGCGGCGAGAGGTCCCGGCCGGGCCAGGTGGTCAGGGGCGGCTCGGGCATCACGTCTTCGCCCAGATGGCTGCTCACATAGATGATGTCGCTCCACAGCTCTTCCTCGCCCTGATCGTTCAGAACCCGCAGCATGACGAGATAGCGCTTGCGCGCCCGCACCCCGCAAACGGGCGGTGAACGCAGGCTGTAGCGCTTGCGCCAGCGCTGCACGCGCTCGCGCACCACATAATAGCCATTGCCCGCAGGGTCCTCGAAGTCGGCCTCGATGATCATGCCGTGGCGCAGATGGCGGATCTCCCGCACCGCCAGATCGTAGTGAATTTCCGAAGAGTTGTGATCGATCGTGAAACCACCGCCCAGGACGGCGAGCAGCGGCTTCTCCTCGGCGCGCTCACAGGTCACCCAGCCTATGGCCAACAGCACAAGGCATATGCCAGACGTCACCAGAAACAGTCGCCAGGTAACGGCGGCCTCGTCGAATTCCGCCATTTGCTCGCTCCGCGTTTCACGCGGGGCGCATTCAATCATATAGCCGACTAACTATCTAGCCGCAGAAATTGTGGCTGAGAGACCCGCTCACCCCGCATTTTGTGGAATGGATTGTTGTCAGCCTGCCCGCGAATGCTAGCGCATCATCGGCCATAAGGTGGCGGCGAGCGCCAGCCCCATGGCGATGTTGAACCATTTGAGCCGCACGGGATCGGCCAGAAAGCCGCGCAGAACCACGCCGAACCCGGCCCATACGGAAACGCTCGGGAAATTCACGATGACGAAGGCGAGCGCGACAAGGAGAACCGTCGCAAAAGGTGCGGTGGGGTCGGTGTAGACCGCCATGGCGGTCAGCGCCATGACCCAGGCCTTCGGATTGACCCACTGGAACGCGGCGGCCTGCAGGAATGTCATCGGCTGCGCATTGCCTTCACCGCCCTGCCCCAGCGCGCGCGACATGGCGATGCGCCAGGCGAGGTAGAGAAGATAGGCCCCGCCGGCGATTTTCAGGATCGTGTGGAGCGCGGGAAACGCCGTCAGAACAGCGCCAAGCCCGAAGCCAACCGCGAGCAGGAGCGACGCGAAGCCACCGGCAATGCCAAGCATGTGGGGGATGGTGCGGCGGAAACCGAAATTCACGCCCGAGGCCAGCAACATGAAATTGTTCGGCCCCGGCGTCACCGAAGCGACGAAGGAGAAAACCAAGAGGGCAAGGAAAACGTCCGGCGACATCCGCCAACTCCCAAACGGTCGCCCGGCACAGGGGCAATTAGGTCAGTATTATTGACCTTATTTTTCCTGCGAGCAAGATACAGATCGCCCTGCCCGCAGAAAATATCCGTTCACTGAGAGGCTGCGCCTACATGCCTTCCGGGCCGCGGTTCATGGCGGCAACGCCCGTGCGGCACACTTCGACCAGGCCGAGCGGCTTCATGATGGCGATGAACTGCTCGATCTTGGAGACACGCCCCGTGATCTCGAAGATGAAGTGCTCGGTGTTGGCGTCGATCACCTGAGCGCGGAAAGCGTCTGCCAGGCGCAGCGCCTCGACGCGGTCCTCGCCCTGTCCGCGAACCTTGACCAGCGCCAGTTCACGCTCCATCGGGCGGTCATGGCCGCGCTCATCGGCGACGATGGAGAGGTCCACCACGCGGTGTACCGGAACGATGCGCTCGAGCTGATGCTTGATCTGCTGAAGCACATGGCCCGTGCCGCGCGTCACGATGGTGATGCGCGAAAGGTGGCGTTCGTGCTCGGTCTCGGAGACGGTGAGGCTGTCGATGTTGTAGCCGCGACCGGAAAACAGGCCGATCACGCGGGCAAGAACGCCCGGTTCGTTGTCGACGAGGACGGCCAGGGTGCGCGTCTCGGCAACCTGGGTTTCCTTGGTGATGAAATAGGCAGAGCCGGTGGGTTGTAGCTGCGCGTTCATTGCATGAATCTCTTTTGCAAAACCATCGTGTAACTGACTGAAAACAAAGCGTCCTGCCGCTGAGACAGGACGCCTCATAACCGTCACACCAATTGCCGGCCCTCTTCGTCGATGGCGTTGGCCACCGCCTCGTCGCTGGCCTCGTCGGGAAGCAGCATCTCGTTATGCGCCTTGCCCGACGGGATCATCGGGAAGCAGTTGGCGAGTGCGGCAACACGGCAATCGAAGATCACCGGCTTGTCGACTTCAATCATCTCGCGGATGGCGTCATCCAGCTTGCCCGGCTTGTCGCACATGATGCCGTGGCAGCCATAGGCTTCGGCCAGTTTGACGAAGTCAGGCATCGCTTCCGTATAGGAGTGCGACAGGCGGTTGCCATGCAGCAGCTGCTGCCACTGACGCACCATGCCCATATACTGGTTGTTCAGGATGAAGATCTTGATCGGCGCATTGTGCTGCACCGCCGCACTCATCTCCTGAATGGTCATCTGCACCGACGCATCGCCTGCAATGTCGATGACCAGCGCGTCGGGATGCGCGATCTGCACGCCAAGCGCCGCCGGCAGGCCGTAGCCCATCGTGCCCAGACCACCGGAGGTCATCCAGTGGTTCGGCGCATCGAAACCGAAATGCTGCGCCGCCCACATCTGGTGCTGACCGACTTCGGTCGTCACATAGACATCGCGCTCCCTGGTCAGCTCATAGAGCCGCTGGATCGCGTATTGCGGCATGATGATGTCGTCATTCGGCTTGTAGGCGAGCGAGTCGCGTGCGCGCCAGATGTCGATCTGCGTCCACCAGGGTTTGAGCGCGGCCTTGTCCGCCTTCGCAGTCGCGCGCCACAGGCGCACCATGTCTTCCAGAATGCGGCCTGCATCGCCGATGATCGGCACGTCGACATGCACGTTCTTGTTGATCGAGGACGGGTCGATGTCGATGTGGATCTTGCGCGAATGCGGCGCAAAGGCGTCGAGACGGCCGGTGATGCGGTCATCGAAGCGCGCACCGATGCACAGCATGACGTCGCAGTCATGCATCGCCATGTTGGCTTCATAGGTGCCGTGCATGCCCAGCATGCCGAGCCAGTTGTCGCCGGATGCCGGATAAGCGCCCAGTCCCATCAGCGTGGAGGTGATCGGGAAGCCCGTCAGATCCACCAGCTCGCGCAGCAGATGGCTCGCCTCCGGACCGGCATTGATGACGCCGCCACCCGAATAGATCACCGGCCGCTTGGCGTTGGCCATCAGTTCGATGGCCGCCTTGATCTGGTTGATGTCGCCCTGCTCCTGCGGGTGATAGCTGGTGCGCGGCGCGGTCTGCGGCGGGGTGTAGGTGCCCTTGGCAAACTGGATGTCCTTGGGAATGTCCACGACGACCGGTCCCGGGCGGCCCGTGGTCGCCACGTGGAAAGCCTCGTGAATGATCGCGGCAAGCTGGTTCACGTCCTTCACCAGCCAGTTGTGCTTGGTGCAGGGACGGGTAATGCCGACCGTGTCGCACTCCTGGAAGGCGTCCGAGCCGATCAGCGCGGTGGGAACCTGACCACTGATGCAGACGAGCGGGATGGAATCCATCAGCGCGTCCTGCAGCGGCGTCACCGCATTGGTAGCGCCGGGGCCGGAGGTCACCAGCATGACGCCGGCCTTGCCGGTAGCGCGCGCATAGCCCTCGGCTGCGTGGCCTGCTCCCTGCTCGTGGCGTACAAGAATGTGCCGGACATCTTCCTGCTGGAAGAGCTCGTCGTAGATGGGAAGTACGGCACCGCCCGGATATCCGAAAATATCCTCGACACCATTGTCCTTGAGCGCCTGCACGACGATCTCTGCGCCCGTCATCTCGTTTTGGGCGGATGCGTCCGCTGCTGGCTCCGACACTGCCTTGTTCATCTTGGTCTTTCCGTTCTCTCTACCGGCGATTTGTTTAGCTGCCCAACGCCCCCAAGGAAACACCGGGCCAATAAAAAAGGCCCCCGAGGGAGCCTGTGTTTCGCGCATGGGGTGCTTTCGCCAGACAGCTACGCTGCCTTGCCCATGCGCCTTCCTACGATAAGAATGTTTCCTGTCATCATGGCTGCGCACAATAAGGTTGCTTGAACGCATCGTCAACCAGCTTGATAAGGCCAATTTGAAGAGCCCCGTTTACCCCTCCTCAACCATCCCGCGACACGCCGCCTTAACTTCGCGGCACTAGCCTTGAGCGTTAGGGATAATGGGGTGGCATGATGTTTGTGGAACGCGGAACGACGCAGGGCGAGACGACATCTCAGGAAAGGCGCGCAGCCGATCAGCCGCGCACGCGCCTGCTTGGCCATGTCGTGCATTGCGACGGCTCCCGCGCCACGATTGCCGCCGAGACCGACACCGATGACAGCGGCCAGTCCAATTACTGGACCGTCGGCAAGATGATCTCCATCAATCTCGGCGCAATCCGCACGGTCGGTCTCGTCTATGCGGTGGAGCGGCCCGAACACCGCTGGCGCGATGGCGAGGCGAACCCCATCGCGATCTCGGTCGAGCTGGTCGGCGAAGTGCGCGACCGTGGCGCCGAGCCCGTGTTCGACCGCGGCATCACGGAATATCCGCATATCGGCGCTCCCGCCCACCGCATCCGCTCGCGCGACCTGCAGGCGGTCTACGATCTGGCCGGCCGCCAGCAGGCCGTGATCGGCAAGCTGTCGCAGGACGAAAGCATCGATGCCTGTATTGCGGTGGATGACACGCTGAACCGCCATTTCGCAGTGGTCGGCACCACCGGTGTCGGCAAATCGTCGGCCGTATCGCTTCTCCTGCGCAAGACCATCGCCTCACGCCCGGATCTGCGCGTGCTCATTCTCGACCCGCACAATGAATTCGCCTCCGCCCTGCCGGAATACGCGGTGCGTATCGACACCAACACGCTGGACCTGCCGTTCTGGCTGTTTCGCCTTGAAGAACTGGTGGAAGTGCTTTTCCGGGGCCGCGAGCCGGTGACGGAAGAGGTGGAATTGCTGCGCGAGATCATTCCCGCTGCCAAGCATCTCTACCGCAATCCGGGAAGCGCTGCCTCGCTGCGACGGTCAAACGACACGGGCGGGCTGACGGCGGACACGCCGGTCCCCTACCGCATGGCCGATGTGCTGAAGGAAATCGAGGAGCGCACCGGCCAGCTTGCCAACAAGTCCGACCGGCCGATCTATCGCAGCCTGCGCACACGCATCGAGGCTGCACAGAACGATCCGCGTTACCGTTTCATGTTCGCCTCTCGCCTCATTGAGGATTCGATCCACGAAACGATCGGCAGGCTCTTCCGCATCCCCAGCCACGGCAAGACGGTGACCTGTTTCGAAATGGCCGGCATGCCGCCGGAGGTGGTCAATTCCGTCTGCTCGGTCATGGCCCGCCTCGCCTTCGATCTGGCGCTGTGGAGCAATGGAAAGCTCAATCTTCTGGTGGTCTGCGAGGAAGCACACCGCTACATGCCCGCCGATCCGCGCCTGGGCTTTGCGCCGACGCGCCATGCGCTCGCACGCATCGCCAAGGAAGGCCGCAAATATGGCTGCTATCTCGGTGTGGTGACACAGCGCCCGGGCGAACTCGACCCGACGGTCCTGTCGCAGTGCTCCACCGTGTTCGCCATGCGGCTCGCCAATGACCAGGACAAGGCGATCATCCGTTCGGCAATCGCGGACTCCTCTGCGTCCATGCTGTCATTCCTCTCGGCCATGGGCCGGCGCGAAGCCATCGCCTTTGGCGAGGGTGTCGCGACGACCATGCGCATGAAGTTCGAGCAATTGCCGGCACATGCGCTTCCGGGCCAGCGGGACGATGCGAAGAAAAAGGCGTCGCGCCCCGAAGACATCGACAATGACGTGGATCTCGCCTCGATCGTGGCAAATCTGCGCGATGCCGGCCGCTCCATGCGCTCGCAGGTGCAGTCGCCACCGGATATCGGCTCGCCCGTCCCCGCAGACATGCAGGCCGGCGACCGCGACTACCGGCCCCGGCCGGCAAGGACGCCTGTTCAGCCCGAGACCTTCGAACAATGGTCCCGGCCGTCCGACGATTACGCGCGTCCGGCGAGCTACACAGTGCCGTCGCGCAGCCATTTCGGAAACCGCTAGCGCTCTTCATTTTTTCAGTGCACGGCTCATGAAGGTTCCGGCAAGCTGCCGGAGCCGGACGCCATGCATGCGGGAGCACGCCACGCGCCAGCGCAGCGTTCAGCTCTTTCAGTTGAGCGTAGGGAAAGTGTCGCCTCTCAGGCGCAGACGCGGTTACGGCCCAGGCGTTTGGCCTCATAGAGCATCTTGTCGGCGCGACGGTAGAATTCCTCAGCCGATTCCCGCCCGTCCCAGATGGACAGGCCGACGCTGATCGTCACCCGGATGTTCACATTGCTCGCTTCGATCAAGAGCTGTGACACGGCGCGGCGAATGCGCTCGGCAAGCTTGACCAGAGATTCATTGTTCATGTTCGGCGCGACAACGGCAAATTCCTCGCCGCCCATGCGCGCGACCACATCATGATAGCGGGTCAGGTCTTTCAGGCAGCGCGCCACTTCGCGCAGCACATCGTCACCCACATCGTGACCATGCGTGTCGTTGACCTGCTTGAAATGATCGAGATCGAGAACCATCAGGCCGACCGGCTTTTCGATGCGGCGGAACTCCTGCAGATATTCGCGCAGCGCATCATCGAAGAAGCGCCGGTTCTGCATGCCTGTCAGGCTGTCGGTCAGGGCGGCGTGCTGAAGGGATTCCGAACGGGCGCTGAGCGTTTCCGTCATGGCCCGTAACTTCCCCTCCTCGCGCACCTGGGTGCGGATCAGCGGATAGATGAAGAAGATGCCGAAAATGATGGCGGTCGCCAGAAGGACGCCGGTGACGAACAGAATCTGGATAAAACTCTTCAGATCCTGCGGAGCCGGAAAAATGCTGATGTCGGAGCGTAAAAGCCAATAGGCGTAGGCAAGCAGGGCACCCGCGCCCAGCACCAGCAAAATGAAAACAAAGAACGCGGATTCCGCTTTGTGGAAACGCATGCCTGCCCCGAATGACACCCTTTATCGCCTTCTCGCACAGTCTCACTTACGCAAGGTTAATCTCCACAGGCGGAATGCTTCTATTCCGCCGGTTTGGCGCTCGCCTGAAGAACCCCGGCAAGACTTCGCGGCAGCGTTGTTTCCGCAGAAAGCGGCACACGGAGCCAGTCTTCGCCAAGCTGGTTGCGGAACCAGGTGCCCTGGCGTTTGGAATAGCGCCGCGTGGCGGTTTTCGCCCGCTCGATTGCGTCTTCCAGCGTGCATTCATTGGCGAGACAGGCTGCCAGTTCGGGCACGCCAATGGCTTTCATCGCCGGCAGTTCGGGTGGCAGATCAAGCGCCAGTAGCGCCTTCACCTCTTCCAGAGCGCCTTCCTCCACCATGCGGTCGAAGCGCTGGCCGATGCGCTGCCTGACAAATTCGCGTTCCGGCTCCAGAACAATGCAGCGGCTGGATGCCCGGTCGACCAGCGGCGGCGTGTTTTCCTGCTGCCAGGCGCTCAGCGGACGCCCCGAAGCCTCGAAAACCTCGAGCGCGCGGGTGATGCGCTGCGCATCTCCCGTGCCTATGGCGGAAGCGGCGTCAGGGTCGCGCTCGGCCAGAAGCCCGTGCAGCGCCTCCGGCCCGTCTTTCTCCATGCGCTGACGCCAGTGCCGGCGCACCGCATCGGGCACCGGCGGCACCGGCGCAATGCCTTCCAGAAGCGCGCGGAAATAAAGCCCCGTACCACCCACGAAGACAGGGCGCTTTCCTTCAAGCGCGCCGCTCTCGACAAGCTTCGCCACATCGTCGAGCCACGCGCCGGTTGAATAGGCGACCGATGGCGACACATGCCCATAGAGAAAGTGCGGCGCGCGTTTCAGATCTTCGGCAGAGGGCCGCGCGGTCAGGAGCGAAAGCACGTCATAGACCTGCATGGAATCGGCGTTGATCACCACCCCGCCCGTTTCCTGCGCAAGCGCCAGCGCCAGAGCGGACTTGCCGCTGGCAGTCGGCCCCGCTATCAGGATCGCATTATTCAACATGCCCGCCGCTCACTATTCCGGAAACGCCCATGTCCCTCGTCGCCACACTCATCTCTCATCCGGCAAAGCGCGCTCTCACGCCCGCGGTTGCGACTATGGCCATGGAGGCGCTCGATGCAAGCGCCATCGACTGGCTGGGTGAAAACCTGGCCTGCGACATCGCCCTCGCCCCCGGTTCCGATGCCGCAGAGGCCGAAGCACGCCTGCGCACGGCACTGGCCGATGCGCCCATCGATGTCGCGGTGCAGAAAACCGACAACCGGCGCAAGAAGATGCTGATCGCCGACATGGATTCCACCATGATCGATCAGGAGTGTATTGATGAACTGGCAGCAGAGCTTGGTCTGAAGGACGCCGTTGCCGGCATCACGCGGCGCGCCATGAATGGCGAGATCGCTTTCGAACCGGCGCTGGAAGAGCGTGTAGGGCTCTTAAAAGGACTGCCGCTCAACGTCATCGACAGCGTGATCGAAAAGCGCATCACGCTCGCTTCCGGCGGTCCGGCGCTCGTCGCCACGATGAAAGCCGCAGGCGCATTCACCGCTCTCGTCTCGGGCGGATTCGAACAGTTCACCGGGCCGGTCGGCGCAAAACTCGGCTTCCACACGCAGCAGGCCAACCATCTTTTGACCGATGGCGACCGGCTGAGCGGTGAGGTCCGGAAACCCATTCTGGGGCGGGAGGCAAAGGCCGTCGCGTTAAACCGCTTTGCCGCAGAACACGGCCTGACGCCGGACGATGTGCTGGCCGTGGGTGACGGCGCCAATGATCTCGACATGCTGGTTCTGGCCGGCCTCGGCGTTGCCCTCCATGCCAAGCCCGCCGTTGCGGAACAGGCGCGGGTGCGCATCGACCATGGCGACCTCACCGCCCTTCTCTTCCTGCAGGGCTATCGCGAAACGGACTTCGTCACATGACGATTCTTGAGACCGAGCGCCTGATCCTGCGCAACTGGGGCGAGGAAGACCGCGCCTTCTTCCACCACATCAACTCCGATGAGACGATCATGGAGTTCTTCCCCTATCGTCGCAGCCGCGAGGACGCCGACGCAGCGATGGATTTCATCCGCGATGGCATCGAGCAGAACGGTTTCGGCTTTGCAGCGGTGGAACTGAAGGAAACCGGCGACCTTATCGGCTTTGTTGGGCTTCACCGCCCGCGCGGGCTCTCCAACCTGCCCGAAGACGCCATCGAGATCGGCTGGAGGCTTGCGCCTGAATTCTGGGGCAAGGGCTATGTCAGCGAGGCTGCGCGCGCATGGCTCGCCCACGGTTTCGAAACGCTCGGCCTTGATGAAATCGTTTCGTTTGCGGTTGCCGGCAATGAGCGCTCCACCGCCGTCATGCGCCGCATCGGCATGCGCCACGACGCAGCTGACGATTTCGACCATCCCGCCGTGCCCGACACGCACCCCGGGCTGAAGCGCCACGTGCTCTACCGCCTGTCCCGCGCGGACTGGAAAGCCCGGCAGGCATAGCCGGCACTTTTCTCCCCAAATATAAGAGAACGGCCCGGAAACCATCGCTTCCGGGCCGTTTTGCATTGATCTGGCAAGTTTGCCTGAAGATCAGTCCATCCGCAGCGTTACGAAGCGCAGCTCGCCATTCTTGGAAGCCAGCATCAGAAGCGCATTGCGGCGGCCCTGCCCTTTCAGCTCCTCAAGACGGTCCAGCGCCTCCTTCGGCGTAGAGACCGTCGCCTGGGCGATCTCAACGATGACATCGCCAACGGCAACGCCCTTGTCTGCGGCAACCGAATCCTCATCCACCTTGGTGATGACGACGCCGTTCACATCGGCCGAAATCTCATACTGCTCGCGCAGCGCGTCATTCAGCTCGGCCATGTGCATGCCCAGAACGGCGGCAGACGACACGGCTTCACTCTCGCTGGCCTGCTCATCGCCCGGCGTTTCGGTGGAAGCCAGCTTCTCACTGTCTTCAAGACGACCGAGCGTGACCTTCACGGTCTCTTCTTCGCCCTTGCGGACAACGGTGACATCCACTTCCTTGCCCACCGGGCTTTCAGCGACGATGCGCGGCAGTTCGCGCACATTTTCGACCGTCTGACCGTCGAAGGTGATGATCACGTCACCGGGCTGGATCGACCCGTCATCGACCGGACCTCCTTCGATCACGCCGCTCACCATCGCACCCATGGCCTCGTCCATGCCGAGGCTCTCGGCAATGTCGTCGGTCACTTCCTGAATGCGAACGCCGAGCCAGCCGCGACGCGTCTCGCCGAACTCGCGCAGCTGATCGACAACCTTGATCGCCAGCGCCGAGGGAATGGAGAAGCCGATGCCAATGGAACCGCCGGTCGGCGAAATGATCGCCGTGTTGATGCCGATCACCTCACCATCCATGTTAAAAAGCGGGCCACCGGAATTGCCCCGGTTGATGGCCGCATCCGTCTGGATGAAATCATCATAGGGGCCGGAACCAATTTCGCGGTTGCGGGCCGAAACGATGCCCACCGTCACCGTGCCGCCAAGGCCAAACGGGTTGCCGATGGCCATGACCCAGTCGCCGATGCGCATCCTGTCGGAATCGCCAAACGGCACTTCCTGCAATTCGCGCTTGCTCGCATCCACCTTGAGAACGGCAAGATCCGTCTTCGTGTCGACGCCCAGCAGCTCGGCGTCCAGCTTGCCGCCATCGGTGAAGTTTACGACGATCTCGTCGGCATCGGAGATCACGTGATTGTTGGTGACGACGATGCCTTCCTTGGCGTCGATCACGAAACCCGAGCCCAGGGACTGGGCCTGACGCGGACCGCGATCGGCCTCCGGCTCATCCTGAAAGAAATCGTCGAAGAACTCCTGCAGGGGCGAGCCCTCGGGCAGCTTGGGCAGCGGCACCCGGCCGGAGCTTCCGCCACCTGCGGAGCGCGAGGTGGAAATGTTGACCACCGCGCCGGCAAGCCGCTCGGCAAGGTCTGCAACCGAGGCCGGGCCTTCCGCCCGCGCTTCCTGCGCAACGATGACCGGCGTTGCGGCAAGACCTCCAAGCGCAAGGAGAGCGGCCACTGGCGCCACCCGCGTGGCGCGTAAAATCTTGGATGGGGTCATAAAGAGCATTTCTCCAGATGGCTTGCTTGGTGGAACGACGATTGGCCGGAATTCTACGCCCTATGCTGGGCCGATTCCATTAACAGGCGCTTCAAATTTCCATGATTCGCCGTGATTACGGCACGTTTGCGGCCCGCACGGGATTTCCGTACGGGCCGCAAAATGTTTCATCCTCTGACGAGCCAGACCAAGAACACCCCCAGCATCATGGCGGTGATGCCGGCAGTGCGAAGCGCACTGTCCGGCATTTCGAGGACCTGCTCGGCAAGCCTCTTGGCCAGCCCTGGCATGCCGCCGTAGACCAGACCCTCGATAACGAGGACAAGGCCCAGAGCGGCAAGGAAGTCGCTCATGTCGACCGCCGGCTACTGGCCGGCCGTCGCGCCCTGTGCGGCCGGAGCCGCCGGAGCGGATGAGCCCGAGGCACCGCCGGTCGAGTCGTTGAAGAAGCGGAAGAACTCCGAATCCGGCGAAAGCAGCATGGTCGTGCCTTCCGGGTTCAGCGCCTGCTGGTAAGCATTCATCGAACGATAGAACTCGAAGAAGTCCTCATCGCGCGAGAAAGCATCGGCGAAGATGGCGTTGCGCTCTGCTTCGCCCTCACCACGCAGGATTTCCGATTCACGCTGTGCAGCAGCCAGGATCTCGACGACCTCACGGTCGGCGCGGGCGCGGATGCGGGCAGCGGCCTCACGACCACGGGCACGCAGGCGCTCGGCCTCGGCAAGACGCTCGGCCTTCATTCGGTCATAGGTCTGCTGAGAGACCTCTGCCGTCAGATCGGTCCGGCGAATGCGCACGTCTTCGATCTCCAGGCCCAGCGATGCAGCGGCGGGACGCAGTTCGTCGGCGACTTCACGCATCATCGATGCGCGCTCTTCCGAAAGTGCAGCCTCAAAGCCGCGACGGCCATAGACACCGCGCAGAGCGGAGTCGAGACGCGTGCGCAGACGCTGCTCGGCAAGAGCGACGCTACCCGAAACGGCCTGCCGGAAACGGCGGGGATCGCTGATCGAGTAAGCGATGAAGGCGTCCACTTCGTAGAACTTGCCGCCCGAGACCTGAACGCGGATGTCGTCAAGGTCGAAGCGCAGGATGCGGTCTTCGATGATCTGGACGTTGTCCGCTTCGAGGAAGCCGAACGGAAGTTTGAAGTAGAGACCCGGCTCGGTCTTCACATCGACGATTTCACCGAAGCGAAGAACGATGGCCTGCTGGCGTTCATTGACCACGAAGATCGACGAATAGACCAGGAACAGGATGACCGCGCCAATGACGACGAGAATGGGGAAACGGTTGGACATCAGTTGCTCCCTCCCGCAGTCGTGCGCGGCTGCGATTGCTGGCGAAGTTCAGGCAGCGGCAGATAGGGCACAACGCCCGAACCGCCATCCTGGCCGACAATCACCTTGTTCGAGCCCTGAAGCACGTTTTCCATGGTTTCGAGGAACAGCCTCTTGCGTGTCACGGCCGGGGCCTTTGCGTACTCGTCATAGACGGAGACGAAGCGCTGTGCCTCACCTTCGGCTTCCTGCACGACGCGGTTTTTATAGGCCGCGGCTTCTTCGCGGATCTGGGCCGCTTCACCACGGGCCTGACCGAGCTGCTGGTTGGAGTACTGGTTGGATTCCTCAACGAAGCGGTCTTCGTCCTGCTCGGCGCGCTGCACCTCGTCAAACGCATCGGCCACTTCGCGCGGCGGCGCAGCGTCCTCGATCGACAGGGCGTTGACCGTCAGACCCGTGCCATATTCGTCAAGCGCGGTCTGGATGGTCGTGCGCACATCCTCGGCAATGCCCTGACGGTCATCACGGAAGATGTCCTGAGCCGGCCTGCGACCGACAACCTCACGCATGGCGCTTTCGGCAACCTGGCGCAGGGTTTCGTCGGGATTGGCGACATTGAACAGATAGGCTGAAGGATCGGCAACCTGATAGGCGACGGAGAACTTCACGTCGACGATGTTCTGGTCACCGGACAGCATGAGACCGCTGGACGTGCCGCCCCGCGTCTCACCAATGTCCACCAGACGCTCGGCGACCGTGGCCTTCTCGACCGTTTCGATCGGCCACCAATGGAAGTGCAGGCCCGGCTCGGAGAGTTCCGGCTTCGGCTTACCGAAACGCAGTTCCACCGCCAGTTCGTCCGGCTGAACCGTGTAAACGGATTTGAACAGCCACAGACCGGCCAACGCAACGAGCACCAGAACGATCATGGCCGGGCTGACGCCACCGCCACCGGGCAGTGCGTTCTTCAACCGGTCCTGTCCGCGTTTGATGATCTCTTCCAGATCGGGCGGAGATCCCTGCGGTCCGCTCGGCCCACGCGGTCCCTGGTCCCAGGGCCCCCCGTTATTGCCGCCGCCCCAAGGGCCGCCTCCGCCACTTTGATTGTTCCAGGGCATTCGTGTTCCTTTTCTTGATCCGGGCTCCGGCCCAAAGGCCAGCTCTCCCATCCGGTCAGTTATAGGTAGCGGCAAATCCCCTTTCAACGCGGCAGCCCGCCGCGTTCCCTGATCTTTGCAGGGAAAAGAGTGCCTTGCCCAGCCTGTTCAGCGCCGTTGGTAGACCACATAGGTTGTGGCGTAAACGTCCTTTTCGCCTTCGGGCACGTCCTCACGCGAGACTTCTTCCCAGATTTCCGGGTCGATTTCGGGAAACACCGTATCACCGTCGATCTCGGCATGCACATGCGTGACATGCAGACGGTCGGCCATCTCCATCGCCTCGCGGTAGATCTGCCCGCCGCCGATGACGCAGACATCGGCCTTCGCATCGCCACCGCCAGCCAGCGCAAGCGCAACGGCAAGCGAAGAGACGCATTCCGCCCCTTCAGCCTCGTATCCCGCCTGCCGCGTGATGACGATGTTGCGTCGTCCCGGCAACGGTCTGCCGATGCTTTCCCAGGTCTTGCGCCCCATGACCACGGGCTTGCCCGTGGTGATCGCCTTGAAGCGCTTCAGATCGGTCGACAGCCGCCACGGCAGGTCGCCCTCGCGGCCGATCACACCGTTTTCGGCCATTGCCACAACCAGTTCGATGCTCATCGCCCCCTCCCCGCTCAAACGGCAATCGGCGCACGGATCGTCGGATCCGCGACATAGCCATCGAGACGGAAATCCTCAAAGCGGAACGCAAAGAGATCCGTCACATCCGGGTTCATCCACATGGTGGGCAAGGGCTTGGGCGTGCGCGTCAGCTGCTCGCGCGCCTGATCGAAATGGTTGGAATAAAGATGGGCGTCGCCCAGCGTGTGCACGAAATCGCCGGCGCGCAGCCCGGTCACCTGGGCGACCATCATCGTCAAAAGCGCATAGGAGGCGATGTTGAAGGGCACGCCCAGAAAAATGTCGGCGGAGCGCTGGTAGAGCTGGCAGGAAAGCCGCCCGTCGGCCACGTGGAACTGGAAAAGGCAGTGGCATGGCGGCAGCGCCATGGAATCCACCTCGGCCGGGTTCCACGCCGACACCACGTGACGCCGCGAATGAGGATTGTCGCGCAAACCTTTCAGAAGATTCGCGATCTGGTCGATATGCCCGCCATCCGGCGCCGGCCAGGAGCGCCACTGCGCACCATAGACGGGCCCCAGATCGCCATTCTCATCCGCCCACTCATCCCAGATGGAAACACCGTTTTCCTTCAGGTAGCGAATGTTGGTGTCGCCCTTCAGAAACCAGAGAAGCTCGTGAATGATCGAACGCAGATGCAGCTTCTTGGTGGTGAGAACGGGAAAGCCTTCTTCCAGATCAAAACGCATCTGATAGCCGAACACGCCGCGCGTGCCGGTTCCCGTGCGGTCGTCGCGGTCGACACCGTTTTCGAGAACATGGGAAAGAAGATCGAGATACTGGCGCATGGCTGTCCGATTCGGGCTGGCGTTATCGCGCCATCATAAAGCAGCCACCTGCCACGAAAAGTGCGCGCCACAGGGTTTGGCGACGCCATCCACATACGCCGGCGCACATTCGGGCAACAGGGTTAAAGGGAAAGCCGCCCCTCCCCCCGGCAGAAAGAGGCGGCGAAGTTCAGCGAAGCCGGAACCTCAAAGTTCGGAAAGCTGACCCAGATGCTTCGCAACCAGATAGTAGAACGTCACGCGGCTCTTGGACCGGTCGCCAGACATGGTTTCGCACACGGTCTCGATCACGGCATCGCATTTTGCGGCGTCGGTCTGTCCGAGCTTCTTCATGCACCAGCTGGTGCGAACGCGGTCAAGCTCGCTGGAATCGCTGCAGGAGACCAGGGAGGAATCCCTGTTGCGCAACGCGATGCCAAGATGCTTCACGATCTTGTTGACGACTTCCTCACTCGCGGTGGCATCGTATTTGCGGACATCCGCAAGATAATCGGCCATGATCTTTTCCCTCACTTTTCAACGTGGGTACGCTTCCACAGAAACGGCCGGACATCACGCAACCTGTGCGTTTGCCAAAGCCGCCTCACACCAAAAAAGACATTTATTATAGGTTGACGTTAAGTCAATGTGAAAACCCCACGGGTTTCACGCGAAGACCCCTTTTCTTGCGAAGGCCGGGTCACTATATTCGCTGCGTCGGCTTGACCGACTATGGCGATAAACTGCCGGTGAAATAAGCCATTCGGACCCGGGGGCAGTGCCCGGCGCCTCCACCACAAACCGCCGCAGGGCTCCGGCCCGAGGGCGGCTTCTGATGGGGGCGAAACAGGATCGACGAGGGTGTAAAGATCGGACTTTCGCTCGGCATGATACCACCGTTATCGGGTCAAACTAGTAGTTGCAAACGACAACTATGCGGAGGCACGTCTCGCTGCTTAATGCAGTGCGACAGCTTCACTTGAACTCCTAAGGGTTCGCACCTTTAGGCGGGGTCCGGAGGCACCTGGCAACAGAAGCCTCCACTCTTGCCCCGCTCTCGACCTCTCCTTTCAATCTCCCCTTCCCTGCATCGACATTCGCGCGCAGACAGCGAAGCTGTCAGGCAATGTCTCCGGCGCAGTGCAGCGTCCCGCAACGATTGTCTGCAATACAGACAAGAGGGCCATGGTTGAAAAAACTGGTCTGTCAGGCGGGTGGGAGCGTGCGAACAGACATAAGCCGCCTTTTGCCGGTTTACGTGAGCACGGTCCTTGATTAGAGGTAAGTCAAAGATTCAACAACCGGTTCGCAGAATGGCCGAAGACCGCATTAGATACGATATTCTCGCTCAGGATGCGCTGCGTGGCGTCATGCGCAAAGTCCTGACTGAAGTTGCGCGCACGGGGCTTCCCGGCGAGCATCACTTCTTCATCACCTTTCTGACCAATGCACCCGGTGTCCGTGTATCGTCACGCCTGCGTGAACGTTATCCCGAACAGATGACAATCGTGTTGCAGTATCAGTACTGGGACCTGAAAGTCAGCGAGACGGGTTTCGAAGTGGGCCTCTCCTTCGCCGATGTGCCGGAAATGCTCAGCGTTCCCTTCTCTGCGGTGCGCGGGTTCTACGATCCGTCCGTGAATTTCGAGCTCGAATTCGATGTGAAGCCCGAGCAGGAAGACGCTCCCAGCGCCGAGATCACCGCGGTTCACACCGATGGCGACGAGGCGGATGAGGGATCGGCGAAAAAGGCCGGCGCAAGGAAAGCCGCCCGCAAGCCGAAGAAGAAGGAAAAGACCGAAGCGGATGCCGAGACGGCAGCCGATGAGGCAGAAGACGACGCCGGGCCGGGGAACAAGGGTGCGGAAGTGGTTTCCCTGGACGCCTTTCGGAAGAAGTGACGATGGGCGAGCTGGTCAATCTTCGCCAGCGCCGCAAGCAGCGTGCGCGTGCGGAAAAAGAGCAGCGCGCCGCCGAAAACCGCATCCTGCATGGCCGCAGCAAGGCCGAGCGCATGCGCGATGAGAGCGACAGATCGCAGACCATCGCGCAGCTGGACGGGCACCGGCTCACCGGTCGCCCGGAACGCGATCCCAAATGAGCGGAATTGCCAAGCGTTCGGTCAGCATTCGCGGCCACCGCACGAGCATTTCCCTCGAAAAACCATTCCTTGAGGAACTTGAAGCCATAGCCCGGCGGCAGAACATGCCGCTGGCCACGCTGATTGCCGAGGTGGATGAGAACCGCAGCGCGGACAACAATCTGTCCTCCGAGCTTCGCCTCCATGTGCTGCGTGATCTCAAGGCGCGTCTTGAGGAAACGAACGACAAGGCATGAGAGCCTGCCGGGAGAATTGAGCGGCGACCGCTCTACTGGCCACCGTCCAGAAGTTCGCGCAGACGATCCGCTGAAAGATCCTTGGCCCGGAAAAACTCCGACACCGCATCAGGCGTATTGATGCCGCCTGACGGCGGCTCAAGCGGCGCACGCTCGATCTCTGATGCGGAGCCATTTCCAGAAGGAGCCGGCGCGACACGCTGCGTACGCTTAAGGGCTTCGGCGGCGCGAGCGGCTTCCGCCTCGCGGCGGCGGGCCTCTTCAGCCTCCAGCCGGGCCGCTTCCTCGGCTTCACGGCGGCGGGCCTCTTCCGCCTCACGCGCCTTGCGCTCCGCCTCTTCAGCCGCGCGGCGCTCGGCCTCCTCGCGCTCCAGCCGGAGTTCGCGCTCAAGCCGCTGCCGCTCGGCTTCGGCCTGCTCGCGCTTGACCTCAAGCTCTGCGAAATAACGCGCTTCACGGCGTAGGCGCTGCTTCTCCAGAAGCACCGACTGCATGCGCTCCACACGCACCTGCTCGCGCTCAAGCGCGCGCTGGGTGAGATACTGCGCCAGAGGTTCGACCGAAAGCCCGGAACCAACAAAGCCGAATGGCCCGGAGGCAACCACCTCGACACGCGGCTCCGCCCCCACCACCGCATCCACACCGGGATCGAAGACCAGCGCGCCATCGGTGGAGACTTCCATCTTCTGCAAATCGGCCGTGGCCGTCGTGCTGAAGGTCGCGCCATCCGTCGCCAGTTGCACGGGCGGCGTGCGCGCCATGCCGCCGGCAATGGTGAAGGCGAATTCCGTTTCGCCTGCGGAAAACTGTCCTTCGCGGATCAGCCGCGGCGCGAAAGCCTCGGTCTTTTCAAGATCGATCCCATTGCCCACCGCATCGGCTTCTTCAAGGATCTGCGGCAGCGCCTTCGGGTTCAGCCCATTGATGACCAGATCCTTCAGCGTCGCGGAACCGGAGCCCGTCAGGGCCGCCGCCATCGCATTCACGCTCTTGCCGCTGGCGGTCACGCTGGCGCGCGCGCTCATGCGCCCTTCCAGGCTGCCCTGCGGCATCAGCGTATCAAGCGCCGTGTCGTTGAGACCGATCTGCGCCGAAAGAAGCCCGGTGCCTGCATTGTTTTTCAGCGTGGCAAAGCCTTCAACGGAACCATCGAACAGGGACGCCTTGAGATCGGAGACCGTCAGCCCCTCATCGTCCAGCCTGAGTTTCAGGCGCGCATCGCGGCCAGCCGAGAGAAATCCCGTCCAAAGCGCATCCGTGCGCAGGTCGAGATTGGCCGAGAACGGCAAAGACACGTCGTTGCCGAATGGCGCCTGCGGCCATGCCCCGTCTTCTTCGCCCGAAAGCACGTCCGGCCCCATGACGAGTTCGGCAGCCGGTGCGAGATCAAAGCGCGTCATGGTGAGCGCGCCATCGATATGCGGCTTGCCGCCATCGAGCGCGATGTTCAGATCCCCCGTCACACCGCTGCCGGCCACCTCGCCTTCGAGATCGGTCAGAACGGCAAGCTTCTCGCTCCATTCAAGATCAGCGGAAAGCGCAACGGGCATGCCAAGCCCGAAACCGGGCAGAACCACGCCGCCAACGGCAAGCCAGGTTTCAATGTCATCGCTGACAAGCTTCACCTCACCGTCGAGCGATGGCGCGGAAAGCGCATTGAGCGCCTGCCCCTTGAAGGAGGCGACAAGCCCCTCGCCCATCACCCGCGCCTGCCCGTCAACCGTATCGGCCAGAGAGCCTTCGGCCGAAAGCTCAAGCCGCGCCTCGCCGACCAGACCAAGCGGCAGGGCCGGAATGCCGGCCAGTCCATAAAGAACGGCGGCTTCGTCGTTTCGCGCCGTCAGCGAGAGCTTGAAATCACCGCGCGCCAGATCGTCCTCTGCACCGCTGTCGGAAAGCGAAAGGCTCAGATCCGTGCCGCCGGCAACGCCTTCGGCACTGACGGCGATGCCCATGGTTTCATCGCCATTCTCGGCGGCACTGGCGACGAGGTTCAGCTCGGCGTCCTGAAGCAGACCGGGAAACGCCTGAACGCGCTGCGCCAGCGCCCTGAAGACACGGTTCTCGGGAAAGCGTCCCGCCAGCGCCAGAACCAGCTCGCCAAGATCGGTCGACAGAACCGTCGCATCGACCTGCCCCGTGGGCATGCCTGCAAAATTGCGCAACTGACCGGTCGCGCTCAGCTGCGCGCCGGCGAACCCGCCGAGCGTCAGCCGGTCAATTTCCAGAACGCCCTCGCGCAGGCGAAGTGCCGTGTCGAGCGTGTTGGCCTGCATGCCCAGCGCCGCCACCGGGCCGGCCTTGATGTCGAGATCCACATCATGGCCCGAAAGCCGGTTCACGCCCGCATCGCTGACAAACAGCGACATGAAGGCCTGAATGCCTTCCAGATCGAGCGCCTCGCCGTCGAGCGTCGCATCGAGCCAGGGCTTTGCGTTCTCCGGCTCCCGGCGCTCGACGCGTCCGTTGAAACGCGCGTCACCCAGGATGAGTTCAAGCCCCTCAAAGGTCTGCGCGCGGCGCGAAAGCGCCACATCGGCGCTGAAACCCGCAGCCGGAAGACGGCGGATCGCATCGTCCACATCGCGCGAAACCCAGGCGGCAAAGCCCGAGGGCTGGGCGATTGCCAGAAGCATGTGCCCGTTGAAGCCCAGTTCTTCATCCGTCGCCAGAAATCCGTTCGCCTCGAAGCGCGTGCGCCCGGGAAGTGTGGCCGCAACGGACCCCACCGCCCAGCCGCCCTCGGCGGGTTCGGCGCGCAGTTCGATGTTGCGGATGGTCGTGTCGCCGGCAACGATCGCCGGCAGGTTGATTGCAACCTCGCCCGGTATGGTTGGCGAAGGCACGGCGCGGATCAGTGCGGCAAACGCCTCAAAACGCCTGGCTATATCCAGACCGCCCGACGCGCTGTCGCCGTCATTCTCGCCGTCGAAACGCAATTGCGCGCCGTCGGCTGAAATGAAGAAGCGCGGTTCGCCGCCAAGCTCCAGACTGGCCCGCCCCTCGGCGGTGTAAGGCGCGTCGGCCGGCCCCGTCTCGAAACGGAACTGCTCGACCGCCAGACGGTCGTGGCGCAGGTCGAAGAGACCCGTCAGCCGGTTGGTGGCGGCGGCACTCGTCAGCGCCAGCGGCCGCTCGGCCTCCTTGCGCAGCCTGGCCATGGCCTCATCGGAATAGGTGTTGAGCGCAAAGGCGCCGTCATAAAAGGCGGCCCCTTCCTCAATCCGCGCCTGTCCATCGGTGGCGAGCCTGACCGGCAGGTCGTCCGGCAGCGCCTCGAAACGCACCCGCATGCGGCCATCATCGCCCAGCGAGCCGGTGGAAACGGAAACGCGCATCGGCATGTCGTCGAGCGAGAGCGTTCCGCCAATACGCCACGGCCCGGCCAGACTGCGGGCGGAAAGCTGCGCATCGATGTCGGTCAGTTCGTGCTGACGCCCGCTTGCCGCATGCGCCAGCGTCACCGAGCCATCGACGATGGAGACATTCTCCAGCGTCACCTGTCGCGCATCGAACGGCCCGGACGGACGCACCGCCCAGTCGATACCGCCATCGGCGGCAATCGCGATCTGCGCATGCGGCCGCGTGAGCTGCATGTCGAAGATCAGCACCTCGCCGCGCAGGAAGGGCGCAAGCTCCGCATGCATGGAGAACTCGTCCACCGTCATGCCCGGCGCCTGCGGCGTCTTCCCGGCCACGACGACATCGGTGAAGGTCAGAGACGGAAACGGCAGAAGCCGCGCGCGCGCAGAGCCTTCCACCCGGACTTCACGGCCAAGCACCCGCCCCGCCTCACGTTCGAAGGCGGAGCGATAATGGTTCCAGTCGATGAAATAGGGAGCCACCAGCGCCGAGGTCAGCGCCAGCACCACAAGTCCACCGAAGAATACGAACAGCCGGGCCAGTTCCGTCTCCTAAATATGCGTCCTCAGCCCCTACACTATGCGTATTTCAGTGGCGTTAAAGGGGCTAACACCATGCATGGTCGCACAAATCCGGCTTATGTGCGCCTTGCCCCGATGATCTTGCCCGGGTTCATGATGTTGTGCGGATCGATGGCTTCCTTGACCGCGCGCATCACGTCCACCGCGTCGCCCAGCTCCTCTTCGAGGAAGCGCATCTTGCCCTGGCCGATGCCGTGTTCACCGGTGCAGGTGCCGTCCATGGAGAGGGCCCGCCGGTTGAGACGCGCAACGAAGGCTTCCGCCTGCTCGATCTCCTTCGGATCGTTCATATCCATCAGAACCAGCACGTGGAAATTGCCATCGCCCACATGGCCGATGACCGTGGCGATCAGGCCCGATTCGGCGATGTCGGCCTCGGTCTCGACAATGCATTCGGCCAGCCGCGAGATCGGCACGCAGACATCGGTGGAAAGCCCCTGCGCGCCGGGGCGCAGCGCCACGCACGCCCAATAGGCGTTGTGACGCGCCTTCCAGAGCTTCGTGCGCTCCTCGGCAACGCTCGTCCACTGGAACGGCCCGCCGCCGAACTCCTCGGCGATCTCGCCAAAGGTCTCGGCCTGTTCCTTCACGCCTGCATCGGTTCCATGGAATTCCAGGAACAGGCACGGGCCTTCCGGGTAATCCAGATCGGAATAGGCGTTGATCGCCTTCATGGCGAGGCCGTTGACGAACTCGATGCGCGCCACCGGCACGCCCATCTGGATCGTCATGATGACCGCCTGACAGGCCGATTCCACATCCGGGAACGAGCAGACGCCGCCGGATACCGCCTGCGGAATGCCGTAGAGCTTGAGCGTCATCGCCGTGATTATGCCGAGCGTGCCTTCGGAGCCGACCATGAGCCGGGTCAGATCGTAACCGGCAGAGGTCTTGCGGGCGCGCCGCGCGGTGGTGATGAGACGCCCGTCGGGCATCACCGCCTGCACATTCACCACATTGTCGCGCATCGTGCCGTAGCGCACGGCGTTGGTGCCGGAAGCGCGCGTCGAGGCCATGCCGCCAAGGCTGGCGTTCGCGCCCGGATCGATCGGGAAGAACAGGCCCGTATCACGCAGATAGTGGTTCAGATCCTCACGCGTCACGCCGGGTTCGACCGTGCAGTCCAGATCCTCGGCGTTGACGGCAATGATGCGGTTCATGTTCATGAGATCGAGCGAAATGCCGCCGGCCGGCGCATTCACATGCCCCTCAAGCGAAGAGCCCGTGCCGAAGGGAATGACCGGCACGCGATGCTCGGCGCACAGGCGCACCACATCCTGCACCTCTTCCACATTGTTCGGCGCGAACACGCCATCGGGCAATTGCGCGGGAATATAGCTGGTCGAGTGGGCATGCTGCTCACGCACCGAATGTCCCGTCAGCAAACGCTCGCCATAGCGCTCCCCGAGGATCTCAAGAACGCGGGCAATGCCCTCTTCGTTGCGATCCAGCTTTTCCAGTTCCGCCAGCGCCATGCCTGTTCTCCAATTACCTGGTCCAACCCTTCGCGTGGTCCAACACTTGTCCAGCGGGGTGGTTTTCGTTTCTATCCGAATCTGCCGCAATAAAGCACCTTTACAGGCAGTTTGGATCAATTTGGGTGACACAAACGCCGCAGGTCCGAAACAGTCCACAGGCCAGAAATACGGAAGAACAATGCCAGACAACGCGCCCTACACTTCCCGCGTCTTCGAATTGCAGAAAGACTGGATCGATTTCAACGGCCATCTGAACATGGCCTACTACACCGTGCTCTTCGACCGCGCCTATGAGGAAGTGGGGGAGAGCCTGGGCATGGGCGCGCACTATGCGGCCACCCGCAGGCTCACCACCTACACGGCGGAAATCCATCTTAGCTATGTGCGCGAACTGCATCTCAGCGACCGGGTGCGCGGCACCTACCAGCTGCTCGACCATGACGAAAAGCGGCTTCACTCCTATCAGGAGCTGCGCCACGCCGACGAGGGCTGGCTGGCGGCCACCTGCGAAACCATGACGCTTCACATCGACATGTCGGGGCCGAAGGTCACCCCCTTCCCCCGTGATGTGCTTGAGCGGGTCGAAGCGATGCGCACGCTCCACGCGACGCTCGAAACACCCGCCCGCGCCGGCCGGTCAATCGCAATCCGCCGCCGAAAGAGCTAGATCGCCAGCGTCCCTTCGGACGCAAAAGGCCGATCTAAACTATTGATGGAGCACCGGAATAGCCGAATACCGGATTCCACTTTCCGGTCCGATGCTTTAGGCTCGGGAAAACGGGGCAGGCATGTCGATTCTCAGGCTGATACAGCGGCTTCCGCAAATTCTGCGGACGTGGATTGAACCAAACGTCAGCGCGTTCCTCAACGCGCGCCTGCCGCTTGTCTGGCTTCTGTCGCTGTTTCTCGGGCTCGGCGTCGCCATTGCCGCAATCATTTTCCGCGAGCTGATCGGCGTCTTCCAGCTTTTCTGGCTCGGCACGCGTTCGGAGCGCGTGTTCACCGCCGCCCTGTCGCTGCCCTGGTACTGGATCGTGGCCGGCCCCACCGTGGGCGGGCTTTTCGTCGGCCTGCTGCTCACGCGGCTTGAAGCGCGCCGCACCGGCGCGGTGGCCGACGTGATCGAGGCGCGCGCGCTTTCCGGCCGCAGCAAGCTTTCCTTCCGCGAAGGCATCCTGTCCGCATTCATCACCGCGCTTTCGCTCGGTTCGGGCGCAAGTGCGGGGCGCGAAGGGCCCGTGGTGCATCTGGGCGCAGTGCTTGCCAGCGCCATCGCCTGGCGCGCAAACCTGCCCGAATGGTGCCGGCGCACATTGCTTGGCGCTGGCGTTGCAAGCGCCATCTCCGCCTCGTTCAACGCACCCATCGCCGGCGTCCTGTTCGCCCATGAGGTCATCCTCGGGCATTACGCCATGCGCTCCTTCGTGCCCATCGTCATCGCCTCGGCGGCGGGTGCGGTGGCCTCGCGCCTCTGGTTCGGCAGTTCGGCTGCCTTTCTGGTGCCCACCCACCAGATCACGTCCTTCTGGGAGTTTCCGGCCTTCGCGCTGCTCGGCGTGACCGCCGCCGTGGTCGCAATCCTGTTCCAGTTCTCGCTCTTCGTCTCCGACTATGCGGCGCGCGGCGTGCGCATTCCCTTATGGACGCGCCCCGTGGTCGGCGGGCTCATCGTCGGCGGCATGGCCGTGGTCTTCCCGCAGATCCTCGGCGTCGGTTACGAGATCACCGACATGGCGCTGTGGAACCGCCTGCCGCTCATGACCATGCTGGCGCTCATCGTCGTCAAGACGGCCGCAACTTCCATCACGCTCGCCATGCGGTTTGGCGGCGGCATCTTTTCCCCAGCCCTCTTCCTCGGCGCGCTCACCGGCGGCGCGTTCGGCATCATCGCCGCCGCAGCCTTCCCCAACATGGCATCGAGCGAAGGGCTCTACGCCATCCTCGGCATGGGCGCCGTTGCCGGAGCCGTTCTCGGCGCCCCCATCTCCACCACCGTCATCGTGTTCGAACTGACCGGCGGCTACGAGCTGTCCATCGCGCTCCTGCTCACCGTGGCGGTGGCGCATGGCATCACCCAGGCCATTCACGGCCATTCCTGGTTCCAGTGGCAGCTGGAGATGCGCGGGCTGTTTCTCGTTGAGGGGCCGCACAAGACGCTCGGCCACATGACCCGTGTGATGGATTTCATGGAGCCGCTGCCGGAGGATGAGGAACCTGTGGCCTTCGACCCGGAAACGGGCGCGCCGGCGCTCAAACCGACCGACACGCTGGAGGCGGCGCTGCGCGCCTTCGACAAGGGCGGCTACGACCGCCTGCCGGTGGTCGATCTGCAGGATCCGGGCCGCGTCATCGCCTTTGCCAGCCATGTGCGGGCGCTGCGTTTCTTCAACCGCGCGCTGGTGGACATCAGCGAGGAAGAACACCGATAGTTCTTTTGCGCCAGAGACTTAAAGGGATAAGGACTGGTTAAAGGCTCCGTTAACCATAACGCCAGCGGCCAGATCTTTGCACAAGTTTAACCATGTCGCCCGCTTGAAGCGGCCCCTCCCCGCGCAGACCATCGCCTGAAACCAGTCGATTCGTAGGCGGCGAGAAGCCAGTTGTTGAACGAGGAAGCCAGAGCCCTGTCGGAGAGTCTCGCGCATTCGCACGAGATCTCCGATTATGATTTCTGGCGCGCGCTCAAATCCATCGAGGACGAGCTCTACTGGCTGGAGCGCAACCGCAGGCCCATTCCCATCGATCTGATCTATGTACGCGCCATTGTGCGCACCGCGCGCCAGAAACGCATTTTTCTGGACTTCGATCCCCTGCCCTTCGGCTCATACTGAAGTCAGGTCAGGTTCTCCTTCAGAAACGCAATCGTGCGCTCCCAGGCCAGTTCCGCCGCAGCACTGTCATAGCGGGCTTCGGACGTGTCGTTGTTGAACGCGTGGTTCACCCCTTCATAGACATGGATGGTGAAGGTCTTGCCCGCATCTTCAAGTGCGGCCCGATAAGCGTCGATGCCCGCATTCACGCGCTCATCCAGCCCGGCATAGTGCAGGAGCAGCGGTGCTTCGATCCGCACCACATCTTCCGCCGCCGGCTGCGTGCCATAATAGGCGACGCCCGCATCCAGTTCGGGATCGGCAACGGCCAGATTGTTCACCAGCGCCCCGCCCCAGCAGAAGCCGATCACGCCCACCTTGCCGGTCGTGGCGTCATGGCCTGCCAGAAAAGCCTGCGTGGCCACCGCATTGCCCACCGTCTGATCGCGATCCAGTTCGCCGAACAGACCGCGCGCCTTGTCCTCATCCTCCGGCGTGCCGCCCAGCGGTGAGAGGAAGTCCGGGGCAAGCGCCACAAAGCCTTCCAGCGCAACACGCCGCGCCACATCGCGGATATGCGGGTTCAGGCCGCGGTTTTCGTGAACGACGATCACAGCGGGCAGTTTCTCGCCCGCATCCGCAGGCCGCACGAGATAGCCCTTCATCTCGCCGCCCTCACCCGGATAGGTGATGTCTTCGGCTTCAAGGCGTTCGTCATCGTCTGCGACCATGGCCGCGCGGGCGGAATTTGCCGCCAGCAGAGGCGCGATGGCGGCCGCAGCTGCACCCGATCCGGCCAGTCGCGTCAGCCTGTTCATGAAGGCGCGGCGGTCGAGGGTCAGATGGGTGTATTCGTCATAGGCGTCGATCATCGCCTGGGTGATCTTCGGCTGATCCTGCATGAATTCACTCCCATTTCGTTGACTGGTTCCCGCCGAAGTCCAAGGTAGGGCCAGCCGGGAAAACGTCCATTCACGCCCGCGTGAACCAATTTTCTCTTCGCCCGCCCCCCGTCTGGCTTTCCCCCTTGGCCTTTCGCAGAAGACCGGCAATACCTATATAGACTAGAGATTTTGAAGGAGCCGCGCGGCATGTGGTCAATTGGCGAACTGTCGAAACGGGTGGGCGTGAAGGTGCCAACCATCCGTTATTACGAGGAAACCGGGCTGATCGAACCGCCCGAGCGCTCCTCCGGCAACCAGCGTCGCTATGGAAAGCAGGCGATGGAGCGCCTCGCCTTCATCCGCCACGCCCGCGACCTGGGGCTGGGCATCGACGCAATCCGTTCGCTGATCGAACTGAGCGGGCATCCCGAAAAACCCTGCGAAACGGCGGACAGCATTGCCCGCGAGCACCTTACCGAAGTGCGCGAGCGCATTGCCCGCCTGCAAAGGCTGGAGCATGAGCTCCAGCGCATCGTCGACAGTTGCGACAGCGGCTCGGTTTGCGATTGCTATGTGCTGCGGGCGCTATCCGACCATTCACTCTGCGAAAGCGAGCACTGACGACGCTGTTCCCCCGCTTTTTGCCGGCTTGGCACCCCCTTGGTTCGTGAGGCGCAAACCGGTACAAATAGAAAACATCCATGGGCTATGCCCCCCGAATCACCATAAGCAGGTGCGATGTCCGGCTTTCCTGATGATATTCCGTTCTTTGACGAGGACGAACCCGCCCCGACGCCCCCGGCTGCGCAGAAGCCTTCAGGCATCGCAGCGCGCGCCATGGCTGCGCGCACGGGCGGACCCGACACACGCTATCTCGATGCGCTCAATCCCGAGCAGCGGCTGGCGGTGGAAACCACCGAAGGCCCGGTTCTGGTGCTTGCGGGCGCGGGCACCGGCAAGACACGCGTTCTGACCACGCGCATCGCGCATATTCTGGCCTCCGGCCGCGCCTATCCCTCACAGATCCTGGCCGTGACCTTCACCAACAAGGCCGCGCGCGAGATGAAAGTGCGTATCGGCACGCTGGTCGGCGAGGCCATCGAGGGCATGCCATGGCTCGGCACCTTCCACTCCATCGGTGTGAAGATCCTGCGCAAGCATGCCGAGCTGGCGGGGCTCAAAAGCTCCTTCACCATTCTCGACACCGATGACCAGATCCGCCTCATCAAGCAGATCATTCAGGCCGAAGGGCTGGACGACAAGCGCTGGCCGCCGCGCCAGTTCGCGCAGATGATCGACGGCTGGAAGAACAAGGGGCTGGCACCAAAGGAAATTCCCGAGGGCGACGCCCGCGCCTTCGCCAATGGCAAGGGCCGTGAACTCTACACCGCCTATCAGAACCGCCTGAAGACGCTCAACGCCGTCGATTTCGGCGATCTCCTTTGCCATCCGATCCGCATTCTGCGCGATCATCCCGATGTGCTTGCGGACTATCACCGTCGGTTCAAATACATTCTGGTGGACGAGTATCAGGACACCAACACCGCCCAGTACATGTGGCTGCGGCTGCTCGCCCAGCGCCCCAAGAGCACGGAACCGGTGAACATCTGCTGCGTCGGTGATGACGACCAGTCGATCTATGGCTGGCGCGGCGCGGAAGTGGACAACATCCTGCGCTTCGAGAAGGATTTCCCCGGCGCTGCCGTGATCCGGCTGGAGCGCAATTACCGTTCCACCAAGCACATTCTGGGCGCTGCCTCGCACCTCATCGCCAACAATGAAGGGCGGCTTGGCAAAACGCTCTTCACCGAGCATTCCGACCCCGACGATCCCAAGGTGAAGGTGCATGCCGCCTGGGATTCGGAGGAAGAGGCCCGGGCCGTGGGCGAAGAGATCGAGGCGTTGCAGTCCAAGGGCCACGCGCTCAACGACATCGCCATCCTCGTGCGCGCCTCCTTCCAGATGCGTGAGTTCGAAGACCGCTTCGTCACGCTGGGGCTCAATTACCGCGTCATCGGCGGACCGCGCTTCTATGAGCGCCTCGAGATCCGCGACGCCATGGCCTATTTCCGCATCGTCGCGCAGGCCGCCGACGATCTGGCATTCGAGCGCATCGTCAATGTGCCCAAGCGCGGGCTGGGTGAAGCCAGCGTGCGCCAGATCCACGATGTTTCGCGCATGCGTGAGGCAACGCTCCTGCAGGCCGCACGCGATCTGGTCGGCACCGAGGAGATGAAGCCAAAGCCGCGCGCCTCGCTGCGCACGCTGGTGGAGAACATCGAGCGCTGGCAGAGCATGCTCGACCGGACGCCCCACACGGAACTGGCCGAGATGATCCTCGAGGAATCCGGCTACACGGAAATGTGGAAGAACGACCGTTCGGCAGAAGCGCCGGGACGGCTTGAAAACCTCAAGGAGCTGATCCGCTCCATGGAGGAATATGAGAGCCTGCGCGGTTTTCTGGAGCATGTGGCGCTGGTGATGGACGCCGAGCGCCATGAAGAGCTCGACGCCGTAAGCCTGATGACGCTGCACTCGGCCAAGGGTCTTGAATTCCCGACCGTGTTCCTGCCCGGCTGGGAGGAAGGCCTCTTCCCGCATCAGCGCGCGCTTGACGAAGGCGGTCGCTCGGGCCTCGAGGAAGAGCGGCGGCTGGCCTATGTGGGCCTGACGCGCGCCAAGAAGAACCTGCACCTGTGGTTCGCCTCAAACCGGCGTATCCACGGTCTGTGGCAGTCGACAATTCCTTCCCGCTTTCTGGACGAGCTTCCCGAAGCGCATGTGGACGTGGCCGAAGAGAGCAACAGCTATGGCGGGTATTCCGTCGGCCAGCCCGGCCGGCCCAACCCCTATGGCAAATCGCGTTTCGACGACCAGAGCGTGTTCTCCAACAGCTACGCGACGCCCGGCTGGCAGCGCGCCCAGAAGAACCGCACCGACGCAACCGCGCGCAACTGGGGCAATCGCTCCGGCCATCAGGTCGAGCGCATCGGCTATGGCGAGGCGGATTCGGGCTATGGCGCGGGGCGCGGCTCGGTGAAGGGCCGTGTGATCGAGGGCGAGCTGGTCGCCAGATCCGTGTCCGAAAAGCCGTCCACCTTCAAGGTCGGCGACCGCGTGTTCCATATGAAGTTCGGCAATGGCAATGTCTCGGCAATCGAGGGCAACAAGCTCACCATCGATTTCGACAAGGCCGGCCAGAAACGCGTTCTCGAAGGCTTCGTGAAGCCGGCCTAGACCCAGCGGCAAAATCGGGAAACGGTTTTCCGTCCAGAATTTCGTGAAAACAGGAACAAGGGGTCAGGTGGAATCACCTGACCCGCAAAATGCGCGGCCCCGACGGGAAGCGAGCGTTTCGGTTTTCTGGAAGGAGCAAACCCGGGCGGCTGTAAACGCACTCACCCGGCCCGCAATGTGTGCGCGCTGCTCTAGGCAGCCTTTTGCGGATCGACGTAGACGAACTTGCCGTCTTCATTTTTCTCGCGGGTCAGAATGCCGTTGCGGGCATGGCGCGAGAGCGGGCCTGAAAAGGCGTTCGACTTGTAGCGCGTGCCAAACTGGCTCTGGCAGTGGGCGACGACATCGCCAATCGTGCGCGGCTCGCTGAAGAAATCGCCTTCAAGCAGCTCATTCAGCGCCGCGACCGCGCCCCTGGCGCTGTCGGTGGTCGTCTTCTTGCGTCCGGGACGCGGCGTGTTGCGCACAATGTGCATCATGCCCGGTCCGGCAATGTATCCATCGATACCATTTTCGGACAGGCCGGCAACCTGACCGTCGCGCTGGCCCAGAACAAGCTCCACGACGCGCAATTGCACCGCTTCAGACTCGAACTTGTTCACCGCCTCGGAAAGCTCGGCAAGTTGCTGCTTTAACTTGTCAAAATCCTTGATCATAAAATCCGCCCCGATGCCGCAGCTGCCCAAAACAAGCGCGCTGCCTGAACACATATGTCTCTGTCTGTATGAATGAAGTCAAGAGAGAGCCCCTGCGTATACGCTAAAGGCAAACAGGTTTCATTACCGGCTCTACTCTTTTTTACAAGAAACAGTCATTTGCGAAAAAGTACAATGGCAGGTTGCCGTTTTCAGAATTCGTATACTTTTTCCCTCAGCCATCCGTGCTTTCTTGAAGAAGATTGCGGATCACAGCCGCCTGATTGCGCTCACGGTCCCGCGCCGAGAAAAGCAGCGTCACTGGTCCTTTCCGCGCTTTTTCACGCAAGTCTTCGAGAAGATCAGGCTGCGCCTTCAATTCAGCGCAATATCTGTTGCAGAACGTGTCCCAGCGCTCCGGCTGATGCGCAAACCACCGGCGTAGCTCGTGGCTCGGCCCGATCTGAGGCCGCCAGCTTTCAAGTGCCGCGCGCTCCTTGCTGACGCCGCGCGGCCACAGCCGGTCGACGAGGATGCGCGCCCCATCTTCCGGCTCGACAGGATCATAGATCCGCTTGAGACGAATGCCCGCAATCGACATTGCCCGGTCTCCTGCTGATTGGCGATACAATCATCCACACCCGATGATTGAAGATCAAGGACACCATTTCCTAGCCGTGAATGCCTATTGTGTTCCTGCGGGCCAGAAACCCGCGCAATGCCTCCAGGCAAAACACCTCAACCCCGCAGTCCTCCCGTCGCGCTCCCGGCGACGGGAGGTTCCCTCCCCTTCCGATTTTCTGCACAGGCTTGCGACAAGATGGGCTTTGCGTCCGGCAGCGCATTTCGCCTATCATGGGGCATGAAAACAAACGGCTCCAGGCCTTTGGCCAACTGGATCGTGATGGGCGCGGCAGCATTGGTTCTTGCCGCCCTGACCGGTCTTGTCTTTGCCATGTGGCTGGAAAACGGAGCCGACATCTTTCTCGCGCTGGCCCAGTCCGGGCTGGCCTGGTGCCTCTGACACCGCCTTTCAGCGCTTTCTTGTTTCCGGGTGAACTTCAATGATGCGATCCATTCTTATCGGCATTCTCGCGGTCATGGCCGTGGGCGTCGGACTTCTTACCTTCCAGTGGTACCAGCAGCAGAATTCCGGCAGGGCCTTCGGCGTGCCGTTCGAACTGGTCGATCAGGATGGCAACACCATCACCGAGGCCGCCTTCAGGGGCGGGCCGCGCGTCGTCTTCTTCGGCTTCACCCATTGCCCGGAAGTGTGCCCCACCACGCTGTTTGAACTGGATGGCTATCTGGAAGAGCTTGGCGAGGAAGGCGAGGAGATCGAGCCCTATTTCGTTTCCATCGATCCCGAGCGCGACACGCCCGAAGTGATGAAGACCTATCTCTCCAACTTCTCCGACCGCATCACCGGCATCACCGGCGATCCCGAGAAGGTGGCGGCCATGGCCAAGGGCTTCTCCATCTATGTGCGCAAGGTCGAGCTTGAAGGTGACGACTACACGATGGACCACACCGCATCGATCCTGCTGCTCGACAGCGATGGCGACTTTTTCGGAACGATCGCCTATGAAGAAAATCGTGATACCGCAATCGCCAAGCTGAAGCGTCTGGCGAACGAAACCTGACATCGGAAATCCATGGGCCAGACACGACTTTTCCTGACCGCTCAGCGCGAACAAGCCGAAGCGATCTTTTCTATCCTCGATACCCGTTTTGAAGAGGATGGGCTGCCGATCAGCATCTTCGAACCGGAAGAAGACAGCGGGATCTTCCAGATCTCCGTCTACACGGAAGACGATGTCGACCAGCTCGAAAAGCAGGTTCTCGAATGTCTGGCCGACATATCGCCCATGCCCGCGCTGGAGCGCGAGACGGTGCCGGACATCGACTGGGTCAGCCATTCGCTGGAAGGGCTGCAGCCCGTCCGCGTCGGGCGCTTTCTGGTTCATGGCAGCCACGACCGGCATCTGCAGCGCATCGGCGACATCGCCATCGAAATCGATGCGGGTCTCGCCTTCGGAACCGGCCATCATGGCACCACGGCCGGCTGCCTTGAAGCGATTGCCGATGTCCTGAAATGCGAGCAGCCGCGCAATGCGCTGGATCTGGGCACCGGCAGCGCCGTTCTGGCGATTGCCGTGGCCAAGGCCGCGCGCATCCCGGTTCTGGCAACCGACATCGATGACATCGCCACGCAGGTCGCCCGCGCCAATGTCCAGCTCAACGGCGTCACCAGCCTGGTCGACACGCAGACGGCGCCGGGCTTTCACCACGCGATCTTTGCCCAGCAGAAACCCTTCGACCTGATCGTGGCAAACATTCTGGCCCGGCCGCTGATGGGCCTTGCACCGGCCATGGCCCGGCATCTCACGCCGGGCGGCTCGATCATCCTGTCAGGCATTCTCGAGCGTCAGCGCCGCGCCGTCATCGCGGCCTACAGCGTTCAGGGCTTCCGGCACATTCGCACGCAGGCGCGTGAGGGCTGGGTCACCATTCACATGAAGCGCTAGGGTCAGGAAAGCGGAACCCGGCACCGCCCGGGTTCCCTGTCAGCCCAGGGCGCGACGTCTGTCTTCCCCTTCGGGCACATCCGTCGCATAGCCGTTTCGGCCGGAGCGCTTGGCGTCGTAAAGGGCGGCATCGGCGCGCGTGAGCGCTTCAAAAAGCCCCTCGCTTCCCACCGGACTCCACTCGGCAATGCCGATGCTGACCGACAGAGGAATGCGGCTCTTGCCGGCAATGAACGGTGTCGTGGAGATCTGCTTCACCAGCATATCGGCAATCTGCGCTGCATCACGCATATCCGTCGCCGGCAGTATGGCGCAGAACTCATCACCGCTCACACGGGCCAGAATGTCCTTGCGGTGCAGACCATTGCTCAGAATGCCGGCGATATGCACGAGGCAGGCATCCCCGGCATGATGGCCGAATGTGTCGTTGATCTGCTTGAAGGAATCGACGTCCAGCATCATCACCGAAACGCACTCCCCCTGCTCACGCCCCCTTCTCTCGACCCGCCGTGCGCGGTTGCGCAGCCCACGGCGGTTGGGCAAATCCGTCAGGTCATCGCGGCTGGCGAGATCAGCAAGTGCGGAGCTCAACCGGTCGATGGTCATCAGCAGGAAACCGAGATTGAGAACACTCGTTCCCAGAATGTTTGCCACCAGCAGCCATGGCGCAAACGCGTAGTACCCCGCATCGGACAGAGAACCGGAAATCCGGGCAAGATTGGACGCAATCTCCAGAACCTGACCGGAAAGCGCAATGCCGGCAGCAAAGGTCGCCACCGTAGCGCCGAGCCGGACGGGCCGTCTTGTCGCGAGCACGAGCAACAGCAGTGATGTCGGCAGCGCCTGAAGCAGCGCAAAAACGACATTCTGCACGGCCCGGTCAGGCCCCGCCATTTCCGCCAGAACCGCGCAGACGACCGCATAGGCGGCTAAAAGTCTCCAGCGCGCGCGGCCGTCATAGAACACAGCCACGCCCTGAAGGATCGTCGCGAAGCCGCATCCGATGAAGACCATGCCGGCCACTGTGGCAACACCGACCGCTCCATTCGCATCAACTGTGAGAAGAAGCCCGCCAATGCTGGTTCCGACCAGCGCTGCCAGCCAGTACCGCGCGGCAGCGATCTCCCGGTAAACGAAGGCAACGGAGGTCCAGACCACGATCAGCCCGAGGGAGTTCAGCAGAATGATGATGTAGAGGGTCTGGAAATCAAGTTGCATGGTTCAGGCCAACGATGGTCATGAAGCTTCGCGCCGGCAAACAATAAAACCCGGCAGACTTCCGTCTTCCTTACATGGAAGCGGAAAGAACACTTTTAATATGCCGGCGAAATTCTCAAGGATGCTTAACAAAAAACAAAAACCCCGAAAGCAGAGCTTCCGGGGTTTCGGTCAAACGCTGTTACCAGCGGATCAGAACATGTGCGACACGCTACGGCTGCGCTTCAGCTCTTCACGGTTGTAGCCGTGAGCACGCAGGGTCTCGTCGTCAAGCATCAGAAGCGCGCCGTTGACATAGCTCCGGACCTGCTTCTGACGAGCTTCGATCAGCGCGTCGAATGCGCCGCGGAAAAAGCCACGCTTATTGGCCATCTGAGTTCTCCTAAAAATCCTGCGAAGGATGTTCCCTCGCCCGTGGCCCTGTAGATAGGCCTGTCTTTCCGGCACAACCAGCGCAGTTTGCGCATGGCTACCATCTCATTTTGCATTGCACACTTGAAATTGTGCAGCGCAACATACCGCCTCGCGTGAAACCCGTTCCGCTTTCTTCGGCCATGCTGTAGGTTCGGGCCGATTTCGAAGAAGCGACAGGGTTCCATGTTTCAGTCTTTTGATGTCACCGCCGATCCCAGCCAGGGCATATCCCGCGTTGGACGGCTCCGCGAAGCGCTCCTGAAGGCCAATCTGGACGGCTACCTCATTCCCAGGGCGGACGAGCACCAGGGCGAGTATGTCGCCCCCTCCTCGGAGCGGCTTGCCTGGCTCACCGGCTTCACCGGCTCTGCCGGCGCTGCCCTTGTCATGAAGGACCGCGCCATTCTCTTTGTCGATGGCCGCTACACGCTTCAGGCAGCGGAACAGACCGATCCATCCACCTTCACCGTGGAAAGCCTGATCGACAATCCGCCAAAGGACTGGATCGGCCAGAACGCGCCGAAGGGCGCGCGCATCGGCTTCGATCCCTGGCTGCACACGATTGCCGAACTGCGCGCACTGCGAAAAGCGGCTGCGGCGCGCGGCGTCGAGATGGTGCCGGTCGATGACAATCTGGTGGACAGTATCTGGGATGATCGCCCCGCCCCGCCGCTTGGACCGGCGCGCATCCAGCCGAAGGAATACGCAGGCGAACTGGCGAGCGCCAAGCTCGAAAGGATGGCCGAGACCGTGCGCGAAGGCGGCGCGGACTGCACCGTTCTGACGGATCCGTCATCACTCGCCTGGGCGTTCAACATTCGCGGTCAGGACGTGCCGCACACCCCGCTCGCGCTCGGCTTCGCGCTGATCCCCGGCGAAGGGCGTCCGATCCTGTTCATCGACAAACGAAAGCTTGACCGGGAGACCGAAGCCTATCTGACGCAGCTTGCCGATCTGAAAGCGCCCTCCACGCTCGACGACGTGCTGGCCGAGCGCGCCGAGGGCGGCAACGCAATCGGCCTCGACCCGGTGCTGGTCGCCGAGCGGTTGCGGCAGGTTGCCGAACAGGCCGGCGGAAGCATTGTCGATCTGGGCGATCCCGCCCGCCTGCCCCGCGCCATCAAGAACGCGACGGAGCTTGAGGGCACGCGCGCGGCGCATCGCCGCGATGGCGTCGCCATGGTGCGTTTCCTGAGCTGGCTGGACCGGCAGAACCCCGGCACGGTCGACGAGATCAGCGCCGTGCGCAAGCTGGAAGAAAGCCGGGCGGATACCGGGCAGGACCTGCAGATGCCGCTGCGCGACATCTCGTTCGACACGATTTCCGGCGCCGGCCCCAATGGCGCGATCATCCATTATCGTGTGACCACGAAAACCAATCGCACGCTTGGCCAGAACGAGCTCTATCTGGTCGATTCCGGCGCGCAATATGAAGACGGCACCACCGACATTACCCGCACGGTGATTTCCGGCACGCCAAATGATGAAATGCGCGAGCGCTACACGCGGGTTCTCAAGGGGCTGATCGCGCTCACCACCGCGCGCTTTCCCAAAGGCACGCGCGGCATGGATCTCGATCCCTTCGCGCGTCACGCCCTCTGGCAGGCCGGGCTCGACTATGCCCATGGCACCGGCCACGGCGTCGGCTCCTATCTTGCCGTTCACGAAGGGCCGCAACGGGTCGCCAAAACCGGTACGCAGGCGCTGGAAGCCGGCATGATCCTCTCCAACGAGCCCGGCTATTACAAACCGGGCGGCTATGGCATTCGTCTGGAGAATTTGATCGTCGTCGAGCCTGCCACCGCAATCGAAGGCGGCGAGATCGACATGCACGGTTTCGAAACACTCACCCTGTGCCCGTTCGACCGCCGTTTGATCGACACCGCCCTGCTCTCAACGCAGGAGCGCGCCTGGCTCGATGCATATCATGCGCGGGTGCGGGACATGCTCTCGCCCCTGCTCGATGGAGAAGCGCTTGGCTGGCTGGAGAAAGTGACCGCCCCGCTCGATTGAGCGGGTTCGGTTCGGGCATCTAACCAAGCAGGTGGCGGAGCAGAATCAGCACCGCCGCCGATGACAGAAACATCGGCATCATGCCGCCCGTCACCAGCGAAACGGCGATGCCGGTCACAAGGGCCGCCGTTTCGGCCACGCCGCCATTCATCGCCGCCGGTGCGACCAGTGTGGTCAAAACCGCTGCGGGAACCGCATTGAGGCCCGCCTCCACACGCGGATGAATGCGCTCGAAGCGCGACAGCACCACATGGCCGCCAACGCGTGTCAGAAAGGTCAGGAGTGCGCCTGCCAGAATGATCCAGACTGTCGTGCTCATGACTTCTCCTTCCCTGCCCGCGTGCCCGGCGCCACGGCAGCGGCAAGCGCCACACCGGCGATGGCTCCGATCGAAACATGCCAGGGCGAGCCGACCGTGCGATACGCGATCACCGATACAACGGCGCTCATCAGCACCACCGGCAGCCAGAAAGACCGCTTGCGAAAACTCATGACGAGGCCGAGGAAATAGATCGGCAGAAGGAAGTCGATGCCCAGCGCCTGCGGATCGGGCACCAGATTTCCAAACAGCGCGCCAACCCAGCCTTCCGCCACCCAGCACAGATAGAGCGGCAGTGCGGAGCCCATATACCAGCCGAAGGTGATCTTGCCATGTGTCTCGCCACGGCGCTCGGCTTCCGCAAAGACCGGATCGGCCAGCAGGAAGAACCCCATCAGACGCTGCACCGGCCCCCAATGCGCAATGCGCCTGCCCGTGGTGGCCGAATAGAGCACATGCCGGAAATTGACGGCGAAGATGGACAGGACGATGAGCCATGGCGCGACCTTCTGGCCGAACAGGTCGATGCCGACCATCTGGCTCGCGCCCGCAAAGATCGTCGCGCTCATCAGCACGACTTCGAACGTGGTGAAACCGTTTTCGACGGCCAGCGCCCCGAACAGGAGGCCGAACGGCATCGCCGCGACGACCACAGGCACGCTGTCGCGCAACCCGTCCATAAATTCGCGCGGAGGCGCATCTTCTCTGGCAATTTCGACTGACATCAAACCCTCAAAAGCGCGACCCTAGGTCAGCAGTGCTGACCAGTCACGTGAATTCCTTTGAACCACGGACCAGTGAATACCGAAGCTGACCTGACGCATCGAGCTTCCAAGGGTTTAGAGCGTTGCTGGCGCTGCCCGGATGCCCGGGCATGGATCCTCGGGTCAAGCCCGAGGATGACGAGCGTGTTTTGACGCTTGCACGCAATCGCATTCAAACTGGACTGGACACTATCCCCCTTCGTCATCCTCGGGCTTGACCCGGGGATCCATGCCAGAACGCCACGACCGCATAATCACCCAGCCAAAGACTGCCAGCGGCACCGTGCGCCTCAAACAGTGCACCAGCGACGACGCGCTGTTTGAAGCGCATCGTTCTTTCAAGGGGGGAGAGCGAATGCTCAGGCATGGATCCTCGGGTCAAGCCCGAGGATGACGACGGGGGATGGTGCCCAGTCCATTTCGAATACGGTTGCGTACAAGCGTCAAAACACACTCGCCATCCTCGGGCCTGACCCGGGGATCCATGCCAGAACGCCACGACCGCATAATCACCCAGCCAAAGACGGCCAGCGGCACGGTGCGCTTCAAACAGTGCACCACCGACGGCGCGCTGTTTGAGGCACATCGTGCTTTCAGGAGGTTAGAGCGTTTCTGGAGCTGTCCGGATGCCCGGGCATGGATCCTCGGGTCAAGCCCGAGGATGACGACGGGGGATGGTGCCCAGTCCAGTTCGAATACGGTTGCGTACAAGCGTCATAACACACTCGTCATCCTCGGGCTTGACCCGGGGATCCATGCCAGAACGCCACGACCGCATCATCACCCAGCCAAAGAAGGCCAGCGGCACGGTGCGCCTCAAACAGTGCACCACCGACGGCGCGCTGTTTGAGGTGCATCCTGCTTTCAAGGGGGGAGAGCGTTTCTGGAGCTGTCCGGGATGCCCGGGCATGGATCCTCGGGTCAGGCCCGAGGATGACGACGGGGGATGGTGCCCAGTCCATTTCGAATACGGTTGCGTACAAGCGTCAAAACACACTCGTCATCCTCGGGCTTGACCCGGGGATCCATGCCAGAACGCCACGACCGCATAATCACCGAGCCAAAGACGGCCAGCCGCACGGTGCGCTTCAAACAGTGCACCAGCGACGGCGCGCTTTTTGAGGTGCATAGTGCTTTCAAGGGGTTAGAGCGTCCGTTGTGCATCCTAATAGACGCACGGCGCTCTAGCCTCCGACACGCTCGAACCACGCGTCTTCGTCGATCACCTCGATGTCGAACTCCGCCGCCTTCTTGAGCTTGGAGCCTGCGCCGGGGCCGGCCACCACCAGATCCGTCTTCTTGGAAACGGAGCCGGCAACCTTCGCGCCCAGCCGTTCGGCCATGGCCTTCGCCTCATCGCGCGACATGCGTTCCAGACTGCCGGTAAAGACGATGGTTTTACCGGCCACGGGCGAATCGGCTGCCGGGCGCTCGGCTTCCTTCACGGTCACTTCGCCTGCCAGACGCTCGACCAGTTCCCGGTTGTGCGCCTCGCCGAAATACTGCGCGATGGAAGCGATCACCGCATCGCCGATATCATCAAGCGCGTCCATTTCCTCACGCGCCTGCGCGTCGCCATTGGCCACCGCCAGCGCGGCGTCGTGGAACTCCTGCCAACTGCCATAGGCGCGCGCCAGGGTCTTGGCCGTCTGCTCGCCCACATGGCGAATGCCAAGCGCATAGACCATGCGCTCCAGCGTGATCGTGCGGCGCTGCTCGATGGCCTCGAACAGCTTGACGGCGGAGGTCGCACCCCAGCCTTCCTTGTCCTTCAGCTTCTTGAAGCTTTCGGCGTCGCGCGCAGCCAGCGTGAAGATGTCGCCCGGCGCTTTCACCGGCAGGTCGGGATCGTTGAAGAAGAATTCGATCTGCTTCTCGCCAAGCCCGTCAATGTCGAAGGCCCGGCGCGAAACGAAGTGCCGCAGATGCTCCACGCGCTGGAACGGGCAGGCAAATTCGCCCGAACAGCGGCGCACCACACCCTCAACGCCAGAGCCGATGCCCTCCCGCACCACCGGCGTCTTCAGATCGCAGGGGCAGACCGTGGGAAACGCGAAGGGCACGGCGTCTTTGGGACGCTTCTCCTCGATGAAGCCGAGGATCTGCGGGATCACATCGCCGGCGCGCTGAACCGTCACCGTGTCGCCGACCATCACGCCCAGCCGCTCGATCTCCTCGGCATTGTGGAGCGTCGCATTGGTCACCACCACACCGCCGACCGTGACCGGCTCCAGCCGCGCAACCGGTGTCAGCGCGCCCGTGCGCCCCACCTGAATGTCGATGCCATGCAGGATCGTCGTCGCCTTCTCGGCCGGGAATTTGTGGGCAATCGCCCAGCGCGGGCTGCGCGAGACGAAGCCGAGCCGCCGTTGCAGTTCAAGATCGTCCACCTTGTAGACCACGCCGTCGATGTCATAGGGCAGCATCGCGCGCTCTTCCTCGATCTTGCGATACTGCGCGATAAGCGCTTCGGCACTCTCGCAGCGCTTCATCAGATCGTTGACGCGGAACCCGTATTCCTCGAGCGCTTCCACCATGCCCGTCTGCGTGTCAGACGGCATTTCCGACACCTCGCCCCATGCATAGGCAAAGAATTTCAGCGGCCGGGCGGCGGTGACGGAGGAATCGAGCTGGCGCAGCGAACCGGCAGCCGTGTTGCGCGGGTTCACATAGGTCTGCTTGCCCGCCTCTTCCTGGCGCTTGTTCAGCGCGAAGAAGTCGGCATGGGTCATATAGACCTCGCCGCGCACCTCGATCACCTCGGGCGGATTGCCCGCAAGCACGCTCGGGATGTCAGCAACCGCACGCGCATTGGCCGTCACGTTCTCGCCCTCCTGCCCGTCGCCACGGGTGGCGGCGGAGATCAGGCGACCGTTTTCATAGCGCAGAGAAAGCGACAGGCCGTCGATCTTGGGTTCGGCGGTCATCACCACCGGCGCATCGGCGGCAAGCTTCAGATAGCGGCGGATGCGCGCCACGAAGTCGATCACGTCCTCGTCGGAAAAGGCATTGTCGAGCGACAGCATCGGCACTTTGTGCCGGACCTTCTCGAACTTCCCGGATACAGGCGCACCAACCCGCCGCGAAGGCGAATCGTCCCGCACCAGAGCCGGAAAATGCTGCTCGATGGCCAGGTTGCGCCGCCGCAGCGCGTCATAGTCGGCATCCGAAATCGCCGGAGCGTCTTCAGCGTGATAGAGCCGGTCATGCTTGGCGATCTCAAGGGCGAGCGCCTCGAGTTCTTCACTGGCTTGGGCTTCCGTCAGCGTGTCAACGGCGGGCTTGGCTTTGGGCATGACAATGGATCCGACTGTGTGAAACGGCGCGCAGTGTAAAACATTCGCGCCCGATAGGGGCAGCGGTCTTTTTAAGCGCCTGAAGCCTGCTGACAAGGGTCGCCGGCAAACCCCGAACAGAAGAATGGATCAGGAGGCGACTGCGTTGCCCTGAAGCAGTTTGTGCGCGGCTGCGCGCGCCTCGTCGGTCACCGTGGCGCCAGCCAGCATGCGGGCAATCTCTTCGCGCCGTGCGTCGGTGTTCATCACCGAAACGCCGGTCGCGACGCGGTCCGTATCGCCGCTCTTGGCGATCAGGTAATGCGTGCCCGCGCGCGCCGCCACCTGCGGCGCATGGGTCACTGAAAGCACCTGAATGCGGTCGGAAAGGCGCGCAAGGCGCTGACCGATGGCATCTGCCACCGCACCGCCCACGCCCGTGTCGATCTCATCGAAAACGAGCGTCGGCGCAGAACCGCGATCCGCCAGCACCACCTTGAGGGCCAGCAGGAAGCGCGAAAGCTCGCCGCCCGAAGCGACCTTCATCATCGGGCCTGCGCGGGTGCCCGGATTGGTCCGCACCCAGAACTCCACATGGTCGATGCCATCCTCGCCCCGGTCGTCGGCCTCGGTGGCAATCTCCACGATAAACTCGGCGCGCTCCAGCTTGAGGGCCGGCAATTCTTCCATGACGGCCTTGCTCAGCGTCAGAGCCGTCTCACGGCGTCGCTGAGAGAGTTCTTCCGCCGCGGCGCTGTAGATGCCGATCGCGGCCTTCGCCCGCTCCTCCAGCGCGCCAAGGCGCTCCTCACCGGCGTCGAGATCATCCAGATCGCCCACCATGCGGGCGCACAGCTCGGCCAGATCATCCACCTGGACATTGTGCTTGCGCGCAACGGCGCGCAGCGCAAAGAGGCGCTCTTCCGTGTCTTCCAGACGCTTCGGATCGAACTCGGTTGCGCGCATCGCCTCATCCACGCCGGACTGGGCGACATCAAGCGACAGAAGCGCTGAATCGAGCGGTTCGATGATGCCGTCAAGAAGGCCCGGCGCCTCTTCCGCCTTGCGCTGCAAGCGGCGCAGCAGGCTGGAGAGCTGTGACACGGGCGACGCATGGCCAGACAGCACTTCCTGCGCATCGGAGATGTCGGACGCGATCTTCTCCGCACGCATCATGTCCGCGCGTTCGCCGGCGAGCACCGCTTCCTCGTCCGGACGCGGATCGATCTTGGTCAACTCCTCCACCGAGGCGCGCAGAAAGTCGGCCTCGCGGGCTGCAGCCTCAACACGCGCACGGTGCCGCGCAAGCTCCTGCTCACACTGGCGCAGATCGCGCCATGCGGTGCGCACACGCTCAACGTCAGGCCCATGCCCGCCAAATGCGTCAAGCAGGTCGCGGTGCATCGCGGCATCGACAAGCGCGCGCTCGTCATGCTGGCCGTGGATCTCGACAAGCTGTCGCCCCACCTGCCGCATCAGCGCAACGCTGGATGGCTGGTCGTTGATGAAAACACGGGTGCGGCCATCGGCGCTCTGCACACGGCGCAGAATGACGTCGCCCTCATCGTCAATGGCGTTCTCGGCCAGCACGGCGCGCACGGGGTGTGCCGCCGGCAGATCGAACACGGCGATCACCTGCCCCTGATTTGCGCCATGGCGCACAAGTGAGGCGTCGCCACGGCCACCAAGAGCCAGTGAGAGTGAATCGAGCAGGATGGATTTTCCCGCACCGGTCTCACCGGTCAGAACCGAGAGCCCCGAGGAAAAATCCATGTCGAGGCGTTCAATCAGGACGATATCGCGGATCGACAGATGAGACAGCATGGTTAGGGTCAGCCGCCCAGAATTGCCGCTCCAGCCTTGGAAATCCAGGAACCGCTGTTTTCACGCGGCTCCAGCCCGCCAGACTGCAGCAATGCGTAGGAATCCTTGTACCACTGGCTGTCCGGGTAGTTGTGACCCAGAACGGCAGCAGCCGTCTGCGCTTCCGACACCAGGCCCATCGCGTAATAGGCTTCGGTCAGGCGCGCGAGCGCTTCCTCGACATGGCGTGTGTTGGGATAACTCTCCACCACACCACGGAAGCGGCGCACGGCGGCAACATATTCACGACGCTCGAGATAGTAGCGGCCGATCTGCATTTCCTTGCCGGCGAGCTGGTCGCGGGCAATGCGGATCTTGGCTTCGGCATCCGGCACATATTCCGAATCCGGCCAGCGCTGCACAACCTCTTCCATCGCTTCGACGGTGCGGCGCGCCTCGCGCTGGTCCTGCGTCACATCGCGGATCTGGCGGAAATAGCTCAGGCCAACGAGATACTGCGCATAGGCTGCATCTTCCGTGGTCGGATAGAGCGCCACATAGCGCTTGCCGCTGTTGATGGCCTCGTCATACTTGCCCTGCCGGTAGTTGGCGAAGGTGTTCATCACCATCGCCTTGCGGGCGTATTCCGAATAGGGGTGCTGACGGTCGATGGACTCGAACTTCGCGCTCGCCTCCTTCAGCCGTCCGGCATTCATGTTGGCCAGCGCCTGATTGTAGAGCACGTCAGCCGGATCGGTCTGCTCGACATAGGTCGACAGATCAAGGTCCTTCTCCGCATTACAGGCGGAAAGAAGAAGCGAAACGCCAAGCACGGAAGCTGTCGTGATGGCAGCTCTGCCTGTCCTGGTCATGCCGGCAACAAAAGTTGAACGCATTTCGCCTCTCGCAAACGGAAAATCGATATCGGAACGCAGTCATAGAGCAAATGACCGCCACGCGGCAACGCTATTGCCCGCCAATCGTACAATTTTGTGGCACGAGGAAGGAAGCGCAGGCCCTGAACTGGCGCATAAAGCGCAGAACTAAAGCGTCCAGGGCGCGTAAACGGGTGCGCTGACGGCAACCATTTCCGCACGACGTCCCTGCTCACGACGCGTCGTTTCGACGATCTCGTAGGCAGAATGGTCGGTCAGAAGGTGGCGCAGTGCAGCCGCATTGAGTCGGTGTCCGCCACGGTAGGAGCGGAAGCAACCAATGAAACGCGCACCGGCCAGAGCCAGATCACCCACGGCGTCGAGCATTTTGTGACGCACGAACTCGTCAGGGTAGCGCAGGCCTTCCATGTTGATGACCTTGTGGTCCTCACCGATGACGACCGAGTTCTCCAGCGAAGAACCCAGCGCATAGCCGGCAGCCCACAGCCGCTCAACATCCTTGATGAAACCGAAGGTACGGGCGCGCGCAACCTCTTTGCGGAAGTTCCCGGCATTCAGGTCCAGCGCAAGCGCCTGCCGGCCGATGGCCGGAGTGTCGAAATCGATATCGACCTCGAAACGCGTACCGTCATAGGGGCGGAACTCCGCCCAGGAACCACCATTGTCGACGCGAACCGGTTTGACGACGCGGATATAGCGGCGCTTGACGGCAAGCGTTGCAATGCCGGCCTGCTCGAACGCATCCATGAAACCGATGGCGCTGCCATCGAGAACCGGCACTTCGGTTCCGTCGATCTCGATCACGACATTGTCGATGCCGACAGCCAGAAGCGCTGCCATGAGATGCTCGACCGTGGCGACATATTCGCCGCGGGCATCGCCCAGCGCCGTGCAGAGATCCGTCTGGCAGACTTCAGAGGCGAGCGCGCGAATCACGCGACCGGTGCCGGCCTCGTCGATCCGCTGAAACACGATGCCCGTGTCAGGCTCAGCCGGAGAAAAGTGAATGGAAACGGGCTTACCGCTGTGAACGCCGATACCCGAGAGAGAACAGCGCGATTTGAGTGTCGTCTGATATTCGAGCAAAATGGTCCCCGTAAGCTCTCAAAGGCCTGCGCTCAGTCAAGCGCCAGCACGTCCATGGTTTTCAGGACAACACCCCCAAAATGCGTCCCACGCCCCGCCTTTAGTTGCGACGGAAGATAATGTCGCCAAATACAGACTCCAAATCACGCTTTCTTACTTCTTGTTACGGCATCACAAAAATCAGATTCAGCCATAACGACATGATTTGTTTAGGAATTTTTAACAAAAAGGGGGATGCGCCGCATCCCCCTCCCTGACATTTCGTTACAGGCGTTACCGCCGGAGCATCGGACCGAAAAGCGGAATCCGGTTTTCGGTTGATTCCGATGCTCTTCAAAAACCTGGCTCGTCCTTTGTGCATCCAATTGGATGCACGGCGATCTAGTTGGCCTGCCGGCGAAGGAAAGCGGGAATCTCCAGCTGATCCTCTTCCTGCACATTGCGCTGCTGCGTGGTCAGGCGGCCATGCTCGTCGAGACGGCCCTGACGCGGCGCATAGAGCTGACCGTCGCTTTCGGGTGCACGGCGCGCCTGCGGGGCTGCCTGACGCAGCTTCGGCTCGCGCGGCTGCTCCGAATAACCCTGCTCGGGGTCACGGCGCGAAAGACCATGCGTGAGGCGCTTGATCAGGCCCATCGGACCACGATCCTCATGCTCCTGCGCCTGGGCTTCCATCTCGGCCTTCACGACCGGCGGGAAATCCTCGACGCGCGGCATGCGCGGTGCGGCGGCCTGCGGCTGCGGCTGAACCTGTTCGGCGCGCGGCTGCATCGGAGCCGGCTGCGGCTGCTGCGGAGCCTGTGCGGCGACCGGAGCCGGTGCGGGCTGCTGCTGTACCGGCTTGGGAGCCGGCGCAGGCGCTGCGGCCTTCGGAGCCGGCTGAACCGGCTGTGCGCCACGGAAGAGCGAGCTCTGCGGCTGGAAACCACCATTGCTGACGGCAGGACGCGGCGTCGGCGCACGGGCGGCTACCGGAGCAGGTTCGGCGCGCTCGGCCTCACGGATTGCTTCGGCCACCGGATCGGCAACAACCTGCGGCTTGGCTTCAACGGCTGCCGGGCGCTGCATTTCCACCGTGCGCGGCTGAGCCGGACGCGAAGCGGATGCAGGTGCGGAAATCTCCGCTGCCGACTTGTCGATGCCGGTCGCGACGACCGAAACGCGGATGACGCCTTCCAGGTCTTCGTCGAAGGTCGCGCCGAGAATGATGTTCGCGTCCGGGTCCACTTCCTCGCGAATGCGGGTCGCAGCTTCGTCCACCTCGAACAGGGTCAGGTCGCGACCGCCGGTGATCGAGATCAGAAGGCCGCGTGCGCCCTTCATGGAGCTCTCGTCCAGCAGCGGGTTGGCGATTGCAGCCTCGGCGGCAGCCATTGCACGGCCCTCGCCGGATGCTTCGCCGGTGCCCATCATGGCCTTGCCCATCTCGCGCATCACCGAGCGAACGTCGGCGAAGTCGAGGTTGATCAGGCCTTCCTTGACCATCAGGTCGGTGATGCAGGCGACACCCGAGTAGAGCACCTGGTCGGCCATCGCAAAGGCGTCGGCGAAGGTGGTCTTGTCGTTGGCGATGCGGAAGAGGTTCTGGTTCGGGATGACGATCAGCGTGTCAACGCACTTCTGCAGCTCCTCGATGCCGGCTTCCGCCGTCTTCATGCGGCGCTGGCCTTCGAAGTGGAACGGCTTGGTGACGACGCCAACGGTCAGGATGCCCTTCTCGCGGGCGGCGCGGGCCACAACGGGCGCAGCACCGGTGCCGGTGCCGCCGCCCATGCCGGCGGTCACGAAGCACATGTGGGTGGAGGACAGGTGATCGACCAGTTCGTCGATGCATTCTTCGGCGGCGGCCTTACCAACTTCCGGCTGCGAACCGGCGCCAAGCCCCTCGGTCACGGCAGCGCCGAGCTGGATCAGGCGCTCGGCCTTGGACTGGGTCAGAGCCTGCGCATCGGTGTTTGCGACGACGAACTCGACGCCACGCAGGCCGGCATTGATCATGTTGTTGACGGCGTTGCCGCCCCCGCCCCCGACACCGAAAACGGTGATGCGTGGCTTCAGCTCGGTAATGTCCGGCTTCTGCAGATTGATAGTCATTGTCCTCGTCCTTTCCGCCTTTGCCGCCGCCTGGTCGCCGCCGCGGTCGTCAATTTGGGGCCGCCCCCGCTAGAAGTTGCTTCTCAGCCACTGGCTGACGCGCTGGAACCGGCCGCCAGTGCCAGTCGCGCGCGTGAATATGCCGCTCTTTCCGCTGCGGCCACGGTTTTCGAACTCCGCAACCTGCGGATAGATCAAGAGGCCCACCGAGGCGGAGAAAGCCGCCCCCTTGGCCGCTTCCGGAAGCCCCGCCACGCCGAGCGGACGCCCGAGCCTGACATTGCGCCCGAAAAGCCGGCGGGTTGCCTCAGGCAGACCGACAAGCTGGCTAGCGCCACCCGTCAGCACCACCCGGCGCCCCACCAGGCCGCCATATCCGGAGCGGTTCAGCTTGTCGCGAGCCATCTCCAGCGTTTCTTCGATGCGCGCGCGGATGATCCGGGTCATCACGGCGCGCGGCACCTGGATCGGCTGTTCGCTCGGATCCGCCCCCATCGGGTGGATCGAAACGATGTCCCGGTCGTCGCTCGAAGAGATGAGCGCCGAACCGTGCATGACCTTCAGCCGCTCCGCATCCTCAAGCCGCGCCGACAGGCCGCGCACCAGATCCATGGTCACGTGGTTGCCGCCAACCGGCAGCGCCTCGGCCCACACGAACTTGCCTTCGGCGAAGACGGAGATCGTCGTCGTGCCGCCGCCCATGTCGATGCAGGCCGCACCCATCTGCGCCTCGTCATCCACAAGTGCGGCCAGACCGCTTGCGTAGGGCGTCGCCACCATGCGCTCGACCGAAAGGTGCGAACGGTTGATGCAAAGCTCCAGATTGCGCAGCGGCGCTGCGTCCGCCGTCAGGATGTGCATGTCGACGCCGAGTTCCGCACCAACCATCCCGCGCGGATCGCGAATGCCGCGCTCGGCATCGAGGCTGAAGCCCGTCGCCAGCGAATGCACCACTTCACGCTCGGTCTCGAGCCCCTGCCGCGCACCGGCCGCGAGAACGCGGTTGATGTCGGACCGGGCAACCTCGTGACCGCCAAGATTGATCGACGCCGAGATCGTCTCGCTGCGCAGGCGTCCCGCCGACACGTTGACGATCAGCGAATCCACCGTCAGGCCCGCCATGCGCTCGGCCGCATCCACCGCAAGCCGGATCGATTCCTCGGCCCGGTCGAGATCGATGATGACGCCGGACTTCACGCCCTGCGACTGCTGATGACCGATGCCGATGACCTTCACACGATGCGTGCGATGGCGCAGCGCGCGGCCTTCCTCCGCCGGCATGAGCTTGGCGATGATGCAGCACACCTTGCTCGAACCAACATCGAGAACCGTGATGATGCCGGAGCGGCGCGCAGCGTTCTTCTTGGGATCTGATAACCAGCTCATATCTGCGCCCCACCTGCAATCCGCGCCTTGTAACGCTTGCGCATCGCTTCCTGGTGATCCTCGGCGGCATCCTCGGACAGACCGATGGCGATGCGGTCGCCAAGACGCATGTCCACCGAGGTGATGTCACGCGACAGAAGGCCCTTCTGGCGATCGAGCGAAGCCAGTGTCGCCAGCGTCAGAGCCTCGTCACGCTCGGGCAGTTTGATGGTCACGCCATTCTTCAGACGCAGATCCCAGCGCCGGTCGCCAATGCGGATATAGGCGCGCACTGCATCCGCAATCGCGGGATGACGCGCCACCTTGGCGATGAACTCCGGCCCGGCCTCACGCGCACCAACGCCGATCACCATCGGCAGCGCCGTGTAGCGCCCGCCATCGAACGGCGCGATCACCGAACCATCCTTCTCGATCAGGGAAAGCTCGTTGCCGTGCTGCCAGATCGCGAAAGGCTTCTTCTCGGTGATGTCGACTTCAAGCGTCGCCGGGTAAATCTTGCGGACAGCCACACCCTCGACCCATGGCAGGGCGGAAAGCCGCTCGCGCGCGCCCTCGGCGCTGAAACCGACCAGCGCCGTCCAGCCGTCGAGACCCACTTCCTGGATCACGTCGATCTCGGACGTCTCATCATTGCCGACCACATGTACCTGCGCAATCGCCAGACCGGTGCGCGCGGTCACGCTCTGCACCACCTGCGGCAGATGTCCACCGGCAAGCGTTCCGTAGATCGCGGTCGCGCCGAGAAGGGCAGCTGTTGCAATGCTCGCGCCAAAGCGCGGCGGCTCCACTTCGCCCGCATTGACGCGCTGCATGAAGCGGGCCGGCCGGCGCAGCCAGCGCGGCAGCACCACATCGCCGCCACGACGCCTTGCCATGTACCGGTCCTTCCCAGCCTTTGATGACGTCAGCGAGAACACGAAGCGTCCTCCACAATCCAACTCAACAATTCACCAAACCCAATTCCCGCCGCTGCGGCGATCTCGGGCACCAGAGAGGTTGGCGTCATGCCGGGCTGCGTGTTCACCTCCAACCAGACAAGCTCTCCATCAGCGGATTTGCGATCGTCAAAACGGAAGTCGGACCGGGACACGCCCCGGCAGCCAATAGCCTTGTGTGCCGTGAGGGCCAGTGTCTCTATTTTTTGGTAAATATTTGGTGAAATTTTTGCCGGGCATTCGTGTTTTGACCCACCCGGAACGTATTTCGAGTCGTAATCGTAGAAGGTGTGACCGACCGGAATGATCTCGGCAATGCCGAGCGCACGATCACCCATCACCGCACAGGTGAACTCGCGTCCGGCCACATAGCGCTCGACCATCACGCGCTCGCCATACTGCCAGTCCGTCGAGCTGATGATCTGCGGGGGCGTGCTCTGCCCCTCCTGCACGATCACCACACCAAAGCTGGACCCCTCATTGACGGGCTTCACCACATAGGGCGGCTCCATCGGGTGCTCATTGCCGATCTGGAAACGGTTGACCACCAGCGCGTCGGCGACCGGAATGCCCTCCGCCTTCGCCACGGTCTTGGCAAGCTGCTTGTCCATGGCAAGCGCGGACGCCAGCACGCCGGAATGCGTGTAGGGAATATCGAGATATTCGAGAATGCCCTGAATGGCCCCGTCCTCACCGAACGGACCATGCAAGGCATTGAAGGCGACATCAGGATTGAGATCAGACAGGACCCGCGCAACATCGCGCCCAACATCGACACGCGTGACAGCATAGCCCTCGACTTCGAGAGCGTCGGCGCAGGCAGTACCGGAAGAAAGACTAACCGGCCTCTCGGAGGAGAATCCCCCCATCAGGACGGCAACGTGCTTCCTCTTCATTTTCCGGCTACCCCCTTGTCCAAGCGCCCGGAATTTCGGGCAATATTCCGCATTGGCCGAGCAAGACCTCCTCAAATGGGAAAGCCCCCGACCCGAACGCCGCGACTCAAATCAGTGATTACTTATGGGCCAAAGAATCAGAGGTTTGATTCCAAGGCAAGGGCTTGAGATTCCCGAAGATTCAATTTTCTGAAAATTTTACATTTTGTGAACGCAAACACCCCCGGGACGCAACTTGACACATCCGGGAGGGGCAGAACTGCTGCGGCGCAACATAGACCGCGCGGGAGCAAATATCCCCGGCCGCATCTTCGTGCGACCGGTATTCATTCAGGAGCAAAACTAGAGCATCGGCCCCAGAAACGGGTCAATCTCGCGGCCTTCGCGGAATTCACCGATGCGCTTGATCTCCCATTCGAGACGAACGCCCGAATGCTCAAGAACCTTCGCGCGCACCGCCTCGCCCAGATATTCCAGGTCGTAGCCGCTCGCCGTTCCGGTGTTGATCATGAAATTGCAGTGCATGGGCGACATCTGCGCGCCGCCGATGGTCAGCCCGCGGCATCCGGCCTTGTCGACCTCTTTCCAGGCCGAGCTTTCAGGCGGGTTCTTGAAGGTGGAGCCACCCGTTTTCTCACGCACCGGCTGCACGGTCTCGCGGTGATGCTGAACCGCATCCATCTCGCGACGGATGACATCGGGATCTTCCCGGTAACCTTCCATCAGCGCGGAGGTGAAGATCAGGTCACGGGGCGCGTCCGAATGCCGGTAGGCATAGCCCATATCGGCATTGGAGAAGACATGCAGCTCGCCCTTCCGGTCAAGCGCGCGCACTTCGATCACCCGCTCTTTCGTCTCGACGCCATTGGCGCCCGCATTCATGCGCAGCGCACCGCCCAGACCACCGGGAATGCCGTGGTAGAAATGAAACCCGCCAATGCCTGCCTCAAGCGCCGCTGCGGCAAGCCGCTTGTCGGGAATGGCCGCGCCCGCGCGAATGCGCGTATCGGAAACCACTTCCGCCTGGCCAAACCCCTTGGCCGAAAGCCGCACCACGAAACCGCGAATGCCGCCCTCGCGCACCAGAAGGTTCGAGCCGATGCCCACCATGGTCACCGGAATGTCTTCCGGCACCGCTTTCAGAAATGCCGAGAGGTCTTCCTCATCGGCCGGCTGAAACAGAACATCAGCCGGACCGCCGGCGCGAAACCAGGTGATCTTGTCCATGCCGGCGTCGGGCGTCAGCCGCCCGCGCAGGCCCGACAGCCGGTCGCCGAGACGCTCCAGCAGTTCCGCTCCGCTCATCCCTTGGCCTCAAGCTCTTTGGGCAGCGCATAGGCCCACTGGGTGATGTTGCCGGCGCCCAGATAGACGATGAAGTCGCCTTCCTTCGCCCAGTCGCGCACAATCTGCTCGACCGCTTCCGGCCCTTCGATATACGCCACGTCGCGGTGGCCCGAAGCGCGGATGCGCGAAACGAGCGTGTCGGACGACACGCCTTCGATCGGGTCTTCGCCCGCCGAATAGACCGGCGCGACCAGCACCTTGTCCGCCTCGTTGAAGCAGGCGGCGAAATCGTCGAACAGGTCATGCAGGCGCGAATAGCGGTGCGGCTGCGCAATCGCCAGAATGCGCCCCTGACACGCCTCGCGCGCGGCCTTAAGCACGGCGCGGATCTCGACCGGGTGATGGCCGTAATCGTCAAACACACTGACGCCGTTCCACACGCCCGTAAGCGTGAAGCGGCGCTTCACGCCGCCAAAGCCCGCCAGACCTGCGCGGATCGCCTCATGGTCGATGCCAAGCTCATGCGCCACGGCAATGGCCGCCGTCGCGTTCGACACATTGTGCCGGCCGGGCATCGGAAGGCGCAGGCCCTCAAGCGTCTGCGTCTCGCCCGTCTTGCGGTCGCGGAATGTCACGTCAAACACGGAGACCGGACCGTCCATGTGATGATTGGAGAACCGCACATCGGCCTGCGGGTTCTCGCCATAGGTGATGACGCGGCGGTCCTCGATGCGGCCGACCAGCGCCTGCACCTCGGCATGGTCGATGCACATGGCGGCAAAACCGTAGAACGGCACATTCTCGACGAACTGGCGGAAGGCCGCGCGCAGCTTGTCGAAATCGCCGTAATGATCGAGATGCTCGGGATCGATATTGGTGATGACGGCAATGTCGGCGGGCAGCTTGAGGAAGGTGCCATCGCTCTCATCGGCCTCGACGACCATCCAGTCGCCCTCGCCCATGCGCGCATTGGTGCCATAGGCGTTGATGATGCCGCCATTGATGACCGTCGGGTCGAACCCGCCCGCATCGAAGAGTGCCGCCACCATCGAGGTGGTGGTCGTCTTGCCATGGGTGCCGCCAATGGCGACCGCCTGACCGAAGCGCATCAGCTCGGCCAGCATTTCTGCACGGCGAACGATGGGCAGATGCTTCTCACGCGCCGCAACGATCTCGGGATTGTCTTTCCTGATGGCCGTCGAAACGACGATGACTTCCGCCTCGCCCAGATTTTCTCCGGCGTGACCGATGAAAACCTCGATACCCTTCTCGCGCAGGCGCACCACATTGGGGTTCTCGGCCTGGTCAGATCCCTGCACCTTGTAGCCAAGCGTGTGCAGCGCCTCGGCGATGCCGCTCATGCCTATGCCGCCGATGCCGACGAAATGCACGGTTCCAATCGTCTGCGGCATTTTCATGCGCGGGTTCCTTCCTTCATTGTGTCTGCGGGTTGGCCGGAGGCAATAGCCTCCACGAGGTCGGCAAGCAACTCCGCTGCATTGGGTTTGCCCACGCTGCGCGCGGCAGCCGCCATCTCGGCCAGATGTTGAGGATCGTTCATGGCGCCGCCGATCAGCTCTGCAAGCCGCTCGGGCGAGAGCGTTGACTGGGCGTGAAGCTCCGCGCCACCGGCCCTTTCAAGCGCTGCCGCATTGGCCGCCTGATCATGATCGAGCGCATGCGGATAAGGCACCAGAAACGCCGGACGGCCAATGGCCGCGATTTCCGAAACGGTCGAAGCGCCAGAGCGTGAAATGACCAGATGGCTCTCGGCGATGCGGTGCGCCATGTCCTTGAAGAAGGTGGAGACCTCGGCTGGCACGCCAAGCTTCTCATAGGCCGCGCGCACCTCGCCCTCGTCTTCGGGACGCGCCTGCTGCGTCACGACGAGCCGCGCCCGCTGCTCAGGCTCAAGCAGCGCAATCGCTGCGGGGATCGCATCGGAAAAGAACTGCGCGCCCTGGCTGCCGCCAAAGACCAGAAGCCTGAAAGGCTCCTGCGCGCCTGCCGCACGATAAGGTTCTGCCGCAGCTTCGATGACCGCAGGGCGCACCGGGTTGCCCGTCGCCACGATCTTGTCGGCAAACGCACCCTCATCCGGCAGAAAGCCGCCGGCAATCGCCTGCACACGGCCAGCCAGCGCCTTGTTGGCGCGTCCCATCACCGCGTTCTGTTCATGAACCAGCGCCGGTATGCTGCGCCGTGTGGCGGCATAGAGCGGCGGAAGCGTCGGATAACCACCGAACCCCACCACGGCGGCAGGCTTGAACCGCTGCAGGATCACCGAAGCCTGCTTGACGCCGCGCCAGATGGTCCAGCCAGCCTTCAGAAGCGCAATCGGATTTTTGGAACCGAACGTGGCGCTCTCAACGATGTGCGTCTCGTCGGCGGGAAACGAACCCGCAAAACGCGCCGCACGCCGGTCGGTCGCCAGATGCACCGACCAGCCACGCTCATGCAGCGTGTGCGCCAGAGCTTCGGCCGGAAAAAGGTGACCGCCGGTCCCACCGGCGGCAAGAAGGATCGTACCCTTGGTCATGTTATCCTGCGACTGCCTCGCGTCCCGCCGGCTGCGCATAGGCGACCGGGCGGCGCTTTTCGGGCTTGCGGCGCGTGAGCGCCAGCACGAAGCCCATGGAAATGGCCATGGCGATCAGCGATGAACCGCCATAGGAGATGAAGGGCAGCGTCATGCCCTTGGCCGGCAGCATGCGGACATTCACGCCCATATTGATGATCGACTGGAAGCCGAACAGAATCACCAGCCCGCTCACCGCGTAGCGCGTAAAATCGTCTTCTTCGCGGCGCGCCTTTGAAAGACCGCGCAGCACAACGAAGGCGAAGATGCTCAAAATGATAAGAAGGATGATGATCCCGAACTCTTCGCCCGCCACGGCGAACACGAAGTCGGTGTGGCTGTCGGGAAGAATGCGCTTCACCGTGCCTTCGCCCGGCCCACGTCCAAACCAGCCACCGCGGGTGATCGCCTCGATGCTCATGTCCACCTGATAGGTGTCGCCCTCGCCGGTCAGAAAGCGGTCAATACGGTCGGCCACATGCGGGAAGATCGTGTAGGCGAGAAACGCGCCGCCCGCGCCCAGCGCGCCGAGCACGGCGATCCAGAGCCACGGCATGCCGGCGATGAAGAACATCGCGCCCCATGTGCCAAGCACCAGCATGGTCTGACCCAGATCGGGCTGCGCGACCAGAAGCGCGATGACGAGACCGAGCAGCAGCATCGCAAACAGATTGCCTGGAATTTCGGGCTGGCGCGCATGCTCATGGAAGAGCCAGGCGCAGATCACCACAAAGGCGGGTTTCAGATATTCCGAAGGCTGAATGGAGACGCCGAATATGTGGAGCCAGCGCCGCGAGCCCTTCACTTCCATACCGGCAAAGAGCGTCAGCACCATCAGCGCCAGAGCGCCCACCAGCATCACGAGCGCCAGTCGCCGCACCAGACGCGGGCTGAGGAACGAAACACCGATCATCACCACCACCGCAGGCAGCATGTAGACAATCTGGCGCGTCACGAAATGGAAGCTGGACAGACCGATGCGATCGGCAACGGCCGGGCTTGCCGCAAACGACAGAACGACGCCAAGCCCCATAAGAAGCAGGAACGCGCCAAGGAACCAACGGTCAATGGTCCACCACCAATTGGCAACCGGGCTTCGGTCGGTGCGGCTCACCATGTCACTTGCTCCCCATCATCTCGGCGCCGGCGAGCGAACGAACCGCCTCGCGGAAGGCATCGCCACGCACCTCAAAATTCCTGAACTGATCGAAACTCGCACAGGCTGGCGATAACAGGACTACAGCCTCCGGCGCGGGATCGCCCGCCGCATCGCGCGCCGCATGGTCGACGGCTTTGTCTATGGTACCCGAAATCTCGAACGCCGTCGCCTCTCCGATCGTAGCAGCAAAGGCTGGCGCGGCCTCGCCCACCAGATAGGCCTTGGCGACGCGCGGAAAGAGGCTTTTCAGCGTTTCAATCCCGCCATCCTTGGGCAGGCCGCCGGCAATCCAGTAGATGCGTTCAAAGCTTGAAAGCGCCCGCTCCGCCGCATCGGCGTTGGTCGCCTTGGAATCGTTGACGAACAGCACCCGCCCCTTGCGCGCGACCTGCTCCATGCGGTGGGCAAGCCCCGGAAAGCTGTTGAACCCTGCCTGTATCTCTTCGAGGCTGAGCCCGCATTCCAGACAGGCCGCCAGTGCGGCAAGCGCGTTCTGCGCATTGTGCGCGCCGCGCAGCGAGCCGATGCCTTCAAGCGTGGCGAGCTGTTCGGCAACGCCGTTCACCGCCCGCATGAGGGCGAGCCCGTCGAGGTGGAACCCGTCATCAAGCCGGGACGTTGATGAAATGCGCTCGACCCTGCGCCCTGCCTCAGCAAGCCGGTCGGCGATGCGGCGGCAATCGGGATCGTCGACACCGACAATCGCCAGCCCGCTTTTCGCCACCAACCGCTCCTTGATCGCGGCATAATTCTCAAACGAGCCGTGCCGGTCGAGATGATCGGGCGACAGGTTCAGGAGAATGCCGACCGAGGGGTCGAGCGTGGGTGCGAGGTCGATCTGGTAGGAGGAGCACTCCACGACGTAATGCCGTTCGGGCTGCGGCGCATCGAGCGTCATGACCGCCCGGCCGATATTGCCGCCCATCTGCGTGTCGCGCCCCGCGTCGGCGAGAATATGCGCGATCAGCGCCGTGGTAGTCGATTTGCCATTGGTGCCGGTGATCGCCACCAGCGGGGCGTCGGGCGCATGGGCCTGCCGCTCGCGGGCGAACAGCTCCACATCGCCGATGATCTCCACGCCCGCCGCCTGCGCCAGCTCCACGCTCCAGTGCGGGCGCGGATGGGTCAGCGGCACGCCGGGCGACAGGACGAACGCATCCTGCGCGCTCCAGTCGATGCCGCGCAGATCGCCCGTGGGCACGCCCTCGCCGGCAGCCCGCGCCACGCTTTCGGGATTGTCGTCGAACGCGGTCACCACCGCGCCACCGGCAACCAGCGCGCGCGCCGTCGCGATGCCCGAGCCGCCAAGCCCGAACAGAGCAACATTCCTGCCCTTGAAGACGGAGGCCGGGATCATCGCACCCGCCCTAGCGCAGCTTGAGGGTGGACAGGCCCACCAGCGCCAGAAGCACCGCAATGATCCAGAAACGGATCACCACCTGGCTTTCGGTCCAGCCGAGCTTTTCGAAGTGATGGTGTATCGGGGCCATCAGGAACACCCGTTTGCCGGTCATCTTGAAGACCGCCACCTGAATGATCACCGAAAGGATTTCCACCACGAACAGTCCGCCGATGATGGCGAGCACGATCTCGTGCTTGGTGGCCACGGCAACCGAGCCGATCAGGCCGCCAAGCGCCAGCGATCCCGTGTCGCCCATGAAGATTGCCGCCGGCGGCGCGTTGAACCACAGGAAGCCGAGCCCCGCACCGATCACCGCGCCAAGGATCACCGCCAGCTCACCCGTGCCGGGCACGAAGTGGATCTGCAGATAGTTGGCGAAGATGGCGTTACCGGAGAGATAGGCGATCACGCCGAACGACGCCGCCGCCACCATGACCGGCACCGTGGCAAGCCCGTCGAGACCATCGGTCAGGTTCACGGCATTGCCCGCACCCACGATCACGAAGGCCGCGAAAGGCACGAAAAAGATGCCCAGATTGAGCAGGAAATCCTTGAAGAAGGGGAAGGTCAGAGACGAGGAGAACGGCGCCTGCCCCGCATTCATGATGACCCAGGCCGCAATGCCCGCAATCACGAATTCGGCCGTCAGGCGCGCCTTGCCCGAAAAGCCCAGATGCGACTGTTTCGTCACCTTGAGATAATCGTCATAGAAGCCGATGGCGCCGAAGCCCAGCGTAACCATCAGCACCACCCAGACATAAACGCTGGAGAGGTTCGCCCAGAGCGCACAGGAGCCCAGAATGCCCGACAGGATCATGAGCCCGCCCATGGTCGGCGTGCCGGCCTTCTTGAAATGGGTCTGCGGCCCGTCGGCGCGGATCGGCTGTCCTTTGCCCTGACGCACACGCAGCGATGCGATGATCATCGGCCCGAACAGGAAAACGATCAGCGCCGAGGTGATCAGCGCACCGCCGGTGCGGAAGGTGATGTAACGAAATACGTTGAGAACCGAAACTTCATCGGCCAGGTCAACGAGCATCATGAGCATGGATCAGTCCCCCGTCGCCGCGCCCGGATAGGTTTTTAGGATGGCGTCGACCAGTTTGTTGAAGCCGATGCTTTTTGAAGATTTGATCATGACGGCGTCGCCGGGCTTCACAGCCGCAAGCACAAGCGTGCGCAGATCGTCCGTTGCTTCGCGGTGTTCCACCGGCAGCCCATCGGGCAGTGCCGCGGCCAGCGCTTTCATTTCCCTGCCGGCGAGGAAAACGAGCTCCGTGCCCGCATCCGTCACCATGCCGGCGAGCCCGGCATGCAGCTTTTCTGCATGTTCGCCAAGCTCCGCCATATCGCCCAGAACGGCGATGCGCCGTCCACCGGCTTCCGGCTCGGCGCGCTTCAACAGGTCGAAGGCAGCCGCCATGGAGGCCGGATTGGCGTTGAAGCTCTCATCGATCAGCGTGAACGCGCCGCCATCGAGCATCAGCCGATGGCGTGCGCCGCGCCCGGCCTCGGCGTCGAAGGAGCCAAGCGCCATCGCAGCCTTCTGCAGGTCGGCCTGCGCCAGATGGACCGCACCCAGCGTCGCCAGCGCATTCTGCACCATGTGCCGCCCCGGCGCGCCCAGCCGCACCTCGGTCGCCTCGCCATCGATCTCGATGGCAAAGGTTGAGGATTGCGGACCGCACTCCACATGGGTCAGCCGGATATCGGCCTTTTCGTGCGCGCCGAAGCCGGCAATGGTCTTCACGCCGGCCTCTTCGGCCAGACGCGCAAGCGTGTCCCAGTGCGCATCGTCGCGGTTGATCAGCGCCGCGCCGCCCTTCACCAGCCCCTCGAAGATCTCGCCCTTGGCGTGGGCGATTTCCTCAACGCTCTTGAAGAAGCCCAGATGCGCGGCAGCCACCAGCGTCACCACGGCGATGTGCGGACGCACCATCTTCACCAGCGGGCGGATTTCGTCGGGATGGTTCATGCCGATCTCGAAGATCGCGTAATCGCAATCGGCCGGCATGCGGGCGAGCGTCAGCGGCACGCCCCAGTGATTGTTGAACGAGCGGTCGGCCGCATGCACGCTGCCGCAGGCGGAAAACGCCTGACGCATCATGTTCTTGGTGGAGGTCTTGCCGACCGAGCCGGTCACCGCCACGATTTTCGCGCGGCTGCGCAGTCGCGCCGCGCGCCCCAGATCTTCCAGCGCGCCCAGAACGTCCGGCACCACCACCATCGGCACGGCCAGCCGCCCGAGCGCCGGCAGCTTCGCCTCGGCGACGATCAGCACCGAAGCGCCCGCCGCCATGGCAGCGGTGGCGAAGCTGTGCCCGTCAAAACGCTCGCCCTCAATGGCGAAGAACGCGTCGCCCGGGTTGAGCGTCCGCGTATCGATGGAAATACCGGTGATGGGGCCTGATGCCTGGCCCAGCGGTCTTCCGCCCGTCGCCTGCACCAGCGCCTCGAAGGTCCACAACGTGCTCATCCGGCGCGCTCCGCGAGTGCCGTGCGCACTTCCTCATGATCGGAGAAATGGTGTTTGCGGCCCGCAATCTCCTGACCCGTTTCATGGCCCTTGCCGGCCACGATCAGCGTGTCGCCTTCCTCAAGCATGGCGACGGCGGCGCGGATCGCTTCACGGCGATCGCCGATCTCACGCGCGCCCGACGCCGCTTCCATGACGGCGGCGCGGATCATCGCCGGATCTTCCGAGCGCGGATTGTCGTCGGTCACGATGGCCACATCGGCGAGCCGCGCGGCGATCTCACCCATGATCGGGCGCTTGCCCGTATCGCGGTCGCCGCCGCAGCCGAACACCACGATCACGCGACCGGTGGTGAAGGGCCGCACCGACTGGAGCACATTCTCAAGACCGTCCGGCTTGTGGGCGTAGTCCACATAGACCTGCGCGCCATTGCCGGCCGTTCCGACCAGCTCCAGCCGTCCCGAAGCGCCCTTCAGCGTCTCAAGTGCGGCAAAGGCCGTTTCCGCCGCAGTGCCGGTGCTGATGGCAAGGCCTGCCGCAACCAGCGCATTGGCCACCTGGAAGTCGCCCGCAAGCGGCAGGTCCACCTCGTAGATCACGCCGTCGACATCGACTTCGGCGCGCTGGCGATGCCGCTCATGCTCAACCCGCTTCAGGGTCAGGAAACCGCCCTTGCGGCCCACGGTGCGCACATCGAGGCCTGCCGCCTTCGCCGCCTTCTCGGTCGGCTCCGACCACGGATCGTCAGCGAAGATCACCGCCGGCGCACCCTTGGGCAGCAGCGCATCGAAGAGCCGCATCTTGGCGCGGTGATACTCCTCGATCGTCGGATGGTAATCCATGTGGTCGCGGCCAAGATTGGTGAAACCGCCGGCAGCGAGCCGCACGCCATCGAGGCGGCGCTGGTCGAGCCCGTGGCTGGAAGCTTCCATGGAGGCATGGGTCACGCCCGCCCCCGCGAGCTCGTCCAGAAGACGGTGCAGCGCAATCGGGTCGGGCGTCGTCAGCTCGCCATATTCATCGCGCCCCGGCGCAACCACCCCGGTGGTGCCGATGCTGGCAGCGGGCAGTCCCGCATGTTCCCAGATCTGCCGCGTGAAAGAGGCAACGGAGGTCTTGCCGCTGGTGCCGGTCACGGCAACCATGGTTTCGGGCTGGCGCGGAAACACACGCGCAGCGCAGAGCGCCAGCGCACGGCGCGGATCGTCGGTCTCGATGACGGGAATGCCCGGATCGGACGCAAGCGCGCCCGGTCGTGCAATGATGGCCGCAGCCCCCTTGCGCGCAGCGTCGTGCGCGAAGGACGCGCCGTCCGCCTTTACGCCGGCAAGCGCGAAAAACAGGTCACCGGCTTCAACCGTGCGAGAATCCGACGAAACGCCTGAAATCGGTCGATCCGCCGGCAAGAGCCCCTGACTGGAAAGAATGTCTGCAAATTCACTGAATTTCATGGGCCCCGGCGCTTTCAATTACCACGTTTCCCCTCGGCGCATGGCCGACTCACTGCTGTGAGACCAGCAAAGCATTACTTTCTTGACCGAATTCGGGCTTCACGCCAAGAAGCGGCGCAGAGCGGCGAATGATGTTACGCACCATCGGTGCGGCATTCATGCCCGCTGTTGCACTGATGCCATCCCGCTCCGGCTTCGGCTCATCGACGAAGACGAGAACCACATAGTCCGGATCATCAGCCGGGAAACCGGCGATGTAGGCGTTGAAGCGCACATTGTTTGAGTAGCGGCCATTCACGACCTTTTCTGCCGTTCCGGTCTTGCCACCCACATAATAGCCTTCCACCTCGGCGCGGCGGCCTGAGCCCTTTTCCGTGTTGAGACGGAAGAGGTAGCGCATTTCGGCGCTGGTCTTCGGCGAGATCACCTGTTCGGCGATTTCGTTGGCCTCGGCCTCGGTGCGCGGCAGGAAGGTCGGCGGGAAAAGCTTGCCGCCATTCAGCATCGCTGCCGCTGCCACCGCCGTCTGAAGCGGCGTGGTCGCCATGCCGTGACCGTAGGAGATCGTGATCGAGTTGATCTTCTTCCAGGTCTTCGGCTCGGTCGGGAGAGCAACCTCCGGCAGTTCCGTGGGCAGGCGTCCCAGAAGGCCGATCTTCTGCAGGAAGGCGCGGTGTCCGTCGATGCCAACAACGTCGGCCATCTTGGCCGTGCCGATGTTGGACGAGTAGATGAAGATCTCCGGAACGCTCAGCACACGGCGCTTGCCGTGGAAGTCGGTGATGGTAAAGCCGCCGATACGGATCGGCCGTGTGGCGTCAAAACTGTCATTGATGCTGACCAGGCCGGAATCGAGCGCCATGGCGGCGGTGAAGAGCTTGAAGGTCGACCCCATCTCGAACACGCCTGCCGACATGCGGTTCAGGCGATCCTTGTCGAGCGCGTTGACCGGGTTGTTGGGATCGTAATCGGGCACCGAGCCCATGCCCACCACTTCGCCCGTGCGCGCATTGAGCACCACCGCACCGGCGGCAATCGCCTTGTAGCGGTCGAGCGCCTGCACCAGCTCGTCGCGAATGATGTGCTGGACGCGCAGATCAAGAGAAAGCCTGACCGGCTCCAGATGCCCCTCGACCGCGAGGCCCGTCGCCTGTAGGTCGGCAAGCCCCTGATCGTCGACGAATTTCTCGATGCCGGCGATGCCCTTGTTGTCGATGTTGACGAGACCGACAATGTGCGAGGCCGTCGGGCCGCCCGGATAGAAGCGGCGCTTCTCGGTGCGGAAACCAAGGCCCGGAATGCCGAGCGCCAGAATGTCGGCCTGCTGACGCGGTGAAAGCTGGCGGCGCAGCCACACAAAACCGGCATCGCTGTCGAGCCGGCGATAGGTCTGCTGATAGTTCAGATCGGGCAGAACCGTGGAGAGCTTCTCGATGGCCTCGTCGATGTCGACGATGCGGCGCGGCTCGGCAAAGAGCGATGCCGTCTTGATGTCGGTTGCCAGAACCTCGCCATTGCGGTCCACGAGATCAGGCCGCGACGCGGTCACGCGGGCAGCGGGAAGGCTCGCTTCGGGCTCTTCCTGCATGGCCAGATGCACGAGACGGCCGCCAAGCGCGGCGTAGATGCCGAAGATCACGGCCATGGCCATGACGACGCGGTTCTGCGCCCGGCCGCCACGCGCCTTGCCTGCGCCATCCATGACAATGGTTGCAGCCCCGCGGCGCACCGCAGAGGTATCCGTGTCGTGGGTGTATTCGCTTGCCCCAGTCATGGCCGCACCGCCCCGGTTGTCGTCTGGTCAGGACCGCCATCGGCACCCGCCATGTCGGTGACGATCCCCTCAATGGTCAATGGCCGCTCCGGCAGATCGGAGAACTCGGCGATGCGCGGCGCTTCCACCGGCTCAAGCCCCAGCTCTTCCTTGTAGGTTTCCGTCAGCCGCTGCAGGCGCGCAGGCTGCGTCAGCAGGCTCCAGTCCGCCTTCAGAATGTCGATGGAGTCCTTCTCCAGCTCGGCCTGCCGCTCAATCGTGCGCAGCTCCTTGTAGCTGGCCTCGGCGTCGTGCTTGGTCTTGTAGGTAAAGGCGGCGGCAGCCATCATCACCGTTATCAGAACAATATCGCTTGTGCGAAACATCTGAGCCTACCTTTCACCAGCACGCGTCGGCCGCGGGAACCGCGAAAGACCGACAATGTCGAAATCCACATCGCCCGCCGGCGCATCGGTGCGCACGGCCAGACGCAGACGCGCCGAGCGCGCCCTCGGGTTGACGTCCGTCTCTTCCTTCGACGGCGAAACGGATTTCGCCGGTTTCTGGAAAAGGGGCGCCGCCTCGTGAACCTGCGGCAGATGGCGCGAACCGCCGGAACCGCCGGCCCGTTCAGCCATGAAGCGCTTCACGATCCGGTCTTCGAGCGAATGGAACGTGACCACGACCAGCCGCCCGCCGGGCTTCAGAGCACGCTCGGCTGCAAAGAGCGCGCGCGCCAGTTCGCCCAGCTCGTCATTGACGTAGATGCGCAGGCCCTGGAACACGCGGGTCGCCGGGTGGATCTTTTCCTGCGGACGCCGGCCCACGATTTTCTCGACCGCATTGGCAAGGTCGAGCGTCGTCTCGAAAGGCTTTTCGGCCCGAAGCCGCTCAAGCCCGCGCGCGATGCGCCCGGCCTGCCGCTCTTCGCCCAGAATGCCGAAGATGCGGGCAAGATCCCCCGCCTTCATCGTGTTGACCACGTCGGCTGCGCTCAGCCCGGTGCGCTCCATGCGCATGTCGAGCGGGCCTTCCTTCTGGAAGGAAAAGCCGCGCACCGCCTCGTCGATCTGCATGGAGGAAACGCCGATGTCGAGAACGACGCCGTCAACCGGCGCGTCAACCACCTCGTCGAGGCGGGAGAAGCGGTTCTCCACCAGACGCAGGCGTCCATCCCATTTGTCGACCAGCGCCTGCCCTGCGGCAATCGCCGTCGGGTCGCGGTCAATGGCCGTAACCGAACCGCCGGCTTCCAGAAGCGCGGTGGTGTAGCCGCCGGCGCCGAATGTGCCGTCGATGAAGGAATGACCTTCGAGCGGATGCAGGGCTTCAAGAACTTCACGCAAAAGAACCGGAATGTGGCGGGCCGGTCCGCCACCGGCCGGGCTTTCGCCGCCGGGGCCCGCCATCATTCCGACTGTCCGGCAGTCCGGCCGGATGCAGCCGCTTGCCGAAGTTTGAGGAGCCGTTCGCGCACTGCCTGCCCATGGGCCTTCAGCCGCTCCGGCTCCCAGATCTGAAAGAACAGTCCACGCCCCACGAAGGCCACTTCCTTCGTAATGCCCGTGTGCTCGCGAATAAAATCGGTCACCGTGATGCGCCCATCTTGATCGAATTTGAGGAAGGCGCCGTCGCCATGCACGAAAAAGGACATGTCGTCCGCCGTCTGCAGGAACGGATCCTCCTGCGCAATGCGCTCCTCGTAGCGGTCGAGCAGGTCGAGACCGCCCACATCCATCGCCGGGATGTCGAGCGCACGCAGTGCATAGAGTTCCGTGAAACCACGCTTTTGTACAACGGAGCGAAAGTGCGCCGGCACCGAGACCCGACCCTTGGAGTCGATCTTGTTTACTGCATTCGACAGAAACCGGTCCATGACGCTTAACGGCCAATTGGCCTATGCCCCTTTGCATCTCTTCTGCCGCTGTCAAAAGCGGCTCTCCGAATGTGTGCCCGCCCCTCTGCAAGGGTGAATCCCATACGCCACGTCGCCCTGAAAAAGAGGCCGACATGGGTGGAACCCGTACTCCAACTGCAACGAAACGCTGATTTGATTTATGGGGTACCATGGGCCGATATGGGCGTCAACGGGATTAACCTTCACTTATGCCTCGATGACAGGCGATTTCGGCATGCATCGGGCCATGGTCATTTATCGTGCATTAAGGCTAACAAAAGGTTAGGAAAGGCTTCGGGCCGGCCGGTCCGCACCTGCCCCAAAGTCACCCATGACGCCTGCGAGGAGCCCCATGTCCGACAGCCAGAACGCCCGCGCTGCAAGCCTTTCGCACCTCCATTCGGCACGGCTCGCAAAGGGCGATCCGCTCTCCACGCCCATCGTCATGAGCTCGGTGTTTCATCTTCCCGGCGATCCCGCAGGCTTTAGGCAATATGGCCGTTTCGACAATCCCACCTGGGAAGCGGTCGAAGCCGCCCTCGCCCATCTGGAAGATGCCGAGACCGTGAGCTTCCCATCGGGCATGGCTGCAATTTCGTCCGTCTTTCTGGCGCTGCTTTCGGCTGGCGACCGGGTGCTTCTGCCCGCGGACGGCTACTACACACCGCGCGTTCTTCTAGAGAAACACCTCTCCCGGCTTGGCATTCTTTACGACACGCGCCCCACGGCCTCCTTCCTTGAAGGCGGGTTTGAAGGCTACCGCATGGTTCTCATTGAAACGCCGTCCAATCCGGGGCTCGATGTGTGCGACATCGCGGCCGTCGCGAAGGCTGCCCATGAACATGGCGCCATCGTCGTTGCCGACAACACGACCATGACGCCTTTCGGCCAGCGCCCGCTGGATCTGGGCGCGGACATCGTTCTTGCCGCCGACACCAAGGCGGTCAACGGGCACTCGGATGTGCTGTTCGGCCATGTGGCAAGCCGCGACAGCACGCTGATCGGCGCGGTGCGCGACTGGCGCAAGCTTTCCGGCAACATTCCCGGCCCGTTCGAGGCCTGGCTGGTGCTGCGCGGGATCGAGACGCTTGAACTGCGTTTTGACCGGATGTGCTCGTCGGCCGAAACCATCGCCACCCGCCTTGCCGATCATCCAGCCATCAAGGCATTGCGCTATCCCGGCCTTGCAGACGATCCGTCCCATGCGCTCAGCCGCACGCAGATGCTGCGTTTCGGCTCGCTGATCGGGCTAACTCTGGAAACGGAAGAAAAGGCGGAAGCCTTCATCAACACCTGCCCGCTGCTCGAAGCCACGACCTCGTTCGGCGGCGTTCACTCTTCGGCTGAACGGCGCGCAAGATGGGGTGACGATGTGGCGGAAGGCTTTGTGCGCCTGTCGATTGGATGCGAGCCGACCGAGGCACTGTGGGCATCCATCGAAACGGCGCTGAACGGCCTGTAAATTTTCCAAAAGCATCCGGAATTTTCCCAAACGGGACAGAATTCCGGAAAATGAAAGACGAAAATGCCAGCCGGTCTATAAGCCGGATTTTGTATGGCCGCACCGCCCGAAAGCGATGCAACGTGACGACCATTCCTCTGGGACCGATGTTGCCATCGGCCTCTAGCAACCTACCCGAACGGTCAAGCCGGAAAAAGCCCTGAGGGTTGCCCCTCGCGCCGTTCCTATTCGGTCTTGCTCCCGGTGGGGTTTACCTTGCCGCCTCCGTTACCGTCGACGCGGTGGGCTCTTACCCCACCCTTTCACCCTTACCCTGCCCGAAGGCGGGGCGGTCTGCTTTCTGTGGCACTGTCCCTGGGGTCGCCCCCGCCGGATGTTATCCGGCACCGTTTTTCCGTGGAGCCCGGACTTTCCTCGCGAACAGCCTTTCGGCCCCGGTCCGCGCGGCCGTCCGACCGGCTGGCAATGCGTATAAAGGGTTTCATGCGGCAAAACGCAACTCAAAACAGCCGCGTTCGCGCAGGAAAGCGCCTTCGTCCCGAACTTAAATCGCCGCGCGCCCTTCCGGACGCGCGGCGATCCAAATTTCACCTGAAGCAGCGGAGAAACCGAAAGCCGGTTTCCGCTTCCCAGCCCGAGAATTAATGCCCCAGGATCTGCTTCACCTTGGAGCAGTAGCGCGAGGAGATCGGGTTCATGCGCTTTGCGCCGTGACCGGCATTGTATTTGAGGATCGTGCCGCAGGTGGAACCACCGCCGAGCTTGTGCGCCTTGGCGAGATATTTCATGCCGTATTTGATGTTGGTCTCGGGGTTGTAGAGGCCCTTGGAGGAACCGCTGTAACCCATCATGCGCGCGGTTGCCGGCTTGATCTGCATCAGGCCGATTTCACCTGCCGCACCGCGGGCATTGGCGCGGTAGTTGCTTTCAACGCGCACAACGGCGTTGGCGAGCGAGACCGGCACACCGTAGGCAGCCGCGTATTTGGAAATGATGGTGTGGTAGGAACCACCCGAACCGCTCTTGCGGACCGACGTCTTGACGGTGGTCTTCTTCCGGGACTTGGAAGCCTTCGCCGTTTTCGTGGACTTGCGGGACTTCGCCTGCAGGGCCTTCTTGACGGTCTTCTTGTCGGCCTTGATGGAACCGGTGGTCGTCATGTCCACGTCAGTCGCACTGGAACCTTTTCCGCCGCGAATGATTGCCTGAAGGAGCGTGGTCGGCTCCTTGCCCGTATCAACCTTCTTCTCTGCAGCCTTCTTTGCAGAATGCGTGGCAATGACCTGGCTGTAGCGGGGCTCGTCAGCGTGAGACAAAGACGTTGCGGCGCAGACAGCAAGCGCTGCCGCGAATAAGGTAGTGATTCTCATTTCGACCCGTAATTCTGTGCCGCTGCATCAGGGCGCGGCAGGTTTTGTTTTCCACGAGGCCGGGACGTGGTCCCTCGGCCTCAACACGGGTCGCTGTTTTGCAGGGGAAGGAGAAACAAAAAAGGCGCTTCAATTCAAATAATATGAACTGATGAAATTTTGCGCCAGTCTTGGGAGTGAGTGATCGTCAGGGAGAAGAATCAATCACAGGTTAATCATACATTAGTTTTTGCAAAATTGCGCATGTCCAGACATCGGCAATCCCATTTATCTCTAACGGTCTGAAATGCCTTTGAAATTCCCTTACGGCAACCTCCGTGTCACGGTCAAAAATGCCTGTTTGGGCGATTCCATACCCATAACCGGAGAGTAATCTCTGGAGAGCCTGCACCGCCGGCCCCGCGTCTCCAGCGCCCAGGGAATGGCCGCCCGAAATGGGCGGAACTGCGACAAAAGTGCCAAGACCGCCCTTTGCGAGACGCTCCCAGGGGAAGTTTTCGCCGGGGTCAACCTTGCGGCCGGGCGCAATATCGGAGTGTCCGAGGACCCGTTTTGGCCCGATTTTGTGACGCCGGCAGATATCTTTGCCCAGTTTCAGGACGGCTTCGATCTGGATATCGGGGAAATCAGGCAGCCCCTGCGGGTGTCCCGCATTGGCGATTTCGATGCCGATGGAGCAGGAATTGATGTCTTCGCAGCCCTGCCAGGAGCTGCGCCCGGCATGCCAGGCGCGGTCTGCCTCGCGCACCATCTGCACGATCCGGCCATCCTCGTGAACGAGATAATGGCTGGAGACCTCGCTTTCGGGCGCGCACAGCCAGTCCTGTGCGCCCTGGCCCGTTTCCATGCCGGTGTAATGCAGGATGAGCATGTCGGGCAGAAGCCCGCCACGCCGCTCTCCGAAATTCGGAGACGGACACACTTCGGCGCCTGCGAAATCAGGCTCGAACATCATGGCGGAACAGTCCTCCGCGCTCACGCGCGAACCTGCGCTTTCTCGATGCTCTCATAGGCGGCATTGATGGAAGCGAGCCGCGTGTTGGCGATAGCGAGGAATTCTTCGGGAACGCCACGTGCGATCATGCGATCAGGATGGTTTTCGGCAACCAGCCTGCGGTAGCGGCGCTTGATCTCGTCAAACGGGGCATCCTGCTCGACGCCAAGAACCATGTAGGGATTGCCCTCGCCCTGAAGCGCATGGCGCGAGAGGATCTGCTCGAAATGGTCTTCGCGGATATCGAAGATCTCGGCAACGCGCTGAAGGAAGTCACGCTCGCGCTCATGGATCACACCATCGGCCTTGGCGATGTGGAACAGCGCATCAAGGATATCCTCAAGCATGGCGCAATTGGTGTCACCGGAGCCGCAGAGACCGGACATCTGACGGGCATAGGCCTCGAAGCCGGCCACATCCTGCTGCGCCAGACCATAAAGACGCGAAACATTGGCCTGCTCATTGCGCGGAACGGAGAAAATCTCGTGAAACGCCTGCACCTCGTCGGGCGTCACGACGCCATCGGCCTTGGCCATCTTTGCAGACAGGGCAATGATGGCGACGGAGAAGGCGACGCGCCGGCGCAACTGCGGATCGCCTTCGAAAACGGTGCGAATGGCCTCGACCATCGCCGAAAGCGCGCTGCCGGGTGCGCGCGTAATAAAGTCTGTAATGCGATCCCAAAAAGTCATGCGGTTTTGTAACCGCAATTGCTGACGATTTCGAGACGCAGATTGGCGCATGAAGAAACCGGACAAGCCGCACGGCTCACCCGGTCTCATTCATGAGCGTCAATGCCCGCCGGCATCAGCTCGATACCAGACGGTGCAATCACCTTACTGGACCTTACTGGCTGGTCGTGCCCTGATCCTGCATCGTGTCAGGCGCTTCCGGCGCAGCAGCGGGCGCATCCATCGGGGTCGTATCCTGCTGCTCGGGCTCGATGCTCTGGGTGGTCGTGTTGTCGCCTTCACTGCAGGCGGCAAGTCCGAGAAGGGCCAGCCCCGAAACGGTTGCAGCTAGAAACTTTTTCATATCCACTCTCCATACAAAGCACATCTTCCGGGCACGTCGCCGCGCGCCCACAGCGAGGAAATGCGCCAGACCGCATGGAGTTTCGTAACGTTGAGTGACGGGCCGTAATGATGCGGGATCGCGGACGCGCCATGCGCCCTGCCCGCAGGCTTACGGGCCAGGGTCAGGCCCCTAAAGGCTGGTGGCGCTGCGCGCGGCCTGATCATATTGCCCGGACAGGGCGTGCATTACCGCGGCAATGCCGGAAAGCGCTTCCTCGTCGAGTTTGAGGCGCTTGGTGCTCGAAACGAGCAGCGCTTCACGAACCTCGTGATAGCGCTCGCAGGCGGCAGCCCCTTCCGCAGTCGCCTTCACCGTCTTCTCCTTGCCCCTGCGCCCGGTCTTGACCAGACCGAGCGCGGCCAGCTTCTTGATGGCGTAGGACGCGACGTGAACGTCTTCGATGTTGAACATCATGCACAGTTCCGAAAGCGTCTTCTCCCGGTTCCTGTGATTGACGGCGTGCAGGATCTGCACGGCGGTGGGCTGCAGACCCGGCACACCCGCCGCCGCCATGCAGCGCACCATCCAGCGCTCGAAGGAATGGCTCATCACGGTCATCGCAAACTCGATCTCCGACAGCGCCGGCATGGCGCCAGCGGCCAGATGGGCTGCGGAGACGACCGGTCCGACTTTCCGTTCGGCGTTCGACATCATTACCTCGCGAGCATGGTTTGCGGCAGCCATAGCGCCAGTTGCGGGAACAGGACGACCAACGCAACGGCGACGATCATCATGAGGAAGAACGGCAGGGTCATGCCGGCGACCTTGAGAATGTTGTGACCGGTGAGCCCCTGAATGACGAACAGGTTGAAGCCGACCGGCGGCGTGATCTGACTCATCTCGACCACGAGCACGAGATAGATGCCGAACCAGATGATGTCGAGCCCCGCAGCCTCGACCATGGGCAGAATGACCGATGCGGTGAGCACGACGATGGAAATGCCGTCGAGAAAACAGCCCAGCACGACGAAGAAAAGGGTCAGCACAGCCAGAAGCGCATAGGGCGAGTAGCCCTGCTCGGCGATGAACTGCGCCAGCGCACGGGGAATGCCCGTATAGCCCATGGCCACGGTCAGAACGGACGCACCGGCAAGGATAAGCACGATCATGCAGGAAGTGCGCGAGGCGTTGCGCAGCGCAGCGAAAAAGGCCGAGCGACTTAACGTGCCGGTGAACCATGACAGAGCCAGTGAGAGGACCACACCGACAACGGCGGCCTCGGTGGGCGAAGCAAAGCCGCCATAGATTGAACCGATGACACCGATGATGAGCGCCAGGATCGGGAACAGGCGGCGCGTCTGCCAGATGCGCTGAAGATAGGGGATGCGCGGATCGGCCTCGGGCATGCGCTTGTGATTGATCATCGACCAAACGGCCGTGTAGCCCATGAAGAGCGCCGCCAGCATGATGCCGGGAATGACGCCGGCGATGAAAAGACGGGCGATGGACTGCTCGGTGGCCGCACCGTAGACGATCAGAATGATCGATGGCGGGATGAGCAGGCCGAGCGTGCCGGAACCGGCAAGCGAGCCGATGGCCATGCGCTCGTCATAGCCACGCTTTCTGAGTTCGGGCAGAGACATGCGGCCGATGGTGGCCGTGGTGGCGGCAGACGAGCCGGACACGGCGGCAAAGATGGCGCAGCCCAGAATGTTGACGTGCAGGAGCCGGCCCGGCAGACGCCGCATCCACGGCGCAAGACCCGCGAACATGTCTTCGGCCAGCCGCGTGCGGAACAGGATCTCCCCCATCCAGATGAACATGGGAAGAGCAGCCAGATCCCACGAATTGATGGAACCCCACACGGTGGTGGCCATCACCGCGCCGGGCGGCACCGGAACCATGAGATAGATGGCCGTAAGGCCGGCCACCATGAGCGCCAGAGCGACCCAGAGGCCGGCGGCAAGCAGGACGAGCATCAGCCCGCCGAGCGTGAGGGAAATGGTCAGAAGGTCCATCACACTTCCTCCGCTGCGCCGTCTTCGGTGGCGAGATAGGATGGAGACCGGCCCGTGAGCGCGGCGAACAGGTCATCCAGCAGCGCAACGGCGAAGATGCCGATCCCGAGCGCCATGACCGCCTGCGGTATCCAGAGCGGGATGGCAATGATGCCGTAAGACAATTCGTTGAAGCGGTGACTGTCGAGGGCGAGCTTCGCTGCATAATAGAAGAAGAAGCCGGCCAGCGCCGCGCCGACCAGAAGCACGAACACCTCGGCCACCCGGCGCATGCCCTCGGGCATGGCGGCAAGACCCAGCGTCACACGGATCTGCGCACCGCCGCGCAGGGAGCCGGCAAGCGCCATGAAAGACGCGCCGACCAGCAGGAAGCCCGCGATCTCGGCCAGCGACGGCACGAGAAACCCGTAAGGAGGCAGGCCGAAAAGCCCAAGCAGGGTGTCCACCACGCGCCCCATGACCTGGGCGAACACCAGAACTGCAATCGCGCAGAGGGCAGCCATAGCCAGCCACTCGGCCGCGCCATAAAGCCCGTTCAGTATTTTTCTCATTGTCGTCGTCTCCGCTCGACGGTCTCATTCTGGTCGCACATGGCGACCGGTCTGCGGGCGGCCGGACATCCAGCCGCCCGCAGGGTCAGTCAAAGCGGTCAGTTCCTGTAGGCGTCGAGGACGGCCTTGCCTTCGTCGCCAGCCTTTTCGGCCCATTCGGCGGACATTTCCGCACCGATGGCGGCAAGCCCTTCCTTGAGCCCGGCGCTGGGCGCAGTGACGGTGATGCCATTGTCCTTGAGGATTTGGGTCTTGTCTTCCGTCTCCTTGACGGAGGCTTCCCAGCCGCGCGTCTCGGCGGTGGCCGCTGCCTCAAGCACCGCTGCCTGCTGATCTTCCGGCAGCGCATCGAACGCGGCCTTGTTGACGAAGACCATGTTGCGCGGGAGCCAGGCCTGCGCGTCGGAATAATGGGAGAGGAAGTCCCAGACCTTGGAGTTTGCGCCGGTGGAGGGCGACGTGACCATGGCCTCGACGCGGCCAGTGGCGAAGGCGGTCGGCAGGTCCGGCACCTCTACCTGGGTCGGCAGCGAGCCGGCGAGCTGCGCCAGACGCTCGGTGGCGGCATTGTAGGCGCGCATCTTCAGACCCTTGAGGTCGTCGACCGAAGAGATTTCCTTCTGGGTGTAGATGCCCTGCGGCGGCCACGGCACGGAGAAGAGAAGCTGAAGCCCCTGCTCCTGAAGCTTTGCGGCAAGCTGGTCCTTCGACGCGCCATAGAGCTTCTTCGCGTCATCATAGCTGGTCGCCAGGAAGGGGATCGAATCCACTTCATAGATCGGGTCTTCATTGGAAAGACGCGATCCCAGAACCTCGCCGATCTGGGCAAGGCCCTGACGCACGGCGTTCTTGATGTCGGGATGCTTGAACAGCGAGCCGTTGGAATGAACGGTGATCTCCAGACCGCCATCGGTGGCGGTTTTCACATCCTCAGCGAACTGGGCGATGTTCTGCGTGTGGAAATTGGTGTCGCCATAGGGCACCGGCATGTCCCACTTGGTCTGCGCGGAGGCAGAGGTGGCAAAGCCTAGAGCGGCTGCGGCCACAGCGAATTTCACGGAATGATGCATCGTCAATCTCCCATTTGTATGAGGCAACGGAGGCGTTCCCTCACCTTCTTTCGTTGCAATGGAAGGAGCGTCGCACACTCAGATAATATGTCAATAAATTATTGACGTTTTATCCGAGACATGTTTCTCCTTTTGCCAAGGATAATGCGAAGGAACCGACGATGACAGCTGGCAAATGGGATTTTTGGATCGACCGCGGCGGCACGTTTACCGATGTGATCGGCCGCGATCCGGATGGCGGGCTTTTCGCCCGCAAGCTGCTTTCTGAAAATCCGGAAGCCTATGCCGACGCCGGTATTCAGGGCATTCGCGATCACCTCGGCGTCAAGGCCGGCGAAGCCATGCCTTCGCATCTGATCGGCGACGTGAAGATGGGCACGACCGTGGCGACCAATGCGCTTCTGGAGCGCAAGGGCGACCGCGTGGCGCTGGTCATCACCAGGGGTTTCCGCGACGCACTCAAGATCGCCTACCAGGCGCGGCCCGACATCTTCGCCAAGGAAATCATCCTGCCCGAACAGCTCTATGAGCGCGTGATCGAGGTGCCGGAGCGCCGCCGTGTCGACGGCACGGTGGAAACGGAACTCGACCTCGACGCCGTGAAGGGCGAGATCGAGGCAGCCAAGGCCGATGGCATCGATGCGGTCGCCATCGTCTTCATGCATGCTTGGAAATATCCAGAGCATGAGAAAGCGGCGGCAAGTCTTTGCCGCGATTCCGGTTTTTCGCAGGTTTCGGTCAGCCACGAGACCTCGCCGCTGATCAAGCTGGTGGGTCGTGGCGACACCACGGTGGTGGACGCCTATCTGTCGCCGATCCTGTCGCGCTATGTGAGCCGCGTGGCGGCGGAACTGGGCGTCAACGAGAACGGCGAAGGCCCGGGCCTCAAATTCATGATGTCGTCGGGCGGCCTGACGGCGGCCGACAAGTTCCAGGGCAAGGACGCGATCCTTTCCGGCCCTGCCGGCGGCGTGGTCGGCATGGTGGAGACGGCGCGGCTTGCCGGCTTCGACAAGGTGATCGGCTTCGACATGGGCGGCACCTCGACGGATGTGGCCCATTATGACGGCGAATATGAACGCGCCTTCGACACGGAAGTGGCGGGCGTACGCATTCGCGCGCCGATGATGCGCATTCACACCGTGGCCGCCGGCGGCGGTTCGATCCTGCATTATGAAGACAACCGCCTGAAGGCGGGTCCGGATTCGGCCGGCGCAAACCCCGGCCCCGCATGCTATCGCCGTGGCGGGCCGCTGGCCGTGACCGATGCGAATGTGATGCTGGGCAAGCTGCAGCCGGATTTCTTCCCGGCCATTTTCGGCCCCGAGCAGAACGAGCCGCTCGATGTGGACGCCGTGCGCGCCCGCTTCACCGAACTGGCTGAGCAGATCGGCGACGGACGTCCGGCGGAAGCCGTGGCGGAAGGCTTCATCACCATTGCGGTCGAAAACATGGCCAATGCGGTGAAGAAGATCTCCGTGCAGCGCGGCTATGACGTGACCGGCTATCTGCTGAACTGTTTTGGCGGCGCGGGCGGCCAGCATGCCTGCCTCGTGGCCGACGCGCTGGGCATGGAAGCTGTGCTGATCCATCCGATGTCGGGCCTGCTCTCGGCCTATGGCATCGGGCTTGCGACCGTGTTCGCCTCGCGCCAGCAGGCGCTTTTGAAGCCCTTTGCGGAAAGCTCTCTGGACGCCATCGACGCACTTTCGGCATCACTGCGCGAAGAGGTGCGCGCGGAGCTGGCCGATCAGGGCATCACCGGCGACAAGGTGATGTGGGCAACCAAGCTGGAAATCCGTTACGAGGGCACCGACACGACGCTGCCCATCGCCTTCGACGGCACGCTTGAGACCGCCAGGGCCGCCTTCGAGGCGGCGCACAGGGCGCAGTTCGGCTTCGTCTATGACGACAAGCCGATGGTGGTGGAAGCCGTCAGCGTCGAGGGACTGGACGCGGGCGACGGCCGTCCGGTGGAGCAGGAGCAGGCGACCAGCGACGCCACGCCCGCCCCCGGCGAAACGCGCGCGATCTTCTGCGACGGCGCATGGCACGATGCCGGCATCTACCGCCGCGAGACGCTGTCGCGCGGCGCCAGGGTCAACGGCCCTGCCCTCATCATCGAGGCCAACCAGACGGTTGTCGTGGAGCCCGGCTGGCAGGCCGAGATCACCGCGCTCGACCACATTCTGATGCGCCGCGTGGAAAAGAAGGCCCGCATGGCCGCTCTCGGCACCAAAGCCGATCCGGTGATGCTGGAGGTCTTCAACAACCTGTTCATGTCGATCGCCGAACAGATGGGCGTGACGCTGCAGAACACCGCCTATTCGGTGAACATCAAGGAGCGGCTCGACTTCTCCTGCGCGGTGTTCGACCAGAATGGCGCGCTGGTGGCCAATGCCCCGCACATGCCGGTGCATCTGGGCTCCATGGACCGTTCGGTGGAAACCGTCATCCGGCTGAACAAGGGCAACATCCGCCCCGGCGACGTGTTCGCGCTGAACGCGCCTTACAATGGCGGCACGCATCTGCCCGACATCACGGTGGTCACGCCCGTGTTTGACGATCACGGCGAGAACATTCTGTTCTACACCGCCTCGCGCGGCCACCATGCCGATGTCGGCGGCACAGCACCCGGCTCCATGACGCCGCTGGCGACCACGGTGGACGAGGAAGGCGTTCTGTTCGACAATTTCCGCCTCGTCGAAGGCGGCAAGTTCCGCGAAGAGGAGCTGCACACGCTTCTCACCGACCACGCCTATCCGGCGCGCAACCCGCACCAGAACATCGCCGATCTGAAGGCGCAGATCGCCGCCAACGAAAAGGGCGTGGCGGAACTGCGCAAGATGATCGACCAGTTCGGTCTGGACGTGGTGCAGGCCTATATGGGCCATGTGCAGGACAATGCGGCGGAAGCCGTGCGCCGCGTGCTCGAACGCCTGCCGGATGCGTCGGAATATGAATATCCGACCGACACGGGCCAGGTGATCAAGGTGAAGATCACCGTCGACCGCGAGAAGCGCGAGGCGACCGTCGACTTCACCGGCACGTCGAATGTTCAGAAGAACAATTTCAACGCGCCTGAACCGGTGACCCGCGCGGCGGTGCTCTATGCCTTCCGCGTGATGGTGGAAGGACAGATCCCGATGAATGCGGGCTGCCTCAGGCCGATCAACATCGTGATCCCGGAAGACTGCATGCTGCGCCCCTCCTATCCGGCAGCGGTCGTGGCCGGCAATGTGGAGACGTCCCAGCACGTCACCAATGCGCTGTTCGGCGCGATGAAGGCCATCGCCAACAGCCAGGGCACGATGAACAATCTGACCTTCGGCAATGAAGAGTATCAGTATTACGAGACCATCTGCTCCGGCTCACCGGCCGGTCGCATGAATGACGGTCGCGGCTTCGATGGCGCGTCGGGCGTTCATGTCCACATGACCAATTCGCGCCTGACGGACCCGGAAATCCTCGAACTGCGCTTCCCGGTTCTGCTTGAGGACTTCCATATCCGCGAAGGCTCGGGCGGCAAGGGCAAGTGGAATGCGGGCGACGGCACGCGCCGCACCATCCGCTTCCTGAAGACCATGGAATGCGCCATTCTCTCCTCCCACCGCACCCAGCCGCCACGCGGCGTGGAAGGCGGCGGCGATGGCGAAATGGGCAAGACCGAGGTGCGCCGCAAGGACGGTCATGTCGAAACGCTCAAGGGCTGTGACCAGACGGTGATCGAGGCTGGCGAAGCGGTGATCGTGACAACGCCCACCGCCGGCGGTTTCGGCAAGGCGTAAAGCACTCAGGATTGCGGGCGGGGGAGCGTGCTTCTCCGCCCGCATTGTCACTGGAGCCCCGGTCCGGGGCCAGGCGCTGCCGAACGGGCGGCGCTCGGGGCTAAACCTGCACCCCGCCTTTAACAGCCCCGTCACACTCGGTCATTCAGGTTTCACGCGCGCGTCATGGAAGCGCAGTAGCCCCTCAAGACAAGATTGAGGGGAGAGACCCATGACAGATCTTTCAGCCGGCACCGGCCTTTCCACCCGCCGCCATCTCGGCAAGGCGGTCTATCAGAACAGGGCCACCACGCGCGCAGGCCTTTCCGAACGCCTCTTCGCCCTTCTTTTTTCGGGCCTCGTCTATCCGCAGATCTGGGAAGACCCGGACGTGGACATCGCGGCGATGGAACTCGATGAAAGCCACCGCATCGTCACCATCGCGTCGGGCGGCTGTAACGTGCTGGCCTATCTCACCCGCCAGCCGGCGAAGATCGACGCCGTGGACCTGAACGCCGCGCATGTGGCGCTCAACCGGCTGAAGCTCACCGCCTTCAAGGCGCTGCCCGCCCATGGCGACCTGCTGCGCTTCTTCGGCGCAACCAACCAGCGCAGCAACAGCGAGGCCTATCGCCGCTTCATCGCGCCAGCGCTCGACGCCCAGTCGCGCCGGCACTGGGAAAGCCGCGGGCCGCTCGGCCGCAAGCGCATCGACGCCTTCACACGCAATTTCTACCGCAAGGGCCTGCTCGGCTTCTTTATCGCCACCGGCCACACGGTCGCAAAGTTCTATGGCGTGAACCCGGCGGACATCATGAAATCGCGCTCGCTTCGCGATCAGCGCATCTTCTTCGATGAGCAGTTGCGCCCGCTGTTCGACCGCGGGCTCGTGCGCTGGGCGACCTCGCGCAAGGCATCGCTTTTTGGCCTCGGCATTCCGCCGGCGCAGTATGACTCGCTGATCACGGCGGGTGACGGCACCATGGCGGATGTTCTGTCGAGCCGGCTTGAGAAGCTCGCCTGCCATTTTCCGCTCAAGGAAAACTATTTCGCCTGGCAGGCCTTCGCCCGCCATTATCCCGCACAGGGCGAAGCCACCCTGCCCGCCTATCTGGAGCGCAGGAACTTCGACACGATCCGCGCTGCGGCAGACAATGTGACGGTGCATCACGCGAACCTGATGGATGTGCTGGGCAACAAGCCCGCGCAGAGCGTGGACCGCTATGTGCTGCTCGACGCGCAGGACTGGATGAACGACGATCAGCTCAACGCACTGTGGAGCGAGATCACCCGCACGGCAGCGCCCGGCGCGCGCGTCATCTTCCGCACTGCCGCAGCGCCGAGCCTGCTGCCGGGCCGCGTGAACGACCACATTCTGAACCAGTGGCGCTATGAGAAGCTCCGCTCGCGCGAACTCTCGGCCAATGACCGCTCGGCGATCTATGGCGGGTTCCACCTCTATGTGAAAGCGGCCTGAGAATGGCCATGCCGCAGACCGCCGGCCACGCCAGTCTGATGGACGGCATCTATCGCCGCCAGCGCCATATCTACGACCTGACGCGCAAATATTATCTGCTTGGGCGTGACGGGCTGATCGGCGGGCTGAACGTGCCGGAAGGCGGCGCGGTGCTGGAACTGGGCTGCGGAACGGGGCGCAATCTGGCGCTCGTTTCGGATCATTATCCGAAAGCGCGTCTTTTCGGCCTCGATATTTCGCAGGAGATGCTTGCCACCGCAAGAAGGCGCATGGAGCGTGAGGGGATCGACGCCCGACTGGCCAAAGCCGATGCATCGTCTTTCGATGCCGAGGCGCTGTTCGGGCAGGCCCGGTTCGACCGGGTTTTCATTTCCTATTCGCTGTCGATGATCCCGCCATGGCGCGAGACCATTGCAGCAGGCCTCGACTGCGTTGCGCCGGGCGGGTCGCTGCACATCGTGGATTTCGGCCGGCAGGAACGGCTGCCCGGCTGGTTTCGCGCAGGATTGCGCCGCTGGCTTGCGGCCTTCCACGTGACACCGCGTGATTCACTGCGTGAAGCGCTGGAATCGGAATGCGAGAAACGGGGCGCAAGCCTGCGTTTCGACTCGTCTTTTCGGGGTTATGCCGTGCAGGCGATTGTGGAACTGCCTGACACCCCGTTGCAGTGATGTGGTGCGTGGTTCGACAAGCTCACCATGAGGGATGGGATTGGCTGCACAACTGGTGAGCAAGGGTGTGGAACCCGGTCTTCACCGCGAAGCCCACCTCCCTCATGGTGAGCTTGTCGAACCACGCACAATGCTGCCACCGCAAAACCGAACAGCGCCGAGATTGGCGCCTGCCCCTACTCCATCTCCCCCGGTATTTTCGCCAGAGCCTCGATCAGCGCCTGTGGCTTGTAGCCGAGGCGTGAGGGTGTGAGGCCCATGCGCACCACCACCATGCGCAGCGAGGGAATGACCGTGATGGTCTGGCCATCATGGCCGAGCATCCAGAATGCATCGGGCGGCAGGTTGAAGCCTTCGTCTTCCGGCACGCCGCGCGGCGTGTTGGCGCGGGGACCGTGCAGCCAGGTCTGCCGGCCATACTCGCCTCCCGAAGCTTCCGTGGGGGTGCGCATCCACCGCACCCAGCCTTCCGGCAGAATGCGTTCGCCCTTCCACACGCCATCCTGCAGGAGAAGCTGGCCGAACTTCGCCCAGTCGCGTGCTGACGCATAGAGGTTGGAAGAACCGGCATAGGTGCCGCGCGGGTCCGTCTCGAAGACGGCGCTGTCCATGCCCAGCGGACCGAACAGGGCCTCATAGGGCCACGCCAGCGCATCCTGTGGCGCATTGAACGTGTCCTGCCAGACACGCGACAGGAGAACGCTCGTGCCGCTCGAATAGTTGAAGACCCCGCCGACGGGACCTGCAAGCTTCTGGTCGGCCGCGAAGGCCGGCATGTCGGAGGCGAGATAGAGCATGCGCGTCACATCGCTCACATCGCCGTAATCCTCGTTGAAGTAGAGACCGCTCTCCATGGCGAGAAGATCGGCAACGGTGATCTTCGATCGTTCGTCACCCGCCCATTCGGGGAACAGATTGCTGTCCTCGACGGAAAGGCGGCCAGCCTTGACGCGGGTGCCGATGAGCGCGGCGGTGACGGTCTTGGTCATGGACCAGCCGATCAGGGGCTGCGTGTAATGAGCGACATCCTCGCCAAAACGCTCGCCGATGATGCGGCCATCCTGCACGACGACCACGGCGCGCATGCCGGGGCCGGTGAGCGCCGGATCATCGAGGAGTTCGGCCACGAGCTCATGGCCCTCGACGTCGATGCGCGGGCCATCCGGCCACAGATCCGTTCCCCGAGACGCAGGCTCCGGCCTGTCGAAACGGGCGCCCAGCGCCGCCTTCACATCGCCATCGGGCACAGCGGCGCAGCCGGTCGCACCACGATAGACGGCAAGCCCGTCGCCAAAGACACCGAAGAGGCCGGTGTGAACCGTGGCGTCAGACGGCTCGACCCGCACGCTCATGAGCTTCAAAAGCGGATGGCCCGGGGCCTGAACGTCGCGCTCGAGCACGGTCTGCGGGTCGCGCCCGGCTATGAACACATTGGAGCAGATAATCTTGGCGGCGTAATTGGAGCCGACACGAATGAGCGCGGGCGGCGAGACGTAAAGCCAGAGAGCGGCACCGGCGATTGCAACGGCAAGGAGACCGAGGAGCCATTTGAAGAGCCTGAGAGCAGTTCGCATTCCGTCGTCTTCTCCGTCTTCCCTTGCGGCCAGCCCTTTCATCCTGTGGTGACGGGGCCGGCAACTTCGCCTATTTCTGTCGGCGACGCCCCTATTTGCTGATTCGCACCCTGAGGAGCCCCGCTCATCATGCGTCGATTGATGATCGCCAGTCTATCCGCTTTGCTCGTCGGCTGCTCGACCGTCGACTATGATTTTTCCGATGTTGCGCCCAAGGCGCAACCCTCGACAATGCGCAGCAGCGGCGGCCTGCGCTTTGCCGACACCGACCCGCATGAATGGGAGGGTGGCGCACCCTGGCACTATGCGGTGCACGGAACGGATGTCGCCAAATATCAGGCCGACATCGACTGGAAGAAGGTTGCCCGCAACGACATTTCCTTTGCCTTCATCAAGGCGACGGAGGGTGGCGACATTGTCGACGATTATTTTGCGCGCAACTGGCGCGCGGCGAAGGCGGCCGGCGTTCCGCGCGGGGCCTACCATTTCTACTACCATTGCCGCCCGGCCATCGAGCAGGCGCGGTGGTTCATCCGCAATGTGCCGCGCGACGCTTCGGCCCTGCCGCCCGTTCTGGACATGGAGTGGACGCCCTTCTCTCCCACCTGCACCATCCGCCCGCCGGCGGAGAAGGTGCGTTCGGAGATGCGCATCTTCCTGAACGCGGTGGAACGCCATTATGGCAAGCGGCCAATCATCTATACCTCGATCGACTTCTTCGATGACAATGATCTGAGCAGCTTCAAGGGCTATCCCTTCTGGTTACGCTCGGTGGCCGGTCATCCGGATGACAAATATTCCGATCATCCTTGGGTCTTCTGGCAATATACGGGCACCGGCGTGATCCCGGGCATCGAGGGGAAGGCCGACATCAACGTGTTCAACGGCAATTCCAGAGCCTGGAAGAACTGGCTCCGGGCCAATGCCAGCTGATCGCGCCAGACGCCTTCAGCCCGTGTTATCAAGGAGAGTTCATATGCGCAGAAAATCCATCGCGCTTGGGGCGCTGTTCGCCTTTGGCTTTGCCGGCAGCGCCGTGGCGCAGCAATGTGGCGGCGATTTCAACGCCTGGCGGGAAGGCGTGCGGCAGGAGGCTGCAGCCGACGGCATCGGCGAGCGCGGCCTTTCGGCGCTGAACGGCGCCGGCATCGAGCAGAAGGTTCTGCAACGCGACCGCGCGCAGGGCGTGTTCAACCAGACCTTTGCCGAATTCGCCGGCCGCATGATCAATGATTACCGGCTGAAGAACGGCGCGGCCAATCTGAAGAAATACGCCAACACCTTCGCGCGCGCCCAGAACGAGTTTGGCGTCCCCGGCCCGGTGATCGCATCTTTCTGGGCGCTGGAAACGGATTTCGGCGCGGTGCAGGGCGACTTCTCGACGCTCAACGCGCTCGCCACGCTGGCGCATGACTGCCGCCGGCCGGAAATCTTCCGCCCGCAGCTGATCGCGCTTCTGCACCTGATCGATCAGGGCTGGGTGCCGGCCAATGTGACCGGCGCGTGGGCCGGCGAGATTGGCCAGATGCAGATGCTGCCGTCCGACTATTACACCAAGGGTGTCGATGGCGACGGCGACGGCAAGGTGGATTTGAAAGGCAGTTCGCCCGACGCCATTCTGACGGCGGCGAAGAACCTCCAGTCGCTTGGCTGGAAGCCTGGCCAGCCCTGGATGGAAGAAGTGCGCGTGCCCGATCAGATGGCCTGGGAGAAGACCGGCCGCGTGACCAAGCTGCCGCGCTCGGAATGGGCGGCGATGGGCGTGACCTATCGCGATGGCAGCCCCCTTCCGGCCGATGGCATGGCGACGGCTGTGGTTCTGCCGATGGGCCACAAGGGACCGGCCTTCCTCGTCTACGACAATTACGACATCTATCTGGAATGGAACCAGTCTCTCATCTATACGCTGACGGCGGCGCATCTGGCGGCGCGCCTTGCCGGCGCACCGCGCTTTGACGTGCGCTCGCCCGAGCAGGGCCTTGCGCCTGAGACGATGAAGCAGTTGCAGACCAAGCTTGCCGCGCGCGGCCATGACGTGGGCAAGATCGACGGCATTCTGGGCGCCGGCACCCGCGAAGCGGTGCGTCAGGAACAGCTGCGCCTTGGCCTGCCCGCCGATGGCTGGCCGACGCCGACGCTGTTCTCCAACCTCTAGGCGTTTTCTTTAGACGCCCCGGCAGCCGGTTCTTCATCGGGTTGCCGGGGTTTTTCTTCCGCCGCCTCAGATGCGACCGCCGCCTCGGCGGCTTCCTCTTCCGCCTTCTCTTCTTTCTTCCGGGCGGCTTTCGCGGCTTTTTCAAGCGCGCGGCGGGCGCGCCATTTGCGCAGGGTCAGACGGCCGGCGCGATAGCGGGCGCGCACCCACCAGAGCCCCTCACCCACATTCCCGATCTCTTCGGCATAGGCTTCCGACAGCGCTTCGCGATAGGAAGAAAAGCCCTTGGCCGCCACATAGTCGATGCGGCGCATGACCGACATCCACGCCGGCGAGAAGAGAAGCGAGATGGCCGTGACGGCGATGGCAAGGCGATAGCTGTCCTGCCCGAGCGCGCCCGCCGACAGGCCGGCAGCCGCCAGCACGAAGGAGAACTCGCCGATCTGCGCCATGGAGAGGCCGCCGATCAGCGCCGTGTTGCGGTCGTGCCCGGTGGCGCGCAGCAGGAAGACGTTGAGCAGCGTCTTGGCGGCGATGACCAGAAGGGCGGCCCCCAGCACCATCCAGAGATTGTTCCAGATATAGGTCAGGTCGAACAGAAGGCCTATGGACAGGAAGAAGATCACCACGAGGATGCTCTGGATCGGCTCGATGACCGGGATGATGCGGGCGCGCAGGTTTGAGTTGCCCACCAGAATGCCGGCCACGAACGCGCCATAGGCGGGCGAGAGACCGAGAAAGCCGGAGAGAGCGGCCGCGCCGAAACAGACGCCCAGCGCGCCAAGCGCCAGGATCTCGACATTGTCGGCAATGGCGGCCGCGAAGGGCACGCGCAGCTTGCCGCGTCGCCCGAGCCACCACAGGAGCCAGCCGAGAAACCCGACCGCCAGCGCCACCTTGGCGGCGATGGCGAGAAGGCTCGTGTCGGCCCCGCCAAGGGCCGAGACGATGATGAGCATCGGCACCACGGCAATGTCCTGCGCGATCAGAACGGCGATGGCGATGCGGCCCGCGTCGCGGCGAAGCTCGTCCATGTCGCTGAGCATCTTCATGGCGACGACCGTGCTCGACAGGCCGATGATGAAGCCGAAGATGATGCCCTCGGAAAGCCCCGTTCCGCCCATCCATGCGATGGACAGACCGATGGCCAGCGCCACGGCCAATTGCCCGACCGCCACAAGGACAGCAGGTTTGAGGCTCATGATGAAGGCTCTCAGCGAAAGCTCCATGCCGATGAAGAAAAGCAGCATGAGCACGCCCATCTCGGCAAGCGCGGTCACGCTGTCGGAATTGCCGATGAGACCGAAGCCGGTCGGCCCCATGACGACACCGGCCAGAATGAAACCGACAAGCGGAGGCTGTTTCAGGCGCATCAGGCCGAGCCCGAGCGCAATGGCCACCAGAAGGACGAAGGCGATCTCCGTCAGTGGAAAGGCGTGTGCTTCCGCTTCCAAGTTCCGGTTCCCTTTTCCGTGTGCGCCCGATCAATCCGCCATGGTTTCGAGGCTGGCGAAACCTTCCGGTGCGGAACCCGCATCGAAAGGCGTTTTCACCTCGACGAACGTGTCGGGATAAAACCCGTTGAACCGGGTTCTTAGCGACATGGAATAGGCGCCAATATGGCCGATCTCGATCCAGTCGCCGGTATCCACCGTTTCCGGCAGCCAGAACGGACGGGACAGGATGTCGACGGAATCACAGGTCGCCCCGCAGACCTTGAACGGCACCACCTTTTCAGGATCGCCATTGCGGTTGCGGATCGCGGGATCGGGAATGAAGCGGGCCGGCAGGGTGATTTTTCCGGTCCAGGAATCGGAGAGCGAGGCCCAGATGCCGTCATTGATGTAAAGCCGGCGGCCCTTGCGCAGGAGAACGCGCACGATCAGCGAAAAGGCGCGCGCAACGATGACGCGACCGGGCTCCGCAACGAGCGGCATTTCATCAAAGCCCCACTCCACAATATCGGCCCGCAACCGCGCCATGATTTCATCAAGGCTCGGCATTTCGGGCTTCTTGCGGTTCGGGTCGTGGCCATATTCCGCCGGGAAACCACCGCCAACGTCGAGTGCGGCGAGTGGCACGCCCGCCCTGCCCCGCACCCAGTCTGCCGAGGCAAGCGCGCGCTCATAGGTATCCGGGTCCTGGATCTGTGAACCGACATGGAAGCACAGGCCAAGCCTGTAGCCATGGCGATGCAGACGCCGCAGAAGCTCAACCGCCTGAGCGGGACCGGCCCCGAATTTCTTCGACAGTTCGTAGGCCGCGTGCCCCTTGGTCTGGATGCGCACGAAGACGGTGAGCGTGCCCGGATCGATATCGAGGGCGCGGACCACGCGGATCAGTTTGGAGACCTCATCCTCGTGATCGACCGCGATGACGCGAATGCCGTATTCCTCCAGCGCAAGGCGAATATCGGACTGCGCCTTGACCGGGTGCATGTAGAGCATCTCGGCCCGCGGCGCGACGGAACGGACGGCGGCAAACTCGGCGGGTGAGGCCACATCGAACGCATCGACGCCGGCTTCCGCCAGCGTCTTCAAAACCAGTTTCTCGCCATTCGTCTTGACCGCATAGGCCGTCTTGCCGGGGAACTGCCCCATGAAATCACGTGCATCGGCTTTCAGAACATCGGGCCGGAAGCAGTAGATCGGCTCATCCGGACGAAGCTTCATGGCGGCGTCTCGGGCGGTCTCAAAAAACTGCATTGGCGGCTCCGGGTTCGGTTGAACGCTTAGGGCGGACCGGAAGGGTAGAGGATTTGCCGTTCAAGTAAACGCTCCTCCAAAGGGTTTTTCCGGCACAGGAAACGGGAAGGCATGTTTCGGGTGGGCGGCGCACGCCTCTCCGATTTAATGCACCAGACAGGCATTCGATCCCGAATGTTACCAAGACGAAAGACAATGCGATGACCGCACAATCGCCAGCCGGAACCGCCACGCCGCATATGTCGCTTGAAAACTGGGCGCTTCTCATCGTTCTCGGCGCGGTCTGGGGCGGCTCCTATTTCTTCGCGCGGATCGCGGTCGGCGAGATGCCGCCGCTCATGCTGGTCATGTTTCGCGTATCGATCGCAGCCCTGATCCTGCAGGCCTATCTCGCCCTGCGCGGCCCTTCTTTCCGCACGGCGCTACCGCTTGCGGGCAGTTTCTGCGTGATGGCGCTCCTGAACAATGTGATCCCGTTTTCGCTGATCTTCATGGGCCAGACGGAGGTTGGCGCGGGGCTTGCCTCGGTGCTCAATGCAACGACGCCCTTCTGGACGGCCATCCTCGCACACATGCTGACAGCGGATGAAAAACTGTCGGTCACGAAGATCACGGGCATAGCACTCGGCATCGCCGGCACGGCGGTGATGATCGGCCCCGGCCTTTTTGCCGGGCTGGGCGGGCCGATCTGGGCCAAGTTCGCGATGATCGGCGGTGCGGTCTCCTACGGCTTCGCCTTCATCTATGCGCGCCGCTTCCGCAACGTGCCTTCGCCCATCGTCGCCGCCGGGCAGCTAAGCGCTTCGAGCGTGATCATGATCCCGCTGGTTCTGGCACTTTACGGCACGGGCAACCTGTTTGCGTTCTCGGGCAATGTCTGGGCCGCCGTGATCGGGCTTGCCGCCCTTTCGACGGCCTTCGCCTATCTGATCTATTTCCGTGTCCTGGCAAGCGCGGGCGCGACCAACGCTTCGCTTGTCACCTTCCTCAATCCGGTGAGCGCGATCCTGCTTGGAACCGTGTTTCTGGGGGAAAGGCTGGCGCGTTTCGAGATGGCCGGAATGGCGCTGATCGCGGCGGGCCTGATCGTGATCGACGGGCGGCTGATCGCGCGCATCCGTTAACACAAAGTGAATCAAACCGATTGCCCGATGATTTCAAAAGGGCGCGCGCGACAGTGGTCAGATTTTCCAGATTCCTACCGCAGCGCAGCATAAAATCCGCTTGCCGCAGACCCGCCCATCCCTAGAATCCGGGAAGCATAAGCAGAGGAGGCTTTGCCATGGGACTGACACGGCCTGTTAATGCACTGATGATTTGTGCGGCATTCGTCTTTATCGGCGCTCTCGTGATGGGCGTGTTGCCGTAAAGCCATAACCGGAACAGCCACCCAGCCCCTCCCCGCATCCATGCGGATGCAAAAGGGTTGATCCAGGGTTTCGATGCTCTGGAAGGCAGCTATCCGGATTTTGTTGATAGACATAAAAAAGGGCCGGTTCGCCGGCCCTTTCTCACAAGCGGTTTATGCTGCCGCCGGCTGCTCGGCGCCAAGGTCCGCCTTCGGGCGGATGCCGATCATGTGGCTGACGGCGTAGACAAGATCCGCACGGTTCATCGTGTAGAAATGGAAATCGTCAATGCCGCGCTCGATAAGGTCCAGAACCTGCTCGGCGGCCACCGCCGAAGCCACAAGAGCGTGGATCTGCGGTTCGTTTTCCAGCCCCGCGAAACGCTCGGCCAGCCAGCCGGGAACACTTGCGCCGCAGCGGCCCGCAAAGTTGGCCACCTGCGTGAAATTGTGCACCGGCAGAATGCCCGGAACGATGGGGATGTAGATGCCGGCGCGGCGCGCGCGCTCGACGTAACGCTCATAGAGATCGTTGTCGAAGAAGAACTGGGTGATGGCGCGTGTCGCCCCATTGTCGACCTTGCGCTTGAGCATGTCGATGTCGGTTGCGAAATCCGGGCTTTCGGGATGCTTTTCCGGATAGGCGGACACCGAGATATCGAGATCGCCCTGCAGCTTCATCGCGCCCGTGAGCTCTGCGCCATTGGCGTAGCCATTGGGATGGGGGCGATAGGCAGCGCCGACACCCGCACTCGGATCGCCGCGCAGCGCCACGAAGCGCTTTACGCCCATTTCGACGAACTCGGCCACCACCTGATCGACTTCCTCGCGCGAAGCATCAACACAGGTCATGTGAGCTGCCGGCGTGAGCGTCGTCTCTTCAAGGATGCGGCGGACCGTGCGGGCCGTGCGCTCGCGCGTGGAGCCGCCCGCGCCATAGGTGACGGAGACGAAGGACGGCGCCAGAGGCTCAAGCCGCTTCACCGTTTCCCACAGGCGGTCCTCCATCGCATCCGTCTTCGGGGGGAAGAACTCGAACGACACACGGAGCTTGCCAGCCGTGTCCGGCTGACGGGAAAAACGCTGTTGCGGCATCAAGCCGTCTCCTTCTGAGCAATCGACGGCGCCATGCCGTCGGCAATCTGCATGCGCCGGTCGCGGGCCAGCCAAAGCTTGACCGTGAGGCCCTTTCCGGCCTCGCCACGCGGCGCAAATTCCAGTGTTTCGACCAGATCGAGTTCGGCCTCTTCGAGCCATTCTGCAATCTGGCTGTCGGCCAGTCCGAGCCGCATATGGGCATGTTCCTCGCGCAGGAACTCGTGCTCATGCGGCGCGAAATCGACGATCACCAGCCGCCCGCCGGGCCTCAAAAGCCGGGCGGCCTCGCGGATGGCGTTTCCTGGCCTGTCGATATAGTGCAACACCTGATGGATGGTCACCAGATCATGCGCATCACGCTCAAGCTGCGGGGCGGAGATATCGCCAAGGCGCACCTGCGCATTGGCGATGCCCGCCCGGTCGAGATTGGCGCGGGCCACCGCAAGCATCTCGCGCGACAGATCAATGCCGACCCCGCGCTGGTAGAGCGGCGCGAACAGCTCCAGCATGCGGCCGGTGCCCGTACCAAGATCCACCATGGACTGGAACGGCCGGTCGCCGATGAGCTTTCGGAGCTCTTCTTCCACGGCCTTGTCGGGCACGTGAAGCGAGCGGATCTCATCCCAGCTTGCCGCGTTCTGCGAAAAATACTCCGCCGCCCTCTCCTCGCGCCGGCGCTTGATCGCACCAAGCCGCTCCAGATCACGCTCAATGACCGGGTCGGCCTGATCGAGCCGCACCACGACGCCATCGACGAATTCACGCGCGGCGTCGGCATCCGACAGGCGGAAATAGGCCCAGGAACCCTCCTGGTAACGGACGATGAGATGGGCTTCGAGCAGGAGCTTGAGATGACGGGAAACGCGCGGCTGCGACTGGCCGAGAATCTCGGTCAGATCGGTCACGGTCAGATCGCCCTGCGACAGAAGCGCAAGGATACGCAGGCGACTGGTTTCAGCCGCCGCCTTCAACGTATCGACCATCTGGTCGAGATGAATTGCCGGACGCATCAGCATGCGCTTCTCCTGATACATATAAAGATATGTTTATATCGTTTCGACTTGCTTGGCAAGGCGGCGCAGTTCACACTGCACAGCCTGCGGCAAGGCGGGGCAAAGCTTGCGGCAAGGCGGGGCACAGCGCGCGGCAATGCGGGCCGCGCACGGGAAGAAGAGAGTTTTCAGGGACATGAAGCGGGCATCAACCGGGCGGCGCAAAGCGGTCGACAAGGCGCTGACGCTGCTGATTCCCTGGGCGCCGATGGCGGATGCCGAGGCGATCCGCGACAAGGCAGACGACCGCAAGCTGCGCACGCTGCCTCCGGCCATCGCCGTTTGGCTGGCAACGGTGACGCATGTGCGCCATGAGCACACGGATTACGACGCGATGCTGGAAGACGGTTATGACCGGGATGCGGCGCGGCACTTCGTGGTGGACGACATCAACACCGTTCTGACGCGCTGGCGCGCCACACGCCTGCTCGATCCGGCGGAAGAAGACGGCATGGAAGCCCGGCAGGACTGAACCTGCCGGCGGGCAGCCATGCCCTGCATCACATCATGCGCAGGAGCGCGCCGCCAATGGAGTAGCCGGCGCCAAAGGCGCATAGCAGCCCATGCTCGCCGGGTTTCATGTCCCGGTGCTTTTCTTCAAGCGCGATGATTGCGCCAGCGGCTGCCGTGTTGCCCAGACGGTCGAGCACGGTGGGCGCACGGTCCTGCCCCACCTCGCCGCCAAAGGCGAGCTTGAGGATCATGGCGTTCATGCGCGCATTGGCCTGATGCAGCCAGAAGCGACGCATCGTCTCCGGCGTGTGACCGTGCTCCGCCAGAAAGTCGACAATGAACTTGTGACCGGCAATGGTCACATCCTTGAAGACCTTGTTTCCGTTCTGCTTGATGAGATTGCCTTCCATGGCGAGATAGGACGGATCGTCCTGCGCCAGGCGGCTCATGAAGCCGAAATTGGTGCGGATGTTGTTTGAGAACTGGGTCCAGCTGCGCGTGTCGACGATTTCGAAACGGCCGGGACGCTCCTCGCTCGCGCCCAGCGCCTCGATGAGAACGGCCACGGAGGCGTCACCGAAGATGAAGTGGGTCTGCCGGTCGCGGAAGTTCAGGTGCGCGGTGATGAGCTCCGGCGTGACGACGAGCACACGGCGGTGCGCGCCGGAGCGCACGAGATTGGTCGCCACATGGAGGCCGGCGAGCGCCGAGGAGCAGCCAAGCCCCATGTCGAAGCCAGCGCCGCTGGTGCCGAGCGCCTTCTGGATCTCGATGGCGATGGCCGGATAGGGCCGCTGATGATGGGCGGACGCACAGATAACAAGATCGACATCGCGCGCCTCGACGCCGGCATGGGCAAGCGCCTTTCGTGCTGCAGCCACGCCGAACTCGGCCATGACGGAAAGTTCGTCATCTGCGCGGGCGGGAATGTTGGGCGCCATGCGGGCTGGATCGAGAATGCCGTCACGCTCATAGACATGGCGGCGCTGGATGCCGGACGCATGCTCGATGAAGCCGGCATCGGATTTCGCCAGCAGCGGCAGGCCGGCGGCCTCGCGCTTCGGGTTTTCCGTGTCGACCCAGGCGTTGAAGCTCTCGACCAATTCTTCATTGGAGATGGACGCTTCAGGGATTTCGACGCCAATTCCGCCGACGCAGACGCGCGTCATGGCGTTGGAATGGTGCGGTGCGAAGTCTGAAGCCTCTTGCTCGCTGGTGCGCAGCATGATCCGTGCCTGTGTTTGCCTTCTGGAGCATCGGACTGGAAACCGGGCTCGGTCATTCCGACGTTCCATAAATGGTTTTGATCGCCCTTTTAGCGTCCGAATGGATACATGGCGATCTATGGCCGATTTACGACGTGACGCCACGGTGTCAAGGAAACACTGCCCCAGGCGTTCACGATGCAATAATGAACGAAACACTCAAACAGAGTGTGAACGCAAAAAGAGAAGGGGCCGAAGCCCCTTCCCGAATGCTCATTCTACAGACACGTTTCGGTCTGTCTACCGCGTCAGGCGCTTGTAGGTCACCCGCCTGGGGTTGACGCTGTCGGGGCCGAGACGGCGGATCTTGTCCTGCTCGTAATCCTCGAAGTTGCCCTCGAACCACTCCACATGGCTGTCGCCCTCAAAGGCGAGGATGTGCGTGGCCAGACGGTCGAGGAACATGCGGTCATGCGAGATGATAACGGCGCAGCCGGCGAAGTTTTCCAGCGCGTCTTCGAGTGCGGCCAGCGTCTCGGTGTCGAGGTCGTTGGTCGGTTCGTCGAGCAGCAGGACGTTGCCGCCTTCCTTGAGCAGCTTGGCCATGTGAACGCGGTTGCGCTGACCGCCGGACAGCGAGCCGACCTTCTGCTGCTGGTCGCCGCCCTTGAAGTTGAAGGACGAGCAATAGGCGCGGCTGTTCACTTCGTGAGCGCCAAGCTTGATGATGTCGTTGCCGCCGGAAATCTCTTCCCAGACCGTCTTGTCGGGGTCGAGCGAGTCGCGGCTCTGGTCGACATAGCCGAGCTTGACGGTCTCGCCGACACGGATCTCGCCACCATCGGGCTTTTCCTGGCCGGTGATCATGCGGAACAGCGTGGTCTTACCCGCGCCGTTGGCGCCGATCACGCCGACAATGCCGCCGGGCGGCAGCTTGAAGTCGAGACCGTCGATCAGGAGGCGGTCGCCATAGCCCTTGGAGAGGCCTTCGGCCTCGATGACCACATTGCCGAGGCGTTCGCCGGCCGGAATGATGATCTGCGCATCGCCGGGACGCCGGTCGGCGGCAGACTGCACCAGCTCGTCATAGGCGCGGATACGGGCCTTCGACTTGGCCTGACGGGCCTTGGGGCTGGCTGCCATCCACTCGCGCTCGCGCGACAGCGCCTTCTCACGGGCGGCCTCTTCGCGGCCTTCCTGCGCCATGCGCTTGGCCTTGGCTTCCAGATAGGCGGTGTAATTGCCTTCATAGGGAATGCCACGACCACGGTCGAGCTCGAGAATCCAGCCGGTGACATTGTCGAGGAAGTAGCGATCGTGGGTGATGATCATCACGGCGCCGGGATATTCGCGCAGGTGCTTTTCAAGCCACGCTGTGGTTTCTGCGTCCAGATGGTTGGTCGGTTCGTCGAGCAGCAGCAGGTCGGGCTGGCGCAGGAGAAGCTGGCACAGCGCCACGCGGCGCTTTTCACCACCCGACAGATGGTCGATGGATGCATCGGCCGGCGGGCAGCGCAGCGCTTCCATGGCCATTTCGACCTGGCTTTCCAGATCCCAGAGGTTCTGGCTGTCGATCTGATCCTGAAGCTGGGAAGCCTCCTCCGCCGTCTCGTCGGAGTAGTCCATCATCAGCTCGTTGTAGCGGTCGAGGATCGCCTTCTTGGCGGCGACGCCCTCCATCACATTGCCCATCACGTCGAGGGCCGGATCAAGCTGCGGCTCCTGCGGCAGATATCCGCAGGTCGCGCCTTCGGCGAGCCATGCTTCGCCGGTGAACTCCTTGTCGAGACCGGCCATGATCCTGAGCACGGTCGACTTACCCGCGCCGTTGGGGCCGAGAATGCCGATCTTGGCGTCCGGGTAAAAGGACAGATGAACGTTCTCAAGAACCTTCTTGGAGCCGTAGGCCTTGTTGAGGCCGGACATGTGGTAGATGAATTGGCGTGCCATGTGGCTCGTCGCGCTCCGTCTCACTCGAATTGGGGGGAACCTGTTGAGCAGCGTATGTAGGCCAAACGAAGCGGCGGGGCAATCCGCAGCACGGAGGGAAGATGGGCTTCGATATCGAAACACGGCTTGCAACGCCGACCGGTGCTGATCTGCATCTGTTCAAACGCTCGGCGAGCGGCGAGGCGCGCGCTGCCGTGCAGATAAACCATGGCGTTGCGGAGCATGCCGCGCGCTATGCGGCCTTCGCCGATTTCCTGTCGCAGCGTGGCTTTCACGTCTATGCACACGACCATCGCGGCCATGGCGAAACAAAAGCGCCGGGCGCCCCGCTTGGCCATTTCGGACCAGGCGTCGGGATGGACACGCTGCTCACGGACGTCAACGCGGTGCATGATCATATCGCCCGGGAACATCCCGGTCTGCCGGTGGTCATCTTCGGGCATTCGATGGGCGGCATGATCGCCCTCAATTTCGCACTTCGCCATGGCGACCGGCTGGCGGGTGCTGCGGTGTGGAACGCACCGCTGACCACTGCGCTGGAAGCTTTCGCCGGCCGGTCGGTTCTGGCGTGGGAGCGCTTCCGCCTCGGATCGGATGTGCCTTCATGGCTTCTGCCGAAATTCACCTTTGCGCTCTGGGCGAGCGCCTTCCCGGAGCGGCGCACCGGGTCCGACTGGCTGTCGCGGGACGCTGCCGAGGTCGACGCCTATATCGCCGATCCGCTGTCCGGCTGGGATCCGTCGGTCGGCATCTGGACGGTGCTGTTCGAACTGGGTCGGGGCCCCGCCGACCCGGCGACGCTTGCGGCAGCGCGCAAGACCCTGCCCTATCAACTGGTCGGCGGTTCGGAAGATCCTTCGACACGCGGCGGCAAGATCACACGGAAGCTTGAAACGCATCTGCGCAAACACGGCTTTTCGAATCTCGAAACAAGGATTTACGAGGGTTTCCGGCACGAATCCCTCAGGGAGATCGGGCGCGAGCAGGCCATGGAGGACTTTGCGGCCTGGGCCGAAAAAATCATCAATTAATGCCAAAATAATGCGGTGAGCGCATCTAGAAGGCGACCGGGCCGTTTGCTACCTCAAAAGCATATCAGTTTTGGAGGGCTGCGGGCGATCATGAACAACCCACCCCTGAAGGGCGTTCGCGTCATCGAATTGGCGCGCATTCTGGCCGGTCCCTGGGCGGGCCAGGTTCTGGCCGATCTGGGCGCCGATGTCATCAAGGTCGAAAACCCCAATGGCGGCGACGACACCCGCAAATGGGGACCGCCCTTCGTGGAAGGTGCGGACGGCGAGAACCTTTCGGCCGCCTATTACCATTCGTGCAACCGGGGCAAGCGCTCCATCGCGCTCGACTTCTCGAAGCCGGAAGAGGCGGAGAAGCTGAAAAAGCTGATCGCCACCGCTGACGTTCTGATCGAGAATTTCAAGCTGGGCGGGCTCAAAAAATACGGGCTCGATTATGAGAGCCTGAAGGCCATCAACCCGCGCCTCGTCTATTGCTCCATCACCGGCTTTGGCCAGACCGGCCCCTATGCGCCGCGCGCGGGCTACGACTTCATCATTCAGGGCATGTCGGGGCTGATGTCCATCACCGGCGCACCGGGCGGCGAGCCGCAGAAGGTGGGCGTGGCGGTGAGCGACATCTTCACCGGGCTCTACTCGGTGATCGCCATTCAGGCCGCACTTCGCCACGCGGAGGCGACCGGCCAGGGCCAGCACATCGACATGGCGCTGCTCGACAGCCAGGTGGCCGTGCTTGCCAACCAGAACATGAATTATCTGATCTCCGGCAACAGCCCGGTGCAGATGGGCAACGCCCACATGAACATCGCGCCCTATGAGGTGCTGCCGGTGAAGGACGGGCACATCATCCTCGCCGTGGGCAATGACGGCCAGTTCCAGCGCTTCTGCAAGATCGTCGGCCTTGACGATCTCCCGGCAGACGAACGCTTTGCAACCAACCCGGCGCGCGTGGCCAACCGCACGGCGCTGCGCGAGCGCATCGTCGCCACGCTGGCGGGCTGGGAAAAGGCGGAACTTCTGGGCAAGTTCGACGCCAATGCGGTGCCGGCGAGCCCGATCAACACGATTGAGGAAATGTTCGATGATCCGCAGGTGAAGGCGCGCGGCATGCAGCTTTCGCTCGATGACGGACACGGGACGGCGCTGCCTTCGGTGCGTGCGCCCATCGCCCTTTCACAAACCCCGCTTTCCTATGAACGGCCAAGCCCCCGGCTTGGCGAACACACGGCAGAGATCCTGCGCGAAATCGGAGACGACAGCGAATGAAGACCGGTGGCCAGCTTATCGTCGACAGCCTTGAAGCCAATGGCGTCGACCGCATTTTCAGCGTGCCGGGCGAAAGCTACCTGGCGGTGCTCGACGCGCTTCACGATTCAAAGATCCGCAACATTGTCTGCCGCCAGGAAGGCGGCGCGGCGATGATGGCGGACTGCCACGGACGGCTGACCGGCCAGCCCGGCATCTGCTTCGTCACACGCGGCCCCGGCGCGACCAACGCATCGCCCGGCGTCCACATCGCCATGCAGGATTCCACGCCGATGATCCTGTTCATCGGACAGGTGGCGAGCCATGCCCGCGAACGCGAGGCGTTTCAGGAAGTGGATTACCGCGCCTTTTTCGGCCCCATCGCCAAATGGGCGACCGAGATCGACGATGCGGCGCGGATTCCCGAAATCCTGACGCGCGCCTTTTCGGTCGCGACCTCCGGCCGCCCCGGCCCGGTGGTGATTTCGCTTCCCGAGGACATGCTGACAAGCCTGGTGGATGCGCCCGCAGCACGGGCCGCCACGCCGGTCGAAACGCGCCCGGGCGCAGCCGAGATGGAAGAGCTTGCCGCTCTCCTGAAGGACGCCAAACAGCCCTTCGTCATTCTTGGCGGCTCGCGCTGGAACGAGAAGGCCGTGGCCGATTTCCAGAAGGCGGCGGAAGCATGGTCGCTGCCCGTTGGCTGCTCGTTCCGCCGGCAGATGCTGTTCGATCACCTGCACCCCTCCTATGCCGGCGATGTGGGCATCGGCCCCAATCCGAAGCTCGCGGCCGCAGTCAAGGATGCCGATCTGGTGCTGCTCGTCGGCGGCCGGTTCAGCGAGATGCCGTCCTCAGACTACACGCTCATGAAGAGCCCCTATCCCGACCAGAAGCTGGTGCATGTGCACGCCGACGCCAATGAGCTTGGCCGCGTCTATCGCCCTACGCTTGCCATCAACGCATCATCGGCGGCCTTCGCCGAGGCGTTTGCCGGGCTCGCACCGGGTGACGCGCCCCGTGACATGCCATGGGCAGAAGAGACCGAGCGCCTGCATCAGGCCTATCTCGACTGGTCGACTCCGCCAAAGACCGGCCCCGGCGCGGTGCAGATGGGTCCGATCATGGAGTATCTGGAAAGCGTTCTGCCGGACGATGCGATCTTCACCAATGGCGCAGGCAATTACGCCACCTGGGTGCACCGCTTCCACCGTTTCCGCCGTTTCGCCACGCAGGGCGCGCCGACCTCCGGCTCGATGGGCTATGGCACACCGGCAGCCGTGGCCGCCAAGGCGCTTTTCCCCGAGCGCCCCGTGCTGGCATTTGCCGGCGATGGCTGCTTCATGATGAACGGTCAGGAATTCGCCACCGCCGTGCAGGAGAACCTGCCGATCATCGTGGTGGTGGTGAACAACGGCATTTTCGGCACGATCCGCATGCATCAGGAGCGCGAATATCCCGGCCGCGTTTCCGGCACCTCGATCAACAACCCCGATTTCGCAGCGCTTGCCCGCGCCTATGGCGGACATGGCGAAACGGTGGAGAAGACGGAAGCGTTTGCCGAAGCATTCCAGCGCGCACAGGCCAGCGGCAAACCGGCGCTGATCGAAATCCGGCTCGACCCGGAAGCCATCACGCCCGCCAAAACGCTGACGGATATCCGCGAAAAGCGCTGAGGATCATTTGTGCTGCGGGCGTGAGCCTGCGGCACTGTCAGCGCGTGCCTTCTCCCCCGCCCTTCGACAAGCTCAGGATGAGGGAGAAGGCAGATTGACCGTGCTATCTTTGATCAGGCGAGATTACGTTTGAAAGCCCACTGATAGGGTGGGTTCCGACTTGCCAAGTCCTCCCCTCCAACACAGCCCTCATCCTGAGCTTGTCGAAGGGCGGGGGCGACATGAAGGGGGCAGTGGCAAACGAGAAGAGCAGGCGCTTGCCCCTCATCCCCCTGCCGGGACCTTCTCCCCGCTTGCGGGGAGAAGAAACGCGTCATTGACGGTTGTCAGAAATGAAACGCGCTGATCAGGCGGCGTCGAAATCGAGGACCAGTTTCTTCGCCGTGGGGCGGGTCTGGCAGGCGAGTGTGAAGCCGGCTTCCACTTCCCAGGGTTCGAGCGAGAAGTTCACGGCCATCTCCGATTGTCCCTCCACAACGCGGCAGCGGCAGGTGCAGCACATGCCGCCTGCGCAGGAGTAAGGCAGCTCGATGCCGGCCTTGTGGGCGGCGTCGAGCACGGTGCCATCGGCATCCTGCATGGAGAAGCTGCGGCGCACGCCATCGACAACGACCTCAATGGCAACACCATCCTGAACCGCTTCGCGTGCGGCCTTCGACGCCCTGCGGGGCGCGGGCGCTTCGCCGGAGGGCGTGAAGCGCTCGAAGCGGATGCGGTCACGCTCGACGCCCATGGTCTCAAGTGCGCCGGAAACCGCGTCGATCATCTCGCCGGGGCCGCACAGGAACACGCCATCCATGGCGGCGGGCTCGATGAGACCGCCGGAGGCGAGCTCGCCAACGCGCCCGGCATCAATGCGGCCATTCAGGAGCTCCACATCCTGCGTTTCGCGCGACAGGAGATGGATCAGCGTGAACCGGCCCATATGGCGGTCCTTGAGATCGTTCAGCTCCTCAAGGAACATGATCGTCTCGGTGGAGCGGTTGCCATAGACCAGCGTGATGGTGCTCTCGGGCTCGTGGGCGAGAACCGTGCGGGCGATGGAGAGCATTGGCGTGATGCCGGAGCCGGCGGCGAACAGCAGGTAATCGTGGCGCTCACCCTTCAGCGCGGTGAAGCGGCCCTGCGGCGGCATCACGCGGATCGTGTCGCCAACCGACAGGACATCGTTGACGAAGGTGGAGAAGCGGCCATCGGCCACCTTCTTCACGCCGACGCGGAGATACGGATCGCCGGGCGCGGAGCAGATGGAGTAGGACCGGCGCGCCTCCGTGCCGTCGATATCGGTGGCGAGCGTCAGATACTGGCCGGGCGTGAAGGCAAAGGCCTCGGCCTGATCGGCCGGGATCTCAAAGGCGATCGCCACGGCTTCGGGGGTCTGGCGCTCGATGGAGGCCACTTTCAGATCGTGAAAACGCGGGGCCATGGTCACCTCGGTCTGGGTTCAGTCAGATACATTTGAAATAGTCGAAAGGCTCGTGGCAGGTCTGGCAGCGGTAAAGCGCCTTGCAGGCCGTGGAACCGAACTCGGAAATGCGCGCGGTCTCGAGCGAGCCGCAGCGCGGGCACGCCACCTCCGTCTCGCCGAAAAGGGAGCGGATGGAATTGGACGCATTCGCCGGTGGCGCAATACCATAGGCGCGCAGCTTTTCACGCCCCTCCGCCGTGATCCAGTCCGTCGTCCATGCGGGCGAAATGACCCGCTCGATGCGCGGTTCGAAGCCAGCCTCGCGCAGCGCCGTCTCCACCGCGAGCTCGATGGCAAGCACCGCCGGGCAGCCCGTATAGGTGGGCGTGACGCGGGCAACGGCGACGTCGCCCTCCATCTCCACACCGCGCAGGATGCCGAGATCGGCAATGGTGACGGCGGGGATTTCCGGATCGACCACGGAAGCGGCGGCGCGATAGGCGCGCTCTTCCTTCTCCCCGCCTGCGGGGAGAAGGTGGCCCGAAGGGTCGGATGAGGGGCTTTGCACAGCATCCGAGAGGCAGGCTCGCCCCTCATCCCCCTGCCGGGACCTTCTCCCCGCAGGCGGGGAGAAGGAGGCTGTCACGACCTTATCCGACCTCGCACTCACCAGATCATCCCCGGATAGGTGCGCTGCATGTATTGCAGCTCCGCGAGCAGGAAGCCCAGTGCCTCGCCATGGCGACCCTGACGGCCACCGGTCTGGCCATAGGGCGTTTCCACCCATTCAAGGCCAGCTTCGGCAAAGACCGGGCCGACAATGGCGTCGAAGGCAGGCCGCAGGGTGGACGGGTCGGGCGCGATCCCGGCCCCGGCCACGGTGCGGGTGACATCGTCGCTCTCGAACAGCTCGTCCACATAGGGCGCGAGCGCCTCGACCGCCGCCTTCATGCGGCGGGTGCTTTCTTCCGTGCCATCGCCAAGGCGCACCACCCATTCGCCGGCATGGCGGATGTGATAGGCGACTTCCTTCTCGGCCTTGGCGGCGATGCCGGCCAGACGCTCGTCGGTCGACGTCATCATGGCCTGCCAGAGCGGCTGCATGAAGGCTGCGAAATAGAACTGGCGCAGCATGGTGTGTGCGAAATCGCCATTCTGGCGCTCGGCCATCAGGCAGTTCACATATTCACGCTCGCGGCGCACATAGGCGATCTGGTCCTCGTCGCGGCCCTTGCCCTCGACCTCGCCGGCATACTGGTAGAGCGCGCGCGCCTGGCCGATGAGATCGAGCGCCATGTTGGGCATGGCGAGATCCTCTTCCAGCATGGGCGCGTGGCCGCACCACTCCGAAAGCCGGTGGCCGAGGACCAGATGATCGTCGGCGAGCCGCAGCAGGAACGCCGTCAGCGTTTCGCCAGAGATGGAAGAAGCGATGGAAGAAGCGGCGGCCATCACATATGCCCCACTTCTTCCGGAATTTCGTAAAAGGTCGGGTGACGGTAGACCTTCGACATTGCCGGCTCGAAGTTCTCGTCCTTGTTTTCCGGGTCCGACGCGGTGATCGCAGACGACGGCACGACCCAGATGGAGGTGCCCTCGCCGCGGCGCGTGTAGACATCGCGCGCGGCCTGAAGCGCCATCACCTCATCGGCGGCGTGCACCGAGCCGCAATGCTTGTGGGCCAGCCCGTTGCGCGGGCGGATGAAGACTTCCCAAAGGGGGATCTGGTTCTTGCTCATAGCGTCTCTCCGCTCACTCTGCCGCCATTTTCGCCGCTTCGCGGCGGGCATTTCGTTTTTCCGCATGCGCAAGGGCCGCCTCGCGCACCCACGCGCCATCGTCCCAGGCCTTCTGACGGGCGGCGATGCGGTCGCGGTTCATGGGGCCATGCCCCTTCACCACGCGCCAGAACTCATCCCAGTCGATGGCGCCGAAATCGTAGCCGCCCTTCTCCTCGTTCCATTTCAGGTCCGGATCGGGGAAGGTCAGGCCGATGAACTCGCCCTGCGGCACCGTTGCATCGACGAATTTCTGCCTGAGCTCGTCATTGGTGAAGCGCTTGATCTTCCACTTCATGGACTGGTCGCTGTGCTGGCTGTCGCCATCATGCGGACCGAACATCATGAGCGAGGGCCACCACCAGCGGTTCAGCGCATCCTGCGCCATTTCCTTCTGCTCGGGCGTGCCGCGCGCCAGCGTCATCATGATCTCGTAGCCCTGACGCTGGTGAAAACTCTCTTCCTTGCACACGCGGATCATGGCGCGCGCATAGGGGCCGTAGGAACAGCGGCAGAGCGGTATCTGGTTCATGATGGCCGCGCCATCCACAAGCCAGCCAATCGCGCCGATGTCGGCCCAGGTCTGCGTCGGATAGTTGAAGATGGAGGAATACTTCGCCTTGCCGGACAGAAGCTCCTCGGTCATCTCCTCGCGCGAAACGCCCAGCGTCTCGGCAGCGGAATAGAGATAAAGCCCGTGGCCCCCCTCATCCTGCACCTTGGCGAGCAGGGCCGCCTTGCGGCGCAGCGACGGGGCGCGCGTGATCCAGTTGCCCTCCGGCAGCATGCCGACAATCTCGGAATGCGCGTGCTGGCCGATCTGGCGGACGAGCGTCTTGCGGTAGCCCTCCGGCATCGGGTCGTTGGGCTCGATTTTCTCTTCGGCGTCGATGCGCGCCTGAAACGCGGCGAGGAAAGCCTCGTCTTCGTTCGTATCGGTCTTAGCGCCGATAAGCCCTTGGCTATACATCGCTTGTCCTCCATGCTTGCGGCGGCTCAGGGCGGGGGAACATGCCCTCACAGAAAACGTGTAACAAAAAAGCTTGAAACTTGCAATATTTTGTAACGCTTTTTGGCGACGGGAGGAATGATGAGCGAAACGGCGATCGAAAAGAACGCGCTGACGGCCGCGCGCGACACGCTTGCAACGGTTTTCGCACCGTGGATTGCAGCGCTTGAGATCGAGGCGCTCGCAGCGGACGAAACGGGCGTGGACTTCCGCCTGCCGGAAAACCGGGACCTTGCGCATGCGGGCGGCGTGATCTGCGGGCAGGCAACGGCTTCCGCCGCCGACACCTGCGCGGTGGCAGCGCTTTCCGCCGCCAATGGCCGCTTCCGCACCTGCACGACGGTGGACATGACGACGCATTTCATTCGCCCGCTGAAACCCGGCCCCGTGGCGATCCGCGTCGAGGTGCTGTCGAATGGACGGCGCATGGCCTATGTGCGGGTGGAGATGCGCGCCGAAGGCGACGCACGCCTCGCCTTCACGGCAACCGGCGCCTACGCTTATCTTGACGGCTAAACTTCCAAGGCTCTGCGTTTTATTTCGAGTGACAGATCAATCGGAATTAAAGTAGCCTGATCCGGCAATTCTCGCTGCAATTACGCTGTGGAGGAAAGTCATGATCAGGTCACTTGAAGATTTCGACGAGTTCTGCGGGGACGACCAGAAGCTCGACACATCGCACCTTTCGATCCTGAGCAATGAGGAAATCTCGTTTTTCAGGCATTGCCTGGACTTCGACGAGAACGGCTTCGTCTCGAAAATCTACTTTGGAGATCTGGCGAAAGCCGGCCTCAACGATTTCCAGATCGCAGACGTGGCGGCCCTTTTCGGCATTGACGAAAAGCGCTTCAAGCGCACCTACCACGCCTTTGGCGATGGACAGGGAAACTGCATTCACAGGGCTTACTGGTGGTGCCCTTACGACAGGCCACGCGCGGTCTGAGGATGCGAAAACAAGGCGAAAGCGGGCGAAACGCGTTGCGCCCGCTTCGCACCAGCAGAGAAGACTATTCCCCCTCTTTCCAGACCGCATCCTGCCCGTAGAGCGGCACGGTGGAGATCGCCATCTTGGCCGAACCGTCCTGCACCTGGCGGGCGTGGGACAGATAGATCAGCGTGTCGTTGGCCTCATCATAGATGCGCTTGACGACGACCGACTTCCAGATGAGCGACTGGCGCTGCTTGAACACTTCTTCGCCACCGTCATCCATCTCGATATCGCCGATAACGATGGGACCGGTCTGGCGGCAGGAGATGGAGGAGTTGGACGGGTCCTCGAACCAGTTGCCCTTCTGCAAACGGTCGATCACGCCGCGATCGAAATAAGTGACGTGACAGGTCACGCCCTCCACTTTCGGGTCATTGACGGCTTCGATGATGATGTCGTTGCCGAGCCAGTCGACACCGATTTCGCCCACCTGCTCGGCGGATGCGGGAGCTGCGATGAAAACGGACGCGATGAATGACGCGGCAAGGGTCGGGAGGGAAAAACGCATGGCCTGTCTCGAACGGTTCAAACTCGGATGCCCCCAATATGGGGACTGACCGGCGCAAATGGAATGCACCGGCCAGACGAACCGCTTTGAAAGACAGCTGGTTATTTGCCGGACTGGATCATGTCCCGGATCTTCACCGCCTTTTCGAAATGATCGAGCGCATGCGTCCTGATCCACCATTCGGCTGCTTCCATGAGAAGCTCAGGGTCGTCATTTTTGTTGGCGAAGAAGGCATAGAAAGAGAGCCCGACGCCCTCACCCTTCTTCGCGATTTTCTCTTCGCAGATCGCGATGGCTTTCGCCCTGAGTGCAGGCCGCATGTGAGTGCTCCGGTTGAGTTGGGACCGGGCGTTTAACAGCTGTGCGGCGCAGAGGCAACGCGCCTGATCGTATCCGAACAAGGCTGGCTGAAACCAACCAGCCAGCCTCTTCGGGGAAGGCTCGGATCAGCTGAGTTCGACACCGCTGTTGCGGGCGATCTGCGCCATCAGGGCTCCTGCGATCACCGCATGGGTTTCGTTTTCCGTACCGTAGTGGGACTTCTGCTTTCCCCAAGCAGAGATATGCGGATGGTAGTCGTAGCTGGACACACCAAGCGCACAGATTGAAGCTTCCGCCTCACGACCAAAGACCACCACATGGACGGGTTTGACCGCTTCCATCTCCTTCTTGAAGACCTCGTCTTCAAGCGCCCGGGTCTTGGCGGTTTTGAGGCTGTTCTTCGGATGGATGTAGATTTTCGAGGCATCGGTGAGATAGACGCCATGACCGGAACGACAGATCGCTTCGACTGACGGCCAGAGCTTGCCGTTGTGAGCAGCTTTTGGTGCCTCCGGGTTACTGAAACCCCAAGGGGTTGCCAGAGTGAACTGTCGCTTGCCCTTGCCTTCAAGCGGTTTTCTCAAAGGATCCTGCGCGATCAGCGCAAAAAAGCGCCCATTCCAATTATCCGGCGTAAAGGTGATCGGCATATCGTAGCCAGCGCAGATGTCGTCAGCCTTTCCCTGCTCAAATTTGGCAACATCAGCGGGAATGTTCGGCCAGGAAACGGGTTTCGCCCCACTATACTGCTCTCGAAAATCAGCTCCTGCCCCAAGAAGAAAATCAATGTCGAACAAATCGCCCTGAGAGGATTTAACAACATCCTCCCAAATACCCGCTTTGCAAAAATTCAAGTCCAAATCCCCCTTGGCAAAAAAACGATGCAAAATCTGCTATCGCAATCTTGCCGTTACTTACTCCAAAAACAACCCCTCAAGAAACCGCGCGGCATCCTCGAAACGACCCTCGCCGCCGCGCTTTTCGCCCAGAACGGCGCGTACCTGGACGTCGAAATCGGCGTAGTGCTGGGTGGTCGCCCAGATGGCGAAGATGAAGTGGTAGGGGTCGCTCTTCTTTAGCTTTCCCTCGCGCATCCATGCGGCGATGACCGCCGCCTTCTCGTCCACCAGTTCCCTGAGTTCGCCCTCAAGCAGCGGGAGGATGCGCGGCGCGCCCTGCAGGATCTCATTGGCGAAAAGCCGGCTCTCACGCGGAAAGTCGCGCGACATCTCCATCTTGCGGCGGATGTAGGAGCGGATTTCCGACTGTGGGTCGCCCGCCGCATCCATGGCGCGCAGGGGGGCGAGCCAGGTCTCCATGAGACGCTGAATCAGGGTCGTAAAAATCTCCTCCTTGTTCTTGAAATAATAGAGGAGATTGGGCTTCGACATGCCCGCCTCATCGGCGATCTGATCGATGGTCGAACCGCGGAAACCGTGCCTGGAAAAAACCTCAAGCGCGGCCTCTCCGATCAGCTCGCGTTTCTCGCGCTGGATGCGGGTGCGTTTGGGGCGGGGAGCGGGCTCGTCCATCAGGCTGCCGCTCCATGGGCTGCGGGGTCGGTTGCGCGCGTGTGACGGGGGCCATCAAGGCCGTGTAAACGGCGCTTCTGGTCCAGCCGATTAGTCCACTGTGGAATGCGCCGGCGCAAGGACATTTCCCCTACTATACTCTTGACCGCCCACATGGCGGTGTTAACGTTTGTCCAAACGGTCAAAAATTTCGTAGCATAACTATGTGCGAACTACCAAGCATTGACCGGGATAAGCCGAGCGCAACAAACAATCAGGGGAAGCTTGGTCATGCTCGACAGGCAAAACAAGAGGCCGAACGACCTATCCGCATTCTGGATGCCGTTCACTGCGAACCGGCAGTTCAAGGAAACGCCACGGATGCTGGTCGCAGCCAAGGACATGCACTTCACGGCCGAGGACGGCCGCAAGATCATGGATGGCACGGCGGGGCTGTGGTGCGTGAACGCCGGGCACTGCCGGCCGAAAATCACCGAGGCCATCCAGAAACAGGCCGCAGAGCTGGACTATGCGCCCGCCTTCCAGATGGGCCATCCCATCGCGTTTGAATTCGCCAACCGGCTGGCCGCGATGGCCCCGGAGGGCATGGACCATGTGTTCTTCACCAATTCGGGCTCGGAAAGCGTCGACACGGCGCTGAAGATCGCGCTTGCCTATCACCGGGTGAAGGGCGACGGCTCGCGCTTCCGCCTGATCGGCCGCGAGCGCGGCTATCATGGCGTGAATTTCGGCGGCATCTCGGTGGGCGGCATCGTGTCCAACCGCAAGATGTTCGGCACGCTTTTGACGGGCGTCGACCACATGCCGCACACGCATCTGCCCGGCGAAAACGCGTTCACGCGCGGCGAGCCGGAGCATGGCGGCGACCTGGCCGACGAGCTGGAGCGCATCGTTGCGCTGCATGACGCATCGACGGTGGCAGCGGTGATCGTCGAGCCGGTGGCCGGTTCGACGGGTGTTCTGATCCCGCCGAAGGGCTATCTGAAGCGCCTGCGCGACATCTGCGACAAGCACGGCATCCTCTTGATCTTCGATGAGGTCATCACCGGTTTCGGCCGCCTCGGCGCGCCGTTTGCTGCGGATTATTTCGGCGTGGTGCCGGACATCATGACCACCGCCAAGGGCGTGACCAACGGCGTCATCCCGATGGGCGCGGTGTTCGTGAAGAAGGAAATCCACGACGCCTTCATGAACGGGCCGGAGCACCTGATCGAGTTCTTCCACGGCTACACCTATTCGGGCAATCCGATTGCCTGTGCGGCGGGTCTGGCGACGCTCGACACCTATCAGGAAGAGGGGCTGCTCACGCGCGCCTCGGAGCTTGCCGACCACTGGGCCGATGCGCTGCATTCGCTCAAGGGCGAGCCGCATGTGATCGACATTCGCAATATCGGCCTTGTCGGCGCGGTGGAGTTGGAGAGCATTCCCGGCGAACCGACCAAACGCGCCTTCTCGGCCTTCCTCAAGGCCTATGAGCGCGGGTTCCTGATCCGCACGACGGGCGACATCATCGCGCTTTCGCCGCCGCTGATCATCTCCCGCGGCCAGATCGATGAGCTGATCGACAATCTGCGCGACGTTTTGAGGATGATTGACTGATATGGCGACGGAACGCGAAAAGGCCACCCATGAGGTGCTGATCGAAGACGAGCGCGTGCGCGTGACCCGCTGGGATTTCGCGCCGGGGGCGGAGACCGGCTGGCACCGCCATGGCATGGACTATGTCATCACCACGCTCACGCCCTGCGCTTTCCATCTGGAAATGCCGGGCGGCGAAACCGTGCACAACAACCTTGAAGCAGGCGTTTCCTACCGCCGCGACGAGGGCGTGGAGCACAATGTCATCAATGGCGGCGACAAACCGATGTCGTTCGTCGAAGTCGAATTGAAGTAAGGGAATACGCAACATGGCCGCACCGGGCGAGAACTTAAAGATCAACGCCGACCGCCTCTGGGATTCACTCATGGAGATGGCGAAGATCGGGCCCGGTGTGGCCGGCGGCAACAACCGCCAGACACTGACGGACGAAGACGGCGAAGGCCGCAGGCTCTTTCAGAAATGGTGCGAGGAAGCCGGGCTCGAAATGGGCGTGGACGAAATGGGCACCATGTTCGCAACGCGCGCAGGCACCGACCCGGACGCCCTGCCCGTCTATGTGGGCTCGCATCTCGACACCCAGCCGACGGGCGGCAAGTATGACGGTGTACTCGGCGTTCTGGGCGGGCTCGAAGTCATCCGCTCGATGAACGATCTGGGCATCAAGACCAAGCATCCCGTCGTGGTGACCAACTGGACCAATGAGGAAGGCACGCGCTTCGCTCCGGCCATGCTGGCGTCGGGCGTGTTTGCCGGCGTGCATGAGCGCGACTGGGCCTATGACCGCACGGATGCGGAAGGCAAGCGCTTCGGCGACGAGCTGGAGCGCATCGGCTGGAAGGGCGACGAGCCCGTTGGCCAGCGCAAGATGAAGGCCTTCTTCGAACTGCACATCGAGCAGGGTCCGATCCTTGAAGACGAATTCGTCGATATCGGCGTCGTCACCCATGGGCAGGGCCTGTGGTGGCTGCAGGTGACGCTGACCGGCAAGGAGAGCCACACCGGCTCGACGCCGATGCCCAAGCGCCGCAATGCCGGGCTCGGCATGGCGCGGGTGACGGAGCTGGTGCACGAAGTGGCGATGGACTACCAGCCGAACGCCGTGGGCGCCATCGGCCATGTGGAGGTCTACCCCAATTCCCGCAACGTCATTCCGGGCAAGACGGTGTTCACCGTAGACATCCGCTCGCCCGACGAGAAGACGCTGAACAGGATGCGCGCGAAGATCGAGGCGGGCATCGAAACCATCTGCGACGCGCTCGACATCAAGTTCGAGATCGAGCCGGTCGGCCATTTCGCCCCGGTCACCTTCGACGAGGGCTGCGTGAAGGCGATCCGTGACGCCGCCGAACGGCTTGGCTATTCGCATCGCGACATCGTTTCGGGCGCTGGTCACGACGCCTGCTGGATCAACCGCGTGGCGCCGACCGCCATGGTGATGTGCCCCTGCGTCGACGGGCTTTCGCACAATGAGGCGGAAGAGATCACGAAGGAGTGGGCGCAGGGCGGCGCGGATGTCCTGTTCCATGCCGTGGTGGAAACGGCGGAGATCGTCGAATGATCTGACGATCCTGCATATCCGCCGAGGACAACACAATAAGAGGGGAAACTCATGTCCAAGGTCATCAGAAACGGAACCATCGTCACGGCCGACCGGACGTGGAAGGCCGATATTCTCGTGCAGCATGACAAGATCGTGGCGATCGGCCACGATCTACATGGCGATCACGAGATCGACGCCACCGGCTGCTATGTGATGCCGGGCGGAATCGACCCGCACACCCATCTCGAAATGCCCTTCATGGGCACCTATTCAAGCGACGATTTCGAAAGCGGAACACGCGCCGCCGTTTCCGGCGGCACCACCATGGTGGTGGATTTCTGCCTGCCCTCGCCCGGCCAGTCTCTGCTGGAAGCCATCCAGATGTGGGATAACAAGTCGACCCGGGCGACCTGCGACTATTCCTTCCACATGGCGATCACCTGGTGGGGCGAGCAGGTTTTCAACGAGATGCCGCAGGTGGTGGAAAAGGGCATCACCTCCTTCAAGCACTTCATGGCCTACAAGGGCGCGCTGATGGTGGACGATGACGAGATGTATTCGTCGTTCCAGCGCTGCGCCGAGATTGGCGCGCTGCCGCTCGTTCACGCCGAGAATGGCGATGTGGTCGCGCAGCTTCAGGCAAAGCTGATGGAGGAAGGCAATAACGGGCCGGAGGCGCACGCCTATTCGCGCCCGCCCGAAGTGGAGGGCGAGGCCACAAACCGCGCCATCATGATCGCCGACATGGCGGGCACGCCGCTTTATGTGGTGCACACGTCCTGTGAACAGAGCCATGAGGCGATCCGCCGGGCGCGGCAGAAGGGCATGCGCGTTTACGGCGAACCGCTGATCCAGCATCTGGTGCTGGACGAAAGCGAATATGCCAATGACGACTGGGACCATGCGGCGCGGCGCGTGATGAGCCCGCCCTTCCGCAACAAGCAGCATCAGGATTCGCTGTGGGCGGGGTTGCAGGCAGGCTCGTTACAGGTGGTGGCAACCGACCATTGCGCCTTCTCCACCGAGCAGAAGCGCTATGGCGTTGGCGATTTCACAAAGATCCCGAACGGCACGGGTGGACTGGAAGACCGCATGCCGGTGCTCTGGACACGCGGGGTCAACACCGGGCGGCTGACCATGAACGAGTTCGTCGCCGTAACCTCCACCAACATTGCGAAAATCCTCAACATGTATCCGCAGAAGGGCGCGATCGTTGAAGGCGCGGATGCGGACATCGTGATCTGGGACCCGGAAGCCACGAAGACGATTTCGGCAAAGAGCCAGCAATCGGCCATCGATTACAATGTGTTCGAGGGCATCGAGGTGAAGGGCCTGCCGAAAACCGTTCTGTCGCGCGGCGAGATCGTGGTCGAGGATGGCGTGGTCAAAGCGAAGCCGGGCCACGGAAAATTCGTGGCGCGCGAACCGCATATGGCGGTGAACAGGGCGCTGTCGCAATGGAAGGAAGTGACCGCGCCACGCAGGGTGGAGCGGACGGGCATTCCGGCAAGCGGCGTTTAAGGGGGTACGGATCCAGTGAACGCCAACCCAGCCATTCGCCAGGAAGCGTCCTCCCCTCAAACCAGCCAGCCCGTCGTGGAAGCCAAAGGGCTTGGCCTCACCTTCGAGACCAATGACGGGCCGGTGCGCGCGCTCGCCGATGTGGACCTGACCATCAACAAGGGCGAGTTCGTCTCCTTCATCGGCCCATCGGGCTGTGGCAAGACCACGTTTCTGCGCGTGATCGCCGATTTGGAGCAGCCGACCGCCGGCGAGATCCTCGTCAACGGGATGACGCCGGAAGAGGCCCGCCGCAAGCGGGCCTATGGCTACGTGTTTCAGGCGGCGGGGCTCTTTCCCTGGCGCACCATCGAGCAGAATGTCGCCCTGCCGCTGGAAATCATGGGCTATTCGCGGGCGGAGCAGAAGGAGCGCGTGCACCGCACGCTCGATCTGGTGAACCTTGCGGGCTTTGAGAAGAAGTTCCCATGGCAGCTCTCCGGCGGCATGCAGCAACGCGCCTCGATTGCGCGGGCGCTGGCGTTTGACGCCGACCTTCTTCTTATGGACGAGCCGTTCGGCGCGCTCGACGAGATCGTGCGCGACCATCTGAACGAGCAGCTTCTCGAACTGTGGGCGCGCACCGGCAAGACAATCGGCTTCGTGACACACTCGATACCGGAGGCGGTTTATCTGTCGACGCGCATCGTCGTCATGTCGCCACGGCCCGGCCGCGTGACGGATGTGATCGTTTCGCCCCTGCCAAGGGAGCGGCCGCTCGACATCCGCGAAACACCGGAGTTTCTGGAGATCGCACACCGGGTGCGCGATGGGCTGAGAGCGGGGCATGGCGATGACTAGGGAAATGTCCACCGCCAGCGCTGCCCCTCATCCGCCTGCCGGCACCTTCTCCCCGCGCACGGGGAGAAGGACGAAGCGACACCGTCTACGCCCCCTTCTCCCCGCCTGCGGGGAGAAGGTGAGGATGAGGGGCGAGCGCCCCGCCCCAAAGGTGACGCCATGACGGCGGCGGCGGGAACGGCGCCGGCGGGCGCGACAACGCCCTTCTTTCGCCGTGCGGTGGAGGGCAAGACGCTGCCGATCCTGATCGTGCTCGGCGTCATCGTTCTGATCTGGTACGCCTTCACCGTCTATCTGAACGCGCCATGGCAGATCGACGCCTATGAGCGCGCGGGGACGGAATGGACAGCCGCCGATCTCGTGCGCGATACGATGGCGCAGGAGCGGCCCGTTTTGCCCTCGCCGCATCAGGTGGTGGCGGAAATCTGGAAAACCACGGTCGGCACGCGGCTCACATCCAAGCGCAACCTGTTCTATCACGCCTGGATCACCCTCTCCTCCACCCTGCTCGGCTTCGTGATCGGCACCGCGCTCGGCGTGCTGCTGGCCGTGGGCATCGTGCACAACAGGGCGATGGACAAATCGGTCATGCCCTGGGTGATCGCCAGCCAGACGATCCCGATCCTGGCGGTCGCGCCAATGATCATCGTGGTGCTGAACGCCATCGGCCTCTCGGGCCTTCTGCCCAAGGCGCTGATTTCCACCTATCTGTCCTTCTTTCCCGTGGTGGTGGGCATGGTGAAGGGCTTCCGCAGCCCCGAAGCCTTCCAGCTCGACCTGATGCGGACCTACAATGCCAGCGGCGCACAGACCTTCTGGAAACTGCGCTGGCCAGCCGCCCTTCCCTATCTCTTCACCTCCATGAAGGTGGCGGTGGCGATCAGCCTTGTGGGGGCGATTGTCGGCGAACTGCCGACGGGTGCTGTTTCGGGCCTCGGCGCGCGGCTTCTGGCCGGCTCCTATTACGGGCAGACGGTGCAGATCTGGTCTGCCCTCTTCATGGCGGCCGCACTCGCCGCCATTCTGGTGGGCGTGGTGGGCATCGGCCAGCGCATGGTGATGGCGCGGATGGGAGAAAAGCCATGAACTGGGCGCTGACGGGAGCCTTTCTTTTCTGGGCAGGGGCCTGGGCGCTCAATGAGTGGCTTGCGCGGCTCAACCCGCGCTCGGCATCGGCCAAACGCGCGCTCGGCATTCTGATCCCGGCCATTTTCGGCATCACGCTTCTGGTGGTCTGGGAAGGGCTGGTGCGCGGCTTCAACATCTCGCCCGTGCTTCTCACACCGCCAAGCGCCATCTGGGCGCGGCTGGTCTCCTCCGTTCCCACCCTGTGGGCGGACTTTCAGCAGACCTTCCTGAAAGCGGTGCTGATCGGCTACGCCATTGGCTGCGGCGCGGGCTTCCTGACGGCCATCGCCATCGACCGCTCGCCCTTCCTGCAGCGCGGCCTGATGCCGCTGGGCAATTTCGTCTCCGCGCTGCCGATCATCGGCGTTGCGCCGATCATGGTCATGTGGTTCGGCTTCGACTGGCCCTCCAAGGCCGCCGTCGTGATCATCATGACCTTCTTTCCCATGCTGGTGAACACGGTGCAGGGGCTGACCGCCTCTACCGCCATCGACCGCGACCTGATGCGCACCTATGCATCATCCTACTGGCAGACGCTCTTCAAGCTGCGCCTGCCAGCGGCCGCCCCCTTCATCTTCAACGCGCTGAAAATCAATTCCACGCTGGCGCTGATAGGGGCCATCGTCGCCGAATTCTTCGGCACCCCCATTGTGGGCATGGGGTTCCGCATCTCCACCGAGGTGGGGCGCATGAACATCGACATGGTGTGGGCCGAGATTGCCGTTGCCGCACTCGCCGGTTCGCTCTTCTATGGTGCGGTCGCGCTTCTGGAGCGCGTTGTCACCTTCTGGCATCCATCCATCAGGAGTGGATAATCACGGCCGTGAGGAGAACGGCCCAATCAAAGAGGGAAGCGAAATGAAACACGCAGTCACAGGCATATTTTCCGGCGCGCTGATGCTCGCCGCTTCGCAAGCTCTTGCAGCCGACGACGTGACCCTGCAGCTCAAATGGGTAACGCAGGCGCAGTTCGCAGGCTACTACGTCGCCAAGGATCAGGGTTTCTACGAGGAAGAAGACCTCAACGTCGAGATCAAGCCCGGCGGTCCGGACATTGCGCCCGTTCAGGTGCTGGCCGGCGGTGGCGCGGACGTGATGGTGGACTGGCTCCCGTCAGCACTGGCCGCACGCGAAAAAGGCGTGCCGGTGGTCAACATCGCCCAGCCTTTCGCGCGCTCTGGCCTCACCATGGTCTGCCGCAAGGAGACCGGCATCGAAAAGCCGGAAGACTTCAAGGGCAAGACGCTCGGCACCTGGTTCTTCGGCAATGAATATCCGCTCTATAGCTGGCTGTCGAAGCTCGACCTGCCGCGCGACGGTTCCGAAAACGGCGTGACCATCCAGAAAATCGGCTTCAATGTCGACCCGCTTTTGCAGAAGCAGGCCGACTGCATCACCGCCATGACCTACAATGAATACTGGCAGGTGATCGACGCCGGGCTCAGCGAAGACGACATCGTTGTGTTCAACTACACGGACGAGGGCGTGGCCACGCTCGAAGACGGGCTCTATGTGCTGGAAGACAAGCTTCAGGACCCTGAATTCGTGGACAAGATGGCGCGCTTCGTGAAAGCGTCCATGAAGGGCTGGATGTGGGCCAAGGACAACCCGGATGAGGCGGCGCTCATCGTGCTCGACAATGATGCGACCGGTGCGCAGACCGAAAAGCACCAGAAGCGCATGACGCGCGAGATTGCCAAGCTTCTGGGCGACAGCCCGACGCTGGATGAAGCTGCTTACCAGCAGACCGTCGACACGCTGCTGCAGGGCGGTTCCGATCCGGTGATCACCAAGGAGCCGGAAGGCGCATTCACGCACGACATTTCCAACAAGGCGATGTGATGGCTGGCCGGGCTCGACGCCCGGCTGACAACACAACCCATGCTTTTCCAGGGAAGAGGCGAAAAGGAAGGGGCCAAACGGCCCCTTTTCTTTGTTCTGACCGGAGCCTTTCAGGCGGCCATGCGCCGACGTTCCGCCTCGCGATACGCGCCGGGCGTAGCGCCTGTCTGCCGCCGGAAGAAGCGATTGAAATAGGCCGGGTCCTGAAAACCCAGCGAATAGGCGATGGCCTGCACCGGGGTTGGCGTGAACACCAGATCACGCCGCGCCACATCGAGCAGGCGGCGGGCGATGAGCTGCGAAACGCTGACGCCGGCCTCCTGTCTTGCGATGCGGTTCAACTGCGCAACGGATACGCCCACGCGTCCGGCGTAGAAACCAACCGGGCGATGCTCGCGAAAATGCGCGGCGATCAGCGTATCGAGCGCCTCCATGCGTGCATTGTCCCGCGTCGACATGGCTTTCTTCGGCAAGCCGGCCCGTGCGCCAAGACGCGCCAGCCAGACCAGAACCTCCGTCAAAAGCGCATCGAGAATGAGATCGCGGCCAATGTCCCTCCGCCCGTTTTCGGCGTGAATGCGCCGCAGGAGACGCCCCACCTGCGCACCGCCCTCCCCGGTGGAAGCATCAGGCTCGCCCAGCGGAACGATGCGGGTGGAAGCGAAGAAATCGGCAAGGGTCCGGTCGGCGGCGATGGGCAGGGAAAGCCGGTCTGCCAGAACCGTGGTCACCAGCCCTTCGGACTGGCCGAGAAAGCGGAAGCCATGTGCAGCGCCGGGCGGAATGAAAAGCGCGCAAGGGGCGGTAAAATGACAATCGGCCTGTCCTTCGGCCATCATGATGCCCTCGCCCTCCGTCACCCAGAATATCTGGAAAAGCGCGGAATGGCGGTGCACCGAAATTTCCCAATTGTGCAGTGAACTGCGAACGGAGAGCGTTTCGCAATGCAGCCAGAAATCAGGAGATTCGCCTGTTTTTTCTTGGTAAAGTCTGTAATTCGGTATCGATCTCTGCACCGGCCCCCTCCCTCACGATGCGCGAATAGTGCAATCGTTTGCCGGAAATGTCCATTGCCGCGCCCGGCGGAAACAACCACTCTTCGCGATGCAATTGGGAGGATTGCCATCGTGCGGACTCAGGTCGCCATCATCGGCTCCGGCCCGGCCGGGTTATTATTGGGGCAGCTCTTATCGCGCGCCGGGATCGACAATGTGATTCTGGAGCGCGCATCCAGAGCGCATGTGCTTTCGCGCATCCGCGCAGGCGTTCTGGAGGAAGGCACCGCCGCCATGCTGGACGAAGCCGGCGTCGGCGCACGCATGCGGGCCGAAGGCCTGCCGCATGACGGTTTCGATCTGGCCTTCGACAATCGCCGCCACCGGGTCGACCTTCACACGCTGACCGGCGGCAAACGGGTTCTCGTCTACGGGCAGACCGAAGTCACTCATGATCTGATGGACGGGCGCGACGTCATCGGCGCGCAGACGGTCTACGAAGCGCGAGACGTGCAGCCGCACGGTTTCGATACCGACACCCCTTCCGTGACTTATGAGAAAGACGGCCAGACGCACCGCATCGCCTGTGATTTCATCGCCGGCTGCGACGGGTTTCACGGCATTGCGCGGCAGTCGATCCCGCATGAGGCGCTGGAGACGTTTGAGCGCATCTATCCGTTTGGCTGGCTTGGCATCATCGCCGACGTGCCGCCGGTGGGCGACGAACTGATCTACGCCAATCATCCGCGCGGCTTTGCCTTATGCTCCATGCGCTCCACCACGCGCAGCCGCTACTATGTGCAGGTGGCCGCCGATGAGCGCGTCGAGGAATGGACGGATGCGCGCTTCTGGGACGAGATCCGCCGCCGCCTGCCGGACGCCACAGCCGAGGCCATAACCACCGGCGCCTCCATCGAGAAATCCATCGCGCCGTTACGCTCCTTTGTCGCCGAGCCCATGCGCTTTGGCCGATTATTCCTCGCCGGCGACGCGGCGCATATCGTGCCGCCAACCGGCGCAAAGGGCCTGAATCTCGCTGCGAGCGACGTGCGCTATCTCTTTGATGCGCTTCGAGAATACTACATCGAAAAATCCACGGCCGGCCTCGACGCCTATTCGCAGAAGGCGCTGGCCCGCGTGTGGAAAGCGGAGCGGTTTTCCTGGTGGATGACCAGCACGCTTCACCGCTTCCCCGATCAGGGCACATTCGGCCAGCGCATCCAGCATGCGGAGCTCGACTATCTGTTCCAGTCGCGCGCAGCACTTACCATGCTCGCCGAAAACTATGTCGGCCTGCCCTTCTGATCCCCTGCCATTAGAATACCCGACCCTGTGGTCGGGCCCCAGACTACCAAGGAGAATAGCATGTCCAGCAAGGAAGAAAGCGCCCGACACAAGGAGGGCATGAAGACGCGTCGCGCGGTGCTGGGCGATGCCTGGGTGGACAATGCGCAAGCCCGCAAGACCGCCTTCGACGAGCCTTTTCAGGAACTCATCACGGAAGCCGCCTGGGGACACGTCTGGTCGAGGCCCGAATGGACAAAGCGTGAGCGCTCGATGGTGACCATCGCGCTTCTGGCAGCGCTCGGACAGGACGAGGAACTGGCCATGCATGTGCGCGCCACCGCAAATACGGGTGCGAGCGCGGAGGATCTGCGCGAGGCCATGCTGCACGTGGCCATCTATGCCGGCGTGCCTGCGGCAAACCATGCAATCAAGATCGTCAAGCAGACGCTTGCGGCGATGGAGGAAGACAAGGCATGAAGAACCAGAGACCGGAAACCGGCGGCTTCTTCCAGCGCGACCGGGCCTGGCAACCGCCAGCGCTGACACCGCTTTACAAGACATCCGTCGTGCGCTCGCCGCAGAAAGCGCCGATCGCCTTTCCGCACACGCCGTCTGAGATCACCGGACCGACATTCGGGCACGGCATTCTGGGCGCGCTCGACAACGACCTGACGCTGAACCATGCGCGCTCCGGCGAAAGCGCGATTGGACCGCGCATCATCGTCTATGGCCGGGTTGTGGACGAGAATGCGCGCCCCGTCCCCAATGTTCTGGTCGAGTTCTGGCAGGCCAATGCAGGCGGCCGCTACCGGCACAAGAAGGACGGCTACCTCGCCCCGCTGGACCCCAATTTCGGCGGCTGCGGGCGGACCATCACCGACGAAGACGGCAGTTATTCCTTCCGCACGATCATGCCAGGAGCCTATCCCTGGCCGAACGGCATCAATGACTGGCGGCCGGCGCATATCCACTTCTCCGTGTTCGGACACGGTTTCGTTCAGCGCCTGATCACGCAGATGTATTTCGAGGGCGATCCGATGATCTGGAAATGCCCGATTGTCGGCACCATTCCCGACCGCAGGGCCATTGAGGGGCTGATCGCGGCGCTCGACATGGAGGCGACCGTGCCGATGGATGCGCGCGCCTACAAGTTCGACATCGTTCTGCGTGGCCGCCGCTCGACCCTTTTTGAAAACCGCATGGAGGGCACTTGATGGCCCAGGATCTCAATCGCCTGAAGGAAAGCGCGTCGCAGACCGCCGGCCCTTACGTCCATATCGGCCTGACGCCGAATTTCTGCGGCATTGAAGGCATCTTCCCTGACGATCTCGGCGCATCGCTCGTCAGCGACCAGACGAAGGGCGAGCGCATCAGCGTGGTGATCCGCGTGCTTGACGGCACAGGCTCGGTTCTGAAGGACGCGCTGGTGGAAACCTGGCAGGCCGACGCCGAGGGGCTTTACAACTCCCCTTCCGAGACGCGCGGCGCGGCGGACCCTGCCTTCAGCGGCTGGGGGCGGTTTCCCTCCGACATGGAAAGCGGCGAAATCCGCTTCGAGACGATCAAGCCCGGACCGGTTCCCTTCCCCGGTGGACGCATGATGGCGCCGCACATCAATCTCTGGATCGTGGCGCGCGGCATCAATCTGGGGCTGGCGACGCGCCTGTATTTCGGTGACGAAGAGGCAGCAAACGCCGAGGACCCGGTGCTCGCGCGGATCGAACATCGAAACCGCGTGCCGACGCTGATCGCCAGCCGCGACGGCGACATCTACACGTTCGACATCCATCTCCAGGGGGAGATGGAAACGGTGTTCTTCGACATCTGAACGACACCCCGCTTTCTTTTTTGCCGCATCAACCTGCCGCCGGGCCAATCGCCCGGCGGCAGATGTGTTATTGAGCTACTCAGAACGCCAACCGGGACATTTGCCGCATGACCATCTCCGTGTTCGATCATCCCATCCTTTCAGGCCTGCTTGGCGACGAGGAGCTCGCGCATCTCTTTTCCGCGCGGGCGGAACTCGACGCGATGCTGAAATTCGAGGCCGCGCTTGCCGAAGCCGAAGCCGATGAGGGCGTCATTCCGCGCCCGGCGGCGGAGGCGATCACCGCGACGCTTGCGCGCTTCAGCCCGGATGTGGCCGGTCTGAAGGCCGGCGTGGCGCAGGACGGGGTGGTTGTGCCGGCGCTGGTCAGGGAATTACGCGCAGCCCTTCCCGAAGACGTCAGGGCGCATCTCCATTTTGGCGCGACCAGCCAGGACGTGATCGATACGGGATTTGCGCTGCGGGCGCGCGATGCGATGGCGATTCTTGCGCGGCGGCTTGCCGGGCTGATCGACGCGCTGGCGGCTTTGGAGACGCGGGACGGACAGACCAAAGTGATGGCGCATACGCGCATGCAGGCCGCCATTTCCGTTTCCGCCAGCCGGAAAATCCGGTCATGGCGTGAACCGCTCATCCGCGATGTGCGACGGCTGGAGACGGTTCAGGGCGACATCGCGGTGCTGCATTTCGGTGGCGCAGCCGGCACGCTCGACAAGCTCGGCCACAAGGGCGAGGCCGTTGCCGGGCGGCTGGCGGCACGGCTTGGCCTTGCGCAGCCCGACCATGCCCGCCACAGCGAGCGCGACGGGATCGCCGCTTTTGCCTCCCTTCTCTCGCTGATCAGCGGAAGCCTCGGCAAGATGGGGCAGGACATTGTGCTTGCCGCGCAGAGCGAAATTGGCGAGATCGAACTGGCGGCGGGCGGCGGATCTTCCGCCATGCCGCACAAGAAGAACCCGGTCGCCGCCGAAGCGCTGGTGACGCTCGCGCGCTTCAACGCCACGCTGGTGGGTGGCGTGCATCAGGCGCTGGTGCACGAAAACGAACGCTCCGGCGCGGCGTGGACGCTGGAATGGATGCTTCTGCCGCAGATGGTTGTCGCAACGGGTGCAGCGCTGCTCAAGGCAGCGGAACTGGTGGACGGGCTGGCGTTCAAGGCCAGGAGCGCCTAGCGGGGCGCTATGTATCCGGCGTCCGTCGGCGCTCGCCCCTCACCCTTACCCTCTCCCCGCCAGCGGGGCAATTGGAATTGCTGAGGAATAAGTAAAGGTGTGCAACAACCTCTCCAGGGGTAATTTCGCGGCGTCTTATTTCTTATGGTGCATGGAAGCTATCGGATCGGGTATACTTCGGCTCTAGTCCGCTTCTCCGAGATCGTCTAAGATCTTCCGGCCCTTGGCGGCTAGGGTCTGTGCGCTGAACTCAAAACAATGTAAATTAGTCGTGGAATTAAAGCTGTGCCGCTCCCACCCCTTCTCTCCTAAAAGGCCCAGATTATCCAATTGCGCTCCAGCCTGCGCTATGCGAGATGAAAACTGACGCTTCAGCTTCGCCATTGCCTCCTCTCTGTGTCGGCTTTCTTCATCCCTAGAGAGAAGCCAGTCTTGATGGTCATTGCCAGTTCGAAACTCGTAGCTCCGACCGGCCCCAGACAATTCGCTGAAGATATCTTCGGACAGTCGAATCCATGCCCGCGCCATACGGAGTTTTTGCTCCTTTCGTGGCGGCATGGAAAGCCAGCGACGAACCAGAGGGCGAATATCCATCCAAAAAATATAAAGAATCAGAAGCGCGGTGAATGCGGCTAGAACGGTGAAGCGGTCAGTCGTTTCGACCACCCTTGCAATCCAAGGGTAGGCTTCGCTTAAACCGAAAATATCTGCAGGCATGTATATGATGCCGACAAATGCCCCAGCGGATAATACCGCGTCCCAAATCCGTCTTAACTTGCTGATCATTCGCTAGATGATGCCCGCAAAATCCCCAGTTGTGGAGTCTCCATATCAGCAACCCCACAAGTTAGACTTGGTGCCGTTGCTACGTAAGGGCGCGCAGGCGGGGAGAAGGTCCCGGCAGGGGGATGAGGGGCGCTGCGCCAGTTCTCCAGAATGCCGGAGGACATGGCAAAGGACGCCCCAAACCGCACCATGCTACATGGCGTTCATCGTCAGGAGTTCGTAGGCGGCAACCTGCTCACCTTCCTGATTGTAGACGCCGACATCCCAGCGCACTTCGCCATATTCGTCCTTGCGGCGCGTCTTCTGCTTGACCGTAAGGCGCACTTTCAGCGTGTCGCCGGGGGAAACCGGCTTCATGAAGCGCAGATTGTCGAGGCCGTAATTGGCGAGCACCGGGCCGGGTGCAGCCTCAACGAACATGCCTGCCGCGAAGGACAGAATGAGATAGCCATGGGCGACGCGGCCGGGGAAGAACGGATTGGCGGCGGCCGCCTCCTCGTCCATATGCGCGTAGAACGTATCACCGGTGAACTCGGCGAAATGCTCGATGTCCGCCAGCGTCACCTCGCGCGGACCGGCCCAGAGTGTGCGGCCGGGCTCCAGTTCGCCAAAGGTCAGGCGGAAGGGATGCGGCTCTTTCTCTTCGGTCGAAGCGCCAGCCACATAACGGTTGGTGATGCCAGCGATCAGATCGGGGCTCGCCTGGATCGCGGTGCGCTGCATGTAGTGCATCACGCCGCGGACACCGCCCAGCTCCTCGCCGCCGCCGGCGCGGCCCGGACCGCCATGCACCATGTGCGGCAGCGGCGAACCGTGCCCGGTTGCCTCCTTGCCGGTGTCGCGGTTGGCGAAATAGAGCCGGCCATGGAAAGCGCCCGCTTCCAGAACCGCCTGCCGGGCCACCGCCGGATCATGCGTGAAGACCGAGGCGACAAGCGAGCCCTCGCCGCGATTGGCGAGTTTCAGCGCATGGCCGAGATCCCGGTACGGCATGATGGTGGACACGGGGCCGAACGCCTCGACCGAATGCAGCTTCTGAGCGCCATCGGGATCGTCGCAGGAGAACAGCATGGGCGGCACGAATGCGCCCGCTCCGGCATCGGCATCGGTGACCGAGAACGCATCCGGATCCCCGAAGACACAGCGGGCCTCGGTGGCGAGAATGCCGGCCTTCTCAAGAACGTCGTCGCGCTGGGCGAGGCTTGCGAGCGCGCCCATCCGCACGCCTTCGCTGCGCGGATTGCCGACCACGGTCTTCTCAAGCCGGGCGATGAGCGCGTCGGTGACCGCATCGCGGTGTGCGTCGGGCACGAAAATACGGCGCACAGCGGTGCATTTCTGGCCGGCCTTGGCCGTCATCTCGCGGTGCACTTCCTTGATGAAAGCGTCGAATTCAGGCGTTCCGGGGGCTGCATCCGGCCCAAGCACCGAGGCGTTGAGCGAATCCTGTTCGGCCACGAAGCGCACGGAATTGCCGATGATCTTCGGGTTGGCGCGCAGCATGGATGCGGTGGAGGCGGAGCCCGTGAAGGACACCACGTCCTGACCGGTCAGGCGGTCAAGCAGGTCTCCGGTGGAACCCGCAATGAACTGAACCGCGCCTTCCGGGAACAGGCCGGATTCCACGATCATGCGGAAGCAGGCTTCAGCGAGCCACGCGGTGGCGGAGGCCGGTTTGACGATGGCCGGAACGCCGGCGATCAGCGTCGGTGCAAGCTTTTCCAACATGCCCCAAACAGGGAAGTTGAAGGCGTTGATGTGGACGGCCACGCCCTGAAGCGGGGTCGCCACGTGCTGGCCAACGAAGTTTCCGGAGCGGGAAAGCTGCTCGAGCGCGCCATCCACATAGACCCTGTCATCGGGCAGCTCACGCCGGGCCTTGGACGAATAGACGAACAGCGTGCCGATGCCGCCATCAATGTCGATCATCGAGTCAGGCTTGGTCGCACCGGTCTCGTAGGAAAGCTCGTAGAGCGCTTCGCGGCGGTCGTTCAGATACTGCGCCAGCGCCTTGATGGCGAAGGCGCGGTCGTGGAACGTCATCGCGCGCAGCGCCGGCCCGCCCACCTGGCGGGCATGATTGGCCATGCCGGCGAAATCCAGCTTCTGCGAACCGAGTTCGGCAACCACATCGCCGGTGACCGCACTCCGCAGGGGTTTGAGATCGCCCGAGGGCGCAACCCACGCCCCTGCCGCATAGCTTTCAAGCCGCATCACGCTCATGGAAAACTCCTTTATTGATCAGCGCACCCGCGCCGGCAGCCGGGAGAAGCCGCGAAAGCGCACACGTCCGGTGCGTTCCGGCTCGCCCGTCATCCGGTAGTCGGGGAAACGTTTGAGAAAATGCGAAATGCCGATGCGCCCTTCCATGCGCGCAAGCGAGAAGCCCGCGCACAGATGAGGCCCACCGGCAAAGGCCAGATGCTTGTTGGACCTGCGCCCCACATCAAGCCGGTCCGGATCGGCAAACTGGCGCGGATCGCGGTTGGCAGCACCAATGCACAGATGGATCGGCGTGCCCGGCTCCACGGTTTCGCCATGGAACTCCACCGGCTCCACCGCCATGCGGTTGCCGAGCTGGTTGGGGCTCTGGAAACGCAAGAACTCATCGACCGCCGTTGCGATCAGGTCCGGGTCGGCTTCAAGCCGCGCCTTCTCTTCAGGCCAGTGCAACAGCTCATAAAGGGCGTTGCCGATGAGGTTCGTGGTGGTCTCGTGACCGGCATTGAGGATGAAGATGCAATTCTGCAGAAGCTCCACCTCGGAGAGTTCTTCGCCCTCATTGCCATTGATGAGACGGGTCAGGACGTCGGTCGCCGGATCACCGGGATTGCGCCGGCGATCATCGGCAATCTCCTTCAGGAACGCCTTGAAATCGGTGACGGAGGTGTTGCCCCATTTGAGCTGCTCGTCGGTGAGAACCGGTTCGAGCGCACCTAGAATGGCAAGCGACCAGTCGCGCAGCGGCTCGCGCGCCTCGTGGGGAATATCGAACAGATTGCCGATCACCTCAATGGGGATCGCGGCGGCGAAATCCTCGATGAGATCGACCTCGCCCTTCTCTTCCATACGGTCGAGCAGGCCATCGACCAGCGCGATCAGACCCGGCTCAAGCGCTGCCAGCGCACGCGGCGTGAGCGCGCCCATCATGATCTTGCGCACCCGTGTGTGGAGCGGCGGATCGTTGAAGACGAGGCTCGTCGTGTGATGCTCGTAAAGCGGCGTGTCGCCGAACTTCGGCAGGAACTCGGCCTTCTTGTCGGAGGAAAAGGTTTTCGTGTCGCGATAGACGCGGTCGAGATCCTCATAGCGCGACAGCATGACCGAGCCGTCGGCGAAACGCTTCAGGGGCGCGTGCTCCAGAAGTGCGTGATAGACCGGAAACGGATCGTCCACGAAGCCCGCGGGCAGCGCCGTCAATTCAAAGTCCTCCGCCAGTTTCTCGCCATTGGTTGCAGCGTTGTCTGCCGTTTTTGTCATGCTCTCCTCCCGGAAGCGGCCCCACCGCCTCCTCTCAACAGTATTATTGACCGACCGGTCGGTTTATGCAAGTCTGCTTTCACCGACGCCGTTGGGAGGAGCCTAGATGTCACAAATGCAACTGTCTCCACAGGAGATCGCAGAGCGCAGCGCAGCAGCCATGTGGGCGCGCGACGACGCCTCGCAATGGCTGGGATGCAGCCTTGATGCGGTGGCGCCGGGCAGCGCCACCCTGTCGATGACGGTGGAAACGCACCACACGAACGGGCACGACATCTGCCACGGCGGCTACATCTTCACACTGGCGGATTCCGCCTTCGCCTTTGCGTGCAACTCCTACAACCAGATCGTTGTCGCGCAGCACAATTCCATCACCTTCGTTGCGCCCGGCGCGCTCGGCGACCGGCTTACGGCGGTGGCGCGCGAGGTGGCGCGGTTCGGGCGCTCGGGCATCTATGATGTTCGCGTGGAGAACCAGAACGGCAAAGTCATCGCGGAGTTTCGCGGCAATTCCCGCGTCATTGGCGGCAAGCATTTCGAGGAAGACGCCTGACGGCATCCTCATCTTCGGGAGATAATGATGAAAGACCTGACCCCCAAAAAGGAAGACCTGGACCCGATCGAAATCGCCTCGCGCGATGAAATCCAGGCCCTGCAGCTTGTGCGCCTCAAATGGTCGCTCAGGCACGCCTATGAAAACGTACCGCATTACAAGAAGAGGTTCGACGCCGCCGGTGTTCATCCCGACGATCTGAAGCAGCTTTCCGACCTGTCGAAATTCCCCTTCACGGTGAAGACGGACCTGCGCGACAATTATCCGTTCGGCATGTTCGCCGTGCCGCGCGAGAAGGTGGCGCGCATTCACGCCTCATCCGGCACGACCGGCAAGCCGACCGTTGTGGGCTACACCGCAAAGGACATCGACACCTGGGCCGAGGTGATGGCGCGCTCGATCCGCGCATCCGGCACGCGGGCGGGCGACATCGTTCACGTGGCCTATGGCTATGGGCTCTTCACGGGCGGTCTGGGTGCGCATTACGGCGCGGAGCGGCTGGGCGCGACGGTGGTGCCGGCATCGGGCGGCATGACCACGCGCCAAGTGACGCTGATCGAGGATTTTCGGGCCGACACGATCATGGTCACGCCCTCCTACATGCTGTCGATCCTCGATGAATACCGCGCGCGCGGCCTCGACCCGCGCAAGAGCCCGCTCAAGGTGGGCATTTTCGGTGCGGAGCCATGGACCAACGCCATGCGCGCCGAGATCGAAGACGCATTCGACATGCATGCGGTCGACATTTACGGCCTGTCGGAAGTGATGGGACCGGGTGTTGCCAATGAGTGCGTGGAGACCAAGGACGGGCTACATATCTGGGAAGACCATTTCTATCCCGAGATCATCGACCCGGAGACCGGCGACGTGCTGCCGGACGGCGAAAAGGGCGAGCTGGTTTTCACCTCGCTCACCAAGGAAGCCTTCCCCATCGTGCGCTACCGCACGCGCGACCTGACGCGGCTTCTGCCGGGCACGGCGCGCTCCATGCGCCGCATGGAGAAGATCACCGGCCGCTCGGACGACATGATGATCCTGCGCGGGGTCAATGTGTTTCCCACCCAGATCGAGGAGCAGATCCTCACCGTCAACGGGCTCGCGCCGCATTTCCAGATCGAGCTGACGCAGGAAGGCCGCATGGATGCGATGACCATTCATGTGGAGATGGAAGCGCTGGAAGCGGGCGAAGAAGTGCGGCTTGCGGCCTGCCGCCAGCTCGGCGAACGCATCAAGGATGTGGTCGGCGTGACGGTGCGCGTCAACGCGACCGACCCCGGCGGCGTGGCCCGCAGCCAGGGCAAGGCCGTGCGCATCATCGACAAGCGCGACAAACAGTGAGAGTACCGACGCTCATTTCAACAGTGACTCGCCCCTTCCCGCCCGTGAACGACGCGAGGGGCGACACAGACGCACAAACGCACAAACGCCCCCGGGATATGCATTGATGGCCCGCACCCGAGCCAAGGATTATGACGACAAGCGCGACGCCATGCTGCATGGCGCAGCGCGCATCTTCGCGCGTGACGGCTATGACCGCGCCTCGATGAACCAGCTTGCAACGGAACTCGGCGTTTCGAAGGCGCTGCTCTATCACTACTACACCTCCAAGGAAGCGCTGCTTTTCGACATCATCGAAACGCATTTGCAGGAACTGGTGGAAGCCGTAGAAGAGGCTGACCAGCCCCATGAAGCTCCGCAGGAGCGGCTGGCAGGGCTGGTGACGGCGCTGCTCGACGCCTATCGCGATGCGGACAATGAGCACCGTGTGCAGCTTTCCGGCCTTCAGCTTCTGCCCGACGCACAGCAGGAAGAGCTGAAAGCACTGGAGCGCCGGCTGGTCGCGCTGTTTGCCGAAGCGGTGCGGCAGGTGAACCCGGAAGTCTTCGACAACCGGCCGCTTCTGAAACCGGTGACGATGAGCCTGTTCGGCATGCTCAACTGGTTTTACATGTGGTTCCGCGAGGATCGCGGCATCTCCCGGCAGGACTATGCGAAGCTTGCCACGCATCTTCTGGTGAGTGGCGTGAAGGGGCTCGACTGACAATCTTGCCCGCCTCCCCGTCCCGTGGCATGTGGATGGCATGGATGCGCCGACCGAAACTGCAGAAACCGCCCTTTCCGATCTGATCGACCGCCTGCACGGGCGTGGCCGCCTCAGGGTCTGGTCACTGGTGATCACCCTGTTCGGCGACGCCATCGTGCCGCGTGGCGGCGAAGCGCCGCTGGCCGCACTTCAAACCGTGATGGCGCGGCTGGGCATCGAGGCCGGTGCGCTGCGCACCGCCATGTCGCGGCTTGCCGGCGATGGCTGGGTGGTGCGCGAACGGCGCGGCCGCAACTCCTTCTTCTCGCTGGACCGGCATGGCCAGCACGCCTTCGACCTGGCGACACGGCGCATCTATGCAGCGGGCGCGCCCGACTGGGATGGCTCGTGGACGGTGGCGATCGCGCCGCCCAACGGCAATGGCGAACATGACGAGGCGCTAAAGGAGCGCGGTTTTCTGAAGATCGCGGAAGGCGTTCACCTGCTGCCGCGAACCAGAATGCCGAACGGTGACGCCGTGCTCGCGGACATGCTGGTGATCCACGGTTCAAGCGCCGAACATCCCGAAATGCTGCGCAGCCTCTGGCCTTCAGACGAGATCGCCGCCGCCTATGCGGAACTGATTGCCGATTACACGCCGCTGGCCGATCAGCTTGCCGGCACGCATATGCCCGCGCCCATCGACGCGATGGCGGCGCGAACCCTGCTCATTCATGACTGGCGACGCATCGTGCTGCGCGACCCCGGCCTGCCGACCGCGCTCCTGCCACAGGACTGGCCGGGCGAGACGGCACGCAGGCTGGTGCGCGACATCTATCGCAGACTGAGCGCACCGAGCGAAGCGTGGCTCGATGAAACCGGCCTGCCGGCGCTGGTTGATCCAAAAGGGTTCGGACGGCGCTTCGGCGACTGAACTCAGCCTTCAGGCGACAGCGCCAGAATGACCAGGCCGAGAATGGTCACCACGGCGCCAACCATCACCGAAAGGCTCGCCCAGCCATGGCCGAGCAGGCCTTCGAACACGATGATCAGCGTCGGCGTGAGGTAGTTATAGGCGAGCACCTTGGAGGCGGGCAGCCGCAGGGCGGCGAACTGGAGCAGGAAGAACGTGCCGGCCGTGGTGAAGATCGCCAGATAGAAGATCGCCAGCCAGGTAATCGACGGCAGGGCGAACCAGTCGGTCGCGGCGATCTCGCCCACGCCGTAAAGCGCAATCAGCACGCCTGTGGCCAGCAGCGTCCAGAAGGTGAAGGCGAAGACCGGCTCGCCGCGATTGTAGAGCCGGACAAGCGAGGCATAGGCCGCATGCCCGATGACGCCGACAAAAAAGATCAGCTCCCCCTCGCCCATGTCGAAGCGGCGCATGGCTTCGAAATTGCCGTCGAAAATGACCCAGACCGAGCCGAGACCGGCCAGAACGAGGCTCGGAATGACGAGCCCGCGCGGCACCTGCCGCAGGAAGAGATAACCGAAAAAGGCGCTGAGGAGCGGCATCAGCGTGAAGACCGCGCCGGTCGAGACCGGGCTGGTCATGCCGAGCGCCACGAACATGGTGACGAAATAGAACGCCATCAGGCCGCCCAGAACCAGAAAGCGCCACGGGGCTTTCGGGAAGGGAAGCGGCTGGCGCAGCACAAAGCGCACCACCAGCCCCATGAAGACAATGCCGATCAGGAAACGGGCGGCATTGAGCGCCACCGGGCCGATATGCTGCGCGGCCATCGACCCCAGCGAGAAGGAGCCGGCGACCAGTGTTGCAAAGGCCAGCATGGCCAAATGGCCAAGCCGCTTTTGCACCCCCGTCGCGCTGGTGCGATACGCCTCGCGCCGCGCGGCCTTCGTCTCTACGGTGTCGGTCAATGCATCCCCCGAAAACGCCTTTCAGCCTAAAGGAACGGCCCGGAAATCCAAACCGGTTTCCGGGCTGTTCGGCAAAATAGCGCTGACTGGCTTAAAGGGGTTCAGGCGGCAGCAGACGCATCATCCGCGATCACGGGATGGACCGAGCGGAACGGGATCGCGATGCGGTTCCACACATTGATGAGACCGACCAGCACGGTAAGCTGCACCAGCTCCTGCTCGGAGAAATGCTCCAGCATCTCATTGTAGAGCGCATCCTCGACCGGGCCGTCGGAGATGTGCGTCAGACGCTCGGTCCAGGCAAGGGCTGCGCGCTCACGCCCGGTATAGAGCGGGGATTCACGCCATGCCGATACGAGATGCACACGCTGCTCGCTCTCACCATCGCGCCGCGCTTCGCGGGTGTGCATGTCGACACAATAGGAGCAGCCATTGATCTGCGATGCGCGCAGGTTCACCAGATGGATCAGCCCTTGATCGAGGCCGCTTTCGTTCACCGCCTTCTTGAGATTGAAGATCGCGCCAAGCAGTTTCGGCTCGGTCTTCACGTAGTTCAGGCGTTCTTGCATGATCAGTCCTTTCCATTTCAGAAGATGGCGTCAGCCCTGCGGACGCTGGTTTCGCGCAACGAAGGCGCAGCTGAAGGCGAGCGCGCGCGGATCGGCCTCCCCCAGATAGTCGGAGATCACGTCACTCAGCCGCGTCTTGCGCAGCTCGGCGCGATAGGCCTGCTCGGCGCGCAGCATGGCGGCGTTGATGTTGCAGGGCGCGGCATAGACCTCGGGTTCCAGCGCACCCGGCCCGCGCTGGCGGATCTCCGCACAGCGAAAGGCCGGCTGCGGTCCCTCGATGGCAAGCACCACGTCCAGCAGGGTGATCGCATCCGCCGACCGCGCCAGACGATAGCCGCCATGGGGCCCGGAAACCGATTCCAGAATGCGGGCGGCCGTCAGCGTTTTCAAATGTTTGAGCAGATAACTTGGCGAGAGGCCGTGATATTCGGCAAGCGCGCTGGCCGGCATGGTGCGCCCCTCTTCCAGCTGCGCAAGAAGCGTGGCGCAATGGATCGCCGCCTCAACGCCTTCACTCAGTTTCATGTCGACCTCCCTATTGCGGATAACATATATCCTGGATAATAATTATCCGCAATAGGAATAGACGTTGCTTCTGCCACTTCCTGACACACGCTCAAAGAAAAACGGCGGCGGATAACCGCCGCCGTCAGACCTATTCCGCAGCCACTTTGGAAGGGTTGTTCGGATGCGTCGTCCAGTTGGCGTAGACCGGCTCGACCTTCTCGCCCGTGCGCTTGTCGAGCGCCCCGGCGGCCAGCGGCACCATGTCGATGCAGCCCTCCACCGGACAGACATTGACGCACAGATTGCAGCCGACGCACTCCTCTTCGATCACCTCGAAATGACGCTTGCCGTCGACCATGGCCGTGATTGCCTGATGAGACGTGTCCTCGCAGGCGATGTGGCAGCGACCGCATTTGATGCACTGGTCCTGATCAATGCGCGCCTTGGTGACATAGTTGAGGTTCAGATACTGCCAGTCGGTAACATTGGGCGCCGCGCGGCCGATCACGTCATCGAGCGTGGCGTGCCCCTTGGCGTCCATCCAGTTTTCAAGCCCCTCGATCATCTCCTCGACGATCTTGAAGCCGTAGGTCATGGCGGCGGTGCAGACCTGAACCGTACCGGACCCCAGCGCCAGAAACTCGGCGGCATCGCGCCATGTGGTGATGCCACCAATGCCGGAGATGGGCAGGCCAGCGGTCTGCGGATCGCGGGCGATCTCGGCCACCATGTTGAGCGCGATGGGCTTCACCGCCGGGCCGCAATAGCCGCCATGGGAGCCCTTGCCGTCAATGGTGGGTTCGGGCGCGAAATTGTCGAGATTGACCGAGGTGATGGAATTGATCGTGTTGATGAGCGACACCGCATCCGTTCCGCCGGCATGGGCCGCGCGGGCGGGCTGGCGCACATCGGTGATGTTGGGCGTGAGCTTGGTGATGACGGGCATGCGCGTGTTCTGCTTGCACCAGCGCACCACCATCTCGACATATTCGGGCACCTGGCCAACGGCTGCGCCCATGCCGCGCTCGCTCATACCGTGCGGACAGCCGAAATTGAGCTCGATGCCATCGGCTTCCGTCTCTTCCACGAGCGGAAGGATGGCTTTCCATGCCTGCTCCTCACACGGCACCATGAGCGAAACGATGAGCGCCCGGTCCGGCCAGCTCTTCTTCACCTGCTTGATTTCGCGCAGGTTCAGATAAAGGTCGCGGTCGGTGATGAGCTCGATGTTGTTGAGGCCGAGAAGCCGGCGGTCTGCACCCCAGATCGCGCCGTAGCGGGGTCCGTTGACATTGACGACCGGAGGTCCCTCCTCGCCCAGTGTCTTCCAGACGACGCCGCCCCAGCCCGCCTTGAAGGCGCGCTCGACATTGTAGGCCTTGTCTGTGGGTGGTGCGGAAGCAAGCCAGAAGGGATTGGGAGACTTGATGCCGACGAAATTGCTGCGAATGTCTGCCATGGGTTTTCCGCTCCTCAGCCGGCCAATGCGCGATGAATGCTCTCGGCTGCGTCGCGCCCCTGCGCGACCGCCGATACGGTGAGATCGTCGCCGCCGGCGATGCAATCGCCACCGGCCCAGACGTTCGGCATGGAGGTGCGCCCTTCCGCATCGGTCTTGATGCGACGCCCTTCAAGCTCAACCGACGCGGTGCTGCCGTTGAGAACGCCTGCCTCAAAGGACTGGCCAATGGCCTTGAAGACCTGATCGGCGCGCAGCGTCAGCGTTTCGCCGGTGCCTGAAAGCCTGCCGGCCTTCAGCGCCGTGTATTCAAGCTCAATGCCGCTCACCCGGCCATTGTCGGCGATGATGCGCGTTGGCTGGAGCCAGTGCCTTATGGTGACGCCTTTGGACGCCGCCAGATCCTGCTCGAACGCCGAAGCGTTCATGTGTTCCTGGCCGCGCCGGTAGCAGATCGTGACCTCCTCCGCGCCCAGAAGCCGCGCCTGTACGGCTGCGTCGATGGCCGTCATGCCGCCGCCGATGACGACGACACGCCGACCGACCGGCAGGCTGGCGAGATCCCTCGCCTGACGCAGATGGGCAATGTAGTCGACCGCGCTCTCGACGCCGTCAGCCGCTTCGCCTTCCGCACCGAGCGCATTGACGCCGGCAAGCCCCATGCCAAGAAAGACGGCGTCGTGATCACGCGTTAAATCGCCAAGCGAAAAATCACGCCCCAGCGCCTTTCCTTCCTCAAGACGGATGCCGCCAATGGCCATCAGGTAATCGACCTCGGCCTGGGCGAAGCCATTGGGCGTCTTGTAGGCGGCGATGCCGAACTCGTTGAGCCCGCCGGGCTTGGGCCGCGCCTCAAGGATCGTCACGTCATGACCATGCATGGCCAGACGGTGCGCACAGGCAAGGCCTGCGGGCCCTGCCCCGACAATGGCAACGCTCTTGCCGGTTGGAGCAGCGCGTTCATAGAACTGCGCGTCAGCCTCCATGGCCGCGTCCGTGGCATAGCGCTGGAGCCTGCCGATCTGGACCGGCTTGCCCTCTGCCTCCTCACGCACGCAGGCCTCCTCGCAGAGGGTCTCTGTGGGACAGACGCGGGCGCACATGCCGCCCAGAATGTTCTGGTCGAAGATCGTTCTGGCCGAACCCAACGGATTGTCCGTCGCGATCTGCCGGATGAACATGGGTATGTCGATCGATGTCGGACACGCCGTGGTGCACGGCGCATCGAAGCAGAAGTAGCACCTGTCCGCCTCGACGGCCGCCTCATGGCGGTCGAGCGGTGGATGCAGGTCGGCGAAGTTCTTTTCGTATTCCTCACCGGAAAGGCGGCCGGCGGCGATGCCGTCCGCGTAGAGACCATCAGCCATTCCGTATTCCCCTTTTATTATTGGGGAAAGGCTAGCGCAGTTTCTTTTTTTTATCAATCGGTCAAATTTTTGGCCCCGCCGCATCCTCTTGAATTAAAACATGAATTTCTTATTCATATTTACAAGCCGCGGATATCAAACAAAAAACGCCGCCCGGCAAGGGCGGCGTTTGCGATGCGGACGGCCCTGCAATGGCCGATCAGAAGACCTCGATGGAACTGATGTCGTCGTTGTAAATGTCGCGCAGTCGGCGGGTGTCGCGACGGATGGTTTCACACCAGCCGCCAAAATTGCGCCGCTCGCAGACACGCGCCTCGGCACCGCCCTCAAGCGTCACCGAGGAGATGCGGTTGTTCCATTCGCGCGGCAGGCGCGCCGTGCCGTCACCGGCATCGAAACAGATGCTCGCGCCCCGGAAATCGACACGCTCGTAGAAACAGGCGCGGCGGACCCGGTCGTAGCTGCCCTCGTCGCCCGGCCGGCGGCGATAGACCCGGAAGGACGAAACCGTGTCGCCCCGGCGCAGAGAAGGCACATCACGGGTGAGGAGATCGCAGCGACCGGCATAGTCGATCCTTGAGCAAATCTCGACGGAGGTGCGCTCGCCAACGCGGATCGAGGCCACGCGGCCATCCCAATTGCGATCCATCACGCGCGCATCGTCGCCAATGCCGGCGCAGAGACGGCGGCCCTGAAAGTTCGGACGGTCGTAAAAGCATACATTGCGCGGGGTCGGCCGGCGGTCGCCGTCGAAACGGTCATCATTGTCGAAGGCGGTGTCGTCACGGCGGCGATCATCCAGCTCGCGCATGACGAAATCAAACAGTTTGAGCCCGAGCGTCGATCCGATATCGGAGATCGGGCGATCCCTGTAAGCCGGCCTTGTGTCGCGCAGATAGCGCGCGGAAACCCAGCCCGTGCGCCCCGCATAACCCACTTCGCACCATTCGTAACGATCAGTACAGCGCAGCGTCACCACGCGCGCGCCATTCGGAATGGTCAGAACCACGCGATAGCGCGTGCCGGGGCCTTCGCGCATGTTGAGATCGGTCGTGACCACTGCCTGAACATTCTGCTGCGCGCGCGCCGGAACCGACAGCACGGCCGCCAGGCCAAGAGCGGCGAACGCCATGAGAAGGAAGCGGAAGAACCCCGAGGGCATGCGAATCTCCTGTTGCAATCCGGTTAGTCGGCGCAAAGTGATGGAAAATCAGCCGCATATCCAGAAGTCATTGAACAAAACGATGATGTTGACGACAGGCGCAGACAGGGCGCGCGGCGCAAACGCCACGGCCCGCCCTCCGGCCGGGCGCGCCGATCAATCCGATGGCGCGTCGAAGCTGATGACCGGCTCCATGCCCGCAAGCGTTGCATCATCCAGCCAGCACAGGCTGAAATGGCCATTGCCCAGATCCTTCAGCGGCGGCACCTCGCGCTCGCACTTCCCGCCCGGAACCTGATCCTTGTAGCGGCAGCGCGTCTGGAACGGGCAGCCCGAGGGCGGGTTCATGGCTGAGGGTATGTCCCCTTCCAGAACGATGTGCTTCTTGCGCACCGAGGTATCGGCGATGGGGATCGCGGAAAGAAGCGCCTCCGTATAGGGGTGGTAGGGCGGCGCGAATATCTGGTCGGTCGTGCCCTGCTCGACAATGTGGCCGAGATACATGACCACCACCCGGTCGGCGAGATAGCGCACGACCGAGAGATCGTGGCTGATGAACAGCATGGTCGTCTTGTTCTTGCGCTGGATATCCATCAGCAGCTCGGTCACCGCCGCCTGCACCGAAACATCGAGCGCGGAGACCGGCTCGTCTGCCACAACAACCTTTGCATTTCCGGCAAAGGCCCGGGCGACGCCTATGCGCTGCTTCTGACCGCCCGAAAGCTGGCGTGGCATGCGCTCGGCGAAGGCGCGCGGCAGCTTGACCAGGTCGAGCAGCTCCAGCATGCGCTGCTTTCGGTCGGCCAGCGTCTTCCCGATGTTGAATTTTTCCAGCGTGCGGATGATCTGCGAGCCGACGGAATGGCTCGGATTGAGCGTGTCGAACGGGTTCTGGAACACCATCTGGATGCTGGCGACCGTGCCGGTGGAGCGGTCTTCGACCGGCGTCGCCTGGATCGGTTCATTGCCGAGCATCACCCTGCCATCGGTCGCCGTTTCAAGCCCCAGAAGCACCTTGGCGAGCGTCGACTTTCCGCAGCCGGATTCGCCAACGATGGCCACCGTCTCGGACTCGCGCGCCTCGAAGCTGATCTGCTCGTTGGCCTTCACCGTCTTGGTGTCGCCACCGCCGAAAATGCTGTTTGCGGCAACGTGATAGTACTTTTTGAGATTCTCGATCCGCAGCATGGGAGCGCCGGGCGCGACGGGCTCCTGCTCCACAAGCGCCCCCTCCGGCAGTGCCTTCCAGTCGATATCGTCGAAACGCACGCAGCGCGAACGGTGCTGCTCATGCCCCTCGATCGCGCGCATGGGAATATCGCCGGCATCGCACAGGCCCGCCTTGAAGTGCTGGCAGCGTGGGCCGAAATTACAGCCATCAGGACGCTCATGCGGCAGCGGCAACTGGCCGGGGATGGCGATCAGCGGCCGGGCGTTCTTGTCTGCGCCGGGCAACGGGATCGAGCGGAACAGGCCCTGTGTATAGGGGTGCCTCATGCGGTCGAAGACATCCTCGACGCGGCCCGTTTCCACCGCCTCGCCGGAATACATGACGGTGACGCGGTCGCAGGTTTCCAGGATCAGGCCCAGATTGTGCGACACGAAGATCATCGACGTGCCGTATTTCTTGCCGAGCCCCTTCACCAGTTCCACGATGCCCGCCTCGACCGTGACATCGAGCGCGGTGGTCGGCTCATCCAGAAGAAGCAGTGCCGGCTTTGACAGAAGCGCCATGGCGATGACGATGCGCTGTTGCTGGCCGCCTGAAAGCTGGTGCGGGAACGAGCGCATGATGCGCTCCGGGTCCGGCAGGCGAACGGCCTCCACCATCTCCAGGGCGCGGTTCCAGGCTTCATCCTTCGACACACGGTCATGGATGATTGGCACTTCCATGAGCTGTTTGCCGATCTTCATGGCCGGGTTCAGGCTCGCCATCGGCTCCTGATAGATCATGGCGATCTCGTTGCCGCGGATCTGGCGCAACTCCTCCTCGCTCATCCCGGCCATGTCCCGCCCCTTGAAGCGGATGCGGCCGCCGACGATCTGCCCCACATTGGAGAGATCGCGCATGATGCCGAGCGCCACGGTGGACTTGCCGCAGCCGGATTCGCCGACAATGCCCATGGCCTCGCCCGGCATGACCCTGCAGGAAAAATCCATCACCGCCGGTATCTCACCGGCCCGCGTGAAGAAGGAGATGGACAGGTTCTCGATCTCGAGGATCGGTTCGTCAGCATTCACGCTGCGCGTCGTGCTGATGGCTTCGTTCATGGCGTCGCTTTCAGTGTTCATCCACTCAATCCTTCAGCGATTGCTCACGCAGCGCATCGGCGAGCAGGTTCAGCCCCAGAACGAAGGACATGAGGGCGAAAACGGGCGGAAGCGCAGGATGCACATAGGCGCGCAGAAGGCGGCTCGATTCCTTGATGCCGGTGCCCCAGTCGGGACTTTCGGGCGCAAGACCGAGGCCGAAATAGCCAAGCGTGCCGAGCAGAATGGTTGTGTAGCCGATGCGCAGGCACACATCGACAATGAGCGGCCCGCGCGCATTGGGCAGCACTTCCCAGAGCATGATGTACCAGGGCGTTTCACCCCGCGTCTGGGCGGCGGCCACATAGTCCCGCGTCTTGATGTCCATGACGAGGCCCCGCACGATGCGGAAAACGCCGGGCGATGAAGCAAACACCACCGCAACGAAGATGTTGAGCTGGTTGGAGCTGATCGAGATGATGCCGAGCGGATCGGCGTCGAAGACGAGGCCGACATAGATCCAGCCGCCGATCAGAAGCGTCAGCGCGAGCTGGATGGCCAGCAATTGCGGGCGGCTGCGATAGCGCGTCCAGAACAACGTCACGAAAAAGATGATCGGGAATATGAAGAAGGTGCCCGCCATCCATTGCGGGATCGGTGTTTCGCGGATGCCCGGCGTGACCAGCAGATAGAAGAGCAGGATGACCGGGAAGGCCAGCACCAGATTGGCGAGGAACGACAGGAGACTGTCGATGCGCCCGCCATAATAGCCGGCGGGCAGACCAAGCGTGGTGCCCACCATCAGCGCAAACAGCGTGGCCGCCGGGGCGATGATCAGCACGATCTGGCTGCCATAGACCATGCGTGAAAAGACGTCACGCGCGAGCCTGTCGCCACCGAAGAGGAAAGCCTGTCCCGTCTCCGGCTCGATGGCGCCGGGCAGCACGTTCTTCATGATCGGGAACTGCGCCAGCGGGTCGAAGGGGGCGACCGTGCCGGCGAAGATTGCGGTGAACAGCCAGAAGCAGCAGATCATGACGCCGGTAATGCCAACGCCCGTGTCGAAAAGCTGGCCGTAGAGGCCGAGCCGGCTGCGAAAGCGCAGGCTTAAAACCAGAATGATCGCCAGCGCCACCCAGACCGGCCAGAAGCGCGCCAGAACGCCAAGAATGATGCCGAAAGTTCCAAGATAATCCACTTGCATCGCGCGTCCTCCCTACTGCACGCGGATGCGCGGATTGAGATAGGCATAGCCGACATCGGAAATGAGCTGCGTCGACAAAACCACGAAAACCGAGACCAGAGAGCAGCCGAGCAACAGGTCGATGTCGTTGTTGCTCGCCGCCTCCACCAGCGTGAAGCCAAACCCCTGATAACGGAACATCACCTCGACGATGACAACGCCGGTCAAAAGCCAGGGGAACTGGAGCATGATGACCGTGAACGGTGCGATCAGCGCATTGCGCAGCGCGTGTTTGAGCACGACGGTGCGGAAGCCGAGCCCCTTGAGGCGCGCCGTGCGGATGTATTGCTGCGTCATCACCTCGACCATCGAGGCCCGCGTCATGCGCGCGATATAGCCGATGCCGTAGATCGCCATGGTCATGACCGGCAGGGTGAAATTGTAGAACGAAATGCCCTGCCGCGTGGCAGTGGCGGCGGAGCCGTTGAGCCAGCCGAGCCAGGAAGCGAAGATGACGGCGAAGATCACGCCCGACACATATTCGGGCGTCGCCGTGGTGGCGATGGAGGCGACCGAAAGGGTGCGGTCAGTGCGGCTGCCCTCCCGCATTCCGGCCAGAACGCCGATCAGAAGCGCCACGGGCACCATCACCACCATCACCCAGAACATGAGGATGCCGGTGGCGCCCAGTGCCGGAAAGAGTTTTTCGGCCACCGGCACCTTGAACTTGGTGGAGCAGCCGAAATCACCCTGCAGAATGCCGCCGTAATAGGGTTCGGCGGGTTCGTCGCAATAGGAAAACCGTGGCGTGGCGACGCCCGTTTCGGGGTCGATGTTGGGCTGTTTCTGGACGACGCCGAGCCATTGGCCATAGCGCACAAAGAAATTCTGCCGGTAGCCGTTCTTCTCAAGCCAGCTTTCAAGCTCTTCAGCCGAGGAGCGCATGTCGAGCTGGCTGATCGCTAGCTTCTTGAGATTGGGCTCCAGATTGACCAGAAAGAACACGACAAGGGTCAGGCACAGCATCGTCAATGCCATGACGCCCATACGTCTCAGAATAAATCCAAGCACGGTTTCCCCTTCCCCCGTTTACGGAGGTTGTTGTTGGTTGCCTGCGCAAATGGGGGCCCGTGCGGCCCCCTGTTCCGGGTCTCAGCCCTCGTCGAGCCAGACCTTTTCCAGGTCGATCTCGAAGGTCTGGTGCATGCCGTGGTTCATCACGGTCTCCACGGAGTGATTGTAGAGTTTGCGCCAATAGGGCTGGATGATGATGCCGGAGCCCTGAAGGATCTCTTCGATCTGCTTCATCACCTCGCGGCGGCTGTCGGGGTCCGGAATGGCCAGCGCCTGTTCGATCAGCTTGTCGAGTTCGGGATTGGAATAGGCGGACTCGTTCCACGCCTCGCCGGTGCGATAAGCGAGCGCGACCACCTGAATGCCGAGCGGACGCATGTTCCAGTTGGTCATGGACAGCGGGTATTTCGTCCAGTCGTTCCAGAAGGTCGAACCCGGCAGAACGGTGCGCTTGACCTTGAAACCCGCCTCGCGAAGCTGTGCGGCAATGGCGTCGCCGGTATTCTTGTGCCAGTCCTCGTCGACCGAGATCAGCTCGTGCTCATGCTCCATCTGGCCGGCCTCTTCCATCAGCGCCTTGGCCGCGTCCACATTGCGCTCGATCTTGGGCAGTTCCGCATATTCGGGATGGATCGGGCAAACATGGTGGTTCTCGGCCACCTCACCGGCATTGTCGTAGCCAAGCGCCAGAACTGTGGCGTTGTCCACGGCCATCTGCAGCGCGCGGCGCACCCGCTCATCGTCATACGGCTTGTTGTTGACATTGGTGCGGGCCACAATCGTCGTTGCCGTGGTGACCTCGGACTTGACCAGGCCAATGGCGTCGAGAATGTCCACGAAATCGGCGGTGGTCTCGTAATTGGTGTGGATCTCGCCGGATTCAAAGGCGCTTACCATGGCCGATGGATCGGTGCCGTAATCGATGAACTCGATGCCATCGAGATAGGCCTCGCCGCCCCACCACTTGCCGTCTTCGCGCTTCTTCAGTTCGACGCGGTTGCCCACTTCGTATGAAACGAGTTCGAAGGGACCGGTGCCGATGGGATTGGCGATGAAATCACGGCCCGTCTCATCAAAGCTCGGATGCACGATCAGGCCCGGATAGTCGGCCATGCCGGGAATGATGGAAATGTCAGGGGCTGACAGGTTGAGCTTCACCGTCATGTCGTCGACCTTCTCGATCGCGCCTTCGCGCGCCTTCTTGGTCTCCGGATCGATGAGTGCAGCCATGCGGGCGGGCATGGAGTTGCCCTCCACCGTCTGATCGCACCAGCGGTTGAAGTTGTAGATCACATCGTCTGCGGTAAAGGCGTCGCCATTGTTCCAGGTCACGCCCGGACGCACGTGGAGAATGTACTCGGTGGCGTCTTCGTTGACCTCCCAGCTCTCCAGAAGCCGGCCCTCAAAGGTGAAGTCGCGCGTGTATTTCACCAGCGGTTCAAGCGTCTGGCGCATGGCGTTTGCGATCTCGGACCAGTCGGCCGTGCGCGGGTCTTTCGGATCCTTGATGAACATGGCCACACGCAGCGTGCCGCCCATCTTGGGCTCCTGAGCGAGCGCATGTGTGGGCGCGGCAAGGCCGAGCATGCCGTAGGCGGCGGCTGTCGATGCGCCGAGTGCGCTTGCGAGCGCCAGGAACTCACGTCTGTCCATTTTTCCGACGCGCGCTTCGTTCGCCATTTCGGCGACGCGGGCTGGCACTTTCTCGCCATTGCTCTTGAAAAACGTCATCGACGCACTCCCATTTCTTGCCGTTATCAGTTTGTGTTCAGCATTTCCCATCGCGCCAGCGATGTCAAAAAACGACCGGGGCCAATGGTAAGTTTTGCAGGTTTTTCGACCGTTGAAATGACGAGTTTGCGACAAATGAGCCGCAAAACTGACAAATAGAGCCGATTTCGCAACAATTTCCGAAACCTGTACTGACAATACCCGCCACCTGCACCGTTATGGGTGGAACAGCCGTCCCACAGGCCGCAATTGACGCTGCCGGAGCCAGTTGGTAAGCGAATTTTGTTCGCTTGAGGTGCTCCGGCAGGCACTCGCATGCCGGGGAAAAGGGAACACGGAACGGCCCTGCATGATCAGGCCGCAGCCGTGGCTGCTCCCGCAACTGTGAGCGCCGAGGCTCCTCCTATGCCACTGGGTGCAATGCCCCGGGAAGGCGAGGAAGCCGATGAAGCGCGAGCCAGGAAACCTGCCTTGAGCCGTCACCGACCGGATGCGGGACGCTTCCGGGGCTGTGGATCTCGCAGTGGTGACGAAATGTCATCGCTGGCGGGGGACAGATTCAGACAGCCATCGCTCTCCAGCAAAAGAAGCAGCATTCTCATGGAGAGCACGCATGCCATCCAGACGTTATCGCACCCGGCTCCTGCTCAGCGCTTCGGCGTTGCTGACGGGCCTTTCAGCCACCATGGCGGGCGCAGAAGACTATGTGCTTGAAAAACTGGTCATCACGCCCAACCGCACACCGGCAGAGGCATCCACCGTGGGGTCGACGGTGAACGTGGTGGGTCGTGAAGAGATCGAGGAACAGTCCCTGCCGCTGGCCGTCGAGTATCTCGACCTGCTGCCGGGTGTGAGCCTCTCATCGCCGGGTGGCGTTGGCGCAGAGGGCAGCCTTTCGATCCGCGGCGCGCCGCGCCGCTATGTGAAGACGCTCTATAACGGCATCGACATTTCCGATCCGACCAGCCCGCAGGTGCAGACGTCCTACCAGTATCTTCTGTCGGGCGGCCTGCAGAGCATCGAAGTGCTGAAGGGATCGCAGAGCACGCTTTACGGCTCCGATGCGATTGCCGGCGTGATCAGCCTGTCGACGCTGGGCGACATCGAACCGGGCATCGCCCATATCATTCAGGGCGAAGGCGGCTCGCACGGCACGGTCGGCGGCTCCTACGGTTTCAGGGCGGCGAACGAACAGTCGAAACTCTCCATCAACGCAACCGGCTACCGCACCGACGGCATTTCGGCTGCGGCTACGGGCACGGAGCGCGATGGCTATGAGAACGTCACCTTCGACGTGAATGCCGAGCATGCATTTTCCGACGTGTTCTCCGTATTCGGCTCGGCGCTCTACATCGACGCGGAAGCCGAGTTCGACAATCAGGGCTTCGGCACCATTCTGCCGAGCGACAATCTGACGGCGACCAACCACAGCAAACAGCTGGCCGGCCGCGCCGGCTTCAATCTCGACCTGATGGACGGCCGCTTCCGCAACACGGTTTCCGTGCAGGCCTTCGACCTGGAACGCTCCATCACCGGCACCGCGTTCGACGGCTCTTATGACGGTCGCCGCTACAAGGCCGATTATCTGGGCGCATTCGACGTCAATGAATGGCTGACGGTTCAGGGTGGCGCGGATTACGAACGTCAGAGCGCAGTCTTTCCCGCCGGCATGTTCAACCCCCAGATCGATTCCGATTTCTGGATCGCAGGCGTCTGGGGCGAGGCCATTGCCACGCCGGTTGAAAACCTGACGCTGACAGCCGGCCTCAGGCAGGACGAGCACAGCGAATTCGGCGGGCACACCACATACCGGGCAACCGCCTCCTATCTCATCGATGCGACCGGAACGCGTCTGCACGGCTCGGTGGGAACCGGCTTCCGTGCACCCAGCCTCAACGAGCTTTTCGGTCCGTTCGGGGCAAACCCCAATCTGCGGCCTGAAACCAGCTTCGGTTTCGACATTGGCGTGGAGCAGCGTTTCTGGAACGACAGGGCAATCGCCGACATCACCTATTTCCAGCTCGAGATCGACGATCTGATCGGTTACACGACCCAGTATGACCAGATCACCGGCACGTCGCGCATGCGCGGTGTCGAGGCCTCGCTCAGCTATGCCGCGACCGACTGGTTCGACCTCACCGGAGCCTACACCTACACGCATTCGGTGGATCAGAACGATGCACGGCTGCCGCGTGTGCCGCGCCACGAGATCGGGCTGGTCGCCAACGTTCGGCCTGCCGAGAAATGGACCATTTCGGCCTCGGCCAAGGCGGCCATCGACACGGTGGACACGGGCAATTTCAAGCTGGACGATTACCTGCTGGTCAACGCCAAGGTGGCCTACAAGCCGACCGAGGACACCGAGCTCTATGTGCGCGCGGAGAACCTGCTCGATCAGGATTATCAGACGGTGCGCGGCTACAACACGCCCGGCTTCTCGGTGTTCGCCGGGTTCCAGGCAAAGTTCGCGCCCTGATGCATGAGCGCCGGAAACGCCTCTCCCGCCTTTCCGGCCTGACATTTCTGGCCGGCGCGCTTCTCATCGCGCCGGTTTCAGCTGCGCCCGAGCGGGTCATGTCGCTCAATCTGTGCACCGATCAGCTGGCCATGACGCTTGCCGAACCGGAACAGCTGATCTCCGTTTCCTTCCTTGCCCGCGAGCCGGACCTTTCCATGCTGCATGAGAAGGCACAGGATTTTCCCGTCAATCGCGGTCTTGCCGAAGAGGTGTTTCTGGAAAAGCCGGACCTCGTGGTGACCGGCACCTACTCGCTGCACAACACGACCGCGCTTCTGAAACGGCTCGGCTTCAGGATCGAGGAGTTTTCCTTCGTGCAGACGCTCGACACCATTCCGGGCGAAATCCGCCGTATGGGCGCGCTTCTCGGTCAGGAAGCGCGGGCCGAGAAGCTGGCCGAGGATTTTTCGCAGGAGCTTGATGCCATCGCAAAAAGCCAGTGCGACATGCGCCCCACCATGATCGCCTATGATCAGAACGGGGTCGCGCTTGGCAGCGGAACGCTGGCCGATTCCGTTATGCAGGCGGCGGGCTTTGCCAATCTCGCGGCTGATCTCGGACTGGTGGGCGTTGCGCCCTTCCCGCTCGAACAGGTCATCGCCGCCCGGCCTGACGTCATCGTCACCAGCGCGTCAGAGGGCGCGCCCACCCTTGGCGAACATGTGCCGCGCCATCCGGCAATTGCCGCGCTGCCCGACACGCGCATCGGCGCATTCGTGCCTGCCGGCGCATGGTCCTGCGGGTCGCCCGCCGTGATTGAAGCCGTGCGCGCGCTGGCAAGCCTGCGCGCCGAAATCGCGCCCTGCCCGCAGGACGCCACGCAATGAAGCTCTCCATTTCGCTCGCAATGCTCGCCCTTGCGCTCTTCATCCTGTCGCTGCTGGTCGGGCCGGCTGCGCTTGGGATCGGAGACAGCATTGCAGGGCTTTTCGCCGGCGGCGGTGAAGCAGCCGCCATCATCATGCGCGAAATCCGCCTTCCGCGCGCCCTGCTCGGCCTTGCCATCGGCTTTTCACTCGGCCTTTCAGGCGCGGTTCTGCAAGGATTTTTGCGCAACCCGCTCGCCGAACCCGGCGTGATCGGCGTTTCGTCCATGGCCGCACTCGGCGCGGTCGCCGTGTTCTATTCGGGGCTTGCGGGAAGCTCGCTCTACGCGCTGCCCGCCGGGGCGCTGATCGGTGCGCTTGCCGCCGTGCTCATCCTGCTTGCCATTGCAGCGCGTCAGGGCTCCACGCTCACACTCATTCTGGCCGGCGTCGCGCTATCGAGCCTTGCCGGCGCGCTGACCTCTCTGGTGCTCAACCTCTCGCCCAATCCGTTCGCCGCCTATGAAATCATCTTCTGGCTGCTGGGCTCGCTCAAGGACCGCTCCATGGAGCATGTGCTGCTTGCCCTGCCGCTGATGGCGGCCGGCTGGCTGCTGATTGCGCTTTCGGCGCGCGCCATCGATGCGCTGTCGCTCGGCGAAGAGGCTGCCGGCAATCTCGGCATTCATATGGGCCGCGCGCGTTTCCTGATCGTTGCCGGTGTGGCGCTTTCGGTGGGAGCGGCGACGGCGGTGGCCGGCACCATCGGCTTCATCGGCCTCGTGGTGCCGCATCTGATCCGACCGCTCACAAACCGCATGCCAAGCAGCCTCTTGCTTCCGGCAGGCCTCGGCGGCGCGGCGCTGCTTCTGGCTGCCGACATTGCCGCCCGGCTCGTTTTGCCGGCGGGCGAACTGAATGTCGGCGTTCTGACGGCGCTGATCGGCGCGCCCTTCTTCCTGTGGCTCGTGATCCGCGCCCGCCGGGAGATGCTGTGATGAGGCTGCAGGCGGACAATATCAGCGTCAAGCTTGGTGGCAGGCGGGTGCTTGACGGCGTCGGCTTCGACATCGAACCGGGTCAGGTGATCGGGCTGCTCGGTCCCAATGGCGCAGGCAAGTCCACATTGATGCGTGCGCTGACCGGGCAATTGCCGGCTGAAGGCGCGATGCGGCTCGGCGCGCACGATCTTACCTCCATCAGCCCGGCCGCGCGCGCGCGCCTTATCGCCTATCTGCCGCAACAGCGCATCATTGGCTGGCGTCTCACCGTGCGCGATCTGGTGGCGCTGGGCCGCCTGCCCTGGCGCACCTTCGGTCGTCGCCCGGATGCCGGTGATGAAGCGGCCATCGCCCGCGCGATGGAGATGGCCGATGTGACCCCGCTCGCCGACCGGATCGCCACCGAGCTTTCAGGCGGCGAGCAGGCGCGTGTGCTGATGGCGCGCGCCATGGCGCAGCAGACCCCGCTGCTGATCGCTGACGAACCGGCCTCCGGCCTCGACCCGGCACATCAGATCACCCTCATGCAGTCGCTGAAGCGGCTTGCAGAGAATGAAGGGCGCACGGTTCTGGTATCGCTCCACGATCTGACGCTGGCAGCGCGCTGGTGCGACCGGGTCATGCTCTTAAACAAGGGCAGGCTGGCAGCCTTCGGCACACCGGAAACGGTGCTTTCGGAAGCGCATCTGGCGGAGATCTATGGCGTGAAGGCCCATCGCGCACGCGACGAAGATGGCCTCATCATCGCCCCCGTCGGCCTCACAAAAAGTCAGAATAGAGACTAATTGCCGGTACGCTCCGCCATGGCCGCCTTGGCATTCAGAAGACCATCGCCGAACTCTTCATCCCGGCCCGGCGCGCCCAGATCCACCGCAGTCGTGCGCAGAAGTTCCGCCAGCGCTTCGGGCGCGGCGTCCTCACCGGCATGCATGAGATTGGCAATCGCACCGGAAACGATCGCGGCGGCGAAAGACGTGCCCGTCACCACATCCATACCACCGGGGATGGGCGCGACAACGTTTACGCCCGGTGCGGAGAGGTCGATGTAGCGGCCGCGATTGGCCTGGCCCATCAGCCGGTCGTGAACGTCGGTGGCGGTCACGGCGATCACATCCTCATAGGCTGCCGGATAACCGAAAGGCGCGCCCGGTCCGTTGTTGCCGGCCGCAGCCACCAGAACGACGCCACGCGCCATCGCATTGTTGCAGGCAGCGGAAAAGAGCGGGTTTTCCGGCCCGACAAAGCTCATATTCACGATCTGCGCGCCCTCTTCCACCGCCCAGTCGAGTGCGGCGAGCAGCACATTCGTGCTGGACACGCCGCTCTCGAAAGCGCGCGCATGAAGCAGGCGTACGCCCGGCGCGATGCCGCGAAAGGTCTCGCCGCCGGCGATCAGGCCGGAGATGGATGTGCCGTGATCCCGGTCAGCCACCTCCATGTCGGGCAGCGCATCGAACGTGCCCGCGACACGCCCCTTCAAAGCCGGGTGGTTCCCGTCAAGTGCGGTGTCGATGACCGCCACGCTCACATTCTCGCCGCTTGCAGCACCGGCATCGAGCGCGATGCGTTCAAAGGCGTAGTTCACCACGCCCGCCGCCTGCTGAAGCTGGAAAACATGGTTGGGCACACGATCCGCCAGCCGGCCATCGCCGGCAAGCTGGGCAAGAACGAAGCCCACCGGGCGGCCATCGGGAATGCCAAGCCGCGCAACGGTGCGGCCCAGAAGCGTGGACGCACGGGCGGAACGCAGTTCAAGCCCGAACTGCGCGGCAACGGCGGCCGCCACGCCTTCATCGCCATCCAGCGTGACAAGCACTTCGTCGGGCACGAAAGCCCCGGATATGGCGCGCTGCGGCGCGACCGGCAGGGAAAAGGCTCCTGCCCCGGCGGGTGTGGGAAGGGTCGGCGTGGGTTCGCCACCGGGTGTGGCGGGCTGTGCAGGCGCATCGCGGCCCGCTCCAGGCCCGAAAAGCTCGGCCAGCATCTGCGGCAGATAGACCACGTGACGCCCGGCGGGCTGTGTCTCGACGCGCGTCCCGTCCGGTGCAGCCTGCGGGTCGGGCGTGGTCTGGGCGAATACGGGACAGCCAGCGAAGGCGGTGAGCAGGATGCCGGTCAGAATGCGCGTGAGAGGCCTATTCATCGGCAGGTCTGCGCCCCGTCACAACGGTTTCCACCACGCTTGCCTCCGCCAGCGCGGCAGCGATCCCGTCATATTGGGCAGCCGTTTCTGCGGGCACAAGCACACGGTAGAGCCCGCCCGGCAGCGGTCCGGCAGCGATCTCGACACCGCTTTCATCGAGCAGCGCCGACACGTCCGCCATGGACGCATCGGCCCTGAAGGTCACGAAAACGAAGGGGGCCGCTTCACGATCTGCACCAGCGACGGAGAGTTGCTCGTTCTGGGACAGGTTGAGCCAGACGGTCTGACCGACGAGAATGGCGAGCGCCAGCCCGGCGGCCACCCAGGCGGCCTGCACGGGAAGCGAGGGGAGGAAGCGGGCAAACCGCTCGCGCAGCGTAAGCCCTGCCGCCCGGTCAGGCCCGGCCTCTTCGGCCAGCGCCGCCGAGAAGCGCGCCAGCGCATCGGCCGGCGGATGGATTGCCTCATTGTCTGCAAGGGTTGCCGAATACTCGCCTTCGGCTTCCGCAAGAGAGGCGAGCGCCTCGGGATCGGAGGCGAGCCATTCTTCCACCTCACGCAGCTCAGCTCCCGAGAGCGTGCCATTCAGGAAGAACGGCAGCAGCGCTTCCAGCCGGTCGCGCCGGTTCGATTGTGCGTTCTCGCTCATGGCCAGCCTCGATCATATCCTGACGCCTGCAGCGCTTCTCCAAGCTTCTTGCGGGCGTAAAACATTCTGGTTTTTACCGTTGCGACGGGCACCGAGAGGATCTCGCCGATCTCGGTCACCGACTTGCCGTGATAATAGGCAAGATCGACCACAGTGCGGTGCTCTTCGGACAATTCATTGACGAAGCCGCGCAGCGCCGTCGCCTTGTCGTCCTTCATTGTTGCGACCTCCGGCGTGTCCGCGCCGTCCGGCACGGCCTCGGCCTGCCCTTCTTCCAGAGCGCTTTCCCGGCGCTTGCGCAACATGGAAAGCGCCTTGAAGCGGGCAATGCCCAGAAGCCAGGTGGTGACCTGCGAGCGCGCCTCGAAGCGGGGCGCCTGACGCCACACCTCCAGAAACACTTCATTCGCGATTTCGTCCGCCATGGTTTCCGATCCCGTCTGGCGCATCACGAAGCGGTAGACCCGCGTGTGATGACGCATGAACAAGAGCCTCAGCGCCGCCTTGTCGCCGCGCGCCGTTCTGGCCACGAGTTCGGCGTCGGACGTCTGGCCCATTGCACCGCTCATGACCGGCTCTTCGAGAGTGTGTGTCGCGACGGGACGTTCCGGTTCATCGCTTTTCCCCCAACTCCCGAAAAAACTAATCCATTTGCCAGGCTGTGGGAACAGGCCCATCGTTCAACCCCGGCGCAGCACAAGCCATTCCACCCACTGGTGCCCCCGGCGTGAACCTTTTCACCGCCGCGACCGACACAGGCTTCAGGGTACGCATGGTGCGCGCCCGGAAAGGAGTGTTGTGATGACACGGCATATCAACTGCAAACGGTTGTTGAAGCCGCCGCGGCGCATGGCCGGGGCGGCTTTATTGACCTTGGGTAAGCCGAGGCGTAGTCTTGATCCAGACGGGGTAGAAAAGAACCTCGCTTCGGGGGAACACACCGGAATCAAGGGGATCGGGCGCACCAGGGACGCCCGGCCGGGCACCTCCCGAAACGGTATCGGGAGGCACGTTATGCGGCAGGACCACCGGTTCCCGGCACGAGGTGACGGGCGCGCAATTTTGCGACCCGCTTTTTTCATCAGACATCTTCGCGCAGGCACGGCAGCCATCACGCTCGCCATCATGGCGGGATTTGCGCTGCACGCACCTGCACACGCACAGGACGGCGCGATCATCCAGCCGGGCTTCATGGCCATGACGGGATTTCCCGGCACGGTCATTCCCGGTTTCGAAGAGGGGCTTCTGCCGGGTGTGGACCCGGTGGACGAAACCTTCATCGACACCGCTCGCGCCTCGCTGCGCATCTTCGACATGACCTGGCTCAGCGGCCCGCCGACCGGACAGGTGGTCTTTACGCCACCGCCCTTCGAGACACCGGCCTCCGAAATCGGTCAGGTGTTCGGCCTTGCCTATGATGATGGCAGGCGCGAAGAGACCACGGCCATCGTGCCCAATCTCTATGCCGCAGCCACATCCATGCACGGCCTCCAGATCGTTACGGAGGACGAGGATGAGGACGGGCGGCCCGAGCGGCAGCGCCGCGGCAAGGCCGGCGCCCGTTTCATGGACGGCCAGTTCGGTGAGAAGAATGGCGGCGGTCCCGGTTCGATCTGGAAGATCGACGGGATAACCGGCGCGGTCACACTGTTTGCCGATATCGACACCAATAGTGGTCCGGGCATCGGCAACATCGCCTTTGACCGCTCGCACCGCCAGTTCTTCGCCTCTGATCTCGACAGTGGCCTCATTCACCGCATCGATATCGACGGCAATCTGATCGACACATTCGATCACGGCGTTGACGGGCGACCGGCGCGCGGGCTCGATCCCGTGGCCGACGATGGCGCGGTGATGGACATTCAGGGCGCAGCCTTCGACACGGAAGAGCCGAAGAGCTGGGGCTACACGCAGGAAGAGCGCCGCATTTATGGCCTCGCCATGCATGGCGGACGCCTCTACTACGCGGTCGGCGAAGAGGCGGAAATCTGGTCGGTGGGCATTGCCCGTGACGGCGCATTTGCCGGCGATCCGCGCTGGGAGCTGACGGTGGAAGCCGAGGAAGAACTCCCGGTCACCGACATCGCCTTCGACACGCGCGGTTTCATGTATCTCGCCCAGCGCGGCGAGGTTGAAAACCGCTACGACTATTCCAGCTTTGCCGACAGCGGCGAGGCATCGGTGCTGCGCTACTGGCGCGAAAGCCCCGATGACCCGGAAACCGATAGCATCTGGGTACCGACGCCCCAGGAATATGCGGTCGGGTTTCCCGAACCCTATCGTCAAACGGCCGGCGGCATCGACCTGCAATACGGGTACGATGCCGAAGGCTTCTTCAACCGCAATGCATGCGCAAGCACGCTGGTGAAGACCGGCGACAGGCTGCGCGACAACCCTGCCCTTGAAGAACAGCTCATCGAAGGCGGGCCTCTTGCCGTTCACGGGGCGCAGCTCACGCGAAGCACCCTTGTGCGGCCGAAGAACGAACCGCCCTTCGGCTCCTGGTTTGCCGATTACGATGGTTTTTTCGAAGACCCCGAGGTGAAGGGCCATGTGGGCGACGTGGAGGTCTGGCGTCCCTGTGAGGGCCGCGCCGGCTACTACGAACCAATCCCCTATCCGGGTGAAATTCCCGTTCCCGGCTGGCCACCCGGCTTCCCGCCCCCCAACGATCTCCCGCCCTGTATCGAGCTGGAGACGGCAGCGTATTTCTGTACGCCGGCAGGGCTCGAAGCCGATCTTTACATCCATGACCGCGCCGGCATCGGCGGCGATACGCTTTCTGCCAAATCGCTGACGCCCGGCATCGACGTTTCCCCGTCCAGGCAGACGGTTCCCGGTCTGGCCACGCCGTTCACGCTCGGCATCAATGGCCATATCCCTGGTGAAACCGTCGATCTCGGCCTTTGCTTCTTCAGAAAGTCCGATGCCGATGCGGGTGGCTACTTCCCCTGTTGCAAGGTGACGTTGCCGCTTGAAACCCCGCTTGAATCCTGTGCGCCGTGAGGGAGGGAGAGATGACCATGTTCACCCATCCCGCCGAACGGATCACGTTCAACACCGTCATGGAGACGATCATGAAACCCCTTGCAGACAAAGCGCGCACGCCGCGCTGGCTGCTGGTGGCCGGCATGGCGCTCTCCACAGCGCTCATGCCGCTTGCCGGCATCGGTCAGGCCCACGCTCAAGGCCGTGTGCTTGAAGACATCGAAGTGCTTGAAACACCGGGCGACGCAGACGGCCCGCGCATCGAGCTCGAACCGAAAATGCCTGAAGTCGAGCCCGTGCTGACGCCGTTCCTCGAAAAGCGCGGAAGACAGCTTGATTGCGATTATGTGGAGTACCGCCTGCGCCTTGGCGTGCGCGGAGAACCCGACATGATTTCCCATCCGGGTCTCGGTGCATTCCTGTCCAATGTGAAATTCGAGTTCACGGACCAGCTTCCCGCCAATCTGGCGATCGTGGACGTGACATTCAGCGGCGATATCATCGGCGTTGGCGGCGTGCCGGTTTCACCTCATGTGGTGAGCACGACCGCAACCATGGACGACACGCTCACCCAGTCGGATTTCCATCTGACAGCCGCCGATCTCGACGGTGATGGCAGCCTGACGGAACGCGCCATCGACATCACCATCAAGGCGAAGATCGATCAGGCAGCCTTCCCCGCCATCGTCAATGTGGACAATCAGGCCAATGTGGCCGTGATCCGCACGGCGACAGGCAGCCTCGTGGCCAACATCCCGTCGCATGACCCGGCTCTGCCGGATGATGGCGACTGGAAAACCGGCGATCCGACAACCATCACCATCGACGTGACGGATTGCGAGCCGCCACCACCGCCTCCCCCGCCCCCGGGCGACGGGCCGGACGAGGCCTGTTTCTCGGTCGAAACCGGCGAGGTGGACTGTCTGCCCGGCGGCGGCGCCTATATCTATCGCATGGACGTGGGACCGGAGATGGCGGGCAATGTCGTCACCGTGACCTCGACCACGCCGGGCATCACCATTGATCCGCCAGATCAGGTGGTTCCTGCCGGCGGCGGCACGCTTGAATGGGAGATCACCGGTGCGCTTCCCGGCGATACGGTGCATCTGATCGTCACCGGCATCGAGACCTATGCGGGTCCGGCCGAGGGCGTTGGCCTGTGCTGTTCGCAGATGGTCGACATCGATATCCCGGAAGACCTCGAATGTCCGCCCGATGATGAAGGCGAACCCGACATCAAGGTCGAAAAACGGGCCGACGAAGGCGAATGCGAAATCGACGGTTCGTGCGATTTCACCATTCGCGTCACCAATGCGGGCGATGCCCCCTACACCGGCAAGATCGTGCTGGACGAGGTGACGACACCCGGCAATGCAACGGTGGTCTCCGGCCCCAACGCACCGTGGGTCTGCGCCCCGATGATGAGCCCGATGTCATGCGAGCATCCCGAAACCACGCTCGATCCGGGCGCTTTCGTGGAGCTCAAACTCGGCTTCCAGCCGGGGCCGGCATGGGTCTGGGGTGCAATCCGCAACTGCGCCGAATATGACTACACGGCCAGTGGCAAGGACCCGTTCGGTGATCCGACCAACGACAAGGCCTGCGCCTCCATCGCGATCTGCCTGCCGGGCACACCCGGCTGCACGCCACCGGATGACGACACGCCGGACATTGCCGTGCGCAAGCGCGCCGATCCTTCGATCTGCACGCCTGACGGGCTCTGCACCTATGTCGTCACCATCCTCAATGCAGGCGCAACGCCGATCAACGGCCCCGTCAGCTTCGTGGACACGTTCCCGGCTGGCGACGTCGCCTCGGCAGGCTTCAGCCCTTCGCCGCCCTGGATCTGTGCGCCGCTCGCCGGCAACATGTTCCAGTGCGATCATCCGGGACTGAATCTCGTGCCCGGCGCATCGACGGACATTCTGGTGACCACGGTGGTCGGCGACTATCCGACCAATGTGGTGGAAAACTGCGCGAAGGTGACGCCGCTTGAAGGCGAAACGAACCTCGCCAACAACGAGGCCTGCGCCACGGCGACCATTCCGGGCGTCCCGGAAGGCAAGGCGGAAATGCGCATCGAAAAGACGTGCGAACCCGTCCTGTCCATGACCACAGGCGTCGCCTGCCGCATCCGCATCACCAATGCGGGCACGGCCGCACCCGTCGGCCCGGTTCGGGTCAACGATGCAGCGGAAATCATCGGCAGTGGCGCGCCCGTCGACATTCAGACGGTTACGCCGGATGGTCCCGAATGGTCGTGCGGAGCGGTTCCGGCAGCGAACCTCACCTGCCAGATCCCCGGTGCGGTCATGACCCCCGGCGTCTCGCGTTACTTCGATGTGACGGTCAATGTCTCGACCAATGAGCGGTTCGAGAACTGCGCACGCGGTTCCTACGGCCCGGCTCCGGGAGACGACATCGTCTATCCCATCGGCGAGGCCTGTGCACAGGGCGGAACGCAGATCTCGGTCGAGAAGACCGGCGATGCCGAGTGCCTTATCGGCCAGCCGTGCCGGTTCCAGATCACCATCCGTAACGAGGGGCCCGCCTCCATCTCCGGTCCGGTTCGCATCGGCGATGCGCTTCGGGTCGAGGGTTTCGGCGGTGTTTCTGCACGGATCGTCTCGGTGAACCCGCCCTTTGGCTGCTCGCCGGAGCCGACCGAACTGCCATTTGCCTGTGAAACCGACCTTGCCCTTGCGGCCGGCGAAAGCCGCACGCATGAGGTGATCGTCGAACTGCCGGTGGATGGCGGTCTGGCCGACGAAGTGGCCAATGGCGCAAACGGGCTGAACTGCGCCGCCGTGATCGACCGTGAAGCGGATGTGCGCACCGCGCCTTCGCTCTCGGGCGCACCAGGCGGAGCAGAAGACGACCGCGCCTATGACTGCCATGACTTTAGGGTTCTGGCAGACGAGGAAGAGGACCAGCAATGTTCGCCGGGTCTCGTTCTCAACAATGCGGGGCGCTGTGTCTGTCCGGAAGGCACCACCTTCCGCAATGGCCAGTGCATTGGCGTGCAGACCGCGCCAGTGCCGCTGCCCACGCCGCGCCCCACACCGCCGCGTGAGCCTGATCCGAAGCCGCAGGCCGATCCCCGGCCGCAATGCCGGCTTCTGCCGGGGCAGATCCGCACACGGGATGGCCGCTGTGTCTGCCCGCGCGGAACACGCCTGACCAACGGGCGCTGCGTAACACCGCAGGTGGAGCGGGATTGCCCGCGCGGCACGACGGGCACACCGCCCAACTGCCGGCCGATCCGCCAGCAGTGCCGCCTGCTTCCGGGCCAGATCCGCACCCAGGACGGACGCTGTGTCTGTCCGCGCGGAACGCGGCTGGTGGCCGGTGCCTGCCGCAGGCCGGAAGTGCAGCGTCAATGCCCGCCCGGAACGACGGGGCGCTATCCCAATTGCGCGCCCATCGTGCGACCGCGCTGCCCGCGCGGCACGACAGGCACATTCCCGAACTGCCGTCCGGTCGTGCAGCGTCGCTGCCCGCAGGGCACAACGGGCAATTATCCGAACTGCCGTCCCATCGTCGCGCCCCGCTGCCCGCGTGGCACTGTCGGCACACCGCCGAACTGCCGCAAGATCCAGCAGCCGCAGACGAATGTGCCGCTTCGGGTGGTCCCGCAGCTCCTGCAGCCACGCAATGATGGCAGCCGGTTGCAATAAGCCGGTACGCGGAAAACGCCCCGCCGGTCCGCCGGCGGGGTTCTTCGAAAGATCGGCCTCTTCCAGCACTTTGAGACAAACGGCACAGGCCTGAGACACACGGCATGATGCGTGTTCGATAGAATGCGCTTTGGAGAACCCTCAGTCATGCGAAAAGGCTGCGGGTCTTTGGTGTTTCAAATTCAGGGGGAAGCAATGCGGCGCTCATCAACACTCGGCCTTCTGGCAGTTGTCGCTCTCGCCGGCTGTGTGTCCGAAAGCACAAGCCCCGGACCTTCAACCGCGCCTGTCGCGACACTTTCCGAAAGCCGCGACCCGATCATCGGCAAATGGCGTGTGGAACCGGCCGTGAGCACCGGCACCGACAGCTGCACCGTTACCTTCAGCGCCGGCAGTGGCGGAACCAGCGGGCGCGTGTCCCCATTCGCCTGCCATCAGGTGAGCGGTCTTGGCGGCCTTCACGGGTTCGCAGATGTCAACAAATGGGCGCGCGATGGCGACACCATCACCCTGTCGGGCATAGCGCAGCCCGGCATCGGCACGGTCTATCTGTCCCGCAATGGCAGTGCACGCCGTGCCGGCGGCGTGGTGGACGATGGCATCCGCTTCACACTGGTCCGCCAGTGAATGCCTGACGGAGGCAGGATCGGGTGCAGCGACTGCTTCCAGAGTATAACGGTTACCCCGAGCAACATTTCGTCATTCGCATTTTGGTTGAGAATCCGGCCATCTGCGCATGCGGCGGACCTGACCCGGACCGCCTGGCCGACGCCTCATCCGCCCTGCCGTAGGCGTCGGCCTGCCCGACAGCAGGCGATGGGCAACTACGTTATCGCACCAGTAGAATACGCATTCCAGTTGGGTAGCTTGGCGGCGCTGGCGGGCGAAATATCCGTCCTCCTGCCCCAAGCTCGAGGTCGCGGAACGAACCCTTTCGCCCGTCGGCACCCGGGATCCTGCGATGCAGCAACGCATTTGAAACTCAAGAGAAATTCGGAAGAGACCGGGAAAAGACCAACAAAATCAACGACTGAAAAGTCATTGGTGGACCCGAGGGGAGAAGAATTGAACCGCTTCTTCCAGACATTGGAAGATTGGGAATCCCATCTCGCACAACATGACCTTAACGGTTTGGAGTGCGAAAATGAAAAAATACGAAAGCAATAACAATAAGTTAGATAAGCCCAAGAAAAGTAAGAAAGACCCACCTTTTTCACTCCGCCTGACGTTTGAAGAACGGGCAAGGCTTGAAGAACTTGCCGGGGATGAGCCGCTTGGCTCCTATATCAAGCGCAAAGTCTTCGATGGCAAGGGAACCGGCAGAAAACGGGCACGCTCTCGTGTCCGGCGTCCTATCGAAGACGAGAAGAAGCTTGCTTACGTGCTGGCGCAGCTCGGTAAGTCGCACTTAGCAAATAATCTCAATCAACTCGCCAAATCCGCACATATGGGCACATTGCCTGTCATGCCCGATACAGAGCGCGACATTCGCCGTGCGTGCGCGGATATCGCCTTAATGCGGCGGGAATTGCTGCGGGCGCTCGGTCACCGCACGGATTCGGAGCCGTCATGATCCTCAAGGCCAAACCTCGCGGCGATGGACGTCAACTCGGTCGATACCTTCTCACCATGGGAGAAAACGAGCATATCGAAGTTTATGAAGTCCGGGGCTTTGTTTCCGATGATGTTGCAGGTGCGCTTTCCGAAGTGGATGCCGTAGCCAAAGGCACGAAATGCAGACAGAGCCTTTTTTCTGTCTCGCTCAATCCCCCGCCGAATGAAAATGTGCGGATTCAGACATTCGAAAAGGCCATTGAGGCTATCGAGGAAAAGAACGGTCTGAGTGGTCAGCCGCGTGTCGTCGTCTTTCATGAAAAGGAAGGGCGTCGGCATTGCCATGCTGTATGGAGCCGTATTGACGCCGAGACGATGACGGCGAAACCGCTCCCCTTCTTCAAGAACAAGCTTCAGGAAGTCTCAAAGCAGCTCTATCTCGAAAACGGCTGGCAGATGCCGCGCGGGTTGATCGACAAACAAAACCGCGATCCGCGCAATTTCACGCTCGCCGAATGGCAACAAGCCAAGCGCAGCGGACGCCATGCGGGCGAGATCAAGGGTCTGATACAGGAAGCCTGGGCGATATCCGATACGCGGCAATCCTTCTCTCACGCATTGGAAGAGCGTGGTTTCTATCTCGCTCGTGGTGATCGGCGAGCATATGCAGCCGTAACCTTCGAGGGCGAAGTCATCGCCATTCCCCGCGCTATCGGGAAAAAGACAAAGGATGTTCGAGAACGTCTCGGCAAAGCTGAGGAGTTGCGCAGCATCGAAGAAACCAGGCAGCGGATTGCGGAAGACATTCTGCCACGCATGAAATCCCACCTCGATGAAGCTCGGGGCAAAGCTCGCCTTGAAACAGGTGCTTTGAACTCTCGGCGCAGTGTGATGACGGTGACGTTGCCCCAGTGAATTAATCCAGGTTGAAGTAGGCTCTGGCCCCACGCGAAGGACCAGAGATGAAGCGCAACCGATTTTCCGAAGAACAGATCATAGGCATATTGAAGGAGCACGAGGCCGGTGTTCCGGTTGCGGATTTGTGCCGCAAGCACGGCGTCAGCAACGCCAGCATCTACAAGTGGAAAGCCAAGTATGGCGGCATGGACATCAGCGAGGCGAAGCGGCTGAAGACGCTTGAAGACGAGAACGCCAAGCTGAAGAGGCTCCTTGCCGACAGCATGCTCGACAACGCTGCGCTGAAAGACCTTCTGTCAAAAAAATGGTGACGCCCGCCGTCGAGCGAGAGGCCGTCGCACATCTCCAGATCGCGTTTGGAATGAGCGAGCGGCGGGCGTGCAAGATCCTTGGCTGTTGCCGCATGACGATGCGCTATCAGACCAGGAGAACCGAAGACGTGGTTCTGCGCGAGCGGATGAAGGCGATTGCCCATGAGCGGCGACGGTTCGGCTATCGACGGCTACACGTCCTGCTGCGCCGCGAAGGGCATGTGGTCAATCATAAGCGCCTGTTCCGCATCTACCGGGAAGAGAGGCTGTCGGTACGTCGACGAGGTGGCCGGAAACGGGCAATGGGCACAAGGCGGCCGATGCTGATCCCCATGGCCCCGAACGAGAGATGGTCGCTCGACTTCGTCTCGGACCAGTTGACCGACAGCCGGCGCTTCCGGGTCCTGACAATCGTGGATGACTGCACCCGCGAGTGTCTGGCCTTGGTCGCCGACACATCGCTCTCGGGTCTTCGCGTAGCCCGCGAACTGGAAGCGCTCCTGGCACGGCGCGGCAAGCCGAAGATGGCGGTCAGCGATAACGGGACCGAGTTCACCTCGAACGCCATCCTGGGCTTCGCTGATCGAATGCAGATCGACTGGCACTACATTGCGCCGGGAAAGCCCATGCAAAACGGCTTCATCGAGAGCTTCAATGGCCGGCTGAGGGACGAACTGCTGAACGAAACGCTGTTCCCGTCGCTCTCGCACGCCCGAGCAACTCTTCAGGCCTGGAGGAACGACTACAACCTCAACCGCCCACACTCCCGGCTCGGTTGGCTGACCCCGACCGAGTATGCCGACACCTTGAACCCGAAACGGGATCTGCCGCTCCGCTCGCTCGCGAGCTCCGCGTCAGACCCCGTCAATAGCCCCGGCCATATCGGCCAAACCCACCGCCAGAGTCTCCGTCAAACTGGATAAAACTTGGGGGCAACGTCA